>CAJUGJ010000001.1:0-219749 GCA_910586015.1 uncultured Lachnospiraceae bacterium
ATTCACGTATGCAAAAACATCAAGACAGCTTTCCCTTGATTGTCCGATTTATTATTATTATGTAGCAGATTCCGAGATTTATTAAAGAAAGGAAAAGTTGAATGGAAGAAGAAATCTTAGAAGAAGAAAGTTTAAATGAGGAAGAACCCATCTTATATACTCCTGAACCTACTATTTATTCTGTTTATGCGAGAGCAAACGAGAATGGTAGAGTAGTGAAAGTGTTTTCTAACTGCTTTGAGCAGCCACAGGAAGGAGATGTTTTCGTCAAAGCTGGCTCAGGCGATGAGTTTGTACACGTTGGTTATTATCAACTATTAACTGGTGATTTTGTGCATAGTTATAAGATTCAGAATGGTAAAATGGTAGAATGTACTGTGAAAGAGTTGGAAGAGGAAAGAACTCTAAAGCAAAACAAGAACTGATTTCAGATTGCGAAATTTGGAATATTGTGTTATAGTGAAAGAAGGATATCGTGTTACAAGGTGGAAGCCTCCCTAACTTACCAAAGAAGGGAGGTGGTGTGAATGGATACATACGAAGTATTAAGCCTGTTATTTTTAGGTGGTACGTTCCTGATTGCACTGCTTGCCTATATAGATAGGAATAACAAGCGAAAATAAATAAGCCTGCCTTGTCACTTAGCCGAGTACAGGCAGGCTTATAGCTACACTGGAAGGCTAACCACTTTGTGGGCGATATCCTTTGTTACTTTCACTATATCATAATTTTGTTAAAAATGCAAGTAAGAGAGTGTCGAAATAGGATACTCTCTTTTTTTATATCTAGGAAAGGGGGAAATGTTATGGATACACCTATTACAAGAGCAGAACATGAAGAGTTTTGTCGGAGGATGGAAGCAGAAAATAAAAGATTAGCAGATGAAGATAAACGACAGAATCGTCGAATTGAAAAGCTCGAAGAAAATGTACTACAAATTGGGGAATTGACTACATCGGTGGAAAAGTTAGCGTCTAGTATGGAAAGTATGTTAAAAGAGCAAGAGAAACAAGGAAAACGGCTAGAAGAATTAGAAGGTCGTGATGGGGAGATGTGGCGAAAAGTGATGGGCTATATCCTATCAGCACTCATTGGAGGGATTGTTGTATTTTTATTAGCTGCAATCGGTTTGAAATAAGAAAGGGGAAAGAGAATGAAGAAAAAAACAATAGTATGGCTAAAAGCAGCAGGGATTCGATCGTTGAAAACATGCTGTCAGACAGCGATTGCCACAATCGGCACAGCGGCAGCAATCGGAGAAGTCAACTGGATTATGGTAGCATCTGCATCGGGACTAGCAGGAACTTTGTCTATTTTAACAAGTATTGCAGGACTTCCAGAAGTAAAAGAATAATCAAATATAATGACAAAGAGGGTGCTTTTGGCACTCTCTTTTTTTATGGGAAGGAGAACGAAATGGCAATTAAAAATAGTAATGGTTTATTAGTACAATTTGCAGTCAATAAGTTAGGTGTGCCCTATATCATGGGAACAAACGGGAAAGTATTTACAAAAGGAATATATAACGATTTAGTCAAGCGCAATCCTTCTAACTGGTTTACTACTGCAAGACTTCCAAGGGTGCAGTCCTGCATCGGCATCAAGACAACGGACTGCCATGGACTAATCGAGTGGTTTATCCGAGAGCAAACGGGAAGGAATTATGATGTCACCGCAGACTCTGCCTTTCAGAGTGCAAAAGTAAAAGGTGTAATCAAAACCATTCCAGAACAGGCGGGGATCTGTGTTCGATATCAGGGCCATGTCGGGATTTATATTGGCAATGGCTATGTAGTAGAAGCGAGAGGGTTTAACTACGGCACTTGTATTACTAAACTAAAAGATCGCAACTGGACACACTGGTACAAGCACCCTAACATCCAATACATAGACAAGCAGCTTCCAGCTCCTGTTAAAGTCACGCAAGCATCGGACAAGTATAGTGTCGTTTGGTTACAGATGCAATTAAATCGACAGATTGCTGCAAAACATATTTCTGTTTCCGTTTTAACGATAGATGGCTGCTATGGAGCTAAAACGGCTGCGGCTGTGTTGGCATACTTTAAGTATAAAGGTTGGTCTACCAACTGGTCGGGAAAACAGATCGGTAAAAATACGATTAAAGCATTGGTCAGATAGGAGCTATATTATTTATCTTTTTGCTAAATTTTTGTTAGCATATTGTCACTACCTCCATAATTGGGGGCAGTGATTAAAAAACAGCATTAAAAAACAAAAATAAAATCACGCCTTTTATAGAAATATAATGATTAAAATTTAGTTTATTCTTGAAATAAATCTGAGTGTGTTCCTGTGTCAATAAGTGTCAATGTCAATATATCTTCTTCAATCAAATAAATTAATAGCCAGTCTGGTTGTATATGACATTCTCTAAATCCGTTCCATCTTCCTTTTAATTCATGATCTTTATACTTTGTATCTAGTGGTATTCTTGTCTTTATTTTCTCTACAATATCCTCTAGTAAAGATATATCAAAACCTCGTTTTACTGCAAGCCTTAAACTTCGTTTGAATTTATTGGAATATTTAACATTCAGTTTCATCTTCCAGTATCTCCTTAAACATTTGTTTCACATCTGTATATCCTTTCACATTTGGATCATGACTGATTCGCTTTGCCTCTTCCATTGCTTCTATCACTTCTGGCTTAAACTTTGGATATTTAACATCAAATGGAATACCATTTTGTAAAACAACTTGTTTCAGAAACATGTTAATAGCATCTGATAAATTCAAACCCAAACCCTCTAAAAGTTCTACAGCCTGCTTTTTAGTTGTTTCATCGATGCGTACCTGAGTGGATATAGTTGCCATCACAAATCACTCCTTTTTTCTTTATTTTAACACAATATGTTTACAATGTCAATTAATTATTAAATATTAATCAAATAAACAGTCTGTAAATAAAAAAAGCGAACCTATAGTGATCATAAAAGAAACGAAAATATAGAATTTATTACGTTTAAAAAATTTTATTAGCTAATACATAAAGAAACGGAATGCCTGTATAAAAATTGGGTTGGGGAAATTAGAGGAAGTGGCTAAAACAATAACATTTACACTAATAACAAAAGTAAAATAGTAGAAGATATTCTTTATTTTCATGAATTTTTCAACCTTTTAATCTCAGGTAGTAAGAAAACGCCAAAAAGATATCTACTATAATACAAAATCGAATAAACTTACTCATCTTCTTTCTTACCATCAAAAATAATACCAGAGAAATTAGAAATGGCATTTTTGATAAAGTTACATGTACTTAAACCTAACTTTTGGGCATAAGCCTGTACAAGTTCCCGTTCTTCCTTTGTCATTCTAACTTTTATTTCACAAAATTTCTCCATATATTTTTTCTGAGCTTTTATTTCTGCTGCTGTTTTTGACTTTTTAATAGGCTCTGCCATTATAAAATCTCCCTTCTATAATATAAAAATAGATTATTTTTTATGATACGAATAGTATAACATAGGGATAAATCTACGACTAGATAAAAAATATACAAATATCTAGTCGTAGATTTGTGCAATTTGTCAATAGACATCTAGGACTAGATATGCTATACTTATATCAAGATAAAGGTAAGGCAATCGCAAGAGCCGAAAGTCTTAAAGCTAAGAACAATATACCTGTGAGGAGGAACCCACAACGAGGCGAACAATAGACAGGAAGATTACTTAGCCGATAGCCTTACCTTATATTTTAAAGGAAAGCTTGATAATAAGAAAGGGTAGTAGACCAAATGACAATCGAAACAATTAAAAGATATCTGAAAAATCAAATAACAGATAGTTGGTATTATCATAGTAAAATTGATTATAGGATAGAGGGAAAGTTTTTAAATGCTGAAATCATTGGAAAAGATCTGAAAATTGTTTGGAACGAAATGGGAAAACAATTAGAAATGATGATTACCTATTTTACAGAATATACCCTAGAGCAGCTTTATACGATCTGGATGGAGATGGCATAAAGGAATTTAGGGAGAACAATGATAGGAACTATCTTCTTTTCCTTTATGAAGTGGGACAGCCTATAAAAAACAGTGTACGAATGATCTCAAAATTAGGCAGGAAAATATCCTGCCTTTTATATATTTTGTTAGGATTGTAGTAGCTTTTTGTACATTATATAGGATGCAATATAATAAAACACTAATAACAAGTTAATAACAACATGACGTTGAAAGCCCTTATTTTATGCCAAAAATAATTATGATTTTTTAATATCCTCTTAAATTTTTTATACAAAACAAAAAGAAGTCATGGAGCTGTAAGTTACAGACCATGACTTCTTTTTCCATCTTATGTTGCTCTCGGACATCCAACCTATGTATCTTTTGTATTTTTTACTATCTTGTTTGTTACGCATCTTATCCGATTTTGTCTTTAGGTTTGTTATTGGAACATCTATAGGATATCATAGATATTCTAAAAGATCTAGCTGTAAATTCTGACAAAGCTGGAAAACAGTACATTTAATTAAATTTTTGCAAGAAGTTGTCTTAATTCTTTTGGAGAATCGATCACATAATCTGCATGATGTTCTTCTAAGTATGTGCGTCCACGAAAACCCCATGCTACACCAATACAAGGAATATTTGCATTTTTAGCTGTTTGGATATCCACTTCAGAATCCCCTACATAAATACAAGAAGAAATAGGAAGATGAAGTTGTTTTGCCGCAGTAAATACACAGCTTGGATTTGGTTTTTTTGCATCCTGTGGAGTACCAATAGCGACAGAAATAAATTTCTTAAAAAATAGTTCATTTAATTTGCAAACTGCAGCATCTAACTTATTTGATACAACTGCTAAATAATATCCATCTGCATGTAATTCAGAAAGAGACGATAAAATTCCATCATAGGGTTTAGTGGTATCATACATATGCTGCATATAATGACTACGAAATAGTAAAAGACAATGTTCATATTCTACTTGGGTAAGATTAGGAGGAACAGCTCGTTCTATTAATTTAGCAACTCCATTCCCAACAAAATTTTGGATTTCTAAAAGGGTACGAATAGGATAACCACAAGTTGAAAGAGCATGGTTGACACTATTTGTTAAATCTTGTAAAGTATCTAATAAAGTACCATCTAAATCAAAAATTATACCTGAATAGTTCATTTTATTCTCCATTTCTGTGTCTTTATTTTTAACACACAAATTTCATTTTTATATGCAGGTCTATTATAATAAGTATATTTTGATTTGGCAAGAAATAAATGAATATATAGAATTCACTTTCTAAAATGAATCAGGTATGCTATAATACTATTAAAATTGGTTGTTTACTACAAATTGGTCATACACTAGAATGTAAGATAAGATGAAAACGACTGTTAATGGAGGAACAACAATAAAATAAAGAGGAGGCAAGAGTGAATATGCACTACAGAAAGCTTGGAAAGACAGGGCTTATGGTCAGTGAGATCGGTTTTGGCGGCGAATGGCTGGAGCGGCATGACGAAACGGAGTCTGTGGAACTGATGCGTTATGCAGGTGAACAAGGTATCAATATCATAGATTGTTGGATGCCAGATCCAAAGTCCAGAGATATAATCGGAAAAGCGATGTCTGGAAACCGTGAAAAATGGATTGTACAGGGACATATTGGTTCTACTTATCAGAACGGTCAGTATGTACGGACAAGGGATATAAAATATGTTGCTCCTGCCTTTGAAGACATTCTTAAAAGAATGCATACTGACTATATTGATCTAGGAATGATACATTATATCGATTCAAAGGAGGACTGGGATGTCTGTATGAATACAGACTATATTAAATATGTACATGAACTGCATAAGAAAGGAGTAATTCATCACATTGGTCTTTCTACACATAATCCGAAGATTGCCAAGATGGCAGTAGAAACAGGATTTATTGAGATGATCCTTTTTTCTATCAATCCAGCTTTTGATATGCGTCCAGCAACAGAGGAACTGGACTCTATGTTCGGAGATTATGATACAAAACTTTCTGGTATTGATCCAGAGAGAGCAAAACTTTATCAAATATGTGAGGAGAAGGAAGTTGGCATCACAGTTATGAAAGGTTTCTTTGGAGGGAGACTGTTTGATGCAAATACCTCTCCTTTTGGAACTGCATTTACACCGTTACAGTGTATTCATTATGCACTGACTAGACCGGGAGTTTCTTCTATTCTCTGTGGCTATGATACAAAAGAACAGATAGATGAAGCAGTATCCTATGAAACAGCGACAGATGATGAGAAAGATTACGCTTCTGTGATTGCATCTGCTCCACTACATTCTTACACAGGACAGTGTACTTATTGTGGACACTGCAAACCGTGTCCAGTAAATATTGATATTGCTATGGTAAATAAGTTTTATGACTTAGCAGTGCAACAGCCTAAGATTCCAGAGAGTGTGAAGGCTCATTATGAGGCACTTAATACTACAGCTTCAGCATGTGTAGATTGCAAAAGTTGTGAAAGCAGATGTCCATTCGAAGTAAAAGTTGCAGATCGTATGGTCAAAACCGCAGAATTGTTTGGCTGCTAAATAGGTACTACTTTATAATAAAAAGGAAAGGAATTATTCTATGAAAACAGATATTGAAATTGCACAAGAAGCAAAACTAATCCACATAAAAGAAGTGGCAGAAAAGATTGGATTAGAAGAAGAGGATTTAGATTTCTACGGAAAATATAAAGCAAAATTAACAGATGAACTTTGGGAGAAAATAAAAGATCGACCAGATGGGAAGCTCATCTTAGTAACCGCAATTAATCCAACTCCTGCCGGAGAGGGAAAGACAACAACAACAGTTGGACTTGGACAAGCTTTTGGCTACTTAAACGAAAAGGCAGTCATTGCACTTAGAGAACCTTCTCTTGGACCTTGCTTTGGAATTAAAGGGGGAGCAGCCGGAGGCGGTTATGCTCAAGTAGTACCAATGGAAGACTTAAATCTTCATTTTACAGGAGATTTCCATGCTATTACATCAGCTAATAATTTATTGGCAGCTATGTTGGATAACCATATTCAACAAGGCAATTCACTACATATTGATCCGGGACAGATTGTTTGGAAACGCTGTTTAGATATGAATGATAGAGTTTTAAGAAATATTGTAGTCGGACTTGGAAGAAAGACAGATGGAGTGGTCAGAGAGGATCATTTTATTATTACAGTAGCTTCTGAGATCATGGCAATCTTATGTCTTGCCAAAGATATGAAGGATCTAAAAGAACGTCTTGGAAAGATCATTGTCGCTTATACCTATGAAGGAACTCCTGTTACAGCTTCTCAGTTAAATGCAGTAGGTGCAATGGCAGCTTTATTAAAAGACGCTATTTGTCCAAATCTGATTCAAACGTTAGAAAATACTCCAGCATTTGTTCATGGCGGCCCATTTGCTAATATTGCCCACGGATGTAATTCTGTGAGGGCAACAAAGACAGCATTAAAACTGGGAGACTATGTTATAACAGAGGCTGGATTTGGAGCTGATTTAGGAGCGGAGAAATTTTTTGATATCAAATGCAGATTTGCAGGTTTAACTCCAGCAGCAGTTGTATTAGTGGCTACAGTACGAGCATTAAAGTATAATGGCGGTGTACCAAAGACAGAACTTTCTAAGGAAAACTTAGAAGCATTAAAATGCGGAATTGTAAATTTAGAAAAACATATAGAAAATATTCATAAATATGGAGTACCATGTGTTGTTACATTAAATAAATTTTCAACAGATACAAAAGAAGAACTTGACTTTGTAGAAACATTTTGTAGAGAACATGGATGTGAATTTTCTCTGTCGGAAGTTTGGGAAAAAGGAGGAGAGGGTGGCATTGATCTTGCCAAAAAGGTCATTCAGACCATTCAGACAAAGGAAAATCATTTTCATTTACTCTATGAAAATGAACTGCCGTTAGAGAAAAAGATAGAGGTAATAGCAAAAGAAATCTATGGAGCAGACGGTATCACATTTGATCCAGCAGCAAAAAAGGAATTAGAACGCCTGACTACACTAGGCTTTGGACAGATGCCAGTCTGTATGGCAAAAAATCAGTATTCTCTGTCTGACGATGCTTCAAAATTAGGACGTCCAACAGGATTTAAAGTAAATATCCGTGAGGTCTATGTTTCAGCAGGAGCCGGATTTGTAGTAGCAATTACCGGAACAGTTATGACAATGCCGGGACTGCCGAAAGTACCAGCAGCAGAGAGAATTGATGTAGATGAGACAGGAAAGATTGTAGGGTTATTCTAATGAAAGATTGTGTAATTACAGATTTTTTTGATCCTAGGTTTCAAACTGCATTTCAAGAATATTTCAAAGAATTAGAGATCAAGATAAATAATTGGGACAATTTATTCGATGAAATAAATAAAGAGAAGGATAATGTAGCAATTTTAAGAATTGCAGAGGATAATAAAGTAATTGGCTTTATTTTATTTAAAATCGAAATATTCAAAAATTGGTTCTTTGAAGAGAAAATTGGATTTGTTAGAGAGTTTTGGATAAGCAGAGGGTTTAGGAAAAAAGGTCACGGTTCTTCTTTATTAAATCTTGCTGAAAAATATTTTGTAAAACAAGAAGTTTACAAATCGATATTAACGACAGATACAGCTCCGAATTTTTACATAAAACAAAATTATATACAGGATTTTTCATATAGTGCAAAAAATAAAGATCAAGTATTTGTAAAGCTTTTAAAATAATTGCTGTTACTTTAAAACACTGTAATAACAAAAAAGAAAGCATATTTATGCTTTCTCTTTTGTTATATAGAAAATATTATTTATTCCTTTTAAATTTTTGTTCACAGTAGACACAGCGGTAAACACCTTTTATAGGATCGGTCAGTTTAAATTGATGAGGAAGTTCTAATTCTATAGAGGTAATACAGCGGGGATTTTTGCAACGAATAATATTTGTTACCTGTTTTGGAGAAGTTGGATTGTATTTTTTGCAAATTGTTTCATCTTTAATAATATTAATAGTAATGTTAGGATCTAAAACACCAAGTATATCTAAGTTTACAATATTAGGTTCTTCAATTTTGATAATATCTTTTTTTCCCATTTTATTACTCTTAGCATTTTTAATAATAGCAACACTACAATCTAATTTTTCTAATTCAAGATATTCATAAATTTTCATTGCACGACCTGCTTGAATATGGTCAATAACCACACCATTTTTTAATCCACCAATATTTAACATAATCAACCTCCTTATACATTAATCTGGAGTAACGTTACAATAAGAGCCATTCGTACATAAACACCAAATTGAGCCTGTTTAAAATAAACAGCCCGTGGATCGGAATCGACCTCAGTAGCAATTTCATTTACACGTGGAAGCGGATGTAATACAAGCATATCTGGTCTTGCCAGTTCCATTTTTTTAGAAGTAAGAATAAAGCTGTCTTTTAAACGAATATAATCTTCTTCATTAAAAAACCGCTCTTTTTGAACACGAGTCATATAGAGGATATCTAATTCTGATAACACATCTTCTAAAACAGATACTTCCTTATATGGAATCTGTTTTTGATCTAAAACTTCTTCTTTTAAATAAGTTGGAATTTGAAGTTCAACAGGGGAAATTAAAGTGAAATTAGAACCTTCATAACGAACCATAGCATTAATAAGAGAATGAACTGTTCTTCCAAATTTTAAATCACCACAAAAACCAATTTTTAAATGATCAAGATGACCTTTAAGAATTTTTATAGTCAATAGATCGGTAAGTGTCTGGGTTGGATGATTATGCCCGCCATCACCAGCATTAATGACTGGAATAGTAGAATACATAGAGGCGACAAGCGGAGCACCTTCTTTTGGATGTCGCATTGCACAAATATCTGCATAACTTGATACAACTCGAATGGTATCTGCAACACTTTCTCCTTTAGCAGCCGAAGAGGAATCGGCAGAAGAAAAACCAAGGACACTTCCGCCAAGGTTCAGCATTGCCGCTTCAAAGCTGAGTCTGGTTCTGGTACTTGGTTCATAAAAAAGGGTTGCTAATTTTTTACCATGACAACATTCGGAATACTTTTTTGGATTTTGAAGCATATCCTCAGCAAGAGAGAGTATATGATCCAATTCCTCAACCGATAGATCTAAAGGACTGATTACGTGTTTCATAAGCACCTCCATAAAATGATTCTAACTATGTATTCTAATCCAAATGTCGAAAAAATACAAGAGAAAAATGAATAGTTTTTAAAGATTTTATTGCATTAGTTTATATATTCAATTATAATGAAAAAAAAGAAAAGGAGTAACTAAAATACAATGATTACATTATTGCCACAACCCAAAAAGATACAAGAAAAAGAAGGAAGTTATACAATCAGCTATGATAAAAAGATTGTTTTGTCAGCGGATAGTACAAGACAAGATTTTTTCTATGCGACACTATTAAAGGACACTATCACAAAGTGGGCAGGTTCTAATATTCCTATTTTACAAGGCATAGAAAAACAGGGAGATATTTTTTTAACAAAGCAAGAACAAAGTCATCCAGAAGGGTATCATCTTAGTATACGTTCAGATGGAATTACAATAGCAGGACAAAATACAGGACTACTTTATGGAATTCAGACCTTGCGTCAGATCATTACTCAATTTGGTGCAGTACTGCCAGAGGTAGAAATTGAAGATATGCCTGATTTTTCTCATCGTGGGTTTTATCATGATGTAACAAGAGGAAGAGTTCCAGACTTAGACTATTTAAAGAAACTGGCAGATCGAATGAGTTATTATAAGTTAAATGAATTACAACTTTATATAGAACATACCTATTTATTTCGAGATCTTTCAGAAGTATGGAGAGACGAAACTCCATTAACAGCAGAAGAAATTTTAGAGTTAGATACTTATTGTGCACAGCGTGGCATTGAATTAGTTCCTTCCCTTGCAAGTTTTGGTCATTTGTATCAGTTACTTTCCACAAAAACATATGCCCATCTGTGTGAACTAGAAGATTCGGAAACACAAACATTTTCTTTTTTAGATCGAATGCAACACCATACCATGAATATATCGGATCCAGATTCATTAAATCTGTCAAAAGCTTTGATTACAGAATATATGTCATTGTTTCAATCGAATCACTTTAATATTTGTGCAGATGAAACATTTGATTTAGGAAAAGGAAAAAGTAAACACTTAGCAGAACAAAAAGGAACAAATCAAATGTACCTTTCTTTTGTAAAGGAACTCTGTGAGTATTTAGTTTCTAAAGGAAAACAGCCAATGTTTTGGGGAGATATTATTTGTGGATTTCCAGAATCGCTATCAGAATTGCCAAAAGAAACTATTTGTTTGAGTTGGGGATACCTTCCAAATCAAAGAGATGAAGAAACAAAGCGTTTGGCTAAAGCAGGAGCAGTACAATATGTCTGTCCGGGAGTAGCAGGATGGAATAAATTAGTCAATAATATTTTTTCTTCTTATCAAAATATTAAAATAATGTGTGAACATGGGAAAAAATATCATGCAGTTGGAGTGTTAAATACAGATTGGGGAGATTTTGGACATGTCAATCATCCAGAATTTTCCGTTCCAGGAATGATCTACGGAGCTTGTTTTTCATGGAATGGGGAAGAAATTTCTTATGAGGAATTAAACCGTAAAATTTCGGAATTAGAATATCATGATACTTCAAAACAAATTGTTTCTCTTTTAGGACAGGTTGAAGGAACAGATCGTTTTAACTGGGAAACAATGATAAGATTCGCGGAAAAATGGAGAGATGGAATTCCAAAGGAAAAACAGCACGAAGTAGCACAAAGCTTAGAAATATCTGAAAAAGATCAGGCAAATCAAAAGTTAAAAGAAGTTTATACAAAACTTCTTGAATGTGTTTCTCATATGGATTCTTCTTCAAGAGAATTGATTTCGGCAGCTTGTCTAGCGATCGATGGAATCTGTCTTTTAAATTGTATTGGAAGTGCTGTAAAAGAGCGACTTTTAGGAAGAGAAAAACAAACAGAAGATATTGAACTGGCAGGACAATTAGAACAATGGTTTTATCAGTATAAAATGTTATGGAGAACAGTAAGTAAGGAAGGAGATCTTGCAAGGATAGCTCCACTTATTTTTTGGTATGCTGATTTTCTTAGAGAACGGTATCCAAAAAAATTTGAGTAAAATAAAATTTTAGGGAACTTTTCTTTTTGTAGATACGTCTAATAAGTGACCGTGTAAAAATAACAAAAAGACGATAAACAAGAAAGGGAGGTTCACTATGAAACGAAAAATTTTTTCATTATTTTGCTGCACTGTTTTATTAACCAGCTCATTACCTAAGGAATTTGTGAAAGCAGAGGAAGAAATGGATATAGTTCCTATTAAGACAGAGGTACAAGAAGAGATGATGCCGATTGCTTCATCCCCTAATGAGGCAGAAGAGGGAGGAGCAACCTCGCAGCAATTAGAAAAGGCTTTAATTGCAGTACGTTCTAAGATTGATATTCCAGAAGAACTTTTGGAAAATTTTGAATATGACTATCAGGAAGGAAGTCGCTATTCACAAGCACAGTGGAGCTTTTTATGGTCAAATGATAATCGAAAAATTACAGTTGTATGTGATAAGGATTATCATATTAAAAGTTATTCTGATGATGTATATAATCAGGGACAGACAATACCAGTCTATTTAAAAAGTGAATTAGAATCTGTAGCAGAAGAGTTTATCAAACGTGTTCTCCCAGATATCGCGTCTTCCCTGCAATTATCTGAATCAAATTTTACAAATTTTTGGAATGGAAGTTACTCCTTTGTCTATGAACGGGTAGAACAGGGAATTTTAATGCCAGAAAATACAGTAACGATACAGGTAAATGCAGCAACCGGAAAGATATATCGAATGAATAGTGCATTTATCTATGGCATCTCAATTCCAAGTCAAAAGGCAGTCTTAACTGCAGAGCAGGCGGCAGAGAAACTGGAAAAAGATGATGTAATGCAGTTAGTATATCGAAACTTTTATGAAAGAGATCCAAAGACAAAAGAGTTCAAAATTACGGCTAAATTAGTTTACATACCAAAAGACTCCTATCGTTCTGTAGATGCAGTTACTGGAGAAGTTTATACAGAACGTATATATGACAGGTATTATTGGGATATAAATAATAGTGTAAGTGATAAAATAGAAAGTGCAACAGATGAAGAGGCAGGAAGTTCTAATGTTACTTTATCAGAAGCAGAACAAAAAGAAATTGAAAAATTAGGAAAATATCTTTCCAAAGAAGAGGCAATTACAAAAATAAAGAATAATCCATCTTTATATTTAGAAGATACCTTAACCAGTATAGAGGCTTCTTTAAAGAAACAAAAAGATTACTGGGGCAATGATATTTATGTCTGGGAAATTAGAATGGTTGACCCAACAAAAAAGAATGATATTTGGCTAGATAGTGGAGAGATAGATTCTTACAGAGCTTATGCCTCTGCAACTATAAATGCTGAAAATGGAAATCTACTTGCTTTTTCTGCAAATATTCGTAGCTATTATAACGGTTATGGTTCAAGTATACCTGAGAAAAAGTATACAATGGAACAGTGCAAACAAACGACAGAAAAGATAGTAAAAGCTAACCTAAATCAGTTATATAAAAATTCACGATTGAGTATACAAGAAGAAGGGGCATATGTTCTTGACAGAGATACAAAAGAAGATGTTTACGGTGGATATGAGTTTAAATATGTACGTGTAAATGAAGGAATTGATTATCCATATCACTTTTTATATGTAACGGTAGATGCAGTGAGTGGAAAAGTATTACAGTTTGATTATAATTGGAATAATAAGGTCACATTTGAATCTCCAAAAAATATTCTCTCTGTAGCTGAGGCATTTTCTGCTTATATGAAAACAGACGAGTATCATTTAATTTATGAGATGGTTAATGCAGATTCCGAAAATTCTCTGCAAAGCTCTTCTGCTCCAGCAGTTCGCTTAGTTTACCGAAATGATTTGACTCCTGCTGCAATTTCTCCATATACAGGAGAACCTGTACAGCAAAATGGTGCTCCAATTAAAAAGGTAGAGCAGTACAGTTACAATGATATTGATACTTTAGAGCAAAAACGACAAATTTTACTTCTAGCTGATTTAGGACTTGGATTTGAAGGACAAAATTTCTCAAAAGATCAAACAATTACGACAAAAGAATGGATAGCTTTGGCAGAGCGTATTTTTTCAGTCAATAGTAGCCAATCTGATAACAATGCAGAAACTATTTCAAGACAAGAGTTAGCAAGCTGGATTATTCAAGATCTAGGCTTTGAAAAAGTAGCAAAATTGCAAGGAATTTATACGACTGGTTTTGAAGATGAAAGCGCAATTTCAAAAGAGTATTTAGGTTCAGTCGCATTGATAAAGGGATTTGATCTTATGACAGCAAAAGAGGGAAATAAGTTTCAGCCTACAGAAAAAGTGACACGTTTAGAAGCAGTAGAACTATTCTTTAAACTACTTGATCTAAAAATAACTTCAGATATAAAATAATAAAAAAGAGCTGTTGTACTAAAAAAATTAAATACAAGATATTGTGAAATTTAATTTGATATCAATACTATATCTTGTATATTCAATTTTTAGTGCGACAGCTCCTTCTTGTATTAAAAGATAAATCATGATACAATGAAACAGATTTAATCGATTTTGATGATATAAAAAGGAGTATACATATGGAAATTGCATTAATTGGAGCAGGTCAACGTGGGATGATCTATGCAGAGTATGCTTATCAAAGAGGAATTCAAATTGCAGCAGTAGTAGAGCCAAATCAAGAACGAAGAGAGATTGCAGCACAAAAACTAAATGTAAAAAAAGAATGTCTATTTACTTCTACAGAAGAGTTTTTTAAATTAGGAAAAATTTGCAAGGCAGTTATTATTGCATCGATGGATCAGGATCATTTTAATCAGACAATGACAGCATTAGAACTTGACTATGATATTTTATTAGAAAAGCCGATTTCTCCAAATCCAGTGGAATGTTTAAAAATTGCACAAAAAGCAAAACAGAAAAATAGACTTGTTGTAGTTTGTCATGTACTACGGTATACAGCCTTTTTCCGTACTTTAAAAGAGGTAATACAAGAGGGAAGTTTGGGAAGGATTTTAACAATTCAGCACAATGAAAATATCGGAAATTATCATTTTGCTCATTCCTTTGTACGCGGAAACTGGAGAAGAAGTGATTTAAGCAGTCCATTAATTATGCAGAAGTCGTGTCATGATATGGATATTTTAACATGGTTAGCAGATAGTCCTGCAACAAGAGTTTCTTCTTTTGGAAGTCTAAGTTATTTTAAAGAAGAAAATGCTCCAAAAAATAGTACCACCCGTTGTTTAGACTGTCCAGTTACAGATTGTAGATATCATGCACTAAAGGCATATCTCCCAGCACTAGGAAGTTGGCCTGCAACAGTAGTGACCCCAAAACAGACAGAAGATGATATGAGAAACGCATTAAAAACAAGTCCTTATGGAAGATGTGTTTATCGCTGTGATAATGATGTATGTGATAAACAAGTGACAGTATTAGAATTTGAAAATGATATTACTGTTACATTTCATTTAAGTGC
Source organism: uncultured Lachnospiraceae bacterium (assembly GCA_910586015.1). Classification (GTDB taxonomy): domain Bacteria; phylum Bacillota; class Clostridia; order Lachnospirales; family Lachnospiraceae; genus MGBC140009. The sequence continues at coordinate 15,607 of CAJUGJ010000001.1, forward strand.
CTTTACAAACCACATCTGTCGAACAATAAAAGTTATGTGTGAAAATGGCGAAATTAGAGGTGGAGATGGACTAAGAGAATTAGAGTTAACTAAATTTACATCAAATGGTGTGGATCAGTATGAACAACAAGTTATTCATACCAGTCTTTCAAGTAGTGGTCATGGTGGAGGAGATTCTAAACTTATGGAAGAATTTTTGACACTTCTAAAGACAGGAGAAACACAAAGTATCACTTCGATTGAACGCTCAATCGAGAGCCATATTATGGCATACGCCGCAGAACTTTCTAGAACAACTAAAAAGACGATAGAAATAAAAGAACTCAAAGAAAATTTACTCAAGGAAGAATAAATTTATAGTAGTTTGTAGGGGCATGGGCTTTTCTTAACAGAATTGACCCATGCCCTATAAAAACAATATTTTACTAAAATCCAAAATAGTTTTTACAATTATAATAAGAAATATCTTGCACTATATTTCCTAAAAAATCAATATCATTTGGATATTCTCCGTTTTCTACCAAACAACCAATAAAATCGCATAAAATCCGACGGAAATATTCATGTCTGGTATAGGATAAAAAGCTTCTTGAGTCGGTCAACATACCTACAAAGTTTGCCAACAATCCAAGATTGGATAAAGAAGTCATTTGTTCTAACATACCTATTTTATGATCATTAAACCACCATGCAGAACCTTGTTGAATTTTTCCAGCAATACTGGAATCTTGAAAACATCCAAGAATTGTACCAATAGCTGCATTGTCTGAAGGATTAAGAGAATAGAGAATTGTTTTCGGCAGCTCGTCTGTTTGATTTAGGGCATCTAAAAAATCTGTTAATTGTGCAGAAGAAGCTTCTGTCAAAATACAGTCAAATCCAGTATCTGGCCCTAGTTTTTGATAACAAAGTGAGTTATTATTTCGTTTTGTGCCATAATGAAGCTGCATAACCCAGTTACGTTTATGATATTGTCTACCAACAAAAAGTAAAAAGGCTGTTTTAAATTGAAGTTCTTCTAAATGACTAATTTCTTTTTGAGAAAGACGCTTTGAAAAAATACGTTCAATTTCTTCTTCCTCTGCTGGATAATAACATACAAAATTTAATCCATGATCTGATACTTTACAGCCCATTAAATTAAAATAATCCATTCGAATTAGAAGTGCCTGTTTTAAATCTGCAAAGGAAGAAATTGTTTTTCCACTTGCTTCTTCTAAAGTGGATAAATATTTTAGATAGTCAGCGTTTTCAATATTCATTGCCTTGTCTGGTCGCCAAGCTGGTAAAACTTTCGTTTCAAATTTTTGCTCTGTGACAAGTTGTTTATGCCATTCTAAAGAATCCACAGGATCATCAGTAGTACAGATTAAAGTCACATTGGATTTTTTGATTAAACCCTGTACACACATTTCTGGCAAAGCTAAAATTTCATTACAGTGATTAAATATTTTATCTGCATTTTTAGCTGTAAGGGGCTGGTGAATTCCAAAATATCGTTGTAACTCTAAATGACTCCAGTGATAAAGAGGATTTCCAATTGCTTTTTGTAGTGTAACAGCCCATTGTTTAAATTTTTCCCAATCAGGAGCATCTCCAGTAATATAGCGTTCATCTATTCCATTTGAACGCATTAACCGCCATTTATAATGATCACTGCCGAGCCAGATTTGAGTAATTGTATTAAATTGAAAATTTAGAGCGATTTCTTTTGGATTTATATGACAGTGATAATCCATAATTGGCATTTTTGCAGCATAATCATAATAAAGTCGCTCGGCAGTTTTCGTAGTAAGTAAAAAGTTTTCATCCATAAATACATTCACTTTAAGTTCTCCTTAATAAAAATGGATTATTGTACAAAATCTGTTGTTCCACGTAAAATCAGATCATTCGAAATAGTAGTTTTATTTGGTACAGTAATTCCTGTAAGAACACCCATTAAAGAAGTTACAGTAGTAAGACTTAATATTTCTACATGATTGTCAATAGAAGAAAGTTCTGGCTCACAACAGTCTGCAAGCAAAGAATTATTATATCCAATAATATTAACCATTTTAGGAACTACTATTCCCTTTGATTTTAAAAACTTTAATGTACCAACAGCTAATAAATCTTCGGCTGCAATAACTGCATCAAATCGAAGTCCATTTTCAAAGTGTTTATTAAGGAAGTTTTGTATTTCTTGGATGTTATGAGGACATTGTAATATAAGATCTTCTTGTAAAAAAAGTTTATGAAAAATAATAGCATCTTTATATCCATTAAGTTTTTGCAGACTACTATAGGATTTGGAATGATATAAAAATAAAATACGATTTCTTTTTTCTGTAATTAGTTTACAGGTGCTATCATAAATCGCTTGACGATCATCACAGAGAGTACAATAAATATTAGGATGATTTAGATATCCATTTATCATCATAATAGGTACTTTTGAGGCTGCCTCAAAAATGTAATTATTATCTTTATGATTCGTTTCCAAAAAACTAGATCCAACTAAAATGACCGCATCAACTCGTTTGGATAGCAATAGTTTTAAATAGTTTTTTTTATTTTGTAATTCGTTTCCTGTACAACATAAAAATGAATCATAACCATTTTTTCTAAGGTTTTGTTCCAGAAAATAAACTGCGTTTGAAAGAAAAATATCAGAAGAGTCAGAACACATAATACCTATAGTCTGCATAGTATTTAGTCCTAATCCTCTGGCAAATATATTTGGTGTATAACCGATTTCTTTTATGACTGTCAAGACTTTTTGCCTTGTTTTTTCACTGACGTTGGAATTGCCGTTTAGTACTCTAGAAACAGTAGCAATAGAAACGCCAGCCCGTTCTGATACATCGTAAATATTCATAATATTCTCGTACCTTTCGGCTCTGGCTAAGAAGTGGATAAAGCGAGATAATTAGAAAGTCTTTATTGTGAAAAGCTAGATTTATTATACAACAGCCATATCAGAATGACAAGAACTTTTCGGAAATTTGCTGGGAAATAAATGGTATAAAAGCGTTGACAGAAAAGAAAAATGAGAGTAAAATAAGCGATGTAAACGCTTACATAATAGATAATTTTTAGCAGTTAAAATAGTTTATTTGTTATGAGAAAGATATAAATTGGAAAAGCTAAGTGTTGTAAAAAATAAATAACACATTGAAAAAGGAGAAAAACAATGGCAAAAGTAGTGACAATGGGAGAAATTATGCTTAGGTTATCTACTCCAGGAAATGAACGATTTCTTCAAGCAGATGAATTTGATGTATGTTATGCTGGTGGTGAAGCAAATGTAGCAGTTTCTTTAGCAAATTATGGTCACGAGGCGGAGTTTGTAACAAAAGTACCAAAGAATCCGATTGGTGAATGTGCAGTAGCTGCACTTAGAAAAATGAATGTAAGTACAAAATATATTTCTTATGGTGGTGAAAGACTAGGAATTTATTTTTTAGAAACAGGTGCTGCTATGCGTGCATCTAATGTTGTTTATGATCGTGCACATTCTTCTATTTCAACGGCGAGTGCAGATGATTTTGATTTTGACACAATCTTTGCAGGTGTAGATTGGTTTCACTTTACTGGAATTACTCCTGCCATTTCGGACTCGGCAGCAGAACTCACAGAAATTGCTTTAAAAGCAGCAAAAAAGGCAAATGTAAAAGTTTCTTGTGACTTAAATTTTCGCAAAAAGCTCTGGTCATCTGAAAAAGCACAAAAGGTTATGACAAATTTAATGCAGTATGTAGATGTATGTATTGGAAATGAAGAAGATGCGGAAAAAGTATTAGGATTTCGTCCGGGTAATACAGATGTTACCAGTGGAGAATTAGAATTAGCTGGATATAAGAGTATTTTTGAACAGATGGTAGAAAAATTTCATTTTGAGTATGTCATTAGTTCTTTACGTGTCAGCCATAGTGCTTCTGATAACGGATGGTCAGCCTGTATCTATTCTAGAGATACAAAAGAATTCTATCATTCCAGAGAATATCGAATTACACCGATTGTTGACAGGGTAGGTGGAGGTGACTCATTTGCTGCCGGAGTAATTTGTGGACTTCTCGATGGAAAGACTTTTAAAGATGCGTTGGAATTTGGTGTAGCAGCGTCCGCTTTAAAGCATACAATTCCAGGAGATTTTAATTTAGTTTCTAGAACAGATGTAGATAATTTAGTAGGTGGCGATGGTTCAGGGCGTGTTCAACGATAAAAATTTTGATATACAAAAGAAAATAGAAATGAGGTTAAATATGGAACTTAGGACAGCAACATCTCCAAAGGATGTAAAACATTATACGACACAACGGTTAAGAGAAGAGTTTTTAATTGATGATTTATTTTTACCAGATCAAATTAAATTAGTGTATAGTCATATTGATCGAATTATTACTGGTTCTGCAGTTCCTTTAAAGAAAGTATTGCATTTAACAGCAAAAGAAGAGTTGCGGGCAGAGTATTTTTTACAGAGAAGAGAAATGGGTATTATCAATATCGGAGGTCGTGGAACAGTTACAGTAGACAAAAAAGAATATAAATTAGAACATAAAGATGGAATGTATCTTGGAATGGGAGTAAAAGAAGTCAGTTTTGCAAGTGAAGATGAAAATAATCCAGCAAAATTTTATCTAAACAGTGCACCTGCACATACTTCTTATCCTACAGTTCTAATTCGTCCAAATGGAATACCAGCAAAAGATGTTGTTATTGTTCAGGAAAAGAATAAAGTAGAATTAGGTTCTATGGAGATGGCAAATCACCGTGTTATCTGTAAATATATTCTTCCAGGACAAGTAGAAAGTTGTCAGCTTGTTATGGGAATGACAAAATTAATGTCAGGTTCAGTATGGAATACTATGCCATGTCATACACATGATCGCAGAATGGAAGTTTATCTTTATTTTGATATGTCAGAAGATGCTTTGGTATTTCACTATATGGGAGAGCCTGAGGAAACAAGACATATTATAATGCGAAATGAACAGGCAGTCATTTCTCCAAGCTGGTCAATTCATTCTGGTTGTGGAACACAAGCCTATACTTTTATTTGGGGAATGGTTGGAGAAAATCAGGATTTTGATGATATGGATAGTTGTGCAATACAAAATTTAAAATAATAATATAGCAGAATACTCTTCTTATAAAAGTATTCTGCTATTTTTAGGAATAGTTTTGATTGCATACTTTTAGCATACGATGGGCGGTGATACCGCCCTGTCAGACTGGCGGCAGAGGGGTAAAAGCTCTGTCGCTTTGTGTTTGTTAAAATCATCTAAATGCTTGAATTTTAAACCTAATATATGTATAATAGTAATGTTACTAATAGTAATATATGGAGGATAACGATGGATAATATTATTCTTGGGCTTTTACTTATGTGTAATAGAACAATATATCAACTAAGAGAAAGAATCGACAAAGGAATAAATTTGATGTATAGCAGTAGTATGGGAAGCATACAGGCAGCTATAAAAAAATTATTGGATTGTGGATTTATCAGCTATGAGGAAATTGTTGATAATGGAAAGTATAAAAAAGTTTATTGTATAACCGAAAGTGGAAGGCAGCATTTTTTCGACTGGATAAATGCACCAATAGAAGAACAAACCCCCAAAAGTCCAGAGTTAGCAAAGCTCTATTTTATGGGATTTTCGGATAAAAAGAACCGTGAAACAAGTATACAACAACATTTAATGTTTTTGAATGAATTATATAATGTGTTGACAGTAATATGCAAAGAGGCAGAAAATTTCAAGATTTCAGAGGAAAATCAAGATATACTTAACTATCAATTTATTTCCGCTCTTTACGGAAAGGAGTTAATTAAATTCAATATCAACTGGTTTGAAAGTCTGTTAAGAAAGATGAGGGATGGTGAAATATGAAACAATACTATTTAGATGAATCGCCTATTGTTTATTATACCAGCAGAAAGGAAAAAGCTGAGTGGATACTGTTTATACACGCTGCATTTGTAAATCACAATATGTTTCAAATACAAATTGACTATTTTCAAGATAAATACAATATTCTTACTCTTGATATTATTGGTCACGGTAAATCAACGAAAGCACGAAAAGGTGATAGTATAAATAAAATGTCAATGTGGATAAGTGAAATCCTAAAAACAGAAAAAATTGAAAAGATACATATTGTTGGGATTTCATTGGGGGCTATATTAGCTCAAGACTTTGCTAATCAGTATCCTGAAGTCGTACAATCACTTGCTTGTTTCGGCGGTTATGATATAAACAATTTTGATGTCAAAATGCAGAGAGAAAATAGTGCGTCACAGAGGCTTATGATGCTTAAAGCTATATTTTCAGTTAAATGGTTTGCGAAGTCGAATAAAAAAATATCTGCTTATACTTTGCAGGCTCAAAAGGATTTTTACGAGATGAATATTCAATTTCCTAAAAAGTCGTTTATGTATTTAGCTTCTTTGAATAGCATGATAAATGTTCAGCAAACAAAGCCAAGGAAATATCCTTTACTGATTGGTTGCGGGAAGTATGATATCCCTATGGAACTATCAGCCGTAGAAATGTGGAAGAAAAATGAGCCAGAATGTAGTGTGATTATTTTTGAGGGAGCGGGACATTGCGTGAATATGGATACACCGAATAAATTTAATACAGCTATGGAGAAATTTTGGTTAAGTGGAAACTGCAAATGCTAAAAGCGATTGAATACGCTGTCCTGTCTGCGGCAGTAAAACTCGTACAGATTAAACAGGTATATAAAGTAGCTGCTCATATCCTAACAAGTATAAAAGTTTTATTATTAAGAATTAAAACAATTATAGTTGCGATACGTTATACTTTGTGTTATGATTAAAAAACGAAAAGAAGAAAGGAAAAGTATAATGTTAAAGGTTTCAAAGACCAGTGTAATGAACTTAGAAAATGCAATACGAGGAGCAAGAAATCCACTCAATAGCTGGACAAAATCGGATAGTTTTGTAAAAGATGGTATGTTTGAGTTAGGGGAGCAAGATAGAATATTAGCACGAAGACTTTGCAGAGCTGGAAGCGACCACAGAAAATTTATTCGTCAGATTTTCGTTTCTGTAGATATTTTAGCACCTATTTATTGGTGGAAAGAATATGATACCTATAAAGTTGGAACAGTAGCAAATTCTACAAGTACTATGCACAAAATTCATAGTAAGCCTTTTGAATTAGAGGATTTTAGTTGCGATCATATGACACCAGAAAGTAAAAAAGTATTTGGAGAGTATTTAGAGTATTTAGAGAATGTTCGAAGAAAGTTTTTGGAATGTAAAGATAAAAAGGATTGGTATGATTTAATTCAACTTCTCCCCTCAAGTTATCAACAATTACGTACCTGTTCGTTAAATTACGAGGTTTTAATTCATATATACTATGCAAGAAAAGAACATAAACTAGAAGAATGGCATACTTTCTGTCGATGGGTTGAAGAGCTTCCCTATGCAAAAGATCTGATTTTAATTCAAGACGAAGGGGAAATTTAATCACAATCAAAGTCAGGTATCTTTTGGAGAACTGCCATAGTATCTACATCAACAAGTACAACATCATTGCCAATTTGACGAATACAACGCCAAGGGATAATATATTCTTGTTCTCTTCCTAAGAATCCCCAAAATTTGCAAGGACCGGGAATGATAATAGTTTCAATACATCCAGTTTTAGGATTAAATCCTAAATCAGAGATAAATCCCAAACGCTCACCATCTCTACAATTAATAACTTCTTTTTTTCGAAGATCACATAGTCGCATAGAATTCTCCATTTACATAGTTATGATAAAATATGTAGTTTTAGTTGAAATGATGCTTGTTTTGATATAAATTTTAAGAAAATAGGAAGGGAGTAAGTTACTGTAAGATGAATTTTCAGTGACGAAGATACAAATGAGATGTCCATTTTGTGGCAGAGAAAATACAAGAGTAATTGACTCAAGACCTGCAGAAGATAATGCAATTCGCAGACGAAGACAGTGTGATGCCTGTCAAAAAAGATTTACGACTTATGAAAAAGTAGAAACGCTTCCGCTCATGGTAATCAAAAAAGATAATAACCGTGAAAGTTATAATCGATCAAAAATTGAAGCAGGAGTAATTCATTCTTGTCATAAAAGACCTATTTCTGCCGATCAGATTACAGAATTGGTAGATGAGATTGAAAATACACTCTTTAATACAGAAAAAAGAGAGATTGAGAGCAGTCGAATTGGAGAAATGGTAATGGACAGGCTCAAAAATTTAGATCCAGTCGCTTATGTAAGATTTGCCTCTGTTTATCGAGAATTTAAAGATGTTAATACCTTTATGGATGAATTAAAAAAATTATTAGATCATGAAAGAAATATAATAGAGGAATAAGTCTATCCATTCTTTTGTTGCATTTCCAAAAATAATCTGTTAAAATAAGTAGAGATTTCTTTGGAGAGACAAGAAAGGAATTGAATGTTTAGTAAAGTATATAGTGCTACTCTTACAGGGATTGAAGCGGTTATTGTACAGGTAGAAGCAGATGTGGCATCTGGACTTCCCTGTTTGGAGTTAGTAGGTTATCTTGCCTGCGAAGTAAAAGAAGCAGGAAAAAGGGTTAAAGTAGCTCTAAAAAATTCAAATTATCTTTTGCCGCCAAGGAGGATTACAATTAATCTTTCTCCGGCGGATCTAAAAAAAGAAGGTACAGCCTTCGATCTTCCTATTTCTGTAGCTGTTCTTGCAGCTGCCGGTTTTCTTTCAACAAAACAATTAAATAATATTATGTTTGCAGGAGAATTAAGTCTTGATGGAAAGTTAAATGCTGTAGCAGGAATCCTTCCTATGATCTGTGAAGCAAAAAAACAAGAATTTACCTGCTGCATTGTGCCAAAAGCAAATCTGGCAGAAGGCGTTTTTGTAACAGGAATTAAAGTGTTAGGAGCAGAAAATTTAGTACAAGTAATTAATTATCTTTTAGGAAAAGGATGTTTGACAGAAAAATTAGAAAAAAAGCAAGAACATGTTTGTTTAACAGAACAAAAATATATAAAACCATTAGACTTTTGTGAGGTATTTGGTCAGAAAATAGCAAAGCGAGCTATAGAGATTGCAGTTGCAGGTTGGCATAATTTAATGTTATTTGGGGCACCGGGCTCTGGAAAAAGTATGTTAGCGAAACGAATTCCTACAATTATGCCACAACTTACAATAAAGCAACAGTTAGAGTTATACAAAGTTTATAGTGTGGCTGGGAAACTCTTAAAAGATCCCTTTTGTATAGATCAGCGCCCATTTTGTGCACCCCATCATACTATAACACAAGCCGCATTTACAGGAGGAGGAAAAAGACCAAGACCGGGAGAGATAAGTTTAGCAGTTCATGGAGTACTATTTTTAGATGAACTACCTGAATTTTCAAGAAATGTTTTAGAAACACTTAGAGAGCCTTTAGAAGAAAAAAAGATTACGATTACAAGAACTGGTGGTAAAAATACATATCCTGCTGATTTTTTATTTGTAGCAGCAATGAATTTATGTCCATGTGGATATTATCCAGATCGAAGTCGCTGTCATTGTACAGAAAGTCAGATTCAAAAATATTTAGGAAAAATTTCAAAGGCTTTATTAGATAGAATTGATTTATGTACCGAAGTTATATCAAATCAATATGAAGAGTTACAAGATGAAATGAAAGAAAATGAAACATCAGAAAGTATTCAAAAAAGAATTCTTATGGCACATCAGATCCAAAGAAAACGATATCAAAATTTAGAAATTCTATATAATTCTCAACTTAATTCCACTCAGATTTCACAGTTTTGTAAACTAAGAGAACCAGAAAACAAATTTTTAAAACAGGCATTTGAAAAATTTCGCTTTAGTACAAGAGCATATCATCGTATTTTAAAAGTTGCACGTACAATTGCGGATTTAGAAAATAAAGAAGAAATTCAAAAAAATCATTTAGCACAGGCAATTAGTTATAGAATGACAGAGCAAAACAGTTTAGAGGGAGAAAAAGAATGGATAAGATAAGAACATATGCGTGGTATTGGTTAGCCTGTCTTGAATTATTTTCTCCAAAATTTTTAAAGTATATTTTAGAAGAATTTGGCTCTCCAGAAGAGATTTTTTCTGCAAAAGAAAAACGATTGAGAGATTTTTTTGATATGGCACAAGTTCAACATAAATTAAGAATAAGAGAAGAGAAAAGACAGTGGGAAGAACGCTTTTTTGCATCTCGTAATTGGAAGGATATTGTACAAAGCTATAATAATACAATACAACGTGGCATACAATTTATTACCAAAGATGATCTTTCTTTTCCAGAAAAGTTAAAACATGTTGAAGAAACTATATTTTGGCTATTTTTAATAGGAGAACTTCCAAACAAAACACTTCCTACTATCGCAGTGATAGGCTCTAGAAAATGTAGTAGTTTTGGAAGAGAAGTAGCACGAAATTTAGCCGCCTCTCTAGCAGAACAAAAAGTTCAGATAATTAGTGGTTTGGCAGAGGGAATTGATGGTGCAGCCCATACAGGAGCTCTTTTTACAGGAGAAAAAACATATGCAGTATTAGGAAGTGGTATTGATGTTTGCTATCCAAAACAACATTTAACACTATATCAAAAAATTTATAGACAGGGGGGAATTATATCCGAGTATCCTCCAAAAAGTGCAGCGATAGCATTTCATTTTCCTATGAGAAATCGTCTGATTGCAGGACTTTGTGATGGAATTTTAGTGGTAGAAGCAAGACAAAAAAGTGGTTCTTTCATTACAGTAGACAGAGGATTAGAACAGGGAAAAGAAATTTATGCAGTTCCTGGAAGAATTGGAGATGAACTAAGTATAGGATGTAATCGTTTAATTCAACAAGGAGCAAAATTAATTCTTTCTGTAGAAGATATTATAGAAGATTTAGAAGAATTTTATCCCAAACAGGTAAAAATAGCTATAAATTTTAAGAAAAATCAGCCAGAAAAAATTTTTAATAATAATTTACTTGAAACAGAGGAAAAAATAGTGTATGCTAGTTTGAGTTTAGTTCCAAAGCATATAGAAACAATTTGTATAGAAACGAAAATGTCCGTTTCACAACTATATCCATTTTTATTATCTTTACAATTTCAAGGTTTAATCCGAGAAACACAGAGAAATTATTATATGTTAAATAAAAAATTATAAAATGATAGAATATCTCTGTCAAATAAATGATGTTGAAATGGAAGTTCTAACCTTTTATCCAAGTTCAAAGATCTGTTCATGCTGTGGCAATATTAAGAAAGATTTAAAGCTTTTAAATCGTATTTACAGGTGTAAAAAATACGGACTTGTGATAGACAGGAATTTCCATGCAAGTCTGAATTTAGTAACTTATTCATCTGTATAATTTCACATACAAGAAAAGGCAGATAGGTACCTATCGCTACTGGGGAAGGAAAACCTGTGGAGTGTGATAGCAAACGAAAGTAGCTCTAGCAAAATCAGACATATTGAAACAGGAAGGTATTTCGTGAGAAATGCCACAGTATAGATATGATAGATATATATATTTATCGTAGCGGAGAATGAATCGAGGAGTGAGAAAAAATGCCGAAGTATCTGGTTATAGTGGAATCGCCTGCAAAGGCTAAGACTATTAAAAAATTTCTGGGAACAAATTATGAAGTTTTGGCGTCAAATGGTCATGTTAGAGATTTACCTAAAAGTCAAATGGGAATTGATATAGAACATGACTTCGAACCAAAATATATAACAATTCGTGGCAAGGGAGAATTATTGGCAAAACTCAGAAAAGAAGCAAAAAAAGCAGATAAAGTTTATCTGGCAACCGACCCTGATAGAGAAGGAGAGGCGATTTCATGGCATTTAATGCAGACATTAAAACTAGAAGAGAAGGCGGCAAGCAGAATTACCTTTAATGAAATTACAAAAAATGCAGTAAAAAATTCCATTAAACAGGCTAGAACTATTGATATGAATTTAGTAGATTCCCAACAGGCAAGACGTATGTTAGATCGAATGGTAGGATATTTAATCAGTCCTTTACTTTGGGCAAAGGTTAAAAGGGGATTAAGTGCTGGAAGGGTTCAATCAGTTGCTTTACGTATTATTTGTGATAGAGAAGAAGAAATTAATGCTTTTGTGCCAAAAGAATATTGGAATTTAGAAGCAGATTTTCTAATTAAAGGTGAAAAACGACCGTTAAAAGCAAAATTTTATGGAACAACACAAAAGAAAATAACAATTTCTTCTGAACAAGAAGCAGACCAAATCTTAGGTCAAATTTCAAATGTAGACTTCCAGATTACAGAGATAAAAAAAGGAGAACGACAAAAAAAAGCACCGCTTCCATTTACAACTAGTACATTACAGCAAGAAGCAGCAAAGACTTTAAACTTTTCAACACAAAAAACAATGCGTCTAGCACAACAACTCTATGAGGGAGTAGATGTGAAAGATCATGGGACAGTTGGACTTATTTCCTATCTACGTACAGATTCTGTACGAGTTTCAGAAGAAGCAGATGCGGCTGCAAAAGAATTTGTTCGTAAAAATTATGGAGAAGAGTTAGTTACAACTCAAGATGTGAATAAAGTTTCAGGAAAAAAGATTCAAGATGCTCACGAAGCAATTCGACCGACATATGTAGAACTGACACCAGTAGTAGTAAAAGATTCTCTTGCACGAGATCAATTTCGTCTTTACCAACTTATCTGGAAACGGTTTATAGCAAGTCGTATGCAGCCGGCGAAATATGAAACTGCTACCATAAAAATTGATGGAGGTGGATACCGTTTTACAGCTTCCTCTTCACATCTAATCTTTGAAGGTTTTATGAGTGTATATGCTTTAGAAGAAGATAAAGAAGAAAATGGAGCAGAAGGAATCAAAAAATTAAGTGAAAAAAGTGAGTTGACACAAAAAGAATTTATAAAGAGCCAACACTTTACACAACCGCCTGCCCATTATACGGAAGCTTCTTTAGTAAAGGTTTTAGAAGAACTTGGAATTGGTCGTCCAAGTACCTATGCACCAACCATTACAACTATTATGGCAAGACGATATGTTATTAAAGAAAATAAAAATCTTTATATAACAGAGTTAGGGGAAGCAGTAAACAAAATTATGAAACAGGAATTTGCAAGTATTGTAAATGTAAATTTTACAGTAAACTTAGAAACTTTGTTAGATGGAGTAGAAGACGGAGAAGTTAACTGGAAAACAGTAGTCAGTAATTTTTATCCTGATTTAGAACAAGCCGTTAAAACTGCAGAAGCAGAACTTGCTAAAATTAAGGTAGAGGATGAAGTAACAGATATACTTTGTGAAGAATGTGGAAGAAATATGGTAGTAAAATATGGACCACATGGGAAGTTTTTAGCATGTCCAGCTTTTCCAGAATGTCGTAATACAAAGCCTTATCTCGAAAAAATAGGAGTTAATTGTCCGCTATGTGACAGTGATATTGTAATTAAAAAGACAAAAAAGGGTCGTCGCTATTTTGCCTGTGAAAAAAATCCAGAATGTGAGTTTATGTCTTGGCAAAAACCGTCGAAAGAACGCTGTCCAATTTGTGGAAAAGTATTATTAGAAAAAGGACAAAAATTAGTTTGTATGGATGAAAGCTGTGGTTTTGTAAAAGAACGAGCAGAAGTATAATAGAAAAAAGGAATATTTCTGGATTCTGCGGAATAATCACAATAATATATAAAAATGTAAAAAAAACATATTAATGTGTGTCAAAACCTAAAAGTTACTATTGTTTTTAGGAAAAATATATGATAGAATAAGAAGCGAAGTCAGAATTCTGTATTTTTTTGATTTCCGTTCTACGTTTCTTGTGAATATAGTTCTGATGACAAGCGAGGGTCTTAAGATGAGTGTACAATTATTAGATAAGACAAGAAAGATTAATAAGCTCTTACACAATAACAATTCGCATAAAGTAGTATTTAATGATATATGCGAAGTTTTAGGCGAAATACTAGAATCTAATATTCTGGTAATTAGTAAGAAGGGAAAAGTGCTTGGAATTAAAAATCGCCCTGATATTAATCCGATTGGGGAATTAATTAAGGACACCGTTGGAGGGTATATTGATAAGATGTTAAATGAACGTCTTTTGAATATTCTATCGACGAAAGAAAATGTAAATTTGGAAACATTAGGTTTTGAATCAAAGGGAATTGAAAATTATCAAGCTATTATTACGCCGATAGATATTGCAGGAGAACGTTTAGGGACATTGTTCATTTACACAAATAGTAAGCCATATTCTATTGATGATATTATTTTAAGTGAATATGGAACGACAGTAGTTGGACTAGAAATGATGCGTTCAGTAAATGAAGAGAATGCAGAAGAAAATCGAAAAATACAGATTGTACGTTCAGCGATCAGCACATTATCATTTTCTGAATTAGAGGCAATTACACATATTTTTGCAGAACTAGAAGGAAACGAAGGAATTTTAGTAGCAAGTAAGATTGCTGATCGGGTTGGCATTACACGCTCTGTCATTGTAAATGCGTTAAGAAAGTTTGAGAGTGCAGGTGTGATCGAATCTCGTTCTTCTGGAATGAAAGGAACGTATATCAAAGTATTAAATGATGTTGTCTTTGATGAATTAAAGAAGATGCAGTAATGAAGACATCCAGTGCTGTTTACACGGAGGTAATTGCAACGGAGGGATTTGTAGATACTACAGATCCCCTTTCTATTTTAATGATATGGAGGATGAGAATGGTATCTGTTATAGGAAAAAATCAATATATATTCAAAGGATGGTAGGTCTAATTGACTACTGTAGAGTGCAAAGTTATTCGCTTTTTTAGAGAATTTTATCTTGTGTTTTTTTTCAAAATTCAATATAATATTAAGGGTACAATTGATTAATAGGGTGAAAGGATGATTGGATATGATAGGCTCAGATGCTTATAATTACATCAATGTTTTATCAAAAGCCGCAGAAGCCTCATTATTGCGAAATACGGTAATTACTAATAATCTTGCAAATCAGTCTACACCGGGTTATAAGAGAAAAGAGATTCAATTTGAAACTTATTTAAGGAAAGAGTTAGGCACAAGTGGCAATTTAGACCGTCGAGTAGCAAATGTGAATCTGGATCAGTTACAGACAACAATTTATACAGATCAAGAGGGACTAGATTATCGGTTGGATGGAAACAATGTAAATCCAGATACAGAAAATGCAAATTTAGCACAAAATAGTATTAGGTTTAATACGTTATTAAATTCGATTAATCAGGAATTTACTCGATTAAAAGCGGTACTGCAAAAATAGGAGGTGAATTAATATGGGGGTAATTGATACTTTAAATATCAGTGCAAGTGGACTGACTGCACAGCGTCTTCGCATGGATCTAATTGCACAAAATATTGCTAATGCAAGTACAACAAGAGGAGCAGATGGAGAACCATATCGAAGACGAACTTTAGTTTTTGCAGAAAGAACGACAAGTTCCTTTGAATCGATTCTTTTTGAAAATCAATCTAATTATTCTTATGCTCCTTCCTTTACAGGAAGAGGAGTAAGAGTGACTGGTATTGTTGAGGATCATGTAAATGAGATGAGAAAAGTTTATGATCCAGCTCATCCAGATTCAGATGAAGATGGATATGTTACATATCCAAATGTCAATCCAATAACAGAAATGACAAACTTAATTGATGCCACACGTGCATATGAAGCAAATGTGACTGCAATGAATGCAACAAAGAGTATGCTGCTTAAAACTCTGGAAATAGGACAATAGTTAGAAGGATGAAATACAGAAGGAAGGTTACATAAAATGGATATAACTTCAGTTGACCGTATCAGCAGGATTGAGCGGCTTGAAAAAAACCAGCAGTCTATAGAAGAAAAACCAAATAGAAATAAAGCATTTGAAACATTATTTCAGTCGGCCCTTTCTATGATTAATGAAACAAATGAATATTCAGATCGTGCAAAAGAAGCATCGATATCTTATGCTGTTGGAGATTTAGACAATCCAGTAGAGTTGATGTCGGCTCAGGCAAAAGCAACCTTTTCTTTGCAGTATACCGTTGCTGTCAGAAATGCTGTACTAGACGCATATAAAGAGATCATGCAGATACAGTTCTAAAATATGATTTGAAAGGCAAGGGGCTGACAGATGCCGGATAGGATAAAACAGATACCTGGTAAGTTGTTAGAAATTTGGAAAAAATATTCTAAAAAGCAAAGAGCAGTTATAATTAGTGTAACAGCGATCATTTTGCTGACTTTAGGAATTTTGGTTTTTATGTTAAACCGAATTTCGTATACACAATTAGCTGTCTTTGAAGATGTTTCTACTGCAAAAGCAGTGACACAGGCATTAAAAGATGCTGGTATCCAATATCGTGTGGAGAATGATAATGTCACGGTTTTAGTAGATGCGACAAAAAAGACGGATGCAATCTTTTTAATGACAGATCCAACTGTAACCGGAACACAAGGAGTATCCGTTAGCAAACTGCTAGATGCTATCACAGATATTAGTGCAACCAGCAGTGATAAAGAAACTATTAAAGCATTATATATGCAGGATTCTTTAGCAGAAACTATTAAAAAACAGGTTGGAATTGATGATTGTAAAGTAAAATATTATCCAAAGGAAAATACATATTCCATTTTACAGTCACAACAGGAAGTTGGCTGTACAGTTTATCTTACAACAAATAGCCGATTTGAAGCATCAATGGCAGAAAATATTGCAATTGCAGTTGCAGCATCTCTTGGAAATAAGACTGCTGATTCTGTTAAAGTAATTGATCAATATAACCATCTGCTCTACAATGGACCAGAAGATGAAGAAGAACAATATACAACCAAAACATTAGAATATAGACAAAAATTCATGAATTTAATGAGAGATCAGCTCTATGCACTGGCATTAATGAATAATTTCGATGATGCAGAATTTGGATTTAATCTTTCTTTAAATTTTGATAAAGTGTATACATTAATGGAAGAATACCTTGCAGCAGAAGGACAGGAACAGGGACTTTATGCAACGTATGAAAAAACTTCCAGTGAAAATACTTCTGTGTCAGGAGATATTCCAGGAACAGATTCAAATGACGAACCTGATTATTATATTCAAAATAATACAAGTGGAAATTCAAGTTCAGACACAGAAAAGATTTCCTATCTTCCAAGCAAAAAAACAACAGAGATGACTTCAGAATGGGGAATGTTTAATAGACAGGAATCTAGTATGTCTGTAGTGCTACGAAGAGTAGTAGATCAGACAGAAGAAGAGTTAGAAGCAAGAGGATTGTTAGAGGGAACGACATTTGACGAATATCGATATACACACAGTGATCCTGTAGCACTTACTCTTGACGAACAGTTTATAACTGCATTTGCTAATGCAAGTGGAATTCCCGCAGAGAATATTACATTACAGGCATATGAACTTTATAACTTTATTCCAAGAGAAACAAAAGGAACAAATTGGGATCTATATTTAAAGATTTTATTATTTGCTTTAATTTTAGGTATGTTAATCTTTGTTGTATTCCGTGGCATGAAGCCGGTAGAAGTTACGGAAACAGAACCAGAATTATCAATTGAAGATATTTTAGCAACTACAACAGAGAATCAAAGCTTAGACAAAGTTGAATTTAGCGATAAATCAGAAACTAGACGAATGATAGAGGAATTTGTGGAAGAAAATCCGGAAGCAGTTGCCAATCTGTTGCGTAATTGGCTAGAGGAAGGATGGAATTAGTAGAAGAGAGGGGATAACTGTATGGCGAAACAAGCGTCATCGGATCTAACAGGAATACAAAAAGCGGCAATTCTTTTAATAACACTTGGACCGGAGAAATCGTCACAAATTTTTAAGCATCTAAAGGAAGAAGAAATTGAAGAGCTGACTTTAGAAATTGCCAATACCAGAAGTATTTCTAATCAAACAAAGGAAACTATACTAGAAGAGTTTTATGAAGTCTGTCTTGCACAACAATATATTGCAGAGGGTGGTATTTCTTATGCAAAAGAATTGTTAGAAAAATCTCTTGGACAGGAAAAGGCAAAAGAAGTTATTGGAAAATTGACCGCATCCTTGCAAGTACGTCCATTTGAATTTATCCGCAAAACCGATGCTTCACAACTTTTAAACTTTATTCAAGACGAACATCCACAGACAATTGCTTTAATCCTTTCCTATTTGTCTTCTGGACAGTCAGCACAGATTATTGGAGCGTTGAATCCTGAAAAGCAGGCAGATGTAGCAAAGCGTATTGCTCAGATGGATCGTACTTCGCCAGATGTCATTAAAGAGGTAGAAAAAGTATTAGAGCGTAAACTGGCATCTTTAGTAAATCAGGATTATACTATTGCTGGTGGTGTAGATGCTATTGTTGAAATTTTAAATACAGTAGATCGAAGCACAGAAAAGCATATTATGGAAGCTTTAGAAATTGATGAGCCAGAACTTGCAGATGAAATTCGTCGTAAGATGTTTGTATTTGAAGATATTATTACTTTAGATGATAGATCAATTCAGCGTGTTCTTCGAGATGTAGAGAATAATGATCTTGCTATTGCATTAAAAAGTGCAAATGATAACGTTAAAAGTGCTATTTTCAATAACTTGTCAAAACGTTTAGCTGCAATGATTAAAGAAGATATGGAATTTATGGGTCCAGTACGTTTAAAGGATGTAGAAGAGGCACAGCAAAAGATTGTAAATGTAATACGTAAATTGGAAGATTCTGGTGAAATTGTTATATCTAGAGGTGGAGGTGACGAGATCGTTGTCTAATTTAATCAAGGCATATGCGATTCGTTATCCAGAGGAAAAACGAAAACTCGATATGAATGAAAAAGCTGAAAAAAAAATTCAGCAATACATCCAAAACCGTATGAATGTTGGACAGACGGGAGAGTTTGTAGAAGGAATTCCAGGATTAAAGTTTATGTCAGAACAGGAACTTTCTGAAGAGGAAAAAGAAAAGTTGGGGAGTTTACCTGCTCAACCTCCTCAGATGACTCCTGAACAAATAGAAGAACTTCTTGCAAAGGAGCGAGAAGAAAATCGTAAAAGAATTGAAGAGGATACAGAAGAGATTTTAGAAGAGGCAAGAGGACATGTTGCCCAAATGCTAAATGATGCTAAAAATAGAGCAGAGAGCATGAAAAATGATATTCTCAGACAGGCGAGAGAAGATGGTTATGAGGATGGAAAGCAACGTGGAATAAAAGAAGTAAATGCAATAAAAGAGGCACTAGAGAAGGAAAAAAGGCAACATGAAAAAGAGTATACTCAAATGGTAGAACAATTAGAACCAAAAGTTGCTAGCCTTTTGATATCTTTAGTACAAAAACTGACAGGAGTTTTAATAGAAGAAAAACAGGAAATTATTTTACATTTAATAGAACAGGCATTTTTAGAAACAGAAGGAAGTAAGAGCTTTTTAGTTCGAGTTTCTAAAGAGGATTATGATTTTGTATCTTCACATAAAACAGAATTGCTCTGGAAGTTAAAAGAAGGAACAGAATTAGAAATTATAAAAGACCCTGCTCTTTATAAGGGGCAGTGTATGGTAGAAACAGACAGTAAAATTATTGACAGCAGTTTAGATGTTCAGTTAAAGGGGCTAATAGCAGACTTAAAGTTACTTGCAGGGGAAAAAGAAAAATCATTCGTAATAGGGGAACAGGGGGCATGAGGGGATGAATAACATAGATTTTACAAAATATAATATATTGCTCACCCGTTCCTTTATCAAACGAATGGGAAAAGTGACAAAGATTGTGGGTCTTACAGTAGAATCCATTGGTCCAGAAGCAAATTTAAATGATTTGTGTGTGATCGTTTCCCAAGATAAAAAAGTGCAGGTGGAAGCAGAGGTTATCGGATTTCGGGATGATCGGCTGCTTCTTATGCCGTATGAAGATATTACAGGAATTGGAGTTGGAAGTACAGTAGAAAATAAACATGAGCCTCTTGTAGTCAATGTAGGACCACAATTATTAGGGCAGGTATTAGATGGTTTAGGGCATCCGATGGATAAAACAACATTAGATACAAAAGAATGTTATCCTGTAGAAGCTGCTGCTCCAGAACCCATGTCAAGGGCAATTATTACAGAACCTTTAACGCTTGGAGTAAAAGCAGTAGATGGACTTTTGACCATTGGAAAAGGACAGAGAATTGGAATTTTTGCCGGAAGTGGTGTTGGAAAAAGTACCCTGCTTGGTATGTTTGCAAGAAATACAAAAGCAGATATCAATGTTATTGCTTTAATTGGAGAACGAGGAAGAGAAGTTCGAGAATTTATTGAACGAGATCTGGGAGAAGAGGGAATTCGACGTTCTGTTTTAGTGATAGCGACTTCGGATAAACCGGCGTTAATTCGAAAAAAAGCGGCTAAGACAGCAACCGCAATTGCAGAATATTTTAGAGATCAAGGAAAAGATGTTTTACTGATGATGGATTCCTTAACTCGTTTTTCTATGGCACAGCGTGAAATTGGATTGGCAGGGGGAGAGCCTCCAGTTTCACGTGGATATCCGCCAAGTGTATACTCAGAAATGCCAAAATTATTAGAACGTGCAGGAAATAAAGAGAGAGGTTCAATTACTGGATTATATACTGTTTTAGTTGACGGCGATGATTTTAATGAACCAATAACAGATACTGCGAGAGGTATTTTAGATGGACATATTGTTTTATCCAGAAAATTAGCACAAAAAAATCATTACCCTGCGATTGATGTTTTAGCAAGTATTTCCCGTGTTATGAGTGCAATCGCTTCAAAAGAACATAAAAAGTTAGCGGGAACATTAAAAATGGTATTGGCAACCTATTCAGATGCAGAAGATCTAATCAATATTGGGGCATATAAATCTGGATCAAATCCAGAAATTGATTTTGCAATTTCAAAAATAAATGAAGTCAATACTTTTCTTTGTCAAGAAGTTCAGGAAAAGTTTACCTTTGAGGAAACACTTGCAAAATTAAGTGCAATCTTTGCAAAGTAGAGGAGGTAAACCGATGCAAAAATTTATTTATCGAATGCAGAGTATTTTAGATATTAAACAAAAGTTAGAAGAACAGGAACGAACATATTATGGAATTGCAAGAAGACATTTGACAGAAGAAGAAGAAAAGTTAGAACATCTACATCATAGAAGAGATTCTTATGAGCAACAGTTGCGGGAAGAAGTATGTAAAAAACTAGACCTTATTGAAATAAGAAAACTTTCTGATGCAGTAGAATTGATGAAAATACAGATACAGATGCAAATTATCAATGTTTCGAAAGCACAACAAGCTGTAGAACTGGCAAGAAAGCGTCTGGAATTTGCTATGATAGAACGAAAAACACAAGAAAAGTTAAAAGAAAAGGCATTTGAAACCTATTGTTTGGAATTTAATGCTGAAGAACGAAAAGAAATTGATGAGTTAGTCAGCTTTACATATGGGGAAAAAACAAAACAGCAGGAATTAGCAGTTGAGGAAAAATAAGAAAGGACGTAAGAAAATGCCAAAAAATAAGAAAAAACAAGAGGCAGGAGAAGAAAAAGGTGGCAAGCTTTTAACTTTAATTGTAATTTTAGTTATATTGCTCTTGTGGCTTGCCATTTTTGCTGTCTTAATTAAACTTGATATCGGCGGACTTGGAACAATGCTTCGTCCTTCTTTAAAGGATGTTCCACTTTTAAATACACTACTTCCAGAAGTATCAATGGAACAACAGATTTGGGAAGAGAATTACCAGTTTTCTTCTATGGAAGATGCTATTGCTGAAGTTGAAAAGTTAAGAGCTCAATTAGAAGAAGCAAGATCGGGAACAGAAGACTATCAAAAAAAGATAGCAGAACTACAGGCAGAAGTTGATCGTTTAAAAGTATTTGAAGATGATGTATTAAATTTTCAGGAGCGAGTGGAACGATTTGATACCATGGTAGTTTTTAATGACAGAGCACCTGATTTAGAAGAGTATGTAAAATTCTATGAAGAAATTAATCCAGATACAGCAGAAAGACTATATCAGCTTGCAATACAAAGATTGCAGTATGATGAGGGAATACAAGAACAGGCAAATATTTTAAAGACAATGAAGCCAAGTCAGGCAGCTGCTGCCTTAGAGGAGTCTACGGCAGATATTGGATTGATTGCAGAGTGGTTATTAGCGATGAAGACATCAGAAAGTGCAGCTATTTTAAATAAAATGGATTCTTTATTTGTTGCTAAGATTTTAAGAAAGATGGCAGATATGAACGAAGAAGCACTGGCAGATATTATGAGTCAAATTAATTATTGACAGGTAAAAATGACATAGAGCTTAAAAGGCTTTATGATAGAAAATGAATTGAAAGGAGGTATTAGAGATGGCGTATAACATTATGGCAGCAGGAGCAAATACAATGCTCAAAAATTTAACAACATTAAAATCTACAATGAAATCAAATGAAAAGAATGGAAAGTCAAATCTTTCCTTTGATCAAGTTATGGATCAAAATCAGTCCGTTTCCTCTTCTCAAAAAACAGACTCAGGAAAAGATAAGTCTGTCACTACAGAGAAAGAAGCAAATCAACAAACTGTAGAAAATAAGGCTGTAGATACTAAAACAAATACGGAAACTTCGAAAGATGCAGTTAATCAAGAAAAGGATATTTCCAGTACAGATTCTGTCGATTCCGTAGAGCAAGAATCCACAGATGTTGTCAATGAAGCCCTTGCTAAATTAAAAAAATCTATCTGCGAAATTTTAAACATTTCAGAAGAAGAACTTGATGATATGTTACAGCAGTTAGGTTTGACAATGTTTGATTTATTACAACCTGAAAATATCCAACTTCTTGTGATGAAAAATGCTGGTACAACCGATCCTTCTGTTTTTTTGACTGATGAGACTGTAGCAGATGCCTATACTAAGATTTTAGAGGTAGTGGATACTCAAAAGGAACAACTAGAACAAGAAACTGGAATTCCTGCACAAGAACTAATTGCTGCCGCAAAAGAGAAATTTATAACAGATACAAAGCCAGAACTAAAACCAGAAACAAAAGACACAAAAGAGAAATCAGACACAAAAGAGATTCCGGTTACAGTTGTTTCTTCAAATGAAGAAGAGAAAACGGTTTCTAATGAAGAGAATAAAAAAGAATTTACTTCACAAGATCATTCTTCTAAACAACCAGAATCTAAAACAGCAGGCGAACAGTTTTTACAAAATCTTTCTAACGCCTTTGTGAAAGAAGCTGCACCTGAGCAACAATTAGAACAAGTTACACAGATCAGAGAAATTACACAACAGATTGTAGAACAGGTGAAAGTGGTTATTCGTCCAGAACAGACTTCTATGGAGATGCAGTTAAATCCAGAACATCTTGGAAAAGTAAACTTAAATATTACCTCTAAAAATGGAGTTATGACTGCTCAATTTCTAACACAGACACAAGTAGCAAAAGAGGCAATTGAAAGTCAAGTACAAATTTTAAGAGAAACGTTAGAACAACAGGGACTTAAAGTAGAGGCAATTGAAGTAAATGTTTCTGAATATGCGTTCCAAAAAAATGGAGAATCTGCGGAAAAAGAAAGTCAGCAGCAGGAAAAGTCTAAAAGACGACAGATTCTTCATATAGATGATACAACAGCACAAGAAGAGCAAGAACAAATTGAGCAGGTTGTTGATTTGACAGGTTCAAATGTCAATTATACAGCATAACTAGAAAGGAGAACATATGGCACAGCTAATTGCACCTGTTGTAAATGGTGTATTACAACAGATAGAAAGAGAAGATCCAAATGAGCCAAAGCGTGGAACTTCTGAACTTGGAAAAGAAGCCTTTTTACAGCTTTTAATGTGTCAGATGGAAAATCAAGATCCATTAAATCCAAGTACAGATACCGAATTTGTAGCACAGCTTGCAACGTTTTCACAGTTAGAGCAACTTCAGAATTTATATGCAGTCTCTGAAAAATCACAGGCGTTTAATTTAGTAGGAAAAAATGTTATTTTATCTTCAGAAGATTCAAATGGAAGAGAAGTAACAATAAGTGGAAAGGTAGACTTTATTTCTGTTTCTGCTAAAAATCAAATAAAACTTTCTGTTGATGGAAAGACATATGATTTAGAGCAGCTAAGAACTGTGATTGATGATAAATATGTTCTACAAAAAGGACTTCCAGAAATTTCAGAACAGATTCAATATACTTATGATGCTAAAAAGCCAGAAGATTTAAAATTTGAAGTGAATTTGGGAAGTGGCGATACCATAGCAGATGAAGTAACACTTTACTTAAATAACCAGATCTTAGATTCCAAATATGTTAAGATGGATGGCAATAAGGTAACGATTAATAGTGAAGCATTTGCCAATCTGCCAAACGGAGTCTATAAACCAGCAGTTATCTTTAATGATTCTTTGTATACAACTGTTTCTAATAAGGTGGTAGTCACAGTAGTCAACTCTACAGTTACAGGAGAGGAAACAGATACAGGACAAGAGGAAAACGAAACAAAAAATTAGACGAAATTGAATTCTGAAGTTTCAAGGAAGAAGCTTTAGATCAAAGAAGGGAATTGACATATGAATATTCAAAATAGCAGTTTCTCTTCGATTGAACAAATGACAGAGCGGCTGCAAAGTAATAAGCAGAGCAGGGAAGCAAAAGGGCAGACGCCAATTAAAGAACAAAAAATTTCGTTTGAACAGGTTTTTGCGTTAAAACGACAGACACAAGAAGGGAAACTAAAATTTTCTAAACATGCAAATGAGCGACTGCTTCATCGCAATATCAATCTTTCAGAGTCTCAGTTAGTACGATTAGAAACAGGAGCACAAAAAGCTTTGGAAAAAGGAATGAAAGAATCCCTTGTTTTAGTGGATGATTTGGCATTTATTGTAAATGTCAAAAATAAAACAGTAGTAACAGCAGTCAATGATAAAGAAGAGAGAATATTTACAAATATTGACGGGGCAGTTATTACATAACCATAATCGCCGGACCTTAAAATAGGGGGCGAAGTCGACAGAATGACAGAAGTCGACACAAGTGCAGGACAGGAGGTCATTTCATTATGATGCGTTCATTGTATTCCGGTGTATCCGGACTTAGAGTTCATCAGACAAAGATGGACGTAATTGGTAATAACATTTCTAATGTAAATACCGTTGGATTTAAAGCAAGTACAGTAACATTTTCCGATATTTTATATCAGACAACGCAAAGTGCATCTGGACCAAACAGTGATACTGGAACAGCGGGTACTAATGCAAAACAAATTGGACTTGGATCAAATCTAGCTTCTATTACAGCAAGTATGTCCACACCGGGAGGTTCTCAAAGAACAGATAATCCTTTTGATGTTATGATTGAAGGAGATGCCTTTTTTGTAGTAAATAATGGAAATGGAAATTATTTTACTAGAGCAGGAGCATTTACAGTAGATGCAAGAGGAACTCTTTGTACACCAACTGGAGCTACTGTTATGGGATGGCAACCGGATCCAGAAAATCCAAGTAAGTGTCTGGTAACAGATGTTTCTCCTTTACAAGTTATGTCACCAGCAAATATGTCATCACCACCAGAAGCAACGACAGATGTTACTTTGACAGGAAATATTGACTATAATGATACGCAGCTTACCTCAGCAGCTGGTCGTGTAGTAAATGTTAATTTTTATGATAATTTAGGACATTTATATACAGCTGGTCTAAAATTTCAACAGGTAGGTGCAGCAACTGGTTCAGATGAAGCAGTAACGAATCAATATAGAATAACAGTGACAGATATTAAAGATGAAACAGGACAGTCTCTTTTTGTAAGAAAGAATGTAGATGAAGAAGGAAATGTTACTTATTCAACTAATGAAGCTTATGCAGGACAATTTTCATTTGGTGTTGGAGATGGTTTAAATACTTTGGAAATCGGAGATGTCAATGAACAAACAGGAGAGTTTACAATTGAACAAGAAGGTGTATTGCTCAATTTTAACGCCTCTACAGGTCGTTTTGTCAGTGTTGGTGAAGATGCGGAAGCTGGAAGTACAAAGATGACACTTGCCAGTGCTGTAACCCCGAATCCTTTTGCCAATGTAGATATTGATTTTTCTTCTCTGACTATGTATCAAAGTAGTGGTACTACTACGATTGAACCGACCAAAGGAGATTTGGAAAGAGGTGCTGGTGCCGGAAAAGCAATGGGAGATCTGTCTGGAATCAGTATTGATACAGAAGGTAAAATTTATGGTTCTTATGATAATGGAGATCAGAAATTATTAGGTCAGATTGCAGTTGCATCTTTTGCAAATCCAGCGGGACTTGAAGCAATCGGAAATAATATGTTTGCAGCAACACAAAACTCAGGAGAATTTGATGGAGTTGGCGAGAATATCAAGTCTTCGGGTGGTAAATTTAGTACAGGTGTGTTAGAGATGTCGAATGTGGATTTAGCAGCACAGTTTACAGATATGATTACGACACAAAGAGGTTTTCAGGCAAATTCCAGAATTATTACAACTTCAGATACTATGTTAGAGGAATTAATTAACTTGAAGAGATAAGTAGTATAAATATTGAAAGACTTCCTGTCCTTTTTTAAGGACGGGAAGTTTCCATGCAAGGAAGGGGGAGTAGAAGTAAAGATGGGAGGCAGTAGATGCTGGAAAACTCCAGCAGGATAGTAGGGAGTGATAAAATGATAGATGTTACAAAACTAAATGAGCAGAAAATAACAATTAATTCTGATTTAATTGAGTTGATAGAGGAAGTACCAGATACAGTAATTACTTTGACGACTGGAAGAAAAATCTTTGTAAAAGAAAGTAGACAAACAATAAAAGATTTAGTAAAATCATATAGAAGGGAACTTTACTGTCAGTACATAAAATAAGCACAGGTGGTGGAAAAACGTGGATTTAGCGTCATTAGTTGGTATTATTATGTGTTTTGGACTCTGTATTTACGGAATTATTAACGAAAAAGGAATGTCTGCATTAGAGGCGTTTTTAAATGCTCCTTCTGCATATATTACTTTTGGTGGTTCATTATTTGCAGTAATGATGATGCAGGGAAGTATACCGAAATTTTTAAACAATTTAAAAAGTATTTCCCTCATTTTTAAACCAGTAAAATCAAATGAGGAAGAAACAATCCGTACAATTATTGAATTGTCCAATGTAGCGAGAAAGGATGGGCTTCTTGCCTTAGAAGAAGCGGCAAATACGATTGAAGACGAATTTTTAAAAAAAGGAGTCATGTTAATTGTCGATGGTACTGATCCAGAATTGGTTCGTAGCATTTTGGAAACAGAATTAAATTGTATTGAAGGACGTCATAAGGAAGTAGTTCACTTTTGGGAAAACTTAGCCAGTATGGGTCCTGCTTGGGGTATGATCGGAACATTAATTGGTTTGATCAACATGCTTAAAGACATGGGTGATGATGTTGGATCAGTTGGACCAAACATGGCAGTTGCCTTGATTACAACTTTATATGGATCTCTACTTGCCAACTGGATTGCTACACCAACAGCAACAAAATTAGGTGCTAATAATGACGTTGAAATCCGAATTAAAGAAGTGATGGTAGAGGGGTTACTTTCTATTCAAGCAGGTGAAAATCCACGTGTTATTGAAGAGAAATTAAAATCTTTCCTTTCTCCGGCAAAACGTCAAGAGATGAGTCCAGAAAATGAAGGTGGTGAGAAAATTGGCTAGAAAGAAGCAAGAAGATCCACCAAAGGGCTCTCCAGCATGGATGGCAACATTTTCAGACTTAATGAATCTTCTGCTTTGCTTTTTTGTCCTTTTATTTGCAATGTCTAATATAAGTGAAGAGAAGTTTCGTGAGATTGCGGCTTCCCTTTCTAGTGCTTTTAGTATTTTAAATGGTGGAGAATCCGCAATTGGAGAAGGACAATTAATCAGTATGGGAACTTCTCAGCTAAATGATCTTGATGAATACTATTCTAATATGGGACAATCCAGCGAAGAAACAGGAGAATCCATAAAAAACTTTCAGGAAGCCATTGAAAATCAAAAGCAGCAGGAAATGGAAAATATATATGACACACTTTCTGAACTGACCTCTCGTTATAATATGGATCAAGAATTAGAACTGGAAATGGATGAAGAGGGGAAAAATTATGTTATGCTTACGATGAATGGTCAGCTTTTATTTGAGTCTGGAAGGGCAGAATTAACAGAAAAAGGGCTTCCAATTTTATCGAAAGTAGGAGATATTTTAAAATATTTTGATAATAACCGAATTGCTATAATTGGATATACAGATAATGTTAAGATCAGCAGTGGAAGATATAAAAATAATCGATACTTATCGGCTGCCAGAGCGATTGAAACGGCAGAATATTTAATTCAGGAAAAAGGATTCGATCCTGCTCGTATTGAATATACCGGAAGAGGAGAACAAGATCCGATTGCAGATAACTCAACGGAAGCTGGTAGGGCAAAAAACCGCCGTGTAGAAATTAGAATCTATAATATGATAGGATCGAATTAAAGAGATTAAGAAAGTACAAATAGAAAGAAAGGATAAGCAGAATGAAAAAAAATATTTTGGCGATTTTAATTTTAGCGGCTACTCTGATCAATTTGACTTTAACAGCCGTCTGCCTCTTTGTAGTTGTACCTACAGCAACCAAAACGAATAACCTGATTACAAAAGTAGCTTCTATTTTAACATTAGAGGTAGAAGGAGTTCCATTACAACCATCCGAAGATCATGTGGCATTAAGTGATTTGGATCGTTTTGCAATTGATGAAGAGATGACTATTCCGTTAAGTAAAACAGCAGGAGATGTAAAAAATCATCATGTTAAAGTCAAAGTAGTAATTTCTCTCAATAATAAAGCAAAAGATTATACAACAGTAAGTGAACAGCTTACAGCTAACTTAGAGGTTGTTAAAGGAAGAATTCAAGATATTATTAGTAAATATACTATAGACAATATTGGAGAAAACAAGAAAAATATTACAGATAAAATTCGAGATGATTTACGGGAATTCTTTGATTCTACAACAATTTATGAGATTACATTCAACGGTTTTATCTATAGTTAAAAAAGGTATTCCGTATTTGTAGAATTTATGATACAATAGAAACTGTAGGAACACAGTATACAATGGGAGGCAGTAAAATGAGTGATGTCTTATCCCAAAGTGAAATAGATGATCTACTCGCAAAAATGCAGGGTGGAGGATTTGATGAAGAAGAATTAAAGGTAGAAACAAAAAAACCTGAGAAAAAATATGATTTTGAACGTCCGACAAAGTTTTCAAAAGAGCATCTCAGAACGTTAGAAATCATTTTTGAACATTATGGTCGATTACTCTCTACTCATCTTCCTGCCTATTTGAGAAGGAATGTGCAAATAGAAGTGGCAAGTTTAGACGCTGTAGTGTATCAGGAATTTATGAGTTCTCTTTCCAATCCTGTTTTGCTTGGAGTTATCGATTTTACGCCGTTAGAGGGAAATATTATTATTGAGTTAGAGGCAAACCTTGGGTATACCATCGTAGATCGAATGTTAGGTGGATTTGGTCTTCCATTAGAAAAATCCAGAGATTTTTCTGAAATTGAATTAGTCATCATTGAACGAATTTTTACTGTAATAACAAATCTTTTATCCGAGCCTTGGGCAAACGTAGTAAAAGTAGAACCACGGTTAGTTCGAATTGAAACAAACTCTCAGTTTGCACAGATTATTTCTCCTGGAGAAACCGTCGTAGTTATTACCTTAAAAGTAAAGATCGGTGATGTAGAAGGAAGGATGAGTATATGTCTTCCATATAATTGCCTAGAATCAGTGATTGACAAATTGAATACAAAATATTGGTATTCAACCATGCAAACAAGCGATAATATTCATTATCAAGATGTGATAGAAGTAGCAATTGCAAAAGCAAGAATTCCAATTCGAGTGGTACTTGGAAGAAGTAGTATCTCTTTAAATGATTTAATTAATATGCAAAAAGGAGATATTATTAAGTTAGATTCTAAAGTGAGTGACGAATTGAATGTATATGTTGGAAACATTAAAAAGTTTACTGCATTGCCAGGCTCGTCTTCGGATGCTTATGCAGTTAAGGTATCGACAATTATCAGAGAGGAGGAGTAACTGGATATGGATGGTAGTATGCTATCACAGGAAGAGATAAATGCTCTCTTAAATGACGCAGCTTCGGCAAATACTGACACTAATTTAGAGGAAGAACTAACAGATGCCGAAAAAGACGCGATTGGAGAGATTTCCAATATAAGTATGGGAACAGCAGCAACTACATTATTTTCTCTGGTTAATCAAAGAGTTAATATTACAACACCTGTTGTTACATACTGTACATGGGATGAATTGTCAATGCAGTATGACAGACCATGTGTATTTATACAAATTTCCTATCAGGAAGGATTAGATGGAAATAATATTTTAGTTTTAAAAGAAAGAGATGTAAAGATTATTACCGATCTTATGATGGGAAATGATGGCTCTAATATTGATGGAGAACTGACAGAAATTCATTTAAGTGCAATTAGTGAGGCAATGAATCAGATGATGGGATCGGCTGCCACATCTATTTCATCAATGTTGGAGAAAAAAGTGGATATTAGTCCACCAAATGCAAATTTAGTCGATTTGACAGATGATATAGACGGAGGAGAAATTTCCACCTTTTTAAAGAATCGATTTGTAAAAGTAGCTTTCCGTATGGAAATTGGAAATTTAGTAGACAGTGAATTGATGCAGTTATATCCGATTGAATTTGCAAAGGATCTTTATCATCAGTTTATGAAATACAGTGGATTTGATCAGCCAGCTACAAACAATATAAACCAAGAACAAACACCATCAACTCCGCCACCAACACAAACACCACCACCGCAAGCTTCTATGCAAGCGCCTAGTGGTATGCCAATGGGTCAACCACAGATGCCGCCAATGCAGCAGATGCCACCAATGCAACAAATGCCATATCAAGGTCAGCAAGCAATGCCTTATATGATGCCGCCACAACAGGATGTAAATATTTCACCAGTACAGTTCCAGCCATTTACTATAAATTCCAGTCCATTGCTTCAAACAGAAAATATTGATTTACTGTTAGATGTGCCATTAGAGGTTACTGCAGAACTTGGACGAACAACAAAGTCAATTAAAGAGATTCTTGACTTTGCACCCGGAACTATTATAGAATTAAATCATCTGGCAGGTGAGCCAATAGATGTTTTAGTCAATGGAAAATATGTGGCTAAAGGAGAAGTAGTAGTAATTGAAGATGCTTTTGGTATCCGTGTGACGGAAATCATTAAGTAATGGGGCATCCATGTATCAAACATATTATTATAAAAAAGGATAGGAGAAATCAATATGGCAAAGAGTATATTAATTTGTGATGACGCAGCTTTTATGAGAATGATGATTAAGGATATTTTAACAAAGAATGGCTACAACATTGCAGGAGAAGCGGAGAATGGTTTAAAGGCAGTAGAAAAGTATAATGAAACAAAACCAGATTTAGTTATGATGGATATTACAATGCCTGAGATGAGTGGAATTGATGCACTCAAAAAGATTAAACAAACAGATCCTTCAGCAGTTGTTATTATGTGTTCTGCTATGGGTCAACAGGCAATGGTAATTGAGTCTATTCAGTCTGGTGCAAAGGATTTTATTGTAAAACCATTTCAGGCAGATCGTGTTTTAGAGGCAGTAAAAAAGGCTGTTGGATGATGCAATCGTATCTTTTAAACAGAGGATTCCTTGTTTCGGGTAGTTCCAGCTTTTCTGATTGGCTGGAACTGTCCGGAATTCTTATTCTTTGTGTTATTATGATCGCGGCAAGTTATTTTGTTACAAAGTTTATCGGAAAAAAACAGATGGGTAGACAAAAGAACGGAAACTTTAAAATAATTGAAGTATGTTCTGTAGCACCCGGAAAAAATTTGCAATTAATTAAAACAGGAACAAGATATCTTGTCATTGCTGTCACAAAAGATTCTGTGACAAAACTGATAGAATTATCAGAAGAAGAAATTATTTTAAATATCGAAGAAGAAAAAAAACAGGTGAGTTTTGCAGAAGTATTTGCAGTATTTTCTGGAAAACAAAATAAAAAAGAAGAAAAAGACAAAGAATCCTAGAAATAGAAACTAAATATAGAACAACAACAGAAAAGGTTGATATTCATGCAGCAGAGAAAGCGTAAAATTAGAATAAGAAAGTTATGGGGATTTTGTTTTCTCTTTATAACGATCAGTATATTGACTTTTGTCTGTCGTACTTGTGTTTTGGTCAAGGCAACAGGCACAGGAGTGACAAGTACGGAGGGTAGCACAGCCGAAGAAAGCGATAAACAGACGAATCCTACAGAGAATGATTCAAATGACAATAGCAATTTGACAGGTAACATCGGAAATTATCAATTTAGTATATCAACAGGAGAGGAAGATTCTCTTGCAGCTACTTTGAAGATGCTGCTATTGCTGACAGTGATTACGTTAGCTCCATCGATTTTGATTATGGTGACTTCTTTTACTAGGATCATCGTTTCCCTGCATTTTTTAAGAACGGCGATTGGTACTCAAACAACACCACCCAATCAGGTTATGGTTGGTTTGGCGTTGTTTTTAACGTTATTTATTATGTCTCCAACTTTTATGAAGATTAATAGTGATGCAGTTGAACCTTTAACAGCAGGAGAGATTACACAAGAAGAGGCATTTAAAAATGCCGAAAATTGTATTCGAGATTTTATATTTACTCAAATGGATAATTCTAGAAGTGAAAAGGATCTAAATCTTTTTTTAGAGGTTGCAGGCATTTCTTCTGATGACATTCAGACAAGAGATGATATTCCAACAACTGTATTGATTCCTGCATTTATTATTAATGAATTAAGAACTGCATTTATTATTGGCTTTTTAATTTATATTCCATTTATTGTGATTGATATGGTAGTAGCTTCTACCCTAATGTCAATGGGTATGATGATGCTTCCTCCTACAACAATTTCTATGCCATTTAAAATTCTTTTATTCATTATGGCAGACGGGTGGAATTTGATTATTGGGCAAGTAGTAAAGACATTTACGCTCTATTAGGGGGAGTGAAGATGAGTGAGGATATATTAATCGGATTACTGCGACAGACATTACTTTTAATTATTAAAGTATCAGCACCTATGTTGTTGGTTTCTTTGATAATTGGTTTAATAGTAAGTATTTTGCAGACAGTAACTTCAATTCAGGAACAGACATTAACTTTTGTTCCAAAGTTTATTGGGATTTTTTTGATATTGATATTATTTGGAAATTGGATTTTGCGATCAGTCGTTCAGTTTTTTGAATATCTGGCATTAAATTTTGAGTTTTATATCCGAGGATAAAATAACGGCAGAAGGGACTGTGTTTTCATGACATTTACTGTAGAACAGTTTGAATTTTACCTTTGTATTTTAGCGAGAATTACTGCATTTCTTTATACTGCACCAATTTTTAACCTTAGAAATATTCCGCAACGGGTAAAATTATTGTTTGCTATGCTGTTATCTTTTCTTTTATTTGAGATATTGCCTTATGAACCACTTTCCTATTTTACAAGTGTAGGGTATACTGTATTAATAGGAAAAGAGGTATTAGCTGGTCTTATTATGGGGTTTTTTGCAAATATTAGTTTCGAGATTCTTTCCTTCTCTGGACGTTTGATGGATATGGAAATTGGATTCTCAATGGTAACAGAATTTGATCCACTTACAAATAATCAAGTCACAATTACAGCAAATTTTTATACCTATGCAGTTACTTTAATGTTTTTAGTAACAGATATGCACCAGATTGTATTAAGAGCAATATGTGATTCATTCCAATTAATCCCTGTTGGTACGACCATAATTCATTCAGAAATTTATACATCTATGCTAGATTTTTTAAAAGATTTTTTTATTCTTGGATTTCGTATTATCCTACCAATGTTTGCTACAATTTTGATTATAAATATTGTACTTGGGATCTTAGCAAAAGTAGCACCACAGATGAATATGTTTGTAATTGGTTTACAATTAAAAGTTTTAGTAGGATTGACAGTTCTTATTTTCATGATAGGAATGTTGCCATATGTAACGGATTTTATTTTAGAAGAAACTGTAGAAATGATGAAAAGGGCAGTAAGTTATTTAAGATAGCCTAAAAGAAGTCATAACATGGAGGCTAAATATGAAAATACAGCCACATATCATCCATATCGAAGAAAATAGAGAAAATTCTATATTTTTAAGAACAAAAGAAGAAAATCGACTTCCGCTTTTGCTTCAATTTTTTGCAAAAGAAGGAAAGGGCGGAGAAAAGACAGAAGAACCAACTCCAAAAAAATTAAGCGATGCAAGAAAAGAGGGACAAGTAGCAAAAAGTCAGGAGTTATTAAATGGTGCTGCTCTCTTAACATTATTTTTGGTATTGAGATCCTTTGTTGGAAGTATAGGAAATAATTTCATCGGTGTTTTTGAACAGACATATGGTATAATTTCTACATATGCAGTTGAGGAATTTAGTTCTATTTTTGTTTCAAATTTAATAAAAACATACTTATTAAAAATTTTAATTATTGTACTTCCTATTTTAGTAGCAGGAGTTTTTGTTGCAGTTATTTTAAATATTTATCAAGTAAAATGGAAACCGACCAGTAAGCCACTACGACCAAAATTTAGTAAACTCAATCCAATCAGTGGTTTTAAAAAGATTATTTCAGGTGAAAAGTTAATAGAGTTGGTTAAATCTATTGCGAAAATTTTGGTTATTATTATTTTAGTCTATAATACCTTAAAAGATCAGATTGCTTTACTTAGTACTTTTTATGGTATGAGTTTAACAGGAGCAATTATAACAATTGGTTCCATTGTCATTGATCTTGGAATGAAAATTAGTTTGGTTTTTTTAGTGATTGGTGTAGCTGATTACTTTTATCAAAAACATAAATTTCATAATGATATGAAAATGACAAAACAAGAAATTAAGGATGAATATAAGAATTCTGAAGGAGATCCACAAATAAAAGGGAAGATTCGTCAGAGAATGAGAGAGGCTTCACGACGACGTATGATGCAGCGGCTGCCTGAAGCAGATGTTGTCATTACCAACCCGACCCATTTTGCTTGTGCACTGCTTTATGATAAAGAAAAATCAGATGCTCCAATTTTAGTGGCAAAGGGAGCAGATTTATTGGCACAGAAAATAAAAGAAGTAGCAAAAGAAAATCAAGTTCCAATTGTAGAAAATAAACCATTGGCAAGAATGTTATATTACAATGTCGACTTGGAACAAGAGATTCCGCCAGAACTCTATCAGATGGCAGCAGAAGTTTTGGCATATGTCTACAGTTTAAAAAATAAAGTAAGTTAAAAATAGGGAACAGGAAAGGAGGAAAGTACAAATGAAAAAAGGTGATTTTTTTATTGGTATTTATATTTTAGCCGCAATCGTTTTCTTGATTGTGCCGATGAATAATACCATACTGGATTTTCTTCTTGCATTAAACATTTCAGTTGCAATGATTGTCTTGTTTAACGCTCTGTTTTCGCAGGAAGTTCTAAATATGTCTACTTTCCCAATGATCTTATTGTTTACTACTGTTTTTCGAATTTCTTTAAATGTATCATCGACAAGATTGATATTAACAACAGGAGATCCGGGGGAAATTGTTCGTCAATTCGGTCAATTTGTAGGTGCTGGTAATATTGTTGTAGGTGTAATTGTATTTATTATTCTAATTTTAGTTCAATTTATGGTAATCAATAAAGGTTCTGATCGTGTAGCAGAAGTTACAGCACGATTTACTCTGGATGCAATGCCAGGAAAGCAAATGGCAATCGATGCCGATTTAAATACAGGTGCGATAACAGACGAACAGGCAAAGCAACGCAGAGAAAAAATACAAGATGAATCTGCATTTTTTGGTTCTATGGATGGTGCTACAAAGTATGTAAAGGGAGATGCAGTTGCAGGTCTTATTATTACACTGGTCAATATTATCGGCGGAGTAGTCATGGGAATGACTAGAGATGGTTTAGCAGCAGGAGATGCTTTTCAAGAGTATGCTTTACTCACAATAGGTGATGGTCTAGTCAGCCAGATTCCATCTTTAATGATTTCTCTTGCAACTGGTATTTTAGTAACAAAAGTTTCGAAAGAAGCTG
Source organism: uncultured Lachnospiraceae bacterium (assembly GCA_910586015.1). GTDB lineage: Bacteria > Bacillota > Clostridia > Lachnospirales > Lachnospiraceae > MGBC140009. The sequence continues at coordinate 51,785 of CAJUGJ010000001.1, forward strand.
ATATTGGTGACATTTTAGTAAAGCAGTTATTTTCTATTCCAAAAGTTTTATATATGGTAGGTGGCAGTATGATATTCTTGGGAATAGCGACACCACTTCCATTTTTAGTTTTTACTGTATATGGAACCGTTTTTATTATAGTTGGTTCTACGATTGCAAAGAAGGTAAATGTACAACAGATAGAAGAAGAAGCAACTGCAGAAGAAACAAATGCCGAAGAGATCCGAAGACCAGAAAGTGCAGTTTCTCTTTTACAGGTCGATGCAATAGAATTGGAATTTGGATATGGAATTATTCCACTTGCAGACGCAAATCAGGGAGGAGATCTTTTGGATCGTGTTGTTTTAATTAGACGTCAAATTGCAGTAGAATTAGGATGTATTGTACCTACGATCCGTTTAAGAGATAATATTCAGCTAAATCCAAATCAATATGTTATTAAAATTAAAGGAATTTCAGTTAGTGAAGGAGAAATTTTATTCGATCACTATATGGCGATGAATCCAGGATATGTAGAGGAAGAAATCACAGGAATTCCAACATTTGAACCTTCCTTCCATCTTCCGGCAATTTGGATTACAGAAGGTCAAAGAGAACGTGCAGAGTCATTTGGATATACCGTTGTCGATCCTCCTTCGATTATTGCTACACATTTAACAGAAATTATTCGTCAGCACTTAGACGAACTTTTAACCAGACAGGATGTCCAAAACTTAATCAACAATATACAAGAAGCAAATCAAACTTTGATTTCAGAATTAGTGCCAAAACTGTTAAATGTGGGTGAAATCCAAAAAGTATTACAAAATCTTTTGAGAGAGGGAATTTCGATACGAGATTTAGTAACTATTTTTGAAACTTTGGCAGATTATGCAGCGACAACAAGAGACACAGATGTATTGACAGAGTATGTAAGACAAAGTTTGAAACGTGCAATATCAAGTAAATATTTTCCTGCTAATGAAACAACAAGCGTTGTGACATTAGATCCAAAGATTGAACAAGAGATTATGGGAACAGTAAAACAGACAGAACAGGGAGTATATCTGGCAATGGATCCTGCCAGAACACAAAATATCATGAAATCCGTACAAAGTGAGGTTGGAAAATTAGAGGAATTAGGGAAAAATCCTATTATTATAACTTCTCCAATTGTACGAATGTATTTTAAAAAGCTTTCTAAAGATTATTTTCATGATTTAATTGTAATTTCCTACAATGAAATTGAGTCAGATGTAGAGTTACAGTCAGTTGGGATGGTGACAGCATAAAATGATTATAAAAAAGTTTCAGGCAAGAACAGAAACAGAGGCCATTATTCAAGCAAGAGATGAGTTGGGAAAAAATGCGGTAGTAATGAATATTAAAACAATTACTCCCCGTGGAATCTATCGTCTTTTTCGTAAGCCTGTCGTAGAAGTGACAGCAGCAGTAGATGAGGGAAAAAATTATAGTGATGAAAAACGAAAAGAGCCAATCAAAGAGAATCCTCAAATTATATACGATACTTCTTCAAAACCTGTTGAAATAGAGATAACACAGGAGGAGGAAAAACAGGATACTTCTGCGATTGAAACTCGTTTAAATAATTTACAGTCAATTTTAGAAAAACAACTGACTCAAAATCAAGATGGAAAAGAAGTTTCCAAGGAAAAGGAAGTAAAGGAAACAGAAGAACAACCTAATCTTCCATTCCTTCAATTACTTTATACGCAAATGGTAACAAATGAAGTAGACGAACAATATGCAAATCAGATTATTGGAGATATTGAAGGGAAATTGAAAAAGGATGCACCAGTTGATCAAGTATTATCAAGTGTTTATCAAAAGATAATCTTAAAATTGGGACGTCCAATGACTATTGAAGCACAAGAAGGAAAAAGGAAATTTATATTTTTTATTGGTTCAACTGGAGTGGGAAAGACAACAACAATTGCTAAAATTGCTTCGAATCTCAAAATGAAACAAAAATTAAAGGTTGCACTTGTAACTGCAGATACGTATCGAATTGCAGCAGTAGAACAATTACGAACGTATGCAAACATATTAGATTTACCATTAGACATTATTTATTCAGAAGAAGAACTCCAAGATGTGATAGAGAAATTTTCAGATTATGATATTGTATTGGTAGATACCGCAGGACGTTCCCACAAAAATCGAGAACAAAGAGATGACTTAGAACGTTTGATATGTAAAATTCCAGAAGAGGAACGAGAAGTTTATCTTGTGTTAAGTGCAACAACAAAATACCGTGATTTAATTCGGATTACTGAGGTTTATTCTGAGATAACGAATTATCGGTTGATTTTTACTAAGCTCGATGAAACGGGAAGTATCGGAAATATTTTTAATATTCGAATGTTGACAGGAGCACCCTTATCTTATGCGGCATTTGGACAAAATGTGCCGGATGACATCGAACAGATCAACCCTCAAAGTATTGCAAAACAAATCTTGGGAGGAAATGAATAGATGGATCAGGCAGGAAAATTGAGAAAGTTGGTTAAGCAGCAAGAAGAGTCTAAAAAGTTTGCTAGAGTATTAACTGTTACGAGTGGAAAGGGAGGTGTTGGAAAATCAAGCACATCCATCAATCTCGCAATTCAATTTTCCAAATTAGGGAAACAAGTGGTAATTTTTGATGCAGACTTTGGGCTTGCAAATATTGAAGTAATGATGGGAATTCGACCCCAATATAATTTAGCAGATTTAATGTTTAAAGGGAAGGATATTAAAGATATTGTAACGCCCGGAGTTGAAAATGTAAGTTTTATTTCTGGTGGTTCAGGAATTCAAGAATTGACTAAATTGACCAGAGATCAAATTATTTATTTAATTCAAAGGCTATTAGAGTTAGATGAATTAGCAGATATTATCATAGTAGATACAGGAGCCGGAATTACAGATTCTGTATTGGAATTTGTAATTTCCAGTGCAGAGGTACTTTTGGTTGCAACTCCAGAGCCAACTTCTATTACAGATGCCTATGCTCTTTTAAAAACTCTAAATTATCAGAAAGAATTTTCTGCTAAAGAAACAAAAATAAAAATGATAGCAAATCAGATTCATTCTGAACAAGAGGGAAAAGAAATTTATGAAAAAATCAATGTAGTAGCAAATAAATTTTTAAACATTGATTTACAGTATCTTGGAGGAATTAAGAAAGATTCTTATATGTCGAAAGCAATTATTCAGCAAAAACCAGTGTCAATACTTTATCCAACATCTCCAGCATCGAAAGATCTTGCAAAACTAGCCGCCGTTTTATTAGGAGAGGAAGTAACAGTGCCAGAGGGAAAAAAAGGACTGTCTAAATTATTTACTGAATTATTTAATATACACCGAAGTCGAAAAAATTAGAATAAGTCAAAATGGGAGGCTCACATGGTAATAAAAAAGAAAAATATTTTAATAGTTGATGATTCTGCACTTATGAGAAGGCTTATTTCTGATATAATAAAAAGTGATGAAAGATTATGTGTGGCAGATCTTGCAATGAATGGTTTGGAGGCATTTGATTTAGTAACTCTCAATCCAAGAAAGTATGATACGATTATTTTAGATATCAATATGCCAAAGATGAATGGAATTCAGTTTTTAGAGCAGTTAAATAAGATTCATTTAAAGCAGAAAATCATTATCGTAAGTACACTTGCAAAAGAAGGAGCAAAAGAAACAATCCAATGTTTGGAGTTAGGTGCATTTGATTTTGTAACTAAACCAGAGAGTTTTATAGAAGCAAGAAACGAAATCTTCCGTCAAAAAATTTTGGAAACAATTGCTGTTGCAACAAATCTTGATATTAATCCTACAAAAGCTCCAATAAAAAAGACAGATTCAAAACAGATTGGATTTTCCGCTGCAAAGGCATTACAGGAGATTGTATCTGCAAAGGTAGTAAGAAAAGAACATAAGTCAGTCAATAAAGGAGCAAAAAAGCTAGTTGCACTCGCCTGTTCTACAGGTGGACCAAGAGCACTTCAGCAAGTCATTCCAAAACTTCCACAAAATTTAGACGCCCCTATGTTGTTAGTACAACATATGCCAAAGGGATTTACGAATTCTTTAGCACAGCGTCTAGATGAATTAAGTCAAATTAAAGTAAAAGAAGCCGCTCAGGGAGATATTATTGAAAAGGGAACTGTATATATTGCTCCGGGTGGAAATCAGATGCGACTCGTAAGAAAAGGGGGAAAATATCAAATTGCTTTATCGGAGGAACCACCTCGTAATGGACTACGTCCTTGTGCTGATATTATGTATGAATCTCTTGTAAACACGGACTTTGATGATATTACCTGTGTTGTTCTAACCGGAATGGGAGGCGATGGAACACTCGGAATTAAGCAATTAAATGAAAAGCGTAATATTTATGTTATTGCACAAAATGAAGCTACATCTACAGTATATGGAATGCCAAAAGTCGTTGCAGAGGCTGGTTTAGTAGATCAAGTAGAACCTTTAGAAGACGTAGCGGCAGCGATTACAAAAAATGTAGGAGTACAATAATATGGATATAAACCAATATTTGGTTAATTTTATCGATGAAACACAGGAAGAATTACAATCGTTCAAAGAACAACTGCTCATCTTAGAAAAAGAACTAGATAATGAAGATGCTCTTTATGAAATTTTTAAGATAGCACATTCTGTAACAGGATTGACATATACGATGGGTTATAAGCGGATGTATCGATTAATGCGAAAGATACATGAGATTTTTTTTGAGATCTGTTATAGCAGTAGAAATATTCGCATTGAAAAAATGACAATAAAAATGGAGTGGATTAATGTTTTTTTTCGTGTTTTAGATACATTGGAAAAGTATTTAGATAATATCATTCATTTTAAAAATGAAGGAATCGATCATAATGAGTCAATTATGAAAGATTTAGACTATATTTTAGGAACCGATGATAACGAACCAATTATAAAAGATTTAGACTATATTTTAAAGAGTATAGTAACACGATAGGATGGATTTCTTGAACAAATATTGGCCTATTTTTGTCGATGAAACACAGAAAGAATTACAATCGTTCAAAGAACAACTGCTCATCTTAGAAAAAGAACTAGATAATGCAGACGCTTTTAACGAAATTTTTAGGATAGCACATTCTGTAACAGGATTGACATCTGTGATGGGTTATAAGCGGATGCATCGATTAATGCGAAAGATACATGAGATTTTTTTTGAGATCTGCAATATAATTCGTTACATAGAAAAAATCACAATAAACATAGGGTGGATTAATGTTTTATTTCGTGTTTTAGATGCATTGGAAAAGTATTTAGATAATATCATTCATTTTAAAGATGAAGGAACCGATGATAACGAGCCAATTATAAAAGATTTAGACTATATTTTAAAGAGTATAGTATTTAGTAGATTTAGTAGAAAGAGTAAAAAACTTTGGGGGTGCGATAAGATGGATGTCAGCCAATACTTAGGAATTTTTATTGATGAAACAAAAGAACATTTACAATCGCTCAATGAACAACTTTTAGTTTTAGAAAAAGAACCAGATAATGTAGATACGATTAATGAAATTTTCCGTGCAGCACATTCTCTAAAGGGAATGGCAGGTACGATGGGATATAAGCGTATGCAGCGATTAACCCATGATATGGAAAATCTCTTTTCCGAGATTCGCAATGGAAAAATGACAGTAAAAGCGGAGTTAGTCGATGTCTTATTTCGTGGTTTAGATGCTTTGGAAAAATATTTGGATAATATCATTAACCTTGGAGATGAAGGAACCGATGATAATGAGCCAATTATTCAGGATTTAAACCGTCTTTTAAAAGAGGGTATGGGAACAGCAAAAGAAGATGACAAGGCAAATACGCAATCAAACAATTCTGCTTCTCAGATAGAAGGCACAAATGGATATAAAGAACTACCTTTAGCAGAACATGAAAAAAAGGCAGTAATAAAAGCATATGAGAATGGTATGAATGCTTTTGGAATCACTGTATATATTCAAGAAAACTGTCTATTAAAAGCAGCAAGAGCATTTCTTGTCTTTAAAGCCTTAGATGAAATAGGTGATATTATTCGCTCTCAGCCAGAGGTACAAGATATTGAAGATGAAAAATTTGCCTATGATTTTTCTATGGTTTTATTGACAAAAGAAGAGATAGAACATGTAAAAACGGTTATTTTAAATGTTTCGGAAATAAAAGCTGCTTATCTTGTAAAATTGGAGATGCCAGAATCAGAACAAAAAACAGAAGAAAAAGTACCAACACCACCACAAGTCCAAAATACTTCTGAAACTGTTACATCAACACAGACATCGAACAATTTAACTTCTCAACAAAATGCAGCAGCTCAGGCAGCACCTGCAAAACAAGCAATGGGAAAACGTACTTCTACTGTGGCAAATGGAAAGCAGCAGTCAAAGCCAGTCGTGAATCGATCTGTCCGTGTAGATATTGAAAAATTAGACGATTTGATGAATATTGTCAGTGAGTTAATTATTGCAAAGAACGGATTAGTGTCTATGGCTAATTCGGAAGGTGCAACAGCCAATCAAGGATTTAATGAACAGATTGAATATTTAGAGAGAATTACAACAGATATGCACCAGTCTGTCATGAAAGTTCGAATGGTTCCTATTGAGAGTGTTGTGAATCGATTTCCTCGTATGATTCGAGATTTAAGTAAAAAGTTAAATAAAAAAATGGAATTATATATGACAGGTGAAGATACAGAATTAGATCGTACTGTCATTGATGAAATCGGTGATCCATTGATGCACTTACTTCGAAATGCAGCTGATCATGGTCTGGAATCAAATGAAGAGAGAGTTCGGCTTGGAAAGCCAGAAGTTGGATCTATCTTTTTAGACGCTTATCAGGAAGGAAATAATGTAGTCATTGAAGTAAGAGATGATGGTTGTGGAATTAATGTTGAAAGGGTTCGAAATAAAGCAATTGAAAGAGGAACAATTACTGAAGAACAAGCAGAGGGAATGACAGATAAAGAAATTGTTGAACTTTTATTCCGACCAAGTTTTTCTACTTCAGAGGTTATTACAGATGTTTCTGGAAGAGGTGTTGGATTAGATGTTGTAAAGACCAGTATTGAAAATTTAGGTGGTAATATTGAAACAAGAACTGCACTTGGAGAAGGCAGTAATTTTATCATTCGTTTACCTCTTACATTAGCAATTATTCAAGCTCTCATGGTAGAACTTGGAAGTGAAAAATATGCTATTCCATTAGGCAGTATTGAAACAATTGAAAGCGTCGAATTAAAAGATATCAAACATGTTCAGACAAAAGAAGTTATTCATTTACGTGGCTCGGTTATTCCATTAATTCGTTTAAGTACTATTTTAGATGTAGAAGACGTCAAAGAAGATGCTCAAGAACTTACAGTTGTTATTGTAAAGAAGGGAGATAAACTGGCAGGTCTTGTAGTGGATAACTTAATTGGACAGCTTGAAATTGTAATTAAGTCCATTGGAAAATACATAAATAACGTCAAGATGATTAGCGGTGCAACCATTTTGGGAGATGGTGAAATTGCGTTAATTCTCGATGTAAATACTTTAGTATAAGGGGGCTTAACGAGATGGAAGAAAATACAAAGAATCAACAGGTAATAAACAGTAGACAGTATATTGTTGTAAAAATTGGAAATGAACAATTTGGTATTGATATTCAATATGTAGAAAATATTGTACGGATGCAAAGAATCACAAGAGTACCAAAAGCACAGAATTATTTCAAAGGAATTATTAATATTCGTGGTGAGATTATTCCAGTTATGAGTTTACGGTTAAAATTTGGTCTAAGAGCAGATGAAATTACAAATGCAACCCGTATTTTAATTATTAAGTTAGAAGCACAATCTGCAATTGGAATTATTGTAGATGAAGTAAAAGAAGTAGTAACATTAACAGAAGAAGATATTGATAAGGTAAGTAATAATGATTCTGAGGTACGTGCTCAATATCTTTCTGGTGTTGGAAAACATGGAGATGGTTTAATTACTGTATTAAATATAGCAGAAGTAATTATGGAAAGGGACACAATACAATAAAAAATGCCTTATTTTTGTAGGAGGATAAAAATGGCAGATGTAGATATTTATCAAATGAATGCCTTACAGTTTGATGTTCTGCGAGAAATTGGAAATATTGGTGCAGGAAATGCAACAACTGCACTATCCAAAATGCTGAATCTAAAAATAGATATGCAAGTACCAAAAGTAGATTTACTTGAGTTTAAAGAACTTGCAGAAGTGATCGGTGGAGCAGAAAATTTAGTTGTTGGAATTTTATTGACCCTAGAAGGCAGTATTGAGGGTATGATGATGTTTGTCTTAGATAAGGCTTCTGCACATGAAATTGTCAATTTATTGATGGGGGGAGCAGGAGGAACAGAAGATTTTTCTGAGATGGAGCTTTCTGCACTCCAAGAAATTGGAAATATTATTGCAGGTGCATACTTATCTTCACTTTCTACACTAACCAATATGACAGTAACTTCAAGTGTTCCTTATATGTCAATCGATATGGCAGGTGCAATTTTAAGTGTTCCAGCAATTGAATTTGGTAAAGTCAGTGACAAGGCATTGTTAATTCAAACCGAGTTTGGGGATAAGGGGACGCAGGTAAACGGATATTTTATTCTCATACCGACTCTTGAATCCTATAATATTATCCTTGGCTCTTTGGGATTGTAGGTGGTCGAATGGGAAAGATGGTTAAGGTTGGTATGGCAGATTTAAATATCTGCCTTCCACCAGATTGTATCACTACCCTTGGATTAGGCTCTTGTGTGGGGGTAGTAGTTTACGATCCGGTTAGGAAAATCAGTGGTATGGTTCATATCATGCTACCTGATAGTACAAAAATAAAAAATAATGAAAATATGGCTAAGTTTGCAGATACAGGAATTGATGAATTGATAAAATATTTAATAAAAGCAGGGGCTTCTAGGGCATCTTTAGTTTCTAAAATTGCAGGCGGAGCACAGATGTTTGCATTTAATAGCAACAATGATATGCTTCGGATTGGTGATAGAAATGTAGAGGCGGTAAAAGAAAAGTTAAAAAGGTTACGAATTCCGATTCTCGCAGAAGATACAGGACTAAATTATGGACGTACCATTGAATTTAATCCTGAAACAGCGGAACTTTTAATTAAATCGGTTGGTAAACCAAGTAAGACCCTTTAAAAAATTTTACGTAGGAGGGTTAGACAATGGAAAAAAGTATACCAACCATTATTATGCTAGTTGCTGGAGCAACTGCTTGTATTTGTTGTTTGGTAAATGGTGTAGGTCTATTGACAATGCTAGAGATTATATTAGTAGTATTGATCGTATTTTTTATTATAGGAAAAATTGCAGGACATATTGTTAGTAAAATTAATGCACAAGCAGAGAATGCAGCAAAAGAATTAGCACGACAAGAAGAAAGAAAGGTAGAGGAAGAAAAAGAGGATTCTCAAGAAAACTTTGAAGATAAAGCTTCCAAAATCGAAGAAAAAGAGTAACGCATATGTATAGACTTCAAAGGAGTGAAGATCTGTCCTGTGCAATGACAATTGGAAAAAGAGTGGAGAGAAGGCTATGAACGAAGAAGAAAAGCAAAAGCTTTGGGATGAGTATAGTAAGAAACATACGCCCGAACTCAGAGAACAGATTATTATGGAATATGCAAATCTGGTCAAAATTGTAGCAGGAAGACTTAGTATTTATTTGGGCTATAATGTTGAATATGATGATTTGGTCGGTTATGGAATCTTTGGTTTAATTGATGCGATTGATAAATTTGATTGTGAGAAGGGTGTAAAATTTGAAACTTATGCGTCGTTACGTATCCGTGGAGCTATTTTAGATCAAATCAGAAAGATGGATTGGCTTCCTAGAACTCTTCGACAAAGACAAAAAAAGATTGATGCTGCCTATCAAAAATTAGAAACGATATCAGGGCGTTCTGCAACAGATAAGGAATTGGCACAAGAATTAGAGATTTCAACAGATGAATTAGAAAATTGGCAGAACCAAATGAAAATTTCCAACTTAGTTTCTCTGGACGAATATATGGAACAGGGAGAAGGAAAAGTAGAAGCTCAAAGCAGTGAAGATTATGCACAACCAGAACGTGTGATAGAAAAAGAAGAATTAAAAAGAATTTTAATGGATGCCCTTCAGGGACTGACCGAAAAAGAGAAAAAAGTGATTTTGTTATATTATTATGAAGATTTAACATTAAAAGAAATAAGTGTGGCGTTAGAAGTTTCAGAATCGAGGATTTCTCAACTTCATACAAAAGCACTTCAAAAAATGAGAAAAAAATTAGGATCTAATATAGATATTTTTATGGGACAGTAAGGCAAAAACACAGGGGGTAATTGAATGGCAGCACAGAATGGGTATTTTCGTTTAAATATAAAGTCCAATGGAGTTTATTTAGTGTTAATTCCTCCTGAAGGGGGTGAACCGCTCCAGTTTTCAGAGGTAGATGATTATTTAGCGGCAAAAAAGATAGATTATAATAAAAAAGTGGTTTTAGATACAATAAATTCTCTAGAAAAATCGGTAGAAATTTTGATTGCAAGTGGAAAATTTATGCCAGAAAATGAAATGTTAAAAATCGAAATTGATTTTAACCGAAGAAAGGCAGTTGGAAGATTTTATCCACCATCAAATCAAGGAAATCGTATGACAAGAGAAGAAATTGTAAACGATATGATTCATGCAGGAATTAAATATGGATTACAAGAGGAAGCCCTAGACTCTTTTTTAGAATCACCGAGTTATTGTAAAGATTATATATTGGCAGTAGCATTAGACCCTGTAGAAGGATCGGATGCCTCTATTCAGTATTTTTTTAATACTGATCTTACGATGAAACCTAAAACAAATGATGACGGTAGTGTTGATTTCCATCAACTAGATAATATTTGTCATGTTTCTAAAGGAGAATTGCTTGCCCAATTAACTCCTGCTATACAGGGAAAGCCAGGAATTGATGTTTGTGGTATAGTGATAAGACCACAAAAAGTAACGAATAAAATCCTAAAATTTGGAAGAAATATTTCTGCAAGTGAAGATCGAACAAAAATTTATTCAGATGTGGACGGACATGTCAGTTTGGTAGATGATCAAGTATTTGTATCTGATATCTATGAAGTTCCAGCAGATGTTGATTCTTCAACAGGGGATATCTCTTATGATGGAAATGTAGCAATCAAAGGAAATGTCAGAACGGGATTTACAGTGCGTGCCAAAGGAGATATTATTGTAAATGGAGTTGTAGAGGGAGCTGTTTTAGAGGCAGGAGGACAGATCATTTTAAAACGTGGAATTTCAGGAAAGAACAGAGGCAGATTATTTGCAGGAAGTAATATTGTTTCAAAGTTTATAGAAAGTGCAGAAGTGACAGCAGGTGGATATATTTCGACAGATGCGATTATGCACAGCCATGTTTCTGCTAGAGGAGATATTATTGCATCAGGAAAAAAAGGTTTTATTTCAGGTGGAGAATTACGTTCTACCACAATGATCTGTGCAAAAACTGCTGGTTCTACAATGGGAACAACAACGGTTTTAGAAGTGGGAACAGATCCTAATATTTTAGAAGAATATCGAGGAATGGAAAAAGAGATTGCAGAACTTCAGTCAGAGATAGAAAAGATAAACCAAAATGTTATGGTATATGCAAGACGGTTAAAGAATGGAGAAAAGCTTTCTTTAGATAAGGTTCAGTACCTAAAAAATGCTACAGCAGAAAAGAAAATAAAAGAGGAAAAGCTCGCTTCTCTAAATCAAAAATATAAAAAAGTAGGAGCAGAATTAGAAGAAAATAAAAGTGGCTGTATTAAAATACAAGATACGATTTATCCGGGATGTAAAGTTATCATTTCAAGTGTAATTACCTTTATTCGTAAACCTTTAAAACATTGTCGTCTTGTTAAAGGTGGAGCTGATATTCGAATGCAAACATATTAATAAGGTATGGGGGAGGGAGAAATTTATGGCAATTACACCAATTGAAGTTATTACAATGGCACCAAAGTCACAGGAAGCTTCTATACAACGATCAACAGAAACCCAACGACCACTACATGAACAAATTCAGCTCAGTGATCGAATGCAGGCAGAAACCATTCATAAAGATCGACAGACCATACCAACGAAAGAAACCGAAAATAAACAGTATCGATATGATGCAAAAGAAAAAGGAAATAATGGATTTTTATATTCTAAAGATAGAAAGAAAAAAGGAAAGAATTCAAAAAAAGAAGCAGACGACAAAAAACAGGGCTCGACAACAGAATTTGATATTCGGATCTAGAAAAAAGAGCAATAAAGGTGATAGATATGATGGGTTTTGATATCGCAGTGTTAGCTGGCGGAGCAATTTTAATTATTATTAGTTTTTTTTTAGTAGATAAAAAGAATAAAGATTTAATTGAACTTACACCTGAAGAAAAAAAAGAAAAGATAGAAGAAATTCTTGCTGAATTTAAACCACAGGCACAACAGACAATGGAAGAAATGTCCTCTGCCTGTATAGAGGATACTAAAGAAGAATTAGAACGTTTGACAAATGAAAAAATACTTGCTATCAATGAATTTGGGGAACAACTTCTTACAAAGATAGAAAGTAGCCATGAAGAGGTGGTTTTTCTTTATGATATGATGATGAAGAAAGAAGAAGAAATGAAGAGCACTCTAAATCGAATGGAAGTGCTACGTAAAGAAAATCAAACCTTTATTGACAAGATTATGGAATTGAGAAATGCGAAAATGAAGGTAATGGGAACAAAGACAGAGCCTATAAAAGAAAATATTAAAATAGTCACTCCTGAACCTTCACTAACTATTACAGTTCCTCCTGCTACAGAAAAGATAGAAGTAATCGATACAGATTTACAAGATGATAATGATGAAGAAGAGTTACCAGAAAATATAAAAAGACAGATTTTAGAGCTTCATGAAAGAAATTTTTCTATTCGAGAAATTTCACGACGGTTATCGGTAGGACAGGGAGAAGTAAAATTATTTATTGATCTTTATGGTTAATTTTGTAGGAGGATGGAATGAAATTAAAATACTATATGAGAGGACTTGGCATTGGTATAATATTGACCGCCTTAATGTATACCCTCCTAGGAACTAAAAATTCTATGACAGAAGAAGAAATTATTGCACAGGCAAAAAAATTGGGAATGGTTGAAGTTTCACAGGAACCTCAAGATCCAGAGGGTGGTTTGTTGGATAAGATTCATAAAGATCCAGACTCTCCAAGCCTAACACCAGATCCCACGCCAACATCAATAAAAGAATCAGAAGATACAAAACCTTCTATTAGTATAAAACCTTCAGAGATAACACCATCACCTGATTTAGAACCGACAGAAATACCAAATGTAACAGAACCACCACAGGATTCAACTTCAGATAACGATTATATTTATTTTACTATTTCTTCGGGAATGAATTCCGATCAGGTTGCAGAATTAGTAAAAGAGAAGGGATTGATCTCCAATGCACAAGAATTTGATAAGTATTTAGTAGACAATGGATATGCAAACCGAATTCGAATAAATACCTATAAAATTCCACGTGGTTCAGATTATAAAACGATTGCAGAATATATCGTTACAGAACAACCTTGGTTAGATCCTAAAGATTAGGTAATATAGAAAAGAAAATTTATACTTGCATTTCAGAAATATCTATGATATGATTGTAACGTTAAAAAGCACGTATCGGTCTGAAAGTTTGGTGCTAAAGACTAAAGAAAAAGGATTAGAAATCGGTTACTTTCGATATGCCGATACGGAAGAGATAACCAAACGGAGGGAAAATCATGAGTGTAATATCAATGAAGCAGTTATTAGAAGCGGGTGTACATTTTGGTCATTTGACAAAACGTTGGAATCCAAAAATGTCAGAGTACATCTACACAGAAAGAAATGGTATTTATATCATTGACTTACAAAAATCTGTAGTTAAGGTAGATGAGGCGTATAATGCAATTAAAGATATTGTAGCAGAAGGCGGCAAGATCTTATTTGTAGGAACAAAGAAGCAGGCACAAGACTCTGTACGTACAGAAGCGGAACGCTGCGGAATGTTTTATGTAAATGAAAGATGGTTAGGTGGTATGCTGACGAATTTTAAAACAATTCGTTCCAGAGTTGACCGTTTAAAAGAAATTGAAAAAATGTCAGAAGATGGCACATTTGAAGTACTTCCAAAAAAGGAAGTTATGGCATTAAAAAAAGAATGGGAAAAACTTGAAAAGAATCTGGGTGGTATTAAAGAAATGAAGTCTATTCCAGATGCAATTTTTGTAGTAGATCCGAAAAAAGAAAGAATTTGTGTTCAAGAGGCACATATTCTTGATATCCCATTAATCGGAATTGCAGATACAAACTGCGATCCAGAAGAGCTTGACTATGTGATTCCTGGAAATGATGATGCAATTCGTGCCGTAAAATTAATTGTTGCAAAGATGGCAGATGCTGTAATTGAAGCAAACCAGGGAGTTCAGATGACAGATCCAGAAGCTGTAGAAGAGGAGATTTTAGCAGAAGAATCTGTAGAAGCACAAGAAGCATAAGTTAAAAATGTTTTGAGATAGAAAAGATGCTTCAGCCTGATTTGCTTTATTAGGCTGGAGTATTTTTTATGTTATATTTTAATAAATAAAAAGTTTTAAATATGGAGGAAAAACAAATGGCTATTACAACAGGAATGGTAAAAGAATTAAGAGAAATGACCGGTGCAGGTATGATGGATTGTAAAAAGGCATTGACTGCAACTGACGGAGATATGGATAAAGCAGTAGAATTTTTAAGAGAAAAAGGACTTGCAGCAGCAGAAAAGAAAGCTGGAAGAATTGCAGCAGAAGGAATTTGTGATGTAAATATCAGCGAAGATGGGAAAGTGGCAGCAATCGTAGAAGTGAACTCAGAAACAGATTTCGTTGCAAAAAATGAAAAATTCCGTACTTTTGTTGCTGAAGTAGCAGCACAGGCAGCAGTAACTTCTAATACTGATATTGAAGCATTTTTGGAAGAATCTTGGATTAAAGATCCTGCTAAAAAAGTAAAAGAAGAATTATCTTCTCAAATTTCCATTATTGGAGAAAATATGAAGATAAGAAGATTTGAAAAAATAGTAGCTGAAAATGGTTTTGTACAATCCTATATTCATGGTGACGGAAGAATCGGTATTTTAGTAGAGATGGAAAGTTCTGTTTATAATGAAGAAGTGAAAGAATGTGCAAAAAATGTTGCAATGCAGATTGCTGCAATGAATCCTAAGTATAAAAATAGAGAAGAAGTTCCAGCAGAGTTTATTGTACATGAAAAAGAGATTTTAAAAGTACAAACGATGAATGATCCTGCAAATCAGAAGAAGCCAGAGAATATTATTGAAAAGATGATTGAAGGACGTCTAAATAAAGAGTTAAAAGAGATCTGCTTAGAAGATCAAATCTATGTAAAAGATGGAGACTTAACAGTTCAGCAGTATGTAGACAGCGTAGCAAAAGAGAATAATATCGATCTAAAAATTAAGAAATTTGTACGTTTTGAAACAGGCGAAGGATTAGAGAAAAAAGAAGAGAATTTTGCAGAGGAAGTTGCAAAGCAGATGGGCATGTAAGAAAAAAGAGCTGCCACATTAAGAAAATCAGATACAATATCTTGTACAATTCTTAGTGCGACAGCTCCTGTTATATTCTGCTATCTTAACTGATTTGCAAAAACCCAAGAATAAAATAAATCTTTTGGAGGTTTATTATAGTCATAATGAAGCTGAGTTTGTGCATGATCAATTAAATAGACAGCCTCTTTTAGTACCTGTTCCGAAGATTTTTTGGCAACATCAATTACAAATTCATTTATAAGAGGAGAACGAGAATTTATTTTTTCAGACGACTTTTTCAGTAATTCAAAGTCAATTAATCCATTGCCACGATTTTTCATTTGTTCATAATTTTGCTGATAATCGCTGCATATCAGTTTTATTGTAATATAATTATAACCCTTAAAAACTTCAGGAATATCTCTTGTTCTCAGATCATCAAAATCATCAGCAATAATATTTTTAATTCCCAATTTATGATAGCACATCAAAGAGGAAATAACCCACTGCCAGCAAATTTCTTCTTCCATAATACCACTGATATCTTCATTTCCATCAAAACTATTAAATTCAGGGGCTTGACTTTGTTCTATATAAGCACTGTGGTAATGTTGATAAAGTCCTTTTGCTAAAGTGGATTTTCCAATGCCACTTGCTCCAATAATAAAGATAAAATCGCGTTGAACGTCTATGCGTTTTAAATATAAATTATACTCATATCCTCCTCCTTGATATTCCTCATATTTTCTTGCTATAAATTCATTGAATCCGAAACTGCTATAAATATGAATGGCACGTGCATTATCGTCTTCAACTCCTATTGTAAATTCTGAATATCCTTGCTCTGTCAGTATATGAATAACACTCCTTAACAAATATTTTCCCAGTCCTAAACCCTGAAAGTCCTTATGAATACGAAAGGCAAACAGATAGACACGTCTGCCATAGACAGACATTGTTTTATCTTCCCCCTCATATTGAACATGAAGCTCTCCAAGCAGCCTATTTTCACAGAATAACGCAAATATATCCAACCTACCATTTTCAATATAATAAGTATTTTCATCTATCATATTGTCGAAATCTTTGTAATCGAATAGCTGTGAAAGAATTGACAATTCCCTTACAGATAATGTTCTGATTTCATAATTCATAAAAGTCCTCATTTCTATACTATCACTTTATTATTTCTTACAAATAAACATTCCATATTCCTTTGGTATATTTAAAACGCCATTTATCATTTCTTTTTCTAATATTTCTTTTATCTAGTAAATGTAAATTTGATTTCCATATATCACCTGTACCACATCCAAGTTCTAGTATTCTGATATTAGGAGAAATATTATAATGAGAAAATATCCAATTATTAAAGCCTAGTTTATTAGTAGAATATTTTTTATGAATAGAAATTCTGGTATTAAGATTATCAGCTGTCTTATATTGGTTTTGTACAACTTTATATTGATTTATTGTTTTCATAAAAATCACCATTATTTTTTATAATATTTTATCGTATACATATGAAAATGTAAAGAAATTTTATGATATGAAAACTTTTTTTTAAAAGCTTGCGTCGAGAAAGATTCTATATTATAATAAAATGGAAAATAAAAAATAATTTGGCTGATAGAAAGGCAGAAGAGAGGGAATCATGAAGAAAAAATGGATTACGTTTTTAATGACAGCTATTGTGACAGCCAGTGTAGTGACAGGATGTAAAAAGGAAGAGAAAGAACAGACATCAGAGCCTACTCCTACTACACAATTGCAAGTGACACCACCTGCAGAATCGACTACACAACCGCAGCCAAGTGCAACAAAAGCTCCAGTAGAAAAGGCAGATGTAAGATATAAAAGAGTTAGTGTACATGATCCATCTGTAATTAAAGTAGAAGATACTTATTATATTTTTGGTTCACATATGGCATGGGCAAAAAGTAAAGATTTAATGCAATGGGAAATATTTCAGACAAATATCAACAGTAAATATAAAGATATCTTTCAAGAACCATGGGAATCTTATGCAAAGACAGCTTCGAATCCAGAAGTGAAAGGAAATTTGTGGGCTCCAGATGTAATCTATAATGAAGCTATGAAAAAATATTGTATGTATATGAGTGTGAATGGGGATGACTGGAATTCTGTAATTGTACTTTTAACAGCAGATAATATAGAAGGTCCTTATGAATATGTTGGTCCAGTAGTTTATTCTGGGTTTAATACAGAAAATCATCCCGCAGAAAAGACAGATATTTATAAGGTATTAGGAGAGGGAGCAAATTTAACAAGATATCAATCGACTAGAAATACAAAATTAAATGCAATCGATCCTTGTGTTCTCTATGATGATGAAGGCACTCTTTGGATGACATTTGGATCTTGGTTTGGTGGAATTTATATGTTAAAGCTAGATGCCAATACAGGACTACGTGATTATACAACTACCTATACTACCGTTCCAAATGAATCGGATCAGTATTATGGATATAAACTTGCTGGAGGTTTTGAAGTATCTGGTGAAGGGCCATATATTTTAAAGGTAGGAGATTATTATTATCTATTTCTTTCTTATGGTGGATTAACAGCAAGTGGTGGATATCAGATGAGAGTTTTCCGTTCTGAAAAAATTACAGGACCATATGTCGATCAGACTGGAAATTCTGCTATTTACAAAAATAATGTCAATAATCTATTTTCTGAAATTGGAATTCGTATCATGTGTTCCTATAAGTTTTCTGCAAATATTGAAACACATGTCGCACAAGGGCATAACTCTGTTTTTGTTGATGATGATGGAAAGATCTTTCTAATTTATCATACTCGTTTTGCCGGCGGAAAAAATGGAATTGAGGAAGCTCATGAAGTACGTGTTCAGCAACTTTTTGTCAATCAGGATGGCTGGTTAATTGCTGCTCCTTATGAATATTCAGGGGAAACTTTAGAAAAAGAAGGATATGAAGAGGAACAGCTTTTAGGAGAGTATGAATTGGTTGTTCATAATCCAAAAGCTTATTATCAAAAGACAGGCACGAAACAGATTGGAATTATTAAAACACAAAATATTACACTTAATCAGGATAAAACAGTTTCTGGTGATGTGACAGGAACATGGAGTTATACAGAAAATACTTCCGAGATGACTATTACAATTAATGGAGTAGAGTATAAAGGTTATTTTCTGAAACAGGCAACCGAAGGGGTACATAAAATAGTAATGACATTTACTGCACTTGGAAATAATGTCTGTGTATGGGGAAGCAAAAAATAAAATGAAAGTACTTGCCAAATTAGGTTTGTTTGGTATATGATAGGATGAGAAATGAAAAGAATTAAAGAGGTGGAAAATTGGAAGCGTTGAATGAGAATTTAATTGATGATCAACTATTATATGCTTTACTAAATGGAGCAGAGAATCCAGTAAAACCAGAAAACAAAGAAACTCCCAAGCAAACTGAAAAGGTTTATGAAATTCCCCAAAAAGGAAAGGAACAATTACGAATGGGTTCACAAAGAAAAGGTGAATCAATTCAAAATTTTGCTTCGTCTACCTTACCAAAAGAAAAGGATTCCAAACAACAAGAACTGTCTCAATCTCAAAAACAGAGAACAGAGCAGGAGGAACAGAACAATCGTCGTATAGAACGAAGAGAATTAGTTTCCTCAGGAAAGGACACTGTAACAGTAATTACAAAAGGTACTAGGATTGCTGGAAATATTTCTTGTGATTGTTCGTTAGATGTGTTAGGAAGCGTCTATGGAGATATTGAATGTTTTGGGAATTTGACAATTTCGGGAACAGTCAATGGAAATTTAAAAGCAAAAGAAATTTATGTAGATGCAGATAGATTGCAGGGAAATATTCAAAGCGAAGGAACTATAAAGATTAGTGTTGGCACTGTTGTGATTGGTGATATGAAAGGAACTTCAGGAATCATTGCTGGAGCAGTAAAAGGAAATATTGATATTAATGGTTCTGTTTTATTAGATTCAACAGCAATTATTAAAGGAAATATTAGAGCAAAGTCCATTCAAATGGATTCAG
This sequence comes from uncultured Lachnospiraceae bacterium, assembly GCA_910586015.1. GTDB lineage: Bacteria > Bacillota > Clostridia > Lachnospirales > Lachnospiraceae > MGBC140009. The sequence goes on from CAJUGJ010000001.1 coordinate 71,460, forward strand.
GAGCAGTAGTAGAGGGATATTGTTCTTTTAGTTATGCTTCTGTTGATATTGATAATATTTTTGAATAGGAAAGGAATTCTAGTTAAAATATGAAAAAGTATAAAAGAATTCTGTTGAAATTGAGTGGAGAAGCACTTGCAGCAGAAAAAAAGACAGGCTTTGATGAACCTACATGTCTTGCTGTTGGAAAACAGGTAAAACAACTCATAGAGGAGAAAATTGAAGTAGCAGTTGTAATTGGTGGAGGAAATTTTTGGAGAGGAAGAAGTTCTGAAACAATTGATCGTGTAAAAGCAGATCAGATAGGAATGTTAGCAACCGTGATGAATTGCATTTATGTATCAGAAATTTTCCGTTCACTTGGAATGAAGACTGAAATTTATACTCCTTTTGCCTGTACAGGAATGACAGAACTATTTTCTAAAGATAAAGCAGTTCATGTAATGACTACAGGAACAGTTGTCTTTTTAGCAGGAGGAACAGGACATCCATATTTTTCTACAGATACGGCAACTGCACTACGGGCAACTGAGCTAGAAACAGATATTATTTTAATGGCACGTGCAGTAGATGGTGTTTATGATAGTGATCCAAAAGTAAATCCAGATGCAAGAAAATTTGATACGATTTCATTTGAAGAAGTATTAAACCGAAAGTTGGAAATTTTAGATCGAACAGCGACTGTGATGTGTATGGAAAACAAGATGCCATTACTTTTGTTTTCACTAAATGAAGAGAATAGTATTGTAAAAAATGGCAGCGGTCAGATTACAGGAACTGTTGTTACAATTGTATAAAGGAGGTTTCGTTATGAACGAAAGAATTATTCCATTTGAAGAAAAGATGAAAAAGTCATTAGACAATTTAAAGGAGGAATATGCTTCGATTCGTGCAGGTAGAGCAAATCCACATTTACTCGATAAGTTAAGAGTTGATTATTATGGACAGCCTTCACCGCTTCAATCGGTTGCCAATATCAGTGTTCCAGAGGCAAGAATCATTCAGATTCAGCCATGGGAGTCTAAATTGATTAAAGAAATTGAAAAAACAATCTTGGCATCCGATTTAGGATTGACTCCAAGTAATGACGGAAAAGTGATTCGTTTAGTATTTCCAGAACTGACAGAGGAACGCAGAAAAGAACTTGTAAAGGATGTAAAAAAGAAAGCAGAAGGTGCAAAAGTAGCAGTTCGAAATATTCGTAGAGAAGCAAATGATATAATCAAAAAAGCAGCAAAGAATAATGAAATCTCTGAAGACGAGCAAGATAAGATTGAGGAAGAAATTCAGAAAATAACAGATAAATATATTGCTGATATTGATAAGGTTATGGAAGATAAATCAAAAGAAGTTCTAACTGTTTAATTCAGAAAGAATTCATTTTGGAACGTGTTGGACAGATCTAATACGTTCCAATTTTATTAGAGAGAAACAAAAGTGAGGTAACTTATGGAAGAAGTTCCAAAAACAATAATACCATGTCATATTGCAGTGATAATGGATGGAAATGGTCGCTGGGCAGCAAAACGACATATGCCACGTAGTTATGGGCATCAACAGGGAAGTAAAGCCGTAGAAAGATTTTGTGAAGATGCGTATCATTTAGGAGTGAAATATGTTACAGTTTATGCTTTTTCTACTGAAAATTGGTCAAGACCAAAAGAAGAAATAGATACTCTTATGGGACTATTGAGAGATTTTTTAAAAGAATGTATTAAAAAAAGTAAAAAAAATAATATGAGAGTACGAATTTTAGGGGATGTTGCCCGTTTAGATAGGGATTTACAGTTTCGGATTGCAGAACTGACTGAAAAAACAAAGGATTATGATGGGTTACAGTTTCAAGTAGCATTAAATTATGGAGGAAGAGATGAGATCTTGAGGGCAGTAAAAAAGACTGTCGCAGCAGTACAAAATGGAACTCTTACAATAGATGAAATTACACCAGAGAGCTTTCAGAGATTTTTTGATTCAACAGAGATTCCCGATCCGGATCTTATTATTCGAACAAGTGGAGAACAAAGACTGTCGAACTTTTTACTCTGGCAGTCAGCGTATTCGGAATTTTATTTTACGGATGTACTTTGGCCAGATTTTAATAAGAAAGAGTTAGAAAAGGCAATTGAGTATTATGGGAAAAGAGAAAGAAGATTTGGAGGCGTGTGATGTTCTGGATTAGGTTTCGAAGTTCAGTCATGCTTATGATAATTACTACAGCATCTCTACTTATTGGAAGAGAACTATTGTTTGGAATTCTTGTATTGATTTCTTTAATTGGCATGACAGAACTTTACCAAGTAGTTGGTATGAAAAAATCACTTCCTGCTATGGCTGGATATGTGACATGTCTTATCTATGATGGATTAGTTTATATAAAAAAAGACGAATATTGTTTTCGGTTAGGAATTATATTTTTATTAGTATTGATGTTCACATATATCATTTGTTTTCCAAAATATCGTTCCGAACAGATTACGATGATCTATTTTGGTTTTTATTATGTAGCAGTTATGTTAATGTTTATTTATCAGGTTAGAATGGCAAAAGGAGGAGAATATTTAGTTTGGCTGATTTTTATTGGAGCATGGGGTTCCGATACCTTTGCCTATCTGATTGGAAGAAAATTTGGAAAGTATAAAATTGTGCCAAAACTTAGTCCAAAAAAATCAGCACAAGGGTGTATTGCAGGAGTTTTTGGAGCAGCGTTTTTAGGGTTTTTATTTGCACTCGTATTTTCAAACCATATGAAAGAAATGAAGAATCCTTTACTAGCATTTACCATAATTGGAGGATGTTCTTCTATCATTTCGCAGATGGGCGATTTAGCTGCCTCAGCGATTAAACGCAATCATGAAATAAAAGATTATGGAACTTTAATTCCGGGACATGGAGGAGTTTTAGACCGTTTTGACAGTATTATTTTTACTGCTCCGGTAGTATACTTCCTATCTCAAATTTTAATGTGATAGTTTAAGAGCCTACTACAAGGAGGTTAAAAATGAAAAAAATAGCTATTCTTGGTTCTACTGGATCGATTGGAACACAAACATTACAAGTAGTACAAGAAATGAAAGATATTCAAATAGTAGCGTTAGCTGCAGATAAAAATATTGATTTATTAGAACAACAGATTCGAAAATTTCATCCTACCTTAGTAGGGGTTTTTGACTCTAAAGCAGCAAAACAGTTAAAAGAAAGAAACTTAAACGTAGAAATTTATTCTGGAATGGATGGATTGATTAGTTGTGCAACAGAGTCTGGTGCAGAAATCGTTATCAGTGCTGTAGTTGGAATGATTGGAATTATTCCTGTAATGAAAGCAATAGAAAAAGGAAAGGATATTGCACTTGCAAATAAAGAAACACTTGTAACAGCAGGACACTTAATTTTGCCAATGACAAAACAGTATGGAGTAAAGTTACTTCCTATTGATTCAGAACATTCAGCAATTTTTCAGTGTTTAGAAGCTGTATGTAAAGATCAAAAGATATCAGAAGCAGTCAGTAAAATCTTATTAACTGCTTCTGGTGGTCCTTTTCGTGGTAAAAGGAGAGAAGAGCTAAAAGATATTACAGTAGAACAGGCATTAAAACATCCAAATTGGTCTATGGGAAAAAAGATTACGATTGATTCTTCTACTATGGTAAATAAAGGACTAGAAGTGATGGAAGCATACTGGCTGTTTGGACTTGAACCAGAACAGATTGAAGTAGTAATTCAACCTGAAAGTATCATTCACTCAGCAATTGAACTGATTGATGGTGCAGTCCTTGCTCAACTTGGAGTGCCAGATATGCGACTTCCAATCCAATATGCTATTACGTATCCAGAACGAACTATTTTATCTGGAAAACGAATTGACTTTTTTGAATTAGGAAAAATTACATTTGAACGACCGAATTTTTCCGAACTTCCGGGACTTTCTTTAGCATATGAAGCGATAAAACAAAAGGGAAGTATGCCAACTGTCTACAATGCTGCTAATGAATGTGCAGTGGAAAAGTTTTTGAATAGAGAAATTCCATATTTAGCAATAACTGATTTAATTGAGGCAGCTATGGGAAGACATCATAGAATAGAGAATCCTTCTCTTTCTCAGATTCTTGATACGGAAGCGGAAACCCGTGGGTGGGTAGAAATAGAAGCAAAAACTCGCTATACACAAGAAATAAGTTGAGAAATGGAGAGTAATGTAAAATGAATATCATTATAGCAATTTTAATATTTGGATTGGTGATTATTTTTCATGAATTCGGACATTTTATTCTAGCCAAAAAGAATGGAATTACAGTAACAGAGTTTTCATTGGGAATGGGACCTAGACTTGCTAGTTTTGTAAAGGGAGGAACAAGATATTCCTTAAAACTTTTTCCAATTGGTGGTTCATGTATGATGCTCGGAGAAGATGAAGAGGTCAGTGATCAAGGTGCATTTAATAGTAAAGGAGTCTGGGCAAGGATTTCAGTAATTGCAGCAGGACCTATTTTTAATTTTATTCTTGCATTTTTATTATCTCTTATTATGCTTGGACTAATTGGATATGATTCTCCTTATATAACAAACGTTTCTGAGGAAGGACCAGCTGCCAAAGCAGGTTTACAAAAAGAAGATATAATCACTTCTATCAATGGAAGTAAAATTCATTTTGGAAGAGAAGTTCAGATGTATTATTACTTTCATACCATTCAGCCGGGAGATAAATTAGAAATTGAATATAAGAGAGATGGAAAAAAGTACAACACAACATTAGTTGTAGAACAAATGGCACTCTACCAGTTAGGATTTACGTATGTTTCGAATGAAACAGCTGCACAAATTGAACAGATTGCAGAAGGAGGCGCATTAGAAGCAGCTGGATTTAAGGCAGGGGATGTGATTACCGCAATTAATGGAGTACCGATTGCAAGCGGAAAGGAATTAGCACTTTATTTTAATGAAAATCCATTAAATGGATCAGCTATTACAATTAATTATATTAGAAATAATCTGGATTATTCTGTTGAAGTGACACCAAATGTAATTCAAAATTATACAACAGGTTTTAATTATAATCTCTACTCTCAAAAGACAAATGGATTAAATGTTATAAAATATAGCTTTTATGAAGTAAAATACTGGATTTCTTCTACAATCAAAAGTCTTGGTATGATGTTTCAGGGAAAAGTTTCAACCAGTGATTTAGGAGGTCCAGTTCGAATTGTAAGTGAAATCGGCAAGGTAGTAGATACCTCTAAAAAGTATGGAGCGCTTAATTTAATTATTCAATTAATTAATTGGTGTGTACTATTAAGTGCTAATTTAGGAGTAATGAATTTACTTCCAATTCCAGCATTAGACGGAGGAAGATTACTGTTTTTATTGATTGAAGCAATACGCGGAAAGCCAATTGACAGAGAAAAAGAAGCGTATGTGCATATGGCAGGATTTGTTATGTTAATGGTGCTTATGGTATTTATCTTTTATAATGATTTGAAGAATTTGTTCTTTTAAGAAATAGAAAGGAAGAAATGATGGATCGAAAACAGACCAAACAAATACAGATAGGTTCTGTCACTATTGGAGGCAAAAGTGAGATTAAAATTCAATCCATGACAAATACAAAAACAGAGGATACGGCTTCTACAGTAGCTCAGATTCTAGAGCTAGAAACAGCAGGATGTGATATCATTCGATGTGCAGTTCCTACCATGGAAGCAGCAGAAAATCTTTCAGAGATTAAAAAAAAGATTCATATTCCACTTGTAGCAGATATTCATTTTGATTATCGTCTGGCAATTACAGCAATGAAGTATGGAGCAGATAAGATTCGAATTAATCCCGGAAATATTGGTTCAAAAGAGCGGTTGCAAGCAGTAGTAGAAACAGCAAAAGAAAGAAATATTCCAATTCGGGTAGGTGTCAACAGTGGTTCTCTAAAAAAGGAAATTTTAGAGAAATATCAAGGTGTTACAGCAGAAGGATTAGTAGAAAGTGCAATAGAACAGGTACATCTAATTGAAGAATTTGGATATGACAATCTGGTAATTAGCATTAAATCTTCTAATGTGATGATGTGTATACAGGCACATGAATTGATCACAAAAAAGACGAATTATCCACTACATGTTGGCATTACTGAAGCAGGAACAAAATTAACAGGAACCATAAAGTCTTCAATTGGATTGGGACTTATTTTAAATCAGGGAATTGGAGATACCATTCGTGTATCTTTAACTGCACCTCCTATAGAAGAAGTAAAGGCAGCTAAATTGATTTTAAAGACACTTGGACTTAGAAAAACAGGGGTAGAATTAGTATCGTGTCCGACTTGTGGGCGCACTAAAATTGATTTGATTCATCTGGCACAACAGGCGGAAGAATTAGTGGAGCAATATGACTTTCCATTAAAGGTTGCAGTGATGGGATGTGCTGTGAATGGTCCGGGAGAGGCAAGAGAAGCCGATTTTGGAATCGCAGGAGGGAATGGCGAGGGAATTTTATTTTGCAAAGGAGAGATTTTAAGAAAAGTTCCAGAAGAAGTATTATTATCAGAGTTAAAAAAGGAACTAGATGCCTATGCTAAAAAGAGGAGCTGAAAAAAATGCGTTTTTTTGACATTTTTGATACGTTGAAAGTGGATGAAGTATTAAAAAATCTGTTTAAAGAAGTGGAAATAGAAAAAGTTTCAACTTCTAAACAGATGAATGAAATGGTAATTCATATAAAAAGTAACCATTTAATTGAACGACGTATGATACAAAGAATGGAAGTTTTACTACAAAAACAATTTTTTTTAAGGACAAGACATACAATTCAGCTCAAAGAAGTATTTACACTTTCTGTTCAATATAATCCAGAAAGTTTATGGGGGGTTTATAAAGAAAGTTTTTTTATGGATCTGATGGAACAAAGTATATTGGACTATCAGATCTTAAAATCTGCACAAATAAATTTTGAGGGAAAAATTATCTATTTAAAAATGGCGGACAGTTTTATCAGTCAAAGCAGAATAATAGAGATTAAGCATTATTTAGAAAAGACGTATCAGGAACGATTTGGATTTGAAATACAAGTCACACCTGAATTTTATAAACCAGAAGAAGAGATACAAGTTCCAGAATATGAATATGTTAAGGTAAAAGAGCAGGAAAAAGAAAGTATTTCTAATGAAGATTTGCCATATTCTGTTGCGAGTAAAAAATCCTTAGATATGAATGAAAAAAAGGAATTAGATAGAGATCCAGAAAAAGGTTTTGTAAAGAAAGTAATATATGAAAAAGGAAGGTTTTCAGACAAAAAACGTCTCCCAGATGATCCAGATATTATTTATGGACATACTTTTGAAGGAGAAATAACAGCAATTCAGGAAATTCAAGATGAGGTTGGCGAAGTAATTATTCATGGAAAAATATTATCCTATGAAGAACGAGAATTAAAAAATGAAAAATTTCTAGTCATTTTTTCCATTACTGATTTTACAGATACAATTAGTGCAAAAATTTTTGTAAAAAAAGATCAGATTGATAAAATAAGAGAATCTCTTCGAAAAGGAATGTTTATAAAAGTAAAAGGAATGGCAGTATTAGATCACTATGATAAAGAAATATCGATTGGTTCAATTACAAGTATCAAAAAGATTGATGATTTTACAAAAAAAAGAACAGATACATCTGAATTAAAGAGAGTTGAACTACATGCACATACCATGATGAGTGATATGGATGCTGTAATTGATCCTAAAGTTTTGATAAAAACAGCATTTAACTGGGGAATGTCAGCAGTGGCAATCACCGATCATGGATGTGTACAGGCGTTTACCGAAGCTTCTCATGCACTAAATCCAAAAGATTATAAAGATGATGAAGAAAAAATGAAACGTGCAAAAGAGTTTAAAATTATCTATGGAATGGAAGCTTATGTAGTAGATGATATGAAAGAAATTGTTGTTAATGACAAAGGACAGACTTTAGAAGATCCTTGTGTTGTATTTGATATTGAAACTACAGGCTTTGGTCCAGTAAAAGATAAAATTATTGAAATTGGAGCAGTGAAGTTAGTAAACGGAACAGTGACAGAAAAATTTTCTACCTTTGTGAATCCAGAAATTCCAATACCGTTTGAAATTGAGAAATTGACTGGAATCAATGATGAAATGGTTCTTTCCTATCCAAATATTGAAATCATTTTACCCCAGTTTTTAGAGTTTTGTAAAGGCTGTGTATTGGTTGCTCATAATGCGTCTTTTGATGTTGGATTTATTAGTAAAAAAGCAGAATCTATGCAGATTGAAACTGATTTTACAGTAGTGGATACCGTAGGTCTTGCAAGAGTTTTACTTCCGGATCTAAGTAAATATAAACTGGATACAGTAGCAAAAGCAGTAGGAGTTTCTCTGGAAAATCATCATCGTGCTGTAGATGATGCAGGATGTACAGCCGAAATTTATATAAAATTTATTCAGATGCTAAAAGAGAAAGAAGTTTATACACTTTCTCAAATGAATAGTACAGAGGAAATTTCTACTTCCGCTATTAAAAAGATGCCTACTTACCATGCCATTATATTGTGCAAAAACGATTTGGGACGTGTAAATTTATATCGTTTAGTATCCTATTCCCATCTGGAATATTTTCAAAGACGTCCAAGAATTCCAAAAAGTCTACTAAATCGGTATAGAGAAGGGTTAATTATTGGTTCAGCATGTGAAGCAGGAGAACTCTATCAGGCATTTTTAAGAAATGAATCCAAAGAAGAGATTGACCGTCTGGCTAGATTTTATGACTATTTTGAAATCCAACCATTGGGAAATAATGAGTTTATGATTGAAAGTGATAAATATGATATTAGTTCACAAGAAGATTTAATGGATATTAATAAAAAAATTATTGCTCTTGCAGATGAATTTAAAAAATTAACTGTAGCAACTTGTGATGTACACTTTCTCAATCCAGAAGATGAGATCTATCGCAGGATTATTATGTTTTCTAAAGGATTTGATAATGCCGATCAACAAGCTCCTTTGTTTCTTAGGACAACAGAAGAAATGTTAGAAGAATTTTCTTATCTTGGAGAGGAACGTGCAAGAGAAGTTGTTATCACAAATACAAATAAAATTGCAGATATGATTGAAAAAATTTCTCCCGTTCGACCAGATAAATGTCCGCCAGTAATTGAAAACTCCGATCAGACTTTACGCACAATCTGCTATAATAAGGCACATTCGATGTATGGAGAAAAATTGCCAAAACAAGTAGAAGATAGATTAGAACATGAATTACATTCTATTATTACCAATGGATTTGCAGTGATGTATATTATTGCTCAAAAGCTAGTTTGGAAATCGAATGAGGACGGATATTTAGTTGGATCTCGTGGCTCAGTCGGTTCTTCTTTTGCTGCAACTATGGCAGGAATAACAGAGGTCAATCCTTTGCCGCCACATTATTATTGTCCTAATTGTTTTTATTCTGATTTTGAATCTGAAGCAGTTACAAAGTATGCAGCAAGTTCTGGTTGTGATATGCCAGATCGAAATTGTCCAGTCTGTGGAAAACCTTTAAGCAAAGATGGTCATAATATCCCGTTTGAAACTTTTTTGGGATTTAATGGAGATAAAGAACCAGATATTGACCTAAATTTTTCAGGAGAATATCAAAGTAAAGCCCATGATTATACTGAAATTATTTTTGGAAAAGGACATACATTTCGAGCTGGAACAATTGGTACACTGGCAGATAAAACTGCTTTTGGCTATGTAAGAGGATATTATGAAGAGCATCAGCAAAAAAAGAGAATAGCAGAAGTAGCAAGAATAGCGGAAGGTTGTGTAGGGGTTCGAAGAACCACTGGACAGCATCCGGGGGGAATCATTGTTCTTCCTCATGGAGAGGAGATCTATTCCTTTACTCCTGTGCAACATCCAGCAAATGATATGACCACAAAAACAGTCACCACACATTTTGATTATCATTCCATTGATCACAATCTATTAAAACTAGATATTTTAGGGCATGATGATCCAACAATGATTCGTATGTTAGAGGATATTACAGGTATAGATGCCAAGCAAATTCGTATGGATGATACGAAAGTATTATCTTTATTTGAATCACCAGAAGCACTTGGAATTAAGCCAGAGGATATTGGGGGATGTGATTTGGGAAGTTTAGGGTTGCCAGAACTGGGAACTGACTTTGTTATGCAGATGTTACGAGATACAAAACCAAAAAGTTTTTCTGATATGATTCGTATTTCTGGATTGTCTCATGGAACGGATGTCTGGTTAAATAATACACAAACTCTGATTGCAGAAGGAAAATGTACACTTTCCACTGCGATTTGTACTAGAGATGATATTATGACTTATTTAATATCTATGGGAGTAGAAAATGGACATGCTTTTAAAATTATGGAAAGTGTCCGAAAAGGAAAAGGACTGACAGAAGAAATGGAACAAGAAATGACTGCAAATAAAGTTCCAGATTGGTATATTTGGTCATGTAAACGAATTAAATATATGTTTCCAAAAGCACATGCCTGTGCCTATGTTATGATGGCATTTCGAATTGCTTATTTTAAAGTATATTATCCTCTTGCCTATTATGCTGCTTACTTTTCTATTCGTGCAACAGCATTTAATTATGAATTGATGTGTCAGGGAAGAGAAAAGTTAGAATTTTATATGGCAGAATTTAAACGTCGTGCTGCTTCGAATGATTCGACAGTAAAACTTTCTAAAAAGGAAGAAGATACTTTAAAAGATATGAAAATCGTACAGGAAATGTATGCAAGAGGATATGAATTTCTTCCTATTGATATTTATAGGGCAAAAGCTCATACTTTTCAGGTAATAGAAGGAAAATTAATGCCAGCACTTTCTACTATTGATGGACTGGGAGATAAAGCAGCAGATCAGGTAGTAGATGCTGCAGCGGCAGGAAAATTTCTTTCGAAGGATGATTTTAAGACTCGCAGTAAAGTCAGTGGAACAGTAGTAGATACTATGGAAGCATTAGGACTACTTGGGGATTTGCCTGCAACGAATCAAATTTCTTTTATGGATTTTTTGATGTAAATAAAATGAAATTATATACAATTAAAAAAATTAGAAAAAAAGCTTGCATTTTTGTCTGAGATGGTGTATGATAGTACCTGTAGTTAATAAGGCTCATTGGTCAAGCGGTCAAGACGTCGCCCTCTCACGGCGAAAACAGCGGTTCGATTCCGCTATGAGCTGTTTTCTTATATAGTAAAAAGCTTGGCTTTTGTCTGCCAAGCTTTTTTGTTGTCCTTTATTTTAAATTACCAAGCATCTTTTCTAAAATAGAAACATGTAGTTTTTCATCTAAAATAATTCGCTGTAAAATTGCTGTAATTGAGGGATCTTGAATATGTGCAATCTGATTTTGATATTTCTCAATCGTTGTAAGTTCTGCATTAAGCGCATTTTTTAATAGGGCAGGAAGGTGTTTGGGATATTGATTATATCCTGGACTCCAGTAAACTTTAGAACGTCTTGAAACAGTCCAAAGTCTTGGTTCTTCTCCCAGTAGGCAGGCAAGTTTTCCGAAAATCTCTAAATGGTGCATTTCTACAATACTAATCTTATGAAATGCTTCTGATAGTTCGTTACCACATTCTTCTGTTATTAAACGATTATAAAAATATAATGAGACTGCGGATATTTCAGATCTCTGTCCTCCAACATTGTCTAACATCCATGCAGCGTATTTTGGATTTCGCTCATGAACGCAGACTGGAGGATAAGGAGCATTAGCAGCATATTCTATAGATGTGTTTTCCTGCATAGGCAATTCCTTTTTTTAATATCCTATGTAGGAAAACAAAAACTATGAAAGAAATTTAAACTTAATGACAACCATGACCTCTACCACTTCCACAATGTCCGCGTCTTGAACTACGGTGACTTGTAGTATGCCAAGAGTGACCATCTGTAGCACAATGTCCCATACAAATGATACCATCATGTTCATGTTCTGTTGTAAGGTGGCAGCCATTTACATCACAAGCAACATGCCAGTCGCATCCATCATCGAGAAAATGACCATCATAGCAGACGCCATCGTGCCAATGATCCTCCATAATATTACAATCCTCTATCGTACAATGAGGAAGGGCGGCAACAGTGGTTTTTACAGTTTTTAAAGTTTTTGTAGTCTTTGCAGCGGCAGGTACTGCAATACTGCCTCCTACAGTGAAAATAAGTGCACAAGCAAATAAAGATGCAGCTAATTTTTTGTGAATCATGATTAAAATCCCTTCTTTCTTTTTATTTTGTAAGAAACAAACACTCTGTTCTTTCAATAAAAAATATGTTATAATATAATTGGCTGTGATAAGTTTCTTACATAAATAGAATACGAAGGAAGTAGTCGGATTTCATAGGGTAAGAAAAAAATTTTTAAAATTTTTTTCTTATCTGGAGGAGTAGGAGTGAAAAATTTAGAAAATCAGATACAGAAAGCACAAACAAATGTAAAGGAGCGAGATCGGCTATTGACAGAGTATCTGCCCTTTATTAGAAAGCAGATTTCTGGATTTTTAGGTCATGGTTTAGAATATGAAGATCTTCAAAGTATTGCAATGTTGGTATTTGTAAACTGTATTTACCAATATGAAGAAAATAGAGGGACTTTTTTATCTTTTGCTAGTAGATGTATTCGAAATCGTTTGCTAGATGAACTACGAAAACAAAAAGCCTATCAATCTCATCTTTTTCCGATTGAGAAGGAAGAGGACGAGCAGATACAAACTACATCAGAAGCAGTTTGTATATATAATCGATATCGGGAACAAGAGGCATTAAAAGAAGAAATTTTATGTCTTACAGAAAGTCTTAAAAATTATAAAATTTCGTGGAATGAATTATCCATTATTTGTCCAAAACAGAAACGTTCCAGACAACAATGTAACTATCTTGCGAGATTATTAGTGGAAAATGAAAAATGGAAACAGGACTTTCTTACAGATCAAAAATTGCCAAGAGCACAGCTTGCAAAAATGGCAGGTATTTCTGAAAAGACTATTGAAAAACATCGAAAATATATTGTAGCTGTGGCATTGATTTTATTAGGAGATTATCCTTCCATCAAGTCATTTCTTCCATAAAAAATGTTATAGCATGGAGGTAACAAGTTTTATGCTGCGCAAAAACTTGAGCTATTAACTGTTCCTAAAAAAAGTCGCAGTATGGAGGCTAAAAGTGAAAACAGGAATTGTGTTAAATATATCAGATGGAAATGCACAGATTTTACTGGCAGGCGGAAAATTTCAGACTGTTCGAGCAAGAGAAGGTTGGCAAATAGGCGATTTAGTATTGTTAAAGGATAGAGCATCTTGGAAATTAAAACTTGCAGCAATAGGGTGTGCAGCAATCATTTGTGTCGGATTGTTTGGTTTTTTTATCGTTCAAAAGGCAGCAGTGATTAGTTTAGATGTAAACCCATCTATTGAAATTGTATTAAACCGTCTACATCGTGTAATAGAGATTCGAGCACTTAATGAAGAGGGATATGAATGTATTAGAGGATTAAAGATAAAGTATAAAAATTATATAGATGCAGTAACAGAAATATTAGAACAAGAAAAAGAATATGGATATTTAGAGAATAACCCTTTGATTGTTTTAACTGTATGGGCAAAAAAAGAGAAGAATGAAAATATTCTACTTTGGGAATTACATCGAGTGGTTTCTGACGTAATGTTACAGGAAAATTTAGAATGTTATACGATTAAGGAAGATATTTTAAAAGCGGCAAAAGAGTATAAAGTGACAGCAGGAAAGTATATCTATTTAAACAAATTAAAAGCAGCTAATCCCAATTTATCTATAGAAGATAACTGTAATAAAAGTATAATACAATTAAAAGAAGAGTTAGAAGAGTATAATACACCAGATGATGATATAACAATACTAGAACCACCAATAGAACCATCGATAGAACCGACCCCAGACTTAACCCCAACTCCAGAATTATGGAAAGATCATCATGGAAGTGGACATCATGTAGAATAGTAGGAGGAAAATTATGAAACTGACACAATTAAAATGTCCCGCTTGTAACGCAACATTGCGGGTACTAAAAGAAAATTCTTCGATTGCTGTTTGTGATTATTGTGGACTTCAATATTTAATTGAAACCGATTCAGGAGGAGTACAATGGGTTCATCCACAGGGACAGTCTACAAAAAATCCACAAAAAGAAACAAAAAAAGAATCACCACTACAACAAGAAAATTCTAGCAAAGACAGTATTGGAAAGAAAATCGTTTCAGGTGTGATTTTTTTAATTGCTATACTAATTTCCTTTAGCAGTTTAATAAAGCCAAAAGTAAAGAAAGATTTTAAGGAACAGGTAGTAGAAAATAATTCAGTAACTATGATAGTTAAAACAGAAATGGTTATAAATGGTATTTTTGCAGATATGGCAGAAGAAGTATTTCATAAAAGTCGGGAAAAAATTACAAAGGAAGAATTGAAACAATTCCAATGGATTACTTTAACTACTACAAAAGATAACGTAAAAGTAGGATATAGTTTTGAAAATCCTTATGAAAAGAAGGATGCCAAATTAAGTTATCTGGAGTTTGTACGTTCAGAAGTAGTATTAGATTATTCTGTACTTCCAAATTTTTCTGGATTAAAAAAGTTAGAACTGGATGGAACTTTGCCGAAAGGAGCATTAAAAGGACTTTCTTTGATAGGTTTATCCTGTAAAGTGGATAACTTACAAGAGCTCGCAAATTCCTTTGATGCTCCAGAGCAACTTAAGGAATTAACAATTTCCTATGGAATAGAAACATTATCTGGACTTCAAAAATTTTCTGGACTTCAAACATTAAATCTCGCAAATGGAAGAAACTTAACAGAATTAAAAGAATTGGCAAGTTTACCAAAGTTACAGAGCCTAACCATTTTATCCTGCGATAAAATTACAGATTACTCCATGATTGCTATATTGTCTGATTTAACAGAACTAAAAATAGGAGCGGATAGTTTAAAAAGCATCAATTTTATAAATAGTCTGCAAAAGTTAAAAAATTTATCTATTATAGAAGCAGATTTACTAAATGTAGATGAATTAAAAAAACTGAAAAATTTGAATAGTTTAACACTTGAAGATATTAGTAACTTACAGAATTTAGAGGGAATAGAAGGTTTAACAAATCTGATAGAGCTTTCTTTAGAAGTACCTTATGCTTGTAGTCAACCAAATTTAAATCAACTTACCTCTTTAAAGAAACTTACAATTTCCGGAATGAAAAAGAGTTCATTTTTACGTTCTTTCACACAGTTAGAGGAGTTAAACATTAGTTCATGTGAAATTGGATCTAGTGCTGATTTTGCAGAACTAACTTCCCTGACTTCATTAAAAATGCGCAATCTCTATGGAAACATTGATAAATTTTCGTTTTTAAATAAATTATCTGCATTAGAAAACTTAGAGTTAAGAGGAAATTTTAACTATGAAGATATTACGACAGTTTTTTTGATCCCAACAGTCAAAACACTTCGATTAAATGGAATAGAGGGAGCATTGGATCTGTCTAAGTTAAAAGAAAATCCTTCTTTAACCAGTCTATATTTAGACGGGGCAACCTTTTATGAAAATGTTAAAATTGGGTATGATGGACCATTTACAATGGTGGATTATGATACCATTATATTGGCAAAACATTTAGATATTTTATCTTATTTTCCAAACCTAGAAATTTTAACACTTGCAGAGAATAAGTTAGCAGACCTCAATGCTCTTTCTAGTTTAACAAAGCTCCAAAAATTAGATATTCAAAATAATTATATTACGGATCTCTCACCATTAGCTTCTTTAAATGAATTAAAAGAAATTAATTGTATAGGAAATAGTATTGATAATTATCGTGTATTAAAAGATTCTGTTATAATTTTTAAATAACCTATTTCATTCCTCTATTTTTAAAGAAAAGACAGGTTGTGGTAAAGGAGTAGGAATATTAGGTATTTGTGGTTCTTGAATACGACGTTTTTTAAGATAAACAATATGTTCTATAAAAAGGATACTGATGAATACAAGAAAGCAAAGAAAAGAAATTTGCTTTCCCTCTGCAAACCAAGGAGCATGATATACTAATTCAATTCTATGTTCTCCAGCAGTAAGAGGAAATCCCAAAAAACAGGTATTTACTAATTCTATTTCTTGTTCTCTGCCATCTACATAAGCAGTAAAACCTAAATCGTAAGGGATACTCGCTGTAAAGTATCCATCTTGTTCCATGATAATTGTTCCAGAAAGAACACTATTTGACCGAAAGTTTGTGGTCAGGTGAAGTGGAGTAACTGCCTCTGCCGCTTTCGTAATATCAGTAATATCAAGCGAATATAACTCAGGAAAAGAAAATTCATATATTCCAGATGAAAATTCTAAATTTAAGTTTTTAGTGGGTATATTTTCTGAAATGCTATATACAAAGTCAAAGTTTAAATTTGGATATAGCGATTTCTTTTTAGTAAGACGATTTGCAATCTTGTTAGCAGAAATAACGATATCTTGTTGCTCTGGTTCATGAAAAAAAGAAAAAGAAAGTAACATAAGCTGTTCATTAAGTGGTTTTGAAAGCGGTAAGGAAAGAGAAAATGGTTTGTCAGCAGAAACCAAATACCCTGTCTTTGTATTATTTAATGGGAATGGAAGAGAAATGGATTCTCTTTTTAAAGGGCTTTGGTAACTTTGTGCTGCTTCCTTATTTTTAGGTATTTGTGACACAATAATTCGCTCTAATAATGCCATTGGTTTTTGGGCATCGTTAAGCGTAAGAAATTCTTCCATACTCATAAGAGAAGAAGATCCCCATGCAATAGGAAAAACAGAAGGATTTTCATAGAGATGATATTTTCCCTGTGTTGCAATTTCTTTATATCCTGCCAAAGAACCATCTTCACTAATTACATACCGAATTCCCATCAGTGTTTGAAATAATAAATTTTTAGAATCTGTACAAGTGATATGATTGGTACTGTTTTGGGCGTTTCCAATAAAAGAATGATGTAGTTGATTATAATTAGTATGGTAAGTAGAGGAATATAATGAGGTACGCCAAAGTCTAGAATCGGGAATATAATTACAGGACTCTTTAGCATTTGTAAAATCATTAAATCGACTAAAGCTAGTTTTCATTTGACTTTTTAATTCTGTAAATAGTTTCTGCTTTTCAACACTGTAAATTTCATTGTTTTGTTTTCTTGTCACTAAAGAATCACTAAAATTAACACAAAGACAGAGGACAAAACAAATAAGACAAGATGGAAAGTAGTACCAAAAAAAGTTTTGATGTTTATGACCATAATGAGTGAAAAAAATAAGTATTGCACATTCTGCTACAAAGGCAAACCAAAAAATACTTCGATCTAAAAAAAGAAGCAAAATAAGAAAGATAATAAAAGCTATTTTTTCTTTTCTTTGAAGAACAGGAAGGGATTGTTCAGCATAAGAAAAATAAAATCCTGTAATTAAAGAAAATAGTGGAAGGAATGGAATAAATACTTTACCCCTCAAATAGAGTCCTCCATTTAAAAGATATAAAACGGCAGGAATAGAAAATAGGGTTATAAGAAGTATAATAAAAATTCGTTCTCCTGACCGATTACGATAAAATAAATATAACATAGAAAGAAGACAAATCCCTGTCAAACCGACACCATAGGGATGGTATAATAAGTTTTCTATAGAAAACTTTGGTAGTAGTAGAGCGGACATAGAAATAGAAGAGGAATCAATACTTCTTCCTTGAAGGATACCAGCAAGAGAGGGTAAAAGTAAAAAGGCAGCACATCCAACAGGTATAATAAGACGAAGAGCAAAAGAAAGTCCAGTATAAATCCACTGTTGAAGTTGTTTTTTACGACTTTGTAAACAGAGGGTTGCCCCATTGATATGGGCATACATATAAATACCATATACAGTGATTGCAAGTAGTCCACCAACACTAAAAAAATAGCTGGTCATAATCATGAAAAAGATACTGATCATAAGCACAAAACTTTTTTTTCGTTCAAAAAAACGATCTACACCAAAAAGTGCAAAGAGTAAAAAAGGCATATAATTCACAAACATGATCTGTTTGTGGCTATGATAAAGAAAAGCAGAAGAAAATTGAAATAAAAAGGAAGCTATAAATGCTGCTTTTGGTGAGATCTTATGATGTCGAAGCCAAAGATAACACAATATTCCACTTACAATGGCTAAAATCATAGATACAAGCGAAACATAAACTGTCATAGGAAGTTTTGGAAAAAGATAAGACAGTAAAATAATAGGACTAAATAATCCATAATAGGAAAAATGAAAAAGATTCTGACCTGCACCAAGTTGTGGTGCAAATTCTGTAAATAAAGTTCCTGTTTCATAAAATTGATTTCGGAAATACTCTGGAAGAACACTGTGTTGATTTACCCAGTCTACATTGGAGCCAAATAAATATTTCCCATGTGTAAGTAATATTATAAATACAAGAGTAGCCGCAGTTAATAATAATATAAAATAAATATCTGTATGTTTTTTGGTCATTCTAGTTGCCTCACCTTCTCAATGAATTCATAGGCAAATGTAACAGACATTTCTTTAAAAATTACGTGGTAAAAACGAAAAAAATTCTTAATATAGAAATTATTAAGAAAATCATTAGAAAATTTATCAGGTTTTCCAATGAGAGATTCCACAAACAGGTATATAATAAAATAAAGGTTTAAGGAGGTTACATGTGAGAAAAAACAACAGAAAAAAGAAATGGATTTGCCTATTGGCATTTGGAGTATGTCTGGCAGGAATTTTTTTGATTTTATGTTGTCCAAAGGGAGAGCCAGTAACAAAAGAACAGTTAGATTCTCTACCACTTGATGGAATAGAACATCTTATGATTATAGCTCACCCAGATGATGAAACTTTTTGGGGTGGAGCACATCTATTAAAAGAAAAATATTTTGTGGTATGTCTTACAAATGGAACATCAAATACTAGAAAACAAGAATTTATCAAAGCAGTAACTTTAACAGGGTCAATACCATTCATTTTAAATTATCCAGATAGGCAGTTTGGAATTCGAAGTCATTGGTTTGGACATGAAAAACGAATACAAAAAGATATCAATGTTTTACTTTCTTATAGAGATTGGAAACAAATTGTAACACATAATCCAGATGGAGAATATGGACACATTCATCATAAAAAAACAAGTAAGTTTGTAACAAGAGCTTTAAAAGAGAAAACGAAACTTTTTTATTTTGGTATCTATTATTCAGAAGATTTTCTTAAAAACAATATCAATCAAACGATAGAGCCTATTTTAGAAGAGGAGCTTCAAAAAAAGATGCAGCTAGTAAAATGCTATACCTCTCAAGAAAAAGCGGTTCGTCTGTTTTCGCATATGTTTCCTTACGAAAATTGGATTCCTGAAAAGGAATGGAAGAATGGAAAGCAAAAAGAAATAAATTGACAAACCTATTTTATAAATTTATAATATTGAAAAGAGAATTAAGACAATAAGAAAGGGGCAGGAAGAAAAAGTGAAACCATATGGTGTAAATGAACTCAGAAGAATGTATCTGGAATTTTTCGAAGGGAAAGGACATTTAAAACTAAAAAGTTTTTCCTTAATTCCTCAAAATGATAAAAGCTTATTACTGATTAATTCAGGTATGGCACCAATGAAGCCATATTTTACAGGACAGGAGATTCCTCCTAGACGCAGAGTAACTACCTGTCAAAAATGTATTCGTACTGGGGATATTGATAATGTAGGAAAAACAGCAAGACATTTAACATTTTTTGAGATGCTTGGAAACTTTTCTTTTGGAGATTATTTTAAAAGAGAAGCAATCAACTGGTCATGGGAATTTCTTACTGAAACGATTGGATTAGATCCGAGCAGATTATATCCTTCTATCTATTGTGAAGATGAAGAGGCATTTGAGATTTGGACAAAAGAGGTTGGAGTTGCTCCTGAACGAATTACAAAGTTTTATCGGGATGAGAATGGAGAATGTGATAATTTTTGGGAACATGGAGCTGGTCCATGTGGTCCATGTTCAGAAATCTATTATGATAGAGGAGAAAAGTATGGCTGTGGAAAACCAGACTGTAAAGTAGGTTGTGATTGTGATCGCTATATGGAAGTCTGGAATAATGTATTTACTCAGTTTGAGAGTGACGGAAATCATCATTATGAAGAACTGAAACAAAAAAATATAGATACTGGAATGGGATTAGAGCGTCTTGCAGTTGTAGTTCAGGATGTGGATTCTGTATTTGATATTGATACCATGAAAGCAATCCGGGATGAGATTTGTAGATTAGCAGACGTTACCTATGAGACTGATGAAAAGAAAGATGTATCCATTCGACTTATTACCGATCACATTCGTTCTGTAACGTTTATGACTTCGGATGGAATCTTGCCTTCTAATGAAGGAATGGGCTATATACTGCGCCGTTTGCTACGTCGTGCTGCAAGACATGGAAGATTACTTGGAATTGAGGGATTATTTTTAGCAAAGTTGTGTGAGACAGTTATTCGAGAGTGTAAAGACGGATATCCAGAATTAGAAGAAAAGAAAGATTATATTTTAAAAGTTCTTACGGTAGAGGAAGAAAACTTTAATAAAAATATCGATCAGGGGCTTTCTATTTTAACAGAGATGGAAAAAGAATGTAAGAAAAAAGGTATTACAAAACTCTCTGGTGAAGATGCTTTTAAATTATATGATACCTATGGTTTTCCAGTCGACTTAACGCAAGAGGTTTTAGCAGAAAAGGGATTTGGTATAGATATGAAAGGATTTCATCAGGCAATGGAAATCCAGAAGAAAAAAGCAAGAACTGCACGCAAAGCGACAAATTATATGGGAGCAGATGCTACGGTCTATGATATGATTGATCCTACTATTAGCTCTAAATTTGTCGGTTATGACTGCTTAGAAAGTACTTCTGTGATTAAAGTTTTGACAACGGAAGAAGAAGTGGTCAATGACATTATTCCTTCCTCACAGCAAGTAACAATTATTGTAGAAGAAACTCCTTTTTATGCGGCAATGGGTGGACAAAATGGAGATGTTGGTATAATACAAGGAAAAGATGCCCTATTTACCGTAGTGGATACTATAAAACTCAAAGGTGAAAAAATTGCACATATTGGTCTAGTAGAAAAAGGTATGTTTGGTGTAGGAGATACTGTCAAACTGATAGTAGATAAAGAAAAACGTCAGGCAGTATGTAAAAATCACAGTGCAACTCATCTGTTACATGAAGCTCTTCGTCAAGTATTAGGAACACATGTAGAACAGGCAGGTTCTTTAGTAACCCCAGAACGTCTTCGATTTGATTTTACCCATTTTTCAGCAATGACTCCAGAAGAAATTGCAAAGACAGAAAAAATTGTAAATCAAGAGATTGCAAAAGATCTTTCTGTTATAACGAAAGAAATGGGATTAGAAGAAGCAAAAAAATCAGGAGCAAAAGCATTATTTCAGGAAAAATATGGGACAAGTGTACGTGTAGTTGAAATGGGAAGTTTCTCAAAAGAATTATGTGGTGGTACACATGTCGATAAAACAGGAGTAATTACCACATTTAAAATTCTTTCTGAATCAGGTATTGCTGCTGGAGTTAGAAGAATTGAAGCGTTGACTTGTGATGGAGTATTTCAATACTATAAAATGATAGAACAAAAATTAAATGAGGCAGCAAAGACAGCAAAAACAGAACCAGAAGCACTATCGAAAAGGATTGAAGGATTATTAGAAGAAGTAAAAATATTACAAATAGAAAATGAAAAATTAAAAGCAAAACTTGCCAATCAGTCTTTAGGCGACGTTATGAAGCAGGTAAAGGAAGTAAAGGGAGTTTCTGTATTAGCTGCAAAAGTACCAGATGTGGATATGAATGGTCTTAGAAATTTGGGAGATCAACTGAAACAAAACTTAGGAGAAGGTATCATTTTATTAATTTCTACTTTAAATGGGAAGGTAAATTTAATGGCAATGGCAACACAGAATGCCATTGAAAAAGGAGCTCATGCCGGAAATTTACTAAAACAGATCGCACCAATAGTTGGAGGAGGAGGAGGAGGACGTCCAAACTTAGCACAGGCCGGTGGAAAAAATCCAGATGGAATTGATCAGGCAATCGCACAGGTAGTACAAGTATTAGAAGAGCAATTATTAAATTAATTTGAAAGGAGGACAATTATTTTAATTGTTCTCCTTTACAAAAATTATCAAAGTATAAGGGGAGGGTTTAACAATGAAAAGCAAAATATTTGTAGTATTTTTATTAATACTTATGATGTTTGCACCTATTACATCTTATGCACAAGAACAGTTAGAAACAGCCGTTCTTGATGTGAATTCAGTATCTTTAGAAACAACAATACATACAGGAAGTTATGATAAATATGGAGAAAATTGGAATTGGAATAATATATCTCCAATTAGTGATTTTATAGATCCAAATAATATTTATACAATCGCATATACAGATGATAAAAATGTATATATATCACATACAGATGATAGTTTAAGTATAACAGATACTATTACAATAAAAAAACCAATGGAACTGGTCGGAGGCGTGTGTTGTGATAAGAATGGAACTTTCTATATTGCCTGTGGACAAAGTGACGAAAAGGGAAAGGGTGGTATTGTTACATTTGCAATCTATCAATATGATTCCAATGGAAAACAAATTGGAAAATGTGAGTATAAGACAACAGGTGATGAATGGGATACAAAAATTCCTTTTGATGCCGGAAACTGCGTTATGACATTTAAGGAAGATATTTTGATATGTTCCTATGCAAGAGAAATGTATAATGGTCATCAGTCCAATGATGTATTTTGTGTCAATACTTCTAATATGACGGAAAGTACATATTATGACAGCTATTGTAGCCATTCCTTCAATCAAGCTGTGATTACAACTTCTAATGGAAAGGTGATTTTTGCTGATCATGGAGATGCCTATGCAAGAGGTTTTCAGATTAATTTTAAATCAGATTCCTTAATGAATGGTCATTATTCAATGGGAATTGTGCCGTTTCATTTTTATGGGAATATAGGTGATAACTTTACAAACGCAAGACTGACAGGTATCGCAGAACTAGATACAGGAATAGCACTGGTAGGATCGTCAGCAAAATCCATGAAAGAAACATTTAAGAATGAAAAGCAGCAAATGTTTCTTCAGATTATTGATTCTGAAACAAACGAATCTATTATAAATGCTTCTTCACGTACAGGAACAAGTGGAGATAATTCTTATACAGATACAGGTATTTTATGGCTTACAAATAGTACAGATAATACAGAAGTCAGAGCCTCTGCAATGGCAGCGATTGATAAAGATAAACTGATTGTGATGTGGGAAAAATGGGATAAAGACAACAAGTTTGTCAATTCATATTATTCTATTATTTCATCGGATGGAAAAATCTTAAAAGATAGTATTCCAATGCAACATGCTCGAATTAATGGTGCAGAAGAATTAAAGTATCAAGACGGTTTTGTTTATTGGACATATTCTGAAGGTAAAGATAAGACTGCACAGATATATAGACTTAATGTAAATAAAACAAGTAACAATATCTTACTAGATGCTATTATAACACTTTCTTCTGAAAGTGTAAAATATACAGGAAAAGCAATTAAACCTTCTGTTACTGTAACTTATAACGGGAAAAAATTAAAAAAGGATACTAATTATACAGTTTCTTTTGTAGATAACAAAAACATTGGAATAGCAACAGTTAAAATTACTGGAAAGGGAAAATATTCTGGTACTATTACTAAAACATTTGAAATCATTCCAAAATCAGTTACTAATTTTAGTGCTCAACTTACTAAAAATAAGGTAAAATTATCATGGAAAAAAGTCAGTCAAGTAACAGGATATGAAATTAGAATAGAAAAATATGCAAAGAGTAGTTCTTTAAAAAAGGATTTTAAAGAACGTTATAGTTATTATGCAGAAAAAGACGTAGAATCAGGAACAATGTATTATTATATATGTACAGATTCTGATATAACATATCGTACTACAACAAAGACATCTCTTACTTATACTCAAAAAGGTACAGAGGATAGATTTGTATATTGTATCAGACCATATAAAACAGTCAATGATATAAAAATTTATGGGGAATGGTCAGATGAATTGTATTCATGGCTATTAAAATAATTTTTCTTGACGAATGAACCTGTTTTATTATATACTATAGACAATAACTATCTGTAGATAGCTTTTGAGGAAAGAAATGAAAACACAAAAATTTTACCATGAAGGTAATCTTCATGGTATTTTTTTGTTAAAAAAAGAAAAAGGAGAAATAAGGAAAAATTATGAAACGAAATGAAACATTACGTTTGGTTTTAGCAGGACTTTTAGCAGCACTTGGTGTCATTTTGCCAAAATTTATCTTAATGCTGCCACTACAAGGAATTGTCTCAGTATTAGTACCGGGGGGAAAAATAGGAGAGATTTTACTACCTATGCACCTTCCAATTCTTTTATGTGGTTTTTTATGTGGAGCGAGATATGGGGCTATCTGTGGATTTATTGTCCCTTTTTTAGCACATTTTTTTAATGGGATGCCAGTACTTTATCCATCTGCTATCTCAATGGCATTTGAACTTGCATCTTATGGAATAGTTAGTGGATTACTTATAGCAAAGGCAAAAAAAGTGCCACTTTTGATATCTTTACTTCTTACAATGTTAAGTGGTCGTATTGTTATGGGAATTGCGAATATCATTTTATATGGATTAAAAGGGAACTCTTACGGAATTGTTGCTTATTTTGGGAGTGCATTTTTACGTACATGGCCAGGTATTTTATTACAGTTAATTCTCGTTCCTATCTTGGTAGGAGCAATACAAAAAAGTCACTTATTAGAACGAACAGAAACGATAATGAAAAAACAGATTTCACAGTCAAATGGATAGGAGAATCCTTATGTATGACAAAATAAAAGAACAAATTCTTTTAAAAATACAATCTAAAAAAGAAGAGCCTTTCATTTTAGCGATAGATGGAAGATGTGCAAGTGGTAAAACAACATTAGCAAAAGAACTAAAAGAATATTTACAGGCAGATTTGTTTCATTTAGATGATTTTTTTCTAAGACCAGAACAAAAGACAAAACAACGAATGATGGAAGCTGGCGGAAATATAGATTATGAGCGATTTCGCTTTCAAGTATTAGAACCTATTTGGAGGAAAGAAAGAGTATATTGTCGACGTTATGATTGTAAAAAGGGACAATTAGAAGAGAAACCTTCTATTATTAGTACAGGAACTAAATATATAATTTTAGAAGGAGCATATAGCCTACATCCTTACTTTTCACCTTCTAAATATTCCATTCGTATTTTTCTTTCCGTTTCTTTTGAAGAACAAAAAAAGAGGATTCTAAAAAGAAACGGAGAAAAACAACTAGAACGATTTGTAAAAGAGTGGATTCCAAAGGAAGAAGCCTATTTTGATACATTTCAAATTCAATCCATTTGTGATCTAGTTTTTGAAACAGGATTGTAAAAGGAATTTTTCTTTTAAATGCTGTACAGAAAGTTTGACATATTCGGAAAGAGGAAGTTCTTTCACTCCAACAATAAAATGACCACATCGGTTGACTGGAAGCAAAATTTTATAGGCAAAGGAACTTCCAACAGCTTGTGCCATAGGAGAAGTAACTTCTCCATACAAGGAATCTGCAATTACAATTCCAACAGGACCAAAAATTACATCTGCAGTTTTAGCTGCCTTTATGGTAGGATTTTCGCCAGTTGCACCATAATCTGCTCCTGCTTTTAGCATTGTAGAAGTAGCAATACTGTTTGTTCCTATAGCAAGAATTTCTTGTTCTGGAAACTCACGTTTTAATTCCTCAATAATAGCCTTTCCCATTTTTCCACCCTGTCCATCTATTACGACTAAATTCATAGAAACTGTCTCCTTTGGTTTAATATAGAACTATCATAAAAAGAATATAGTATTTTGTCAAGTTTTATTCCTGTATTTATCACAAAAAAGACAGAGTAGAATAAAAAGCAGAAAATGAAAAAATTTCTATAAATACATAAAAAAGAGTTGACGAAATGAAAAAATATGCTATAATCGTTATAGTGCTATACAAAAAATACCCAAACAGTTGTCTAGGCACAATCCACAACTGGAGGGAGGTTAGGTGTGAGACTATGTCAAACGTGATCGTTAAAGAAAACGAGTCTTTAGACAGTGCTCTTCGCAGATTCAAAAGAAACTGTGCGAAAGCAGGTATTCAGCAAGAGATCCGCAAGAGAGAGCATTATGAGAAGCCGAGCGTAAAGCGTAAGAAAAAATCTGAGGCTGCTCGTAAGCGGAAGTTTAAATAAGTTATGCAAAAGAGCCCTTGATCGTATAGATCAGGGGTTTTTGTTGTCCAACTTTTGAAATTTATGCAAGTTTAGACAACTGACTGCATATAGTAACAGATAAGAAAGGCTTTACGGGAGGAAATGATGGGGTATAAAACCGTGAAACCAAGACATGAAAAACAAAAAGAAATACAAAATAAAAAAATTTATAATGATATAAAGACAGAAGAAAAAAAAAGAAAACAAGAAAGAATTTCTTATTTAGAAGTAATTGCTGATCATATGCTATTACCACCAGATGTTATGGCAGGAGTTCCTCTTATTACAATGAATGGTAGAAGTATTTTATGTGTAGAAAATCATAGAAAGATTTTAGAATATACAGAGGAAAAAATTCGGATTTTAGCAAAACCAAGTCCAGTCTGTGTAGAGGGAAAGAATTTACGAATCGCCTATTATTCAAAGGCAGAGTTAAAAATCACCGGTTTAATAAAAAGTATTTCTTATCTATAAGCCGGTATGCTAAAGTAAACTTACAGGAAGGACCGGTGTTATGATAGAACGCTTCTTACGGTGGCTTGCCGGCTATTTACATATCTGCCTTTATGGAACTGCCAGTGAACGCTTTCTCAATCTTTGCAACAGTAATGATATTCTGCTTTGGAATATTGGAATCAAACAAGGAAGAGTAGAGTGTTTTATTAGTTTAAAAGATTATAAAACACTTCATCCGATTGCAAGAAAATGTCGAGTTCAACCAAGAATTCAAAAACGGTTTGGATTTCCCTTTCTGATGCAGCATATTGGAAAAAGAAAGGTTTTAGCAATTTCTGTTGTACTATTTTTATCTAGCATCTGGCTTATGTCAAAATTTTTATGGAACATTAGTTTTGAAGGAGATTATCGACATACAAAAGAACAATTACTTCAGCTTTTAAAAGAACAGGGAGTATACGCTGGCTGTGCAACAGAGTCCATTCACTGTCCTGATTTAGAAGCACAGATCCGAAAAGAATACCCAGATATCGGGTGGGTTTCTGTAGAATTAAAAGGAACAATGCTTTTTGTAAGATTAAAAGAAACATCACAGCCAGCAGCAGCGAAGGAAGAATTAGGAACTTCTCTTGATGCGGCAGATATTGTTGCACAAAAGGATGGAATTATACATTCTATTGTAGTACGAAGTGGAACTCCTTTAGTTTCTGTTGGAGATGTAGTAAAAAAAGGAGATATACTTGTTTCAGGAGTAATTCATATTTATGGAGATGATGGAGCACAGATACGACAATACAGTGTTGTAGCGGACGCAGATATTACAATGTCTACTTATATAAAATATAAAGATAAGTTTTCGTTAAAGTATATTATAAAATCTTATACTGGAAAAGAAAAAAGCAGTTTATCTTTTTCTTTTTTAGATCATAAAATATTTTCATATAATTCTGGTAATTCCTATAAGGAATGTGATATAATATCAGAGATAAAACAATTAAGACTTTCTGAATCATTTTATCTGCCATTTCTTTTCGAAGTACGTACTGTAAGAGAATATGAATCAATAGAACAAACTTATACAAACGAAGAAGCAAAGAAGTTAGCTACACAACGGTTGTTGCGGTTTATGGAAGAACAAAAAGAGAGAGGAGTTTTGTTTATATCAAAAGAAATAGATTGTAAAATAAAAGATGGTTATTGTATTAATGAAGGAATTTTAAAAACACAAGAAGAGTCATGGACATATAAGGAAATTAATTCCATAGATCAATCGTTTGAAACAGAAAGCGATGAACAACAGGAATAAATATTGGAGGAACGATATAAATGGGTATTACAGAAACAGTAGTTCAAATCCCATTAGAGCATGAACGTAATATTTTCGGACAATTTGATGCTTATGCTAAATTAATTGAACGAACATTAAATGTTACATTAGTTGTCAGGGATGAGAAAGTAAAAATTATTGGAGAACAAGAAAAAGTGATAAAAGCATCTAGTGTACTGACACAGTTATTAATTCTTTCAAAGCGTGGAAATACAATTACAGAACAAAATGTCAACTATGCACTTTCTCTTGGATTTGATGATAAAGAAGACGCAATAGTAGAGATCGATAAAGATCTGATCTGTCATACAATCAATGGAAAACCAATTAAACCAAAAACATTAGGACAAAAGGCATATGTAGATCAGATCCGAGAGAAGATGATTGTATTTGGAGTAGGACCTGCAGGAACTGGAAAAACTTATTTAGCAATGGCAATGGGAATTACTGCTTTCAAAAATAATGAAGTTGGAAGAATTATTTTAACTAGACCTGCAATTGAGGCTGGAGAAAAGTTAGGATTTTTACCGGGAGATTTACAAAGTAAAGTCGATCCATATTTACGTCCACTTTATGATGCACTATATCAGATTATGGGACCAGAAAGTTTTGCAAGAAATACAGAAAAAGGATTGATTGAAGTAGCTCCATTAGCATATATGAGAGGTAGAACGTTAGATAATGCCTTTATTATTTTAGATGAAGCACAAAATACAACACCAGCACAGATGAAAATGTTTTTAACTAGAATTGGATTTGGTTCTAAAGTGATTATCACTGGCGATCAAACACAAAAAGACCTTCCAACAGGACAAGTTTCTGGCTTAGATGTAGCAATGAAAGTACTTGGAAAAATAGATGAAATCGGTTTTTCTTTTTTTACAAGTAAAGATGTTGTACGTCATCCTCTAGTACAAAAAATTGTACAAGCTTATGATGAATTTGAAAAGAAAGAAGAACTTAAAAAAGAAAAAAGTCGTTCTTCTAGTGTCTTAAAAGTAAAACGCAGTTCACATAAAGAAAAGCGTTGACAGGAAGGATGAAGTAGTTGAAAGAAAAAAGGGAAAAATTCAGTACAGAAATTCCAATTTTTTGCGTTTGTCTAGCTACTATATTAGCTCAAATTTGTGCAGGAACAGGAACGATGTCATCCTTTCTTGTACCAGTTATGACTATACTGTGTTACTTAGTTTTAAGTCAGATAGAGTCATTTATAGGGTTAGTCTATGCAGTAATAGCTTCTAGTGGATTCTTTTTTGCAATTTTTCTTGGAAGTCATAAACTTCAATGGAGACTAATAGGAAAGAAAGAAACCTTTTTTTGGCTTCTTTTTTGTTGGATTGCTTTGATTATAGCATATATAATAGGGAAAATATTACGTTTAATGAAAAAAGATACTGAAAAACTAAATTTAAAAGAAAAGAAAGAAGAAAAAAATCTATATATTTCCTTGGAAGAAGCCCTTTCTTTATCGTCGGATTTATTAGTACAAGCAAAAGAAAAAGCTCCAAAGCTTTTTGAGCATTTAAAACAGACCTCAGATCTTGCAAGAGCGGCAGCAATAGAAATCAAAGCAGAAGAAAAACTTGCACAGGCAGGAGGATTATATCATGAAATTGGAAGATTGACTACAAATCAGAAAGAAGAAACGATTTCAGAAGGAATTCGATTGGCAAAAGAACATCATCTGCCTCCTGAATTGATTGAATTATTAAAACAACAAGATTTAAAACACAGCAAACCAATTTCGAAAGAAGCTTCAATTGTTTTATTAGCAGATACCTTTTTATCTTCCATTGCTTATTTATATAATAACGAAAAAACTGGGTGGACAATGGAAATGGTGATAGAACAGACTTTTCGAATTCGACTAGAAAAGGGAAGTTTAGATGAGTCAAATTTGACAGTAAAAGAGTTTTTAGTGATAAAAACTCTTTTTATGGAGCAGTTTGCAAAAGAGGATAGGGAAAATGACAATACAGATTGAAAAGGAAATAGATATTTCATGGAATTTTGATTATGAAACTCTTATCAAAACAGTAATTTTAGCAGCGATGGATTATGAAGCATGTCCTTATGAAGCAGAAATAGGAGTAATTCTTACCGACAATTCTTCTATCTGTGAAATAAATTTGCAACAAAGAGGGATCAATCAGCCCACAGATGTCCTTTCATTTCCAATGATAGAGTATGAAATGGTAGCAGATTTTGATAAATTAGAAGAACAAGAAGACTGTTTTCATCCAGAAACAGGAGAACTTTTACTTGGAGATATTATGATTTCTGTAGAAAAGGTAGACAGCCAAGCAAAAGAATATGGACATTCAAAAGAGAGAGAACTTGGCTTTTTAGTAGCTCATAGTATGCTACATTTATTTGGATATGATCACATAAAAGAAGAGGAACGAAAATGTATGGAAGAACATCAAGAAGCAATTTTACAGTCAATAGGACTTTGTAGATGATTGACTTAAAATGAAGAGAGGAATGAAACATTCAAGATGAAGTGTCAAAAAAGATACTGGATTACCTTTACAATATTATGTCTTTTATTTGTAACCGTGTTATTTGGATGTAAAAAGAAAAAAGAAGAACAAGAAGTAATCATTACAAAAATTTCTGGAGAAGAACTAATACTAACTCCAACCCGAATACCAACTCTTTCTCCAACCCCAACTTTAACTCCAACCCCTGATCCTACACCAGAGGGAATGGAAAAGAGTGTATTGACAGGAGAATGGATTCCTAAGGAAGTGGCAAATCGGCGTCCATATGCAGTAATGTTAAATAATATTAAAGTGGCATCTCCTCAAAGCGGAACACAAGATGCAGATATTTTATATGAAATATTAGTCGAAGCAGGAATTACAAGATTGATGGCAATTTATCAGACGATTGATCCAGAGTCAAAGACAGCAAAACGATTAGGATCCGTAAGAAGTGCAAGACATTATTTTGCCAGTATTGCAAGTGAATATGATGCGATTTTTGTACATTTTGGTCAGACAACATATGCAACAAAGAAGATGGATAAACTAAAGATGGATAGAGTAAATGGATTAACTGGTTATGGAGTTAGTTCATTTTATCGGGATAAATCTATTAAAGCTCCTCACAATGCGTTTGCAAGTTTAAGTGGAATTGAAAAAGCAGTTGAAAAAGCAAAATATCGTACAGAACGAAAAGAAGGATATACAGGACAGTTTACTTTTTATAATGAAGAGCAAACACTCCAAAATGGGCAGACTGCAAATCAGGTGACACTGCCATTTTCCAGTGGTATGCAGCCTTATCTTGTGTACGATCCTGAAACAAAACTATATACTAGATATCAGTTTGGAAAGGTACATGTAGATTATAATACCGATCAGGCACTAAAATTTAAAAATATTATTATTCAAATAGTAAAGCAATGGGACATTGATAAAAATGGATATCAGACAATGGATTTAGAGAATACTTCTGGAGAGGGCTATTATATTACAAATGGAACAGCTATTCCAATCAAGTGGACTAAAAAAGAAAGCTCTTATTTCATGCGATATTATGATGAAAAACAGGAAGTACTTACAATAAATCCAGGTAAAACATATATCGCAGTGTTTCCAGATTTTCGGGCATCCAAGATTGAGTTCGAATAACCTGCGGACAGACCTGGCTTGCAGGAGGATACATAAGAAAAACCAGGAGGGCAGACTTCATGGGAAGAAACAACAAAAATAATTATCTGATCCAAGGGACAATCTTAGCTGTTTCATCAATTATTGTTCGATTTATTGGTATGCTTTATCGAATTCCAATGACACGTATTATTGGAGATGAAGGCATGGGATGCTATACAGCGGCATATGAATTGTATAATCTTGCATTAATTTTATCTTCCTATAGTATTCCACTTGCAGTTTCAAAATTAGTTTCCGCAAGAGAAGCAAGAAGAGAATATCGAAACGCTTATCAGGTATTTATTATTGCTATGGAAGTTGCAGTTGTTGTAGGGATTGGAGGTTGTCTTATTATTTTTGTCGGAGCTGGATTTTGGGCAAGATTTGGCGGAGAATATGATATTAAGATTCCACTTCGAGTATTAGCACCCACAATTTTTGTATTTGCAATTATGGGAGTACTAAGAGGATTGTTTCAAGGAAAAAGTACAATGTTACCAACAGCTGTTTCTCAAATTTTGGAGCAAATTGTAAATGCTGTTGTTTCAATTTTTGCAGCATATTATTTAATGAAAGAACATAATGCTTCAGAAAATATTGCATCATATGGTGCTGCAGGTGGTACAGCAGGAACCCTAACAGGTGCAGTTGCAGCTTTTCTTTTTTTAGGTTTTATTTTTATCGTTTATTATCCTCATATGAAACGACAGATAAGAAAAGATCGAACAGACTGTTTAGAACTTCCCTCTGACACATTAAAGGTATTTTTACTGACAGTAATTCCTATTATATTAAGTCAAACAGTATATCAATTAAGTGGATTTGTAGATATGAAAATGTTTGGAAGTTTAATGGCAAGTCAGGGAATGACAAGAGAGGAACGTACTGCTCTTTATGGGGTTTATTCAAATAAATATAGGCAACTTACAAATCTTCCAGTTGCATTAGCAACAGCACTTGGAACAGCGATTGTCCCAACACTTTCTAATAACTTTGCTCAAAATGATATGAAAGGTGTACGAACAAAAATTGCGTCTTCTGTCAAATTAAATATGTTAATTTCTATTCCAGCAGCAGTTGGAATGGGTGTATTGGCAGATCCAATTATTCGACTTATCTATACGAATAGAGAAAATTTTGAACTCAGTGTTAATTTACTGCGACTTGGTTCAGTGGCAATCGTCGTTTTTGCATTATCTACACTGACAAATGGAGTATTACAAGGATTAAATCAAATGAAATTGCCAGTAATTCATTCGGCAGTTTCTCTGATAGTTCATATGATCCTTTTATTTCTTTTATTAAAGGTCTTTGATTTTGGAGTCTATGGACTCTTAATTGGAAATATTACTTTTGCGTTATTAGTTTGTGCATTAAACTGGGTTTCTGTAGCTAGATTTGCACAATATAAACAAGAAATTATAAAAACTTTTATATTACCAACCATTGCCTCTAGTATAATGGGAGCAGCCGCCTATTTTATCTATGAGATGGGAAAGGTAGTATTTCGTTCTATATTTCTTTCTTTTTTCCTTTCCTTTTTATCAGCAATATTTCTTTATTTTATGCTGATTTTATTATTAAAGGTAGTTACAAAAGAAGAAATTTTAACTTTACCAAAAGGAGCAATGATTGCACGAATTTTAAGACGACTACATTTGATTTAAGATAGAAAGAAGCAATAGAAACCTTGAATAATTTACCAGAGATTGTCCATACTTTTAAAAAAGAGAATACCATAAAAGTGGAAGAAATGGAGGACAGGATGAGAAAGCGACTGGTAAGTTATACATTGTGTTTTGTTGGATTATGTACCATGTTTACTCTATGTTATTACTATAGTTATCAAAAAGCACTAAAACAGATGCAGTCAAAGTCAGAGGAAGATAATTATGCTTTGATTCAACAATTAACACAGATAGGTACAACAAAGAGTACAGATTTAGATACTTTAAATCCTCCAGCAACATCTGTAAATGTGGCTGGTTATGATGTAGTTCAAGCAGGGGCAAAGCTTCGGATTGAAAATTATAAACTTCCGGAAAATGAATTGACAGTAGAAGAGAGAATGGTTACTTCTGATTTAGCAGGACTAACAAGAGAAGAAATTATCAAACAGCTTTCAGACTATATGCAGGACATTCCTGTTACAGAATATGAGAAAGGGCTGTTTGCTTATGAATTAATAAAATTTTCACAGGATGAATTAATTCTTAGAAAAAGTTATAATCAAGATTTAGTAGACTTTAAATATTATGTTGCAGTAAAAGATGGTTATGTAATTATTTATTACAGTGATTTAAAGACTGTTTATGAATATACAGAAATAATAGCAATTGACTTACCAGAGTCGGAACGAAATCGACTTATGCAGGGAATTAAAATAAAAACAAATGAAGAATTGTATGAATTATTGGAAAGTTACACTAGCTAGAAAGAAACAATGAAAAGCAAGAGAGGAAAGTTCATGGGATACGATGTAATTATTATCGGAGGCGGAGCATCTGGTTTAATGGCAGCTATAGCAGCAGGAAGAAGAGGACGTTTTGCATTAGTATTGGATCAGAAGGAACGTTCAGGTAAGAAGATACTAGCAACTGGAAATGGAAAGTGTAATTATACGAATCATATTCAGACACCAGACTGTTATCGTGGAGGCGGAAAGGATTTGGCATTTCGTCTACTAAAGAAGTTTGGTTGGAAAGAAACAGTGGACTTTTTTTCAGAACTTGGAATTTTACCAAAAGAGCGAGATGGATATTACTATCCAAATTCAGAACAAGCAGTATCTATTGCAGAGGTACTTCGTATGGAAGTATTAAGAACTGGAGGATGTATTCGCTGTTTAGAACGAGTTCGCTCATTAAAAAAAGAAAAAGGGGAATTTTTAGTTGAAACTGTACATGTGCTAACAAAAGAAGAAAAGGGACATCAAAAGATAATTTCAAAAGAGATACAACAAGAGGGAGAGTGTAGAATTTACCGTGCACCAAAAGTAATTTTAGCCGCCGGTGGGATGGCATCTCCTGCACAGGGTTCAGATGGAAGTGGATTAAAATTTGCGAAAGAATTAGGACATACTATTGTTTCACCAATTCCTGCCTTAACTCAGATGAAAGCAAAAGAAAAATTTTTGAATAGTTTAGCTGGTGTACGTTTTTTTGCTAAAGGAACATTATTTGTAGGACAACCTACTTTACAAAAACCAATTACTTTTGAGGAAGGAGAATTTTTATTTACTTCTTATGGAATCAGTGGAATTCCAGTTTTACAGATGAGCCGATTTGCAGGAAGTGCTTTTTTAAATGGACTTTCGGTTTACTTAGAACTTGATCTTTTACCTAAAATAGAAGAAGAACAACTTATAAAGTTGTTACAAAAACGATTTGGTGGAAGAAAGGAAAACAGCAGTAAAACAGCAGAAGAAGCCTTAGTAGGATTACTGCACAGTAAGATTAATTTAGTTTTACTCAAACGATGTGAGATAGAAGAAAAATGTTCAGTTGGTAATATAAAGGAAACACAACTTCTTAGACTGGCAAAACAGATAAAACATTTTAATTTAATCATTACGGATACAAATGGATTTGAACAGGCACAGGTAATGGCAGGAGGAATTGATATTGGCGAGGTTAAAGAAGAAACATTAGAATCTAAAATTGTAGAAGGTTTATATTTTGCAGGTGAAATTTTAGATGTAGATGGAACTTGCGGAGGATATAATTTACAATGGGCTTGGACAAGTGGACAAATTGCTGGAAATGCAGTTTGATGGAGGAAAGTGATGATTCGAATTAGCCAATTAAAGTTGCCGCTGCATCATACAAAAGAACAACTACGATTTGAAGTTGCACAAAAACTTCAAAAACAACCAGAAGAGCTCTTAGAAATCATTATAAGAAAAAAAAGTATTGATGCAAGAAAAAAAGAGGAGATTTATTATAGTTATACTGTAGATGTAGCAATAAAAAAGGAGGCACAATTTTTACAGAGAAATAAAAAAAAGACAATTACAAAAGCAGAATATACTTCTTATCACTATGAAAAAAAAGCAGATAGACCGATGAAATATCGTCCTATTATTGTAGGATGTGGTCCAGCGGGCTTATTTTGTACCTATTATTTGGCAAAATGCGGTTATAGACCGATTTTAATAGAACGAGGCGAAGCAGTAGAAAACAGAATAAAGACAGTAGAAACCTTTTGGAAAACAGGAATTTTAAATCCAGAATCCAATGTTCAATTTGGAGAAGGAGGAGCAGGAACCTTTTCAGATGGCAAGTTAAATACAATGGTAAAAGATTCAGCTGGAAGAATTGAAGAAGTGTTAAAGACATTTGTAGAACACGGTGCACCAGAAGAAATTTTATATATCAATAAGCCACATATCGGAACAGATTTTCTTCAAAATATCGTTAAAAATATGAGAGAACATATTCTTTCATTAGGTGGAGAAGTAAAGTTTGGAACGAAGTTAACAGAAATTCATGTTAAAGATAATGCAGTTTCTTCTATTGTTGTAGAAAAGAAAAAAGAATTACAAGAGCTGCCTTGTGATACATTAATATTAGCCATTGGACATAGTGCAAGAGATACATTTGAACAACTCTATCAATCAAAGATTAAGATAGAAGCAAAATCATTTGCCATAGGAGTGCGAATAGAACATAATCAGGAAATGATCAGCCGGCAGCAATATAAATCGGCTTTTTATGATCTTGCACCAGCAGATTATAAACTAACACATACCTGTACAGATAAAAGGGGAGTTTATACTTTTTGTATGTGTCCAGGAGGATTTGTAGTGAATGCTTCTTCTGAAAATGGCAGACTTGTGGTCAATGGAATGAGTAATCATGCTCGTGAAGGAAAAAATGCAAATAGTGCAGTGGTAGTAACAGTAACACCCGATGATTTTATGAAAGAAATGAAAAATAATAGTCCTCTATGTGGAATGTATTATCAAAGAAAATGGGAAGAACTTGCCTATAAGACAGGACAGGGTGCAGTTCCAATACAATTATTTGGAGACTTGTTAGAAGGAAAAAGAAGTGTTACAATAGGGCATATCTTACCACAGATTTGCGGAAATTATCGGTTAGCAGATTTATCAGAATGTTTACCAAAAGCCATAATTTTAGATCTTATAGAGGGAATTACTGCATTTGATCGAAAAATTACAGGATTTGCAGACGAGGAAGCAGTCTTAAGTGGAGTTGAGATGCGTACGTCTTCACCAATTCGGATAGTAAGAGATGAATCCTATCAAAGTATTTCTTTAAAGGGACTATATCCTTGTGGAGAAGGAGCAGGATATGCAGGAGGTATTACATCTGCTGCCGTAGATGGATTAAAGATATTTGAAGCGATTTTAAAATATAGATTACCTCCCGTAAATACAAAGGAAAAGGGGATAAAATAATGCACATTAGGGAGTGCCTAAAGAAGAAAAAAAGGATTGTAATTAAAATTGGCTCTTCTTCCTTAACTCATACAGCAACCGGAGATCTCAATCTAACAAAAATGGAACAGTTAATCCGAATTCTAACGGATCTTCGTAATGAAGGAAAAGATGTTGTTTTAGTTTCTTCAGGAGCAGTTGCCATTGGAAGAAAAAGTGTTGGGATACTGGAAAATACAATAAACTCTTCTGTAAAACAGGCCTGTGCTGCAATAGGACAGGCAAAATTAATGATGGTATATCAGAAATTATTTGCAGAGTATGGTCAGACACCTGCACAAATTCTAATGACAAAAGATACTATGCTCAATACAATCAGCCGTAAAAATGCAAGAAATACTTTTGAAGAATTATTTCATATGCGAGTAATTCCGATTGTGAATGAAAATGATACTGTGTCTACTGATGAAATTGAATTTGGAGATAATGATACCCTTTCTGCTATTGTTACTGCTTTAATTGATGCAGATCTTTTGATCTTACTTTCTGATATTGATGGTCTTTATACAGATAATCCAAGAGTAAATCTAAATGCTGAATTTATTACTACAGTGGAACGAATTGACGAGAAAATTCTTGGTATGGCAAAAGGAGCAGGAAGTAAATTTGGAACAGGAGGAATGGCAACAAAAATCTCAGCTGCAAGAATCGCCAATGATTCAGGGGCAGATATGATTGTTGCAAATGGAGAAAAAGTTTCGATTCTCCGTCAGATTTTAGATGGAGAAAATTGTGGAACGATCTTTCTGGCACATAAAAATCCAGAATTTTATTTGATGGATTATATTACGACGAAACAGTATCAAAAGGAAGAAAAATGAGTCAGGAAAAACAGCAATGGCGACAGAAAATGAAAATTCTAAGAAATGAAATTTCACTACAGAAACGAAAACAAGATTCACAAGAAATACAAAAACAGCTTATAGCACAAAAAGAGTATAAAAATTGTGAAAAATTGCTTTTATATATTTCAGTTGGTTCAGAAGTAGAAACGGAATTTCTTTTCGAGCAGGCACTTTCTTGTGGAAAAAAGGTATTTGCACCAAAAGTAAAGGAGAGCGGAAAGATAGAATTTTATGCAGTTTACTCAAAAAGTGAATTAGTCTACGGTAAATTTCATATTCCAGAGCCTATAGAAAGAGAAAAATTTATTCCGGAAAAACAGATAGATCCAATTTTAATTCTTGTACCGGGACTTGCTTTTGACCATAGAAGATATCGTTTAGGATATGGTGGTGGTTATTACGATCGCTATTTACAAAAAATAAAACAGATGAAATGTCCATATCTATCGTTTGGGCTTGCTTTTGAGGAACAGATCTTTGCAAAAATTCCATCAGATACACTAGATCAGATATTAGATGGTATAGTTACTCCAAAACAAATTTATCGCAAAGTATAAAATTAAAATAAAAAGGGGTAGATAGGGTATGGAAGAACTTATTGCTATTGGAAGAGGAGCAAAAACAGCAGCAAAGGATTTAAACAGACTTGGACAAAAAGAAAAAAATCAACTTCTTTTGTTGGCAGCAGATATGTTATCAAATGCGAAGAAAGAAATACTGGTTGCGAATGAAAAAGATATTTTTCTTGCAAAAAAAAATGAAATGAAAGAATCCTTAATTGACAGATTGACACTTACAGAGGAAAGAATAGAGGCAATGGCAGATGGGCTGCGTCAGATTGCCTCTTTAAAAGATCCAATCGGGGAACTGATCTCAATGGAAAAAAGACCGAATGGACTACAGATCATAGAGAAAAGAGTTCCACTAGGAGTAATTGGAATTATTTATGAGTCTCGCCCAAATGTTACAGTAGATGCGTTTGGATTATGCTTTAAAACTGGAAACGCTGTAATTTTACGTGGAGGAAAAGATGCTATAGAGTCCAATAAAGCGATTGTACATGTATTAAAAACTGCCTTACAGTGTGCGAATTTACCAGAGAATTCTATTTCGCTGCTTTCTGATACTACAAGAGAAACGGCACTTAATTTGATGCGATTAAATGACTATATAGATGTATTGATTCCACGAGGAGGAGCAGGATTAATTCGTACTGTTGTGGAAAATAGTACTGTACCAGTGATCGAAACTGGTACTGGAAATTGTCATGTCTATGTAGATAAAGATGCGGATCAAAAGATGGCATTAAATATTATTGAAAATGCAAAGACTCAAAGACTTGGTGTATGTAATGCCTGTGAGTCTTTAGTAGTACATTCAGAACTTGCAAAAGAGTTTCTTCCCCTTCTGTATAATCGATTAACAGCAAAAAAAATTGTTTTTCGAGCAGACGAAAGAGCAAGAAAAATCTGTCCTATTATGGAGATAGCAACAGAAGAAGATTTTGCCACTGAATATTTAGATCGTTTTATTTCTTTAAAAATTGTCGATTCCATAGAGGAGGCAATTACACATATCAATCAATATAATACAGGACACTCCGAAACGATCGTTACAAATTGTTATCAAAGTGCAATGAAATTTACAGAAGAAGTAGATGCGGCAGCAGTTTATGTCAATGCTTCTACCAGATTTACGGATGGAAATGAATTTGGGTTAGGAGCGGAAATCGGAATTAGCACACAAAAACTCCATGCAAGAGGACCAATGGGATTAAAAGCACTGACAACATCGAAATTTGTCGTTTTAGGAAATGGACAGATTCGATCATAAAAGGAGAAACATATTATATTATAAAATCGAAAAAACGAAGAAAGGATTTGAAATGTACGAAATAGATTTAGATAAAATAGATCTGACAGGACATCCTCCTGATAAAGAACCAGAAAGACAATATTATTTTATGGCAAAGTGTAGAGAGTATGTACAAAGACTGAATGAAAAATGGGGACATCCTCCGACTTATACTACAGTGACATTTGGCTGTCAGATGAATTCCAAAGATTCTGAAAAACTATCAGGAATTTTAGAAATAGCGGGTTTTATACCATCTGAGAGTGAAGAGGCAACTCTTGTTATTTATAATACCTGTACAGTAAGAGAAAATGCAAATACAAAGGTCTATGGAAGAATTGGATATCTTGGAAGTTTAAAAAAGAAACATCCAGAAATGATCATAGCTTTATGTGGTTGTATGATGCAGGAAGAACAAGTGGTAGAAAAAATTAAAAAAAGTTATCCTTTTGTAGACATCATTTTTGGAACACATAACATTTTTAGACTTGCAGAACTACTTTACCAAAGACTATTGAAAAAAAAGAGAGTAATTGAACTTTGGGAAAATACAGATCAAATTGTAGAAGAATTGCCAAGTGAAATTAAATATAGCTTTAAAGCAGGCGTTAATATTATGTTTGGCTGTAATAATTTTTGTAGTTATTGTATTGTTCCCTATGTAAGAGGAAGAGAACGTTCCAGACGAATGGAAGATATTTTGGATGAAGTAAAACGTTTAACAGATCAAGGAATCATAGAAGTAATGTTACTTGGACAAAATGTCAATTCATATGGAAAGACATTACAGGATCCAATTACATTTGCAAAGCTTTTACAACAAGTAGAACAGATAGAAAAAATCAAACGAATTCGTTTTATGACTTCACATCCAAAAGATCTATCGGATGAACTCATTGAAGTGATGAAAAATTCAAAAAAGATTTGTCGTCATCTACATTTACCAGTACAGTCTGGAAGCACTAGAATTTTACAGCAGATGAATCGAAAATATACAAAAGAAGATTATCTTCATTTAGTAGAACGAATTCGAGATGCTATACCAGATATTTCCCTAACAACAGATATTATTGTAGGATTTCCTGGAGAGACAGAACAAGATTTTGAAGAAACACTAGATATTGTCCGCAGAGTATGTTATGATAGTGCATATACATTTTTATATTCAAAACGAAGTGGTACCCCCGCAGCACAGTTAAAAGAGCAAATAGAGCCACAGATTGCAAAAGAAAGATTTCAACGTCTTTTAAAAGTGATACAAGAAACTTCAAGCGAACGTTTAAAGAAACTTACAGGAACAATACAACAAGTTTTAGTGGAAGAACAAAATACCCAGCAGTCGGGATATCTTACTGGACGACTTGATAATAATCTTTTAGTCCATTTTCTGGGAGAAAAGAGTTTGATAGGACAACTTCACAATGTAAAATTAACAGAATGTAAAGGGTTTTATTATTTTGGAGAACTCAATTACTAATAAAATAGTTTAAAATAGCGCAGTGTCTGCTAAATGTCTGAATATTATATAGCATGACACTGCGAAAAACTTCGATTTTTGTTATATTAATAGAAATTCTGAACAATTTTCCCACTTTTTCTTTTTTTGTCTACAAAATGTATAAAATATTCTACTCTCTACTTGACATAATCATGAAAACAGTATAAAATTTATATGTTGTATTTTATGTACAATGAAAATAGAATAAAGGAGGTGTTCCTGTGTGGAAGTATTGTATGTTGTCGTAGCTATTGTAGTTACTGCGATAATAGTAGCTCCGATTGCCTGGAAAACAGCGATTTCCTACCATCAAAAAGTTGTGGAGGCGAAGGTAGGAAGTGCAGAAGAAAAGGCAAAAGAAATCATAGATGAAGCAGTAAAGACAGCGGAAACTAAGAAAAGAGAAGCTTTACTCGAAGCAAAAGAAGAGTCAATTAAGACGAAAAATGAACTAGAGAGGGAAGCAAAAGAGCGTAGAGCTGAAGTACAACGTTACGAAAAACGTGTCTTACAAAAAGAAGAAACGTTAGACAGAAAAATGGAAACACTGGAAAAAAGAGAATCCAAACTTGTCACAAAAGAGCAGGAATTAGATAAGCTCCATGCTGAAGTGGAAGAAGCACATCAGCAGCAAGTGGACGAGCTGGAAAAAATCTCTGGATTGACCTCCGAACAAGCGAAGGAATATCTTATTAAAACGGTTGAGGATGAAGTAAAGCATGAAACAGCAGTGCTCATCAAAGATCTGGAAAGTAAAGCGAAAGAAGAGGCGGATAAAAAGGCAAAGGATCTTGTAGTAACGGCAATTCAAAAGTGTGCAGCAGACTATGTAGCAGAAGCTACAATTTCGGTTGTACAACTGCCAAATGATGAAATGAAAGGCAGAATTATCGGTAGAGAAGGTCGCAATATCCGCACATTAGAAACTGCAACAGGAGTTGATTTAATTATTGATGACACTCCAGAAGCAGTTATTCTTTCTTGCTTTGATCCGATTAAGAGAGAAGTAGCAAGAATAGCTTTGGAAAAATTAATAGTGGATGGCAGAATTCATCCAGCACGAATTGAAGAAATGGTAGAAAAAGCTCAAAAAGAAGTAGAAACCATGATTCGTGAGGAAGGTGAAGCAGCAACGCTTGAAGTTGGAGTTCATGGAATTCATCCAGAATTAGTTAGACTTTTAGGCAAGATGAAATTCCGTACAAGCTATGGACAAAATGCGTTGAAACATTCCATTGAAGTGGCAATTTTATCCGGTTTATTGGCTGGCGAAATTGGCGTAGATGTTAGAACTGCCAAAAGAGCTGGTCTGTTACATGACATCGGCAAGAGTGTTGATCATGAGATGGAAGGAACTCATGTCCAAATTGGTGTCGATCTTTGCAGAAAGTATAAAGAATCCCAAATCGTCATTAATGCAGTGGAGGCCCATCATGGAGATGTAGAGTTCCAATCTCTAATTGCTTGTATTGTTCAGGCAGCAGATACCATTTCTGCCGCTAGACCAGGTGCAAGAAGAGAAACGCTTGAAACATATACAAACCGGCTGAAACAGTTAGAAGATATCACAAGTAGCTTTAAGGGAGTCGATAAATCGTTTGCTATTCAAGCTGGTAGGGAAGTACGTGTTATGGTAGTACCAGATCAAATCGGAGATGACGATATGGTTTTATTAGCACATGATATTTCTAAAAAAATTGAAAGTGAACTAGAATATCCAGGTCAGATTAAAGTGAATGTAATTAGAGAATCAAGAGTAACTGATTACGCAAAATAAGTAAAGAAAATTCATAGGATTATTATTAGACAAATTTAAAATTTTGTTTAATAGTGATCCTATTTTTATTATAGTATACTGAGATTAACTTTTTCTTGCAATTACACATAAAGTATATTAAAATAGATGAGATATTTTGCAAGATATAAATGTAGAATAAGGAGAGAGAATATGTCTCTAATATTATCAAAAAAAGCACAGGAAGTAAAACCTTCCTCTACATTAGCTATTACAGCAAAAGCAAAAGAATTAAGGGCACAGGG
This sequence comes from uncultured Lachnospiraceae bacterium, assembly GCA_910586015.1. Classification (GTDB taxonomy): domain Bacteria; phylum Bacillota; class Clostridia; order Lachnospirales; family Lachnospiraceae; genus MGBC140009. Next base: position 115,019 of record CAJUGJ010000001.1, read on the forward strand.
AATGGATGTTGTAGGATTTGGAGCAGGAGAACCAGATTTTAATACTCCAAATCATATTAATGAGGCAGCAGTACAAGCAATACATTCTGGTTTTACAAAGTATACCCCTGCTTCAGGAATGTCAGAATTAAAGGAAGCGGTTTGCAAAAAATTTGAAAGTTTTAATCATATCCATTATGAAGCGAATCAGATTGTAATTAGTAATGGAGCAAAACATTCTTTAACCAATATTTTCAGTGCTATTTTAAATCCTTTGGATGAGGTATTAATTCCATCTCCTTATTGGTTGAGTTATCCAGAAATCGTAAAACTTGCCGATGGAGTTCCTGTATTTATTCGCTGTGAAAAATCGAAAGATTATAAAATAACTGCAAAACAACTTGCAGATGCTGTTACAGAAAAAACAAAAGCATTTATACTAAATAATCCCGGAAATCCAACAGGAGCACTCTATACAAAAGAGGAACTAGAAGAGATTGCAAAGGTTGCCATAGAGAAGGAGTTCTATATTATTGCAGATGAAATATATGAACATTTAGTTTACACAAATCAACCATTTGTTAGTATTGCATCTCTTGGAAAAGAGATTTATGAACGAACCATTACATGTAGTGGAGTTTCCAAAAGTTATTCCATGACTGGATGGAGAATCGGATATACAGGATCTTCAAAAGAAATTGCCAGATTGATGGGAAATATTCAAAGCCATCAAACTTCAAATCCGAATTCAATCGCTCAAAAAGCAGCAATAGAAGCATTAACAGGTGAACAAAAGAGTATAGAGCAGATGCGTCAGGAATTTGATCGCAGAAGAAACTATATGTACCAAAAGATTTTAGGGATACCTTATATCTCTACTATTATACCACAAGGGGCATTCTATGTCTTTGTAGATGTAAGTGAATTATTATCAATGAAATACAAAAATGAAACAATAAAAACTGCAGCACAGCTTGCAAAAATTTTAATAGAGGATTATCAGGTTGCCGTTGTTCCCTGTGAGGATTTTGGATTTGACGACCATATTCGTCTATCCTATGCGATTTCTATGGAACAGATTGAAAAAGGACTTGATCGGATTGCCTCTTTGATTGGAGAATGTACACACTAAGATGAAAAAGATTGGTTTTATTGGAATTGGAAATATGGGATATCCTATGTTGTGCGGTGCGATTCAATCCTTTGGAATGGATGAGGTAACTTATACATCGGCAACTTTGAAACATATGCAGGAAATGAAAGAAAAGACAGGAGTGGATTATATAATAGAGTTAGAGGAATTAATTCAAAACTGTCAAATTCTTGTTTTAGCAGTAAAACCACAGCAGTTAGAAGAGGTTGCTAAAAAATTAGAGGGACATTTAAAAAAAGAGCAGATTGTAGTTTCTTGTATTGTTTCAGTAACAATAAAGGATATAAAACAACGTCTTGGAGAAAAAACTCGTATTGTGCGGATCATGCCAAATACTCCTGCTATGGTAAAGGAAGGTATGACAGAACTTTGTTACTCAGATGATGAATTTACAAAAGAGGAACAGACTATAATAGAAAAATTATTAGATTCTTTTGGACATTTTTGTATGATACCCGAAAAATTGATGGATGCTGCGGTATGTGCAAGTGGAAGTTCACCAGCATATGTGTATTTATTTATAGAAGCACTTGCAGATAGTGCAGTTAAATATGGGATTCCGCGAAAAACAGCATATGAAATGGCAGCACAAACTGTACTTGGAGCAGCAAAGATGGTATTAGAAACAGAACTTCATCCGGGGATATTAAAAGATGCAGTATGTTCACCGGGCGGAACTACAATTGCAGGAGTTTCAGCATTAGAACAAAATGGATTTCGCAGTGCCATAATTGCAGCAACAGATGCCTGTTATCAAAGAGCAATTCAGTTAAAAGAATAAACTCATAATAACTGTTTGGAGGATGAAATGGAACAATTAAAGCGAAGAGATAGAAAATTAATAAGAAAAGGACATATTTTTGAATATTATGAGGATACTTTGGAACTGCCAGATGGAAAAGAGGCTTTGTATGATTTCATCAATCATAAAGGGGCAGCAGCAATATTACCTGTAGATTCCAATGGAAAAATTATTATGGTTCGACAGTATAGAAATGCAGTCAATCGTTTTACATTAGAAATTCCAGCAGGAGGACTAAATCCGGGAGAGGATACAAAAACCGCAGCAGCAAGGGAATTAGAAGAAGAAACGGGATATCGCTCAGAACGGATAGAACATTTATTAGATCTATATACTACTGTAGCATATTGTAATGAAAAGATAGGAATTTATTATACAGAAGAATTACAGCCATCAAAACAGCATTTAGATGAAGATGAATATGTAGAAGTAGAAAGATATCCATTACAAGATCTGATTGAAATGATTTACCGTGGAGAGATTATGGACGCAAAAACGATTGCTGCCCTATTAGCATATAAAAACAAGAAGCTTTGAGAATATTTTTTCTGTGCCGCTCATAGAGTAAAGATAACAAAGGTTGTCTAAAGAGGCATTATGGGCAAAAAAATTGTAGATCAACAAAAGAGAAGTTTTTTAATTTTGCCAGTGTTTTTGGGAATATTGGGAATTATTCTTGGTCAATTAGTAGTACAGGGAATGAAAAAATGGTTTCCAGAAACATTAATTCGGTTTTATACAGGCTATAAAAGAGAAGCGGCAGCAGATATTATGAATGTATTCGAATTTTTTGGATATATCTTTTTAGAAAAAGCCAAAAAAGTTTTAATCTTTTGGCTTTTGGATCTTACCATATTTGGATTGCCCTATTATCTGTTTTGTATCGTAAAAAAAAGTTTTCAGATCAGTTTTTTATTTGGAGCATTTATAATACAATATAAAATAAAAGGAATCATTCTCGGAATTTGTAATTATTTTCCTGAACTGATTGCACTAATTCCCTTATATTATCTATGCCTAAAATTTGGAATGAGATTTTTAATAGAAACTCAAAATGGACAGTCTTTTCATGGAAATGGGGGTATTCTTTTAAAAAGGTATATCCCTTGGATTTTATTAACCCTATTTTTATGTGCTTTTGACGCAGCACTAGCTGCATGGTTTGGGCAGCCAGTACTTAATTGGGCATTACAATGGATAGAGAAGGGAAATACTTAAATCCATTCTGCAATTGTATCAATTAGTCGTTTGGATTCTTCCCAACCTAGACAGGCATCAGTAATTGATTTTCCATAAATATGACCGCCTACCTTTTGATTTCCTGATTCTAAGTAACTTTCAATCATTACGCCTTTTACTAATTTTGCAAGCTCTGGATTAACACGTCGACTGTGTAAAACTTCATTTACAATTCTTGGCTGTTCTTGGTACATCTTATTCGAATTTGCGTGATTTGTATCGATAATGACTGCTGGATTTTTAAGTTGAGGGTGTTCTTGATACATTTCATGAAGCCGAATTAAATCTTCATAGTGATAGTTTGGAATAGACTGTCCTCGTTTATTCACTGCACCTCTAAGGATTGTATGGGTAAGTGGATTTCCTGTAGTGTGAACTTCCCATTGACGATAGAGAAAAGTGTGATGACCTTGAGCAGCAATACAGGAATTTAACATAACAGAGAGATCCCCACTGGTAGGATTTTTCATACCTGCCGGAACATCGATACCACTGATAGTAAGTCGGTGCTGTTGATCTTCTACAGAACGTGCTCCAACAGCAACATAAGAGAGGATATCCTCAACATATGGCCAGTTTTCTGGATAGAGCATTTCATCTGCAGCAGTTAGACCAGTTTCATTAATTGCCCGCAGGTGCATTTTACGCATAGCAATTAATCCTTCTTTTAAATCAGGAGCTTTTTCTGGATCTGGTTGATGGACAATTCCTTTATAACCCTCACCAGTAGTACGTGGTTTATTTGTATAAATACGTGGAATAATAATCAATTTATCTTTTACTTTCTCTGCTGTAGCTGCTAATCGAGTTAGATAATCACAGACAGCCTCTTCATTATCTGCGGAACAAGGTCCGATAATTACTAAAAATTTATTTGATTCTCCAGTAAAAACCTTTCGAATCTCAGCATCTCGTTCTTCTTTTACCTTTATACCAAATTCACTCATAGGAAACATGTCCTTTAATTCATTTGGAGAAACAACCTTTTGTATATATTGAAAACTCATAGATCTTGTACCCTTTCCTAAAATTTGTGCAATATGTCCTATTGTATCGTTTTTTTCTAAATCCGTCAAGATTTCACTTGTTTGAATTTCACTTTTTGATTATACTGAAAGAAAAAGCTCTGATGAGAGGAATGATAGCAATGTTTATGTATGATTTGATTGAAAAAAAGAAAGAAAAAAAAGAATTGACAAAACAAGAACTTTATGATCTGATTAACGGATATGTAAAAGAAGAAATTCCAGATTATCAAATGTCTGCTTTTTTAATGGCAGTTTGTTTTCAAGGAATGACAGAAAGAGAATTGTTAGATTTTACTATGGCTATGGCAGAAAGTGGAGAATGTTTAGACCTTTCAAAAATTTCGGGCTATAAAGTAGATAAACACAGTACAGGTGGAGTTGGGGATAAAACAACATTGATTTTAGCTCCAATGGTTGCAGCACTAGGAATTCCCATGATAAAAATGTCAGGAAGAGGACTTGGATATACAGGAGGCACCATTGATAAATTAGAAAGTATTCCAGGATTAAAAACAGCTCTTTCTGAAAAGGAATTTTTAGATCAGGTAGAAAGAATAAAGATTGCAGTTACAAGTCAAACAAAAACACTTGCTCCCGCAGATAAAAAGCTATATGCTCTTAGAGATGTTACAGCTACGGTAGATAGTCTACCACTAATTGCAAGTAGTATTATGAGTAAAAAACTTGCAGCAGGAGCAGATGTATTAGTACTTGACGTAAAAACAGGAAGTGGTGCATTTATGAAGACACAAAAAGAAGCCATTCATTTAGCACAGGAAATGACAAGCATTGGAATAAAAGCAGGACGAACTACTTATGCAGTAATTACAGATATGAATCAGCCACTTGGTTATGCAGTAGGAAATGCACTTGAAGTAAAAGAAGCGGTAGGAATATTACGTGGGGAGATAGGTGCAAAAGATCTTTTAGAAGATTGTTTAATTTTAGGCTCTTACTTAGTTTATGGAGCAAAACGAGCAACAAGTCCAAAAGAAGCAAAAAAATTATTGATGGAAACAATTACATCAGGAAAGGCATATGAAAAGTTTGAAGAATTGGTTATGACACAAGGAGGAGATCTCCATACTATTCGAGATCTTGACCTTCTTGCACCTGCATCTATTATACAAGAAGTAACTTCAAAAGAAGAAGGATTTGTCACATCTTTTTCTACTGGTGAGTTAGGAATGGTTTCTTTAATGTTAGGAGGAGGAAGGACTAAAAAAGAAGATTCCATTGATCCAGCAGTTGGATTTTGGTTGAAGAAAAAACTTGGGGATCCAGTAAAAAAAGGAGAACCTTTAGCAGTCTTTTATGCTAATTCAAAAGAAAAGTTAGAAAGAGCAAAAGAGAGATTTTTTCAGGCTGTTCAGATTTCGAAAGAGTTTAAAAATCCTCCAAAACACTGGTATGGGGCTATAACAGAAAAAGGATATCAAGAAGCGGAAACAATAGAAAAGGATTTCGTATTATAAATAGAAAAGGAAAACTAGGAGACAGTTATGCCTTTTTTAAAAAAAAGAGAAGGAACTTTTAATCCGTTTTCTATTTTATTTTACCTAATCGTCTTTTGTTTACTGGTTCGTGCAATATTACCTTATTCATCAACATCAATAGTCTGGTTTCCCATACCTAATTCAAATGGTTTTGTAAAGACAGAATATACTTTAACAGTAGGAGAAAAGATTCGGTTAAAAGTTAAAGCAAAAAATGTAAGAATACAGTATTCTACAAGTGATTTTAAAGTAGCATCTGTTAATCAAAGTGGTACTGTTTATGCAAAACGGACAGGGGTTGTAATTATTTGTGCAAGTTATCACAATATGAAATTTAATTGTAGAATTCGAGTAGTGGATTCCTGACAAGAGGTATATTTTGGACACTTTTCCATACAATGATAATAAAACAAGCGGCATATGCCATAGAAGGTAGATCAGAATGAAGCCATCATTCAAAAAGACTCTGGCGAAAATGCTTGGAGGAATGATTCTGTTTAGTACATGTACAAAATCCGTTATCATTACAGCAGAACCAGATACCTCTAAGAATTCGCAGGATATTACACTTACCTGTGAGGCAGCAGTTTTAATGGAAGGTTCAACAGGCGAAGTTATTTATTCGAAGAATGAAACGAAGCAACTACGACCGGCAAGTATTACAAAAATTATGACCTTATTGTTGATCTTTGAGGCATTAGAAGAAGGGAAGATTACACTGACAGATAAAGTTCCTGTCAGCGAACATGCAGCGGGAATGGGAGGATCGCAAGTTTATTTAGAACCATATGAAACACAAGATGTCAATACGATGATTAAATGTATCAGTATTGCCAGTGCGAATGATGCAAGTGTTGCTATGGCGGAATTTCTCGCAGGATCAGAGGAAGCATTTGTAGCACGGATGAACGAACGTGCAAAAGAACTTGGAATGGAACATACCCATTTTGTCAACTGTTATGGATTAGACACAGACAGTCATTATTCTTGTGCCCTAGATGTAGCAAAAATGTCTAGGGAATTAATAATCAATCATCCGCAGATCAGTAATTATTCAACGGTCTGGATGGATACTTTTATACATACAACTAAAAAAGGACAGACTGAATTTGGGCTTACAAATACAAATAAACTGATTCGTTCCTATGAAGGAATTACAGGCTTAAAAACAGGTTCAACTGGATTGGCGAAATATTGTTTATCTGCAACAGCAAGAAGAAATGATATGGATTTAATTGCAGTAATTATGGCAGCTCCAGATACGAAAACTAGATTTTCAGAAGCAGCAACTTTATTAAATTATGGATTTGCTAATTGTAGTATTTATAGAGATAATGCAGAAGGTTTTGATTTTTCACCAATATCTGTACGAGGAGGAGTAAAGGAAGAGGTTATGCCAACTGTTAGGGATACTTTTTCTTACGTTTGTTTAAAAGGAGTAGCTCCTTCTGAAATTAGCCGACGATTTGAACTATTAAAAGAAGTAAAAGCTCCTGTAACAAAAGAAACTATCATTGGAAATATTATTTATGAACGAAATGGGGCAGAACTTGGAAGAGTGGCATTATATGCAAAAGAAGAGATAGAAAAAGCAAAATATCTAGATTATCTTGAAAAATTATTATATGAGTATTTATATTGACAGAGAGTATGGTTGCCTGTATAGTAATAGAGAAGTCTTAAATGTAATGAAAAGGTAAGAGAAGGGAAAGAGAATGAAGCTGCTATGTATTGGATTGATTTTCTTTTTACTATTGATTGGATATTTTATTTTTGAAAATAAAAAATTAGAGGTGTCCAACTATAAAATTTATCAAACGAAACTTCCACAAGAATTAGATGGATTTCGAATTGCTCTTTTAACGGATCTTCACAACAATCAATATGGAAAAGATAATACCAAGCTGCTTCAGAGATTAAAAAGTCTAAAACCTGATATTGTCTGTCTATCCGGAGATTTGATTACAGCAAATAAACTACAAAAGGCACAAAAAGGGCTTCCTTTTATATTAGAACTGGCAAAAAATTATCCAGTCTATTACTCATTGGGAAATCATGAAGAAAAATGGAAGCAGTTTGAATTATCCGGAAGACAGACAAAACTATCATTTGAAGAGTTTAAGATACAATTAGCAAAAGCAGGAGTATTTTTTTTAGATAATACCTCTGTTACACTTCAAAAGGGAGAAGCGATTATAACTATTACAGGATTGACACTTCCTCTTTCTTTTTATTATAAAAGAGGAAAGCGTCCAAATCTAAGCAAAGAAGAATTAAATGGTTTAATAGGAACAGCTTTTCATGGAGGATATCAGATTTTACTAGCACATATGCCTGCTTATTTTAAAGAATATACAGAATGGGGAGCTGATTTAGTACTTTCAGGACATGTACATGGGGGAATTGTAATTTTGCCAAAGCTTGGAGGAGTAATTTCTCCACAATATGAACTCTTTCCTGTATATGATTATGGATGTTTTCAAGAAAAGGAATCTAGGTTGATTTTATCGAGAGGACTTGGAACTCATACGATTCCAATTCGAATTTTTAATCGACCAGAATTAGTTGGGATTGAGCTAAAGAGGCAGAAAAGGAGTATAGAAGGTGAAAAATTGGCTGATTGAAACAATAGCAGCAATCTTTTCCGGATGTTTAGTAATGATTTTTCATGAATTCCCTAAAGCATTTTTAACGTACCGGATGGATAAAAAAATGTATCATAAAGCACTATTTCGATTGCAGAAAATCTTTCGATTCAGAGAGTATTTAGACGGCTTAGGGCTGTTTTTTTTAATAATTGGAAGTGCTGGATTTAGTAGACCATATCTAATACGTTTAAGGGAACGACATAGTAATTTATTGGTTGGATTAACCGGATGGATTGCGTTAATTGTTTCATTTTTTATATCTATAATCGTTCTTCGTCTGGGATTTCATATGGATGATTCTTTAATTATTATAACTTCACAGGGAATGGTAGTACAGTTTTTAAATCTATTATTCTTTTATGTGGCAGTATTTAGCATCGGAATGTTTCTAACCAATCTATTTCCTATGTCAACAAATGATATGGCATTAGTAATTGCAGGACTACGTCCAGATCGCTTTCTATCTTTAGTAAAAATGGATTATATGACAAAAGCAGTTTGGTTGTTTTTATTGCTGATAAGGCTGATTCCGACAATAGGAATTCGTTTGATTACAGTATTGATGTAAAGGAGAGTGAGTATGCTTCCGGTAAAACTACAGTCTTTTGAAGGGTCTTTTGATCTTCTTTTACATTTAATTGATAAAAATAAGATGAATATTTTTGATATTCCGATTGTAGAAATAACCGAGCAGTATTTAGATTATATTCATTCCATGCAGGAAAAAGATTTAGAGGTTATGAGTGAATTTTTAGTGATGGCAGCCACATTACTTAAAATTAAATCTCAGATGCTTTTACCAAGGGAAGAAAAGCAAGAGGATAAAGACCAAGTCGATCCTCGAGCTGAATTGGTAGAACGTCTTTTAGAATATAAAATGTATCGGTATGCTTCTATAAAATTAAAAGATATGCAGATAGATGCAGAAAGAGAAGTGTTTAAAGAACCCTCTATTCCAAATGAATTAAAAAATATTCCAAAGCAGATTTCTCCACAAGAATTGTTAAAAGATATTTCTCTACCAAAACTTCAAGAAATTTTTGCGACTGTTATGAAACGTAGAGAAGATAAAATGGATCCAGTTCGCAGTAAATTTGGAAAAATTGAAAAAGAAGTAATAACATTATCAAAAACCGTATTAAATATTCAACAATTTGGTCTTTCCCATCGAAAATTTTTATTTACCTCTCTTTTATCAATCAAACCAGAAAAGATGGATATTATTGTAACATTTTTAGGAGTTCTTGAATTAATGAAGATGGGACGGCTAGAAGTGCAACAACAGGAATTATTTGAAGATTTAGAAATTCAATATCTTGCAGATGATATTGTTTTGGTGGAGGAATTGGAGCTATGAATAAACAAAGCGAATTAGAGGCAAAAATAGAAGCAATTTTATTTACGATGGGAGAAGCAGTAGAAAAAAAACGATTGGCAGCAGCTTTAGAAATTAGTGAGGAAGTATTACAAAAGGTTATTTTAGATCTCTCTAAAAAGTATACTTTAGAAGATAGAGGAATTTGGCTGATTGAATTAGATGGTTCCTTTCAACTTTGTACAAAACCTTCTATGTATGAGACAATATTAAAAATTACGAATATACCCAAAAAATATATATTAACTGATATTTTATTAGAGACACTTTCAATTATTGCCTATAAACAACCGATTACTAAACAAGAAATCGAAGCTATTCGAGGGGTAAAGACAGATCATGCAGTTAATAGATTAATAGAATATAATTTAATTTGTGAAGTTGGAAGATTAGATGCACCAGGCAGACCGATCTTATTTGGGACAACCGAAGAATTTTTGCGTTGTTTTGGGATTGTATCCTTAAAAGATCTTCCTATCGTAAGTATGGAACGTATAGAAGATTTTAAACAGGAGGCACAAAAAGAGATTTCCTTAAAACTTGAGATATAAGTCCGAATAAAATAAAGGTTAAAACATACATTGTAAGGATAAAAATTATAGGAACGAGCTATGAAACAAAAGGTTGTGATAATTTTTCTTCTGGCAGGAATTATTTTAACAGTAGGAAACTTACAGTATAAGGAGGTTTATGGACTTCTTTCTAAACAGTATATTTATGCCAAAGGAAAAAACGTAACGAAGGAGCAGAAAAAAGAATCAGAAGATATACCAAAACAACCATTTGAAGAGGAAAACGATAAAGAGATACTAAACCTTTATGCACTCTCTGCCTGTTTAATGGATGCCTCAAATGGCAGAGTTCTCTATGAAAAAGATGCAAATCAACAGATGCCTATGGCAAGTACCACTAAAATTATGACACTACTTGTCACTTTAGAAAATGCCAACTTAAATGACGTTGTCACAGTTTCTTCTAATGCTGCAAAACAACCAGATGTTCAACTTAACATGAATACAGGAGATCAGTATTATTTAAAGGATTTAATATACTCTTTAATGTTAGAAAGTCATAATGATACGGCTGTAGCAATTGCAGAACATGTTGGTGGAAGTGTAGAGATATTTTGTGATATGATGACACAGAAGGCAAAATCTATTGGTGCATTACAAACGAGATTTGAAACACCGAATGGACTAGATGCAGATGGACACTATACAACTGCATCAGATCTTGCTTTGATCGGAAGTTATGCTATTAAAAATGAAGAATTTGTAAAAATTATTACAACACAGACACATCAATTCAACGAGATTACAACAGGACGTTCCTTCACAGTCAATAATAAAGATCGATTTTTATATATGATGGAAGGTGCAATTGGAATAAAAACAGGTTTTACTGGAAAAGCAGGATATTGTTTTGTAGGAGCATTAAGACATGACGGGAAAAACTTTGTCAGTGTGGTTTTAGGAAGCGGGTGGCCGCCGAATAAAAATTATAAATGGGCAGATACTAAAAAACTGATGGAATTAGGATTAAAGAATTATACAGAACAGGTTGTTTTTTCTCCTATTCCTGAGTATCGTTTGGTTGCTGTACATGGAGGAATTTTTGCAGATACTATGACACAAGTAAATGAAGAAGTTTCTCTTTTGTTATGTGACAATGACTTTGTACAAGTAGAATTTGAACTTCCAGAACAGTTAAATGCTCCAGTGGTAGCAGGCGAAAAAGTTGGTGAAGCAAAGATTTACATAAATAAAATGTTATATCAAAGTATTCCAATTACTGCAAAAAATACGGTGAAACAGATGGATTATTCTTATTGCATTGATTGTATTTTAAATTGGTTTTTCTTCCAAAATTTAAAAAATATAAATGAAATATCAAATTAGGATAGAATTTTAATTACAATTATGATAAAATAAATGAATAAATCATAAAAAAAATACGAAAAAAGGAGAAAAAAGTAGTGTACAATAATTTTATTTTTGATTTATATGGAACGTTGATTGATATTTATACAAATGAAACAAAACCTTATCTTTGGAAAAAATTATCTTTATGGTATAGTTTAAAAGGTGCACCATATACACCATCTGCTTTAAAAAGCCGATATTATATTCTTTGTGAGGATTTGGAAAAAGAAGCAAAAAAGAAAACAGGTAGAGAATTTCCAGAGATCAAAATAGAAGAAATTTTTTATCTTATGTTTACAGAATATCAGCTTGAAGATGCAGCACAACTTGCAAAAACAACAGCACAGATATTTCGTACTATGTCTATTGAAAAATTGAGTTTAATTTCAGGCGTTTTAAAGACTTTAGAGGCATTAAAAAAATCAGGACGCAAAATTTATTTGCTTTCTAATGCACAAAGAGTTTTTACAGAACCAGAAATATACCTATTTTCTTTAAATAATTATTTTGATGGAATTTTATATTCTTCTGATGTAGGAGTAAAAAAGCCATCTTTGGAATTTTTTCAAACCCTGTTTACTACCTATCAATTAAATAAAGAAGAATCTGTTATGATTGGAAATGATTTTGATTGTGATATTATAGGAGCTACAAAGTTTGGAATCGACAGTATCTATTTTTATACTGGAGAATTTTCAAAGAGTTTTGGACGACTTCCGCAAAGATGTAAATGTATTCAAAAAATAGAAGACGTATTAAACTATCTTGCGTAATTTTCATTTCATTTGTTTTGTAGATTTCGTACATGGAAAGCAACAAAAAAGGATTTTTTTCAAAGCAAAAGCACAGTTCTGCTTTCTATATTAAAAAAATACTTGATAATCTTAAAAAATCGTGTATTTTATATATAGAAATATATGTACTGCAGTAATCGTTATTTTATGCGACACAGTATACTATATTTGGCATAAAATAAGATATAACTGCAACTGAACTTCTATAGATACGGAGGAATCTCGAATGAAAAAGATAGTGAAATTTGGCGGTAGTTCTTTAGCAGGATCAGATCAATTTAAGAAAGTAGCAAATATTATCCAAGCAGACGATTCAAGAAGGTATGTAGTTCCGTCAGCACCCGGAAAGAGATTTTCAACTGATACAAAAGTGACCGATATGTTGTATCAATGTTATGATACTGCACAAAACGGGAAAAGATTCCAAGATCTGTTAAAAAAAATCAAAGACAGGTATCTGGAAATTATTCAGGGACTTTCTTTGAATTTGAGTTTAGATCAGGAATTTGAAACCATAGAAAAATTGTTTTTAGAAAAAGCAGGAAGTGACTATGCGGCTTCTAGAGGAGAGTATCTCAATGGAATTCTCCTTGCAAACTATCTGGGGTATGAATTTATTGATGCGGCAGAAGTTATCTTTTTTAATGAAAAAGGAATATTTGATGCAAAAAAAACGAATCAGATTTTAGCTCAACGATTAGAAACAGTAGAACGAGCAGTCATTCCAGGATTTTATGGTTCTCTTCCAGATGGTTCAATAAAGACATTTTCCAGAGGTGGATCTGATATTACAGGTTCCATTGTAGCGAAAGCAGTAAAAGCAGATCTATATGAAAACTGGACAGATGTTTCGGGATTTCTAATTGCAGATCCTAGAATTATTGAGAATCCAGAAGCAATTACTACAATTACCTATAAAGAATTAAGAGAACTTTCTTATATGGGAGCTACTGTTTTACATGAAGATGCCATTTTTCCAGTCAGAAAAGCGGGAATTCCAATCAATATTCGCAATACAAATCGCCCACAAGATGAAGGAACAATGATTGTAGAAAGTACCTGTCGTAAACCAAAATATACGATTACGGGAATTGCTGGTAAGAAGGGGTTTGTCGCAATCAATGTGGAAAAGGATATGATGAATTCAGAAATAGGTTTCGGAAGAAAGATACTTTCTGCATTTGAAAAGTATGGAATTTCTTTTGAACATGTGCCTTCGGGAATTGATACTTTAACTGTATTTGTGCATCAACCAGAGTTTGAGGGAAAAGAACAACAAGTTCTCTCGGAAATTCATCGTTTAGCAGAACCAGATTCTATTGAAATGGAATCCGATCTGGCATTAATTGCTGTAGTTGGAAGAGGAATGAGAGCATCCAAAGGAACTGCGGGAAGAATTTTTTCTGCATTAGCACATGCCAATATCAATGTAAAGATGATTGATCAGGGTTCTAGTGAGTTAAATATCATTATTGGAGTTAGAAATCAAGACTTTGAAGCAGCGATTAAGGCAATTTATGATATTTTTGTATTAATCCAACTCTAAAATTATGATATAATTTAAGAAGAAATGAGAAGGAACAGATAGAGGAGGAATAAAGGTATGCTTCGCTTGTCAAGAACCGGGATTAGAAATCTGGCGTCTAGTGATCTCATATATTCTAGGGGATTGCAATATTATAAAAGCAACAGAGTAGTAAACGCAGCATTTTCTAAATTATCCGGACAGTATAAGCTGACAGTGCGTGGTAGCTATAACTATTCCGTTATTATAACAGAAAATAAAGACGGCTCTTTTGAACATTTTTGTAACTGTCCAGCTCATGTCAAGGAAAAAGGAGCTTGTAAACATGTAGTAGCGGCTTTGCTTTTTATTTTAAAATATCAGGAGAAATCATTGATGGAAGAACCGCAAAGTCCAGAAGAAAAAAAAGCATTTCAGGTATTAGAATACTTTGCAAATCAAGAAGAAACGAAGACGCAAGGAGAAATTTTTCATATTGAAGCTATTATTTTTATTCCTGCCATTTTAAGGGGAACAGAGAGCAAAGCTTATGTTTCTCTGATGGCAGGTGTAAATCGTATGTATAAAATTCAATCTCTTCGCAAATTTTTGATGGATTACTATAATAAAGAAAATATTGTATTAGGAAAAGAGTTTAAATTTATTGCAGGAGAGAGTGAATTTGACCGAGAATCGAAAGAACTCTTAGATTTTTTATTAGAAATTTATGAAATTCAAGAATTAATAGATAAGACTTTTTATTCAAAGCTATTTTCAAAAGCACAGATGGTTTTAACAAAAAATATGCTGAGAAAATTATTTTTAGCTATTGGAAAAAATAATTTTACATTAGAGTTATATGGAAAATTATATGAAATGGTTCGATTTATAAATGGTAATCCAAAGATTCAATATGACTTAGATATTTTTGAAGATGCCATTTTATTAGATTATCATCAAAAAGAACCAATTATTTCACTTTCTGAAAATGGGGATATGCTCTATTATAATGGTGGAGTTTACCTACCAGAACAACGATTTATTCGAAATTATGTTCCTTTTTATAATAGTCTTGGTGGTGAAAAGAAACCTTTAGTTTTTCGAGGAGAAAATAGAAAGCGTTTTTTAGAGGAAGTTTTGCCAAAACTCCATGAAATACTAGATATTGCAATACCAGAACAATTAAAAGAAAGATATCTTACTTTGCCGTTAACTTCAAAAATTTATTTTGATAAATATAATAATGCGATTAAGGCAGAATTACATTTTCAATATGGAGAATATGAATTTAACTGTTTTGAAGATCCAAGAGTTGAAAATTATATCATTATTCGTGATAAAGAAAAAGAATATGAAGTTATGCAGCTATTAGAAGGCTTAGATTTTGAGGCACACTCTAAGTTTTATTTATTAAAAAACGATAACAGTATTTTTGAATTTTTAACAAATGGAATAGAAAAGCTTAAAAAAATCTGTCAATTATTTTATTCAGAACATTTTAAAAAAATTTCGGTTCGAACTGGTGGAAAAATTCAAGTTGGTTTACGTGCTAATTCAGAAATCGATCTTTTAGAGATGGAATTAGATTATGATGATATTCCAAGAGAAGAACTGAAAGATTTATTTCGTTCCTATCAGTTAAAAAAGAAATACTTCCGTTTAAAAGACGGAAGCTTTATTGATTTAAAGGAAAGACCAATTCAAGAATTAGCTAATATTTTAGAGGGATTAAATGTTTCACCTAAAAATATCAACTCAGAAAGTATAAAACTTTCTAAAAGTAGTGCATTTTATTTAGAAGATACGTTAAAGGAAACTTCCCTTATAGTGTCAAAAAATGAAGAATTTACTCAGTTAATCAATCGCATTTTGCTTCCAAAACAACAAAACTATCCAATTCCAGAAAAAATTACAGCATTACTTCGACCATATCAAGTAACAGGATATGAATGGCTTCGAATGCTTGCAGAAAACAGTTTAGGAGGAATCCTAGCAGATGATATGGGGCTTGGTAAAACATTACAGTCTATTGTATATATTGTGTCTAAAATAAAACAGGGAAGACGTTTTATGATTATATGTCCCACTTCTTTAGTCTATAATTGGTTAGATGAATTTGAAAATTTCGCTCCACAAATTCGTGCTATTGTGATTGCTGGAACTCCGACAGAACGGCAGGAATTGATTGAACATTCAGAAAATATTCCAGTCTTTATTACATCTTATCCTTTAATTCGAAGAGATATTCTGCAATATCAGCAAATAGAATTTGATACAGTATTTATTGATGAAGCACAATTTATTAAAAATGCAGCATCCTTAAATGCACAATCCGTAAAATTATTAAAGGCAAAACATCGATTTGCACTTACAGGAACGCCGATCGAAAATTCTCTTTCTGAACTTTGGTCAATTTTTGATTTTATCATGCCAAATTATCTGATGAGCCATACAAAATTTATGAAACGATATGAAAGACTAATTTTAAAAGAAGATATAAATGCTTTGGAAGAATTAAATCGTAGAGTTCATCCATTTGTACTTAGACGTATGAAAAAGGATGTTTTAAAAGAATTGCCACAAAAAATAGAAGAAAAAATTTTGACAGAAATGACAGAAGAGCAAAAGAAAATATATCTTTCTTATATAGAAAATATACGTTCTAATCTGGATTTAGAACATACACCAGTAGAAAAAAATCAAATGAAAATTCTCGCTGCTCTGACGAGACTACGCCAAATCTGTTGTCATCCAGCTACATTTTTAAATAATTATTATGGCAGCAGTGGTAAAATGGATCTACTATTTGAATTATTAGATAAAGCGATTGTAAATCAACATAGAATTTTGCTTTTTTCTCAATTTACTTCTATGCTTGGAATTATTGCAAAAGAGTTAGAAAAGAAAAAGATTGCCTATTTTTATATTGAAGGTGCAACAGCTATGGAAGAACGTAGTGAATATGTACGACGTTTTAATGCAGGAGAGGGACACATTTTTTTAATTTCATTAAAAGCAGGAGGAACAGGATTAAATCTGACAGGGGCAGATATGGTAATTCATTATGATCCTTGGTGGAATCCAGCAGTAGAAGAACAGGCAACAGATCGAGCGTATCGTATTGGTCAGGGAAAAAATGTGTATGTAATTAAACTTTTAACAAAAGGAACGATTGAAGAAAAAATTTATAAGCTACAAAAAAAGAAACAAGAATTATCAAATTCGGTAATTCAGGCAAAAGAAATTTTTATTAATATGCTAAGCAGAGAGGAATTAGAAGAAATCTTTCGATAAAAGAAGATAGAAGGGATAGAAAGATAAAACAAAAATTTTTATCTTTCTATCCCTCCTTTTTATATTTATTGTTTTACTTCAAAGGTTTCATTATAAAATTCTTCTACAATAAGATCTAAATAAGAATCATCCATTTCTCCAAATACTTGTGTAATCTGTTCCTTTATCCCTTCCATCTGTCTCATAAAATTTATTTCTTCAGATAGAGAAGGATCGGAAAAAGAGTCTAAAAGTTCAGATGTGACATTTTCTTTTAACCAATCAGTTAATCTTTTTGTGACTGCTTCTTCCTCTAAAGCTTCTGCCGCAGCTTTTTTTGACATTCGAAAAGAAGATATACCAATCCATAAGAAAGCAACAAACATACCTCCAATAACTAAATAGGATAAAAGATTATTCAAATAAGAAAAAACACCAACGATATTAAGGATTACAAAAATTATTCCAATAATACTAAAAGAAATAAATGTAATTGCGGAAGATTTTAAGTCTTTACTTTTTTCTGCTCTTTTAATATAAGGAGAAGAAGAGGTATTTTCTATTTCCTTTTTAGTAGCTTCTAAAGCCTCTAAAACTTCATTAGAATTAGACTTTACGTTTGCTTCCTGTTCCACCTGTAAAAAAGCATGTACACACTTTTTTGCATTTTCAATTTGTTCTTGTGGAACATTGACCAAGAAAGAATTTGTATCTTTACAATATTCTATTGTGCCATTTAATTGTTCAGTGGCAAGAAATTCTACCAGTCGGTTTGCTGCTTGCTCATCTTCTAAATCTGCGACTGGCAGCAGTATTTTATCTTCTACAAGTTGCTTGACTAACTCAATACCACAATCTGGACAAATCGTTACACTTTCTTTATATTCCATTTTACATTTTGGACACCAAGGCATAAAAATTTCCTCCAAAAATACAATTTAATAAAGTAAACAATTTCATTATAACGAAGAAAAAATTTTTTTTCAATGTTTTTCTGAGAAAATTTGTATTATTATAATTGAACTGTTCAATCCGCAAGTTTGTGTTTGCATGGTGTCCACAAACTTGATCTAAAAAAAAGCCATGCAGAAATGAGGAAAAAATGAAAAAGGAAACAAGATCTATGTTAAAAGACTTTTTAATTCGACTTAGTATTGCATGTGCTTTATTTTTAATTGTCTATTTAATTGTAACCTTTCATCCACAATTTCTTCCAATAGATGCAGAATGGATTCAAAAAATACTTGCAGAAGAAAAATTGCCTCTTCCTTGGTAAGTATTTTTTAGTATCAAAAAAAGTTTAAAAAAATTCTATGAAAATCAAATACATTTTTTGTTTATATTGTATACAGTATGTAATATTACTGATTAAAAATAAATATAAATTATAATTTATATACAGTATGTTTAAATACTAAAACAAATAACACACTTAACTAACAATAGCTAAAAAATCCGCTATTTCCTTGTTCTTAGATTTATAGTATAATAAAAATGTAGTTTTGCAATAAAGAGGGAAATAAATAAGAGGAAAAAATATGGAATACGCAATAAAAATTTTAGAATTAGAACGATTGTCTATTATATCTGCACTTAAAAATGGTCAGAAGGAACGACTAAATGATTTACAACAGTTAGATAAGGCATTAGGTTGGCTGTACTTGTTAGAAGAAAAACAACTCGATAGAGCTAACAGATATAACTTTGAAGCATTGCCTTTTATTGAAGGAAGAGGAGGATTTACGTATTATCGTATAGCGATTGATAACGAAACAGATGATATTGCATTTTGGGAAGAATATAAAAAGGAAGATGGCTCTCAATTAATCTTATCACTAGGCGATTATATTTTAATAAAAAAGTAAAGTAAAGTTTAGATAGTAGATTAAAGTAGCCAAAAACAATGGCTTGTGCTATACTATTTGTGTAATCATAATAAAATTAAGAAAGTTAGATGTCTGAGAGGAGAATGTTGATGGCATCACAAAATAAAAGTAATTCGAAACAAGAAAGAAAATTAGCATTAAGTGATGAAATTTTGATGAGTGTAGAAAAACCTGCTCGCTATATTGGAGGTGAATACAACTCCATTATGAAAGATCTTTCTACAATAGATATTCGTTTTGCTATGTGTTTTCCAGATGTCTATGAAGTTGGTATGTCACATTTGGGAATTCAAATTATTTATGATATGTTCAACCGTTGGGAGGATACGTATTGCGAGAGAGTATATTCTCCTTGGCCAGATTTAGATCAGATATTACGAAAAGAGCATATTCCTTTATTTGCTTTAGAATCTCAAGATCCTATTAAAAGATTTGATTTTTTGGGAATTACTCTGCAATATGAAATGTGCTATACAAATATTCTTCAGATTTTAGATCTTTCTGATATTCCACTGTATGCTATAGATCGAACAGAAGAAGATCCTATTGTGATAGGAGGAGGTCCTTGTGCCTATAATCCAGAACCAATAGCTGACTTTTTTGATTTTTTCTATTTAGGAGAAGCAGAGACAGTATATCGAAAGTTAATGGATTTATATAAAAAAAATAAAGCAGCTAAAAAGAGCAGAAAACAGTATTTAGAACAGGTTGCAACAATAGAAGGAATGTATGTTCCAAGTCTTTATAAACCTTCATATCATAAAGATGGAACATTAGAAGCGTTTACTCCACTACATTCAAATGCTAAAACGAGAGTTAGAAAACAAGTAGAAATGCAGTTAAGTGATACGTATTATCCAGAAAAACCACTTGTTTCCTATATTAAAACAGTACAAGATAGAGTTGTTCTTGAAATTCAAAGAGGATGTATTCGTGGTTGTCGTTTTTGTCAGGCGGGAATGGTCTATCGCCCTATTCGAGAACGCAGTTTAGACTATTTAAAAGATCTAGCAAAAAAAATGTTAGAAAGTACAGGACAAGAAGAGATTACCCTTAGTTCTTTGAGTTCTAGTGATTATTCCCATTTAGAAGAATTAGTTTATTATCTAATTGATGAATTTAAAGGAAAAGGTATTAATATTTGTCTTCCATCTTTACGAATTGATGCTTTTGCTTTAGATGTTATGGCAAAAGTTCAGGATGTCAGAAAAAGCAGTCTTACTTTTGCACCAGAAGCAGGTTCTCAGCGTCTACGCGATGTAATTAATAAAGGACTTTCTGAGGAAGTAATTTTAAAGGGAGCAAAAGACGCATTTGAAAGTGGATGGAATAAAGTAAAATTATATTTTATGCTGGGACTACCGACTGAAACAAAGGAAGATGTGAAAGGGATTGCTCTTCTTTGTAATGAAATCGCAAAAGAATATTATTCGATTCCTAAAGAAGAGAGAAATGGAAGAGTACAGATTACTGCTAGTACCTCCTTTTTTGTTCCAAAACCATTTACTCCTTTTCAATGGGCAGCAATGGATTCCAAAGAAAATTATCAGGAAAAACAACAGTTTTTAAAAGATACTATCAAAGAACAACTGAATTCTAAATCTATTCGTTATAACTGGCATGATGCAAAGACTTCTGTTTTAGAAGGTGTTTTCGCTAGAGGCGATCGGAAACTTTCAAAAGTATTAGTAAATGCTTATCAAAAGGGCTGTATCTTTGATGCTTGGACAGAACATTTCGATCCAGAAAAATGGGAAGAAGCCTTTGAAGAAGAAAATGTTTCTATAGAATTTTACACCCAACGAGAAAGAAAAAAAGAAGAACTACTTCCATGGGACTTTATTGATGTAGGAGTTACTAGAACATTTTTGTGGAATCAATACGAACTTTCTAAAAAGGCACAGGTAACTTTAAATTGTAGAAAGCATTGTTCAGGCTGTGGAGCAGGTATATTTGAAGGCGGTGTTTGTACAGAAGCTCGAAATGAAGAAGGTGAAAGTCTTTATTCAGGCTCAGTTACTGTTTTATAGAGAGGTGAATTCATATGAGAATACGAGTAAAATTTTCAAAATATGGAATATTAAAATTTATTGGACATCTGGATGTAATGCGTTTTTTTCAAAAAGCAATTCGGCGGTCTGGAATTGATATTGCATATTCAAAAGGATTTAGTCCTCATCAGATTATGTCCTTTGCTGCTCCGCTTGGAATAGGAATTACCAGTGATGGAGAATATATGGATATTGAACTTTCTTCCTATGATTTTGCTACGAAAGAGGAATTTTTAGACTGTCTAAATCAACAAATGACAGAAGGATTTTTAATCACAGATATTGTTACACTCTCTGATCCAAAACCAAATCAAAAGAAAGAAACGGCAATGTCACAAGTAGCTGCTGCTGACTATAAATTATCTTTAAAACATTTTGACTGTGTTTTAAAAAATGGAACAGTTGTTAAAATAGAAGAATTGCAAAAATATTTTTTAGAATTTATGAATCAGGAATGTATTTTTGTTCAAAAACATACAAAAAAAGAAGAGCAGTTAATGGATTTACGCCCTTATATTTTTTCTTATAGCCTTTCTTCTAATGAATTTTCAGAAAAGAATAGGATTTCAGTTGATGAAATCGCAAAAATGGAACTTCATGCGATGGACTATGGAGATACCTTTTCTATTTATTTGAGATTGGCAGCAGGAAGCATAAAAAATATTAAACCAGAATTAGTAATAGAAGCTTTTATGAATCAATATGGATTTACTCATCCAGACTTTTTCATACAGCAACATCGTATGGAGTTATACAAAAAAGATAAGACAGATTCTTTTATTCCTCTGATCTGTCAGAAAGAAACAAAGGAGATTATATATGCAGAGTAATCAACGACTCGTTATTGTTCGATGGAAAGATCAAATTTTATCTGCATTGTTTTCAGAAAGGGAATTACTAGAACTGCATTGTGATAAAATAGAGGAAGAATCTATTCTTGGAAATATTTATATTGGAAAGGTACAAAATATTGTAAAAAATATTAACGCTGCTTTTGTTGAAATTTCAGACAAAAAAGTATGTTATCTACCTCTTACAGAAGATTTAAACCTTCTTAGAAGAGAAAAAAATACAAATCATAAACTTTTACAAGGAGAAGAACTATTAGTTCAAATTTCCAAAGAAGATGTAAAGACAAAAGCTCCTGTTGCTACAACAAAGTTAAGTATTCCCGGAAAGTATCTGGTTTTAGTATATGGAAAACCTATTTCCTGCGTTTCTTCTAAAATAGAAGATCCCAAACGTAGACAGGAATTAAAAAATAGTATTGAGCCATATGTGACAGAGGAATATGGATTTATTGTACGTACAAATGCTAAAAATGCAGAAGAAAATTATTTAATTCAGGAGGCAAAAGTATTAGTAAACCGCTATTTACAGTTAAAAAAAGACGGAAAGTATCAAAATCGGTTTTCTAAAATTTTTCAGATGCTTCCAGCCTATCTTTGTACTATTAGAGATCGAGATACCGAAAGTTTATCAGAAATCATAACAGATGATCCTATTCTCTATCAACAGATCAAGGAATATTTAACCTGCTACCAGCCAGAGGATTTACAAAAACTTCGTATGCCAGAAGATTCTTCTATTTCTCTGGATAGAGTATATCGAATTAGTTTGCAATTAAATGAAGCATTACAAAAAAGAGTCTGGCTAAAATCAGGTGGCTATTTAGTCATTGAACCAACAGAAGCCTTAACTGTAATCGATGTAAATACTGGAAAAGCTGTGACAAAAAAGAAAAATGTACAAGAAACATTTTTTCAAATCAATGTAGAAGCAGCAAAGGAAATTGCAAAACAGATTCGGTTAAGAAATATATCTGGTATTATTATTATTGATTTTATTAATATGCAGGAAGAAAAGGCAAGAGAAGATTTACTTTATACATTAAAAGAATTTGTAAAGCAAGATCCTGTAAAAACAACTGTGATCGATATGACAGCGTTATCCTTAGTAGAACTGACAAGAAAAAAAGAACGTCGTCCACTCTATGAACAAGTTGAACGTACAACAGTAAATTCAATAAAAAAAGATTGACAAAACATACCACGAATGATATACTATTTGAGTGTGCCGCACAGCGAGGTATAAGATCCAAAAGGACACCATAGCTGGCGAGTATTAGGATTAAGGAGGTGCTGTCATGTATGCAATTATTGTAACAGGTGGTAAACAGTACAAGGTATCCGAAGGAGATACGATTTTTGTTGAAAAGCTCGGTGTAAAAGCAGGAGAAACCGTTTCATTTGATCAGGTTCTTTTAGTTAATAATGGTGAAGTTAAAGTTGGAACTCCAACTGTAGAAGGTGCAAGTGTTTCTGCAACTGTTGTAGCAGAGAGAAAAGCGAAAAAGGTTATTGTTTACAAATATAAAAGAAAGACTGGATATCATAAGAAAAACGGTCATAGACAGACCTATACTAAAGTAACAATTAATAAAATTAATGCCTAATGATACGGGTATCTATTCATAAGAATGAGTTTAACGATTGTATTGGAGTCTGCTGTAAAGGTCATGCAGAATATGACGAAGCAGGACAAGATATTGTCTGTGCAGCTGTTTCTGTTTTGATGTTAAGTACGATAAATTCCATAGAAGCTTTTACTACAGATCAATTTATTTGTGATATGGCAGAGGAAGGTGGTTTTTTAGATTTTAAACTGACTTCTAAGCCAAGTAAAGATGCTTTGTTGTTGATTCAGTCTTTAGTGCTGGCACTGCATAACCTAGAACAAGATTATGGCAGTGACTTTGTTCAATTTGATAAGGAGGTGTAAAAGATGTTTCAGATGAACCTTCAATTATTTGCTCATAAAAAGGGTGTTGGTTCTACAAAGAATGGAAGAGATTCTGAGTCCAAAAGACTTGGTGCTAAAAGAGCAGATGGACAGTTCGTTTTAGCAGGTAATATTCTTTATAGACAGCGTGGTACAAAGATTCATCCGGGTGTAAATGTAGGTATTGGTGGTGATGATACTTTATTTGCATTAAAGGATGGCGTTTTAAGATTCGAAAGAAAGGGCAGAGATAAGAAACAGGCTTGTGTTTATCCTGTCAGCGCTGAATAAGTTTTTTTAGAAGGAGCTGTTTAATAACAGCTCCTTCTTTCGCAAAGAAGGAAAGAGGTGAAGCTGTATGGCATTTGCCGATCGAGCAACCATATATATACGTTCTGGTAAGGGCGGAGATGGACATGTCAGTTTTCGAAGAGAAATGTATGTGCCAGCTGGAGGGCCAGATGGTGGTGACGGCGGGCGTGGTGGAGATATTATTTTTGAAGTAAATGAAGGATTAAATACTTTAGCAGATTTTAGATTTCATAAAAAATATTGTGCTAGTAATGGAGAAGATGGTGGAACAAAGCGATGTTCTGGCAAAGATGGAGCAGATTTAATTCTTCAAGTCCCAGAAGGAACCGTTATTTTAGAAGCAGAAAGTGGAAAAGTAATTGCGGATCTTTCTCATGAAAACCGTAGAGTTACTGTATTAAAAGGCGGAAGAGGTGGAAAGGGAAATCAGCACTATGCGACTGCAACTATGCAGATTCCAAAATATGCTCAACCCGGACAGGCAGCAAAAGAACTTACGGTAATTTTAGAATTAAAAGTGATTGCAGATGTTGGATTAATTGGATTTCCGAATGTAGGAAAATCTACATTATTATCTATTGTAACAAATGCAAAGCCCAAAATTGCAAATTATCCTTTTACCACATTAAATCCAAATCTTGGAGTTGTAGATTTAGAAGGTACAGATGGATTTGTGATTGCAGATATTCCCGGATTAATCGAAGGAGCGAGTGAAGGGATTGGTCTTGGACATGAATTTTTAAGACATATTGAACGGACAAAAGTTCTGATCCATTTAGTAGATGCTGCATCAAGTGAAGGAAGAGATCCTATTGAAGATATTAAAAAAATAAATCTAGAGTTAGCTTCTTATAATAGTGATTTGTTAAAAAAGCCACAGATTATTGCTGCCAATAAAATGGATATTTTCTATGAAAATGAAGGAGATCAAGTGATTGAACGAATTAGAGAAGCTTTTTCAAAAGAAAATTATCCTGTGTTTCCAATTTCGGCAGTCAGTAAAGCTGGAGTAAAAGACTTATTATATGCAGTAAATGATTTACTAAAAACAATCAATACGGCTCCTATTGTTTTTGAGCCAGAATATATAGAACAAAATACTGTTTTACAAGAGCCTTATTCTGTTTCCTATAATCAAAAAGAACAAGTCTATGTTGTAGAAGGGCCTAGAATTGAAAGAATGTTAGGTTATACTAATATTGATTCGGAAAAGGGATTTGAATTCTTTCAAAATTTCTTAAAGACGAATGGAATCTTAGAAGAACTTGAAGCTCTTGGAATTTGTGATGGAGATACTGTTCGGATGTATGGTTTGGAATTTGATTATTATAAATAAAGAGGAGAACTTATGACAAGTAAACAACGTGCTTATTTAAAGGGGCTTGCCATGAACCTGCCTTCTATTTTTCAGATTGGTAAGTCCGGTCTAACTCCTGAATTTACTTCTGGAATTGATGAAGCCTTAGAAGCAAGAGAATTAATTAAGATAAATGTTTTAAAGAATTGTTTAGAAGAACCAAAAGAAGTTGCACAAATACTTGCAGATCGAACTCATGCAGAAATTGTACAAGTGATAGGAAGAAAAGTTATATTATATCGGCAGTCAAAAGAAAAGAAACGAATTGAATTTCCAGTATAAATTAGGGAAGTGTGGCTAAAATGAAAAAAATAGGGATAATGGGTGGAACATTTAACCCAATCCATTTTGCTCATCTTATTCTTGCTGAAAATGCTTTACAACAGTGTATCTTAGATGAAATTATGTTTTTGCCCTCAGGATATCCGGCTTATAAAGAGCAAAATGAAATTGCTCCTGATGTGGATAGATTAGCTATGGTTCAAGCTGCTATAAAAGGAAACTCTTCCTTTTATGTTTCTACTTTGGAATTAGAACGAAAAGGACCTACGTATACAATAGATACTTTAGAAGAATTACACCAGAAAAACAAAGCAGACTATTATTTTATTTTAGGTGGGGATTCGCTATTTCAAATAGAACAATGGAAAGAATGTGAAAAGGTTATGAAATTGTGTCATTTAGTGGCAGCAGTACGTCAACAGGATGGAATTTTTGCATTAGAGAAAAGAGCAGAAGAGTTAAGAAAGAAATATGGAGCAAAGATTACTCTTTTAAATACTCCTTATCTTGATATTTCTTCTAGTATGTTAAGAAAACGAATTTCTCTTGGACACTCTATTCGATATCTTCTTCCAGAAGCTGTACTTTCTTATATCAAAGAACACAAGTTATATCAAAAATAGGAGTAAAAAAGAAATGGATATCTTATTTGAAGAACAAGTAATTCAGTTAAAGAAGTCATTAGAACAGGTACTTTCTCCAAAACGTTATGAACATTCCTTGAGTGTAGCTTATTTAGCGGCTTCTATTGCAATGTGTTATGAACATGTAGATGAAAAAACGGCTTTAATTGCAGGACTTTTACATGATTGTGCGAAATATCTTTCTGATAAGGAGATTCTAAAAGAATGTGAAAAGTATCAACTTCCTATTAGCCAGACAGAACAAAAAAGTCCGTTTTTATTACATGGAAAATTAGGTGCATATTATGCAAAATACAAATATCAAATTCAAGATCCTCAAATTTTATCCGCTATTGCCTATCATACAACTGGACATCCTGATATGACTATGTTAGAAAAAATTATCTTTTTAGCTGATTATTTGGAATTATTTCGAACACAAAAAACTTCTCCTACACTTTCTGTACTACGTTCTATGGTATTTCAAGATATAAATCAGACAACTTATCTAGTATTAAAAAATACAATGGAGTATTTACAAAGTCAAAAAGGAGAAATAGATCAGACTACAGTAGCCACATTACAATTTTATGAAAATTTAGTTCGTAGAAAATAGAAAGGAGAATAATATGGAAAATCAGGCAAAAGAAATGGCGAAAATAGCCTATCATGCTTTAAATGAAAAAAAAGCAGAAGATATTAAAATTATTGAAATTGGAACAATCTCTGTTATTGCAGATTACTTTATAATCGCTCACGGAAATAGTCCAGCTCAAGTAGATGCAATGGTAGATTCTGTTCAAGAAGAACTTGCAAAGTCTGGATACGAAACCAAACGAGTGGAAGGAGTTAAATCCTGCGGATGGGTTTTAATGGATTATGGTGATGTAGTAATTCATATTTTTTCAAAAGAAGATCGTCTATTCTATGATTTAGAAAGAATTTGGAGAGACGGAAAAGAAGTAGATACAGCATTATTTTAAATAAATTTGAAGCTGTTGTACTAAAGAATATATAAGAAATTTTCTTAGTATAACAGCTTCGAAAATAAACTATTAAGCAAACATACGGAATAAGCCAATAACCTTTCCAAGAATTTCTACCTTTTCTACAATAATTGGATTCATAAAATCATTTTCTGGTTGTAAGCGATAATGATCTTCTTCTTTATAAAATGTTTTTACTGTAACAGAATCATCTAGCATAGCTACTACAAAATCTCCATTTTCAGCATGAGATTGTTGTTGAACAAGAATACGATCTCCATCACAAATTCCAGCTTTAATCATACTTTCTCCACGGACTTTTAACATAAATGTTTGTTCATTTGGCATAAATTCTACAGGAATTGGGAAATAACCATCAATATTTTCTACTGCTAAAATTGGCTGTCCAGCGGTTACTGTTCCAATAACCGGAACATTAACAATTTCTCTACGTATTATGTTAAAATTATCATCTACAATTTCAATTGCTCTTGGTTTAGAAGGATCTCTACGAATATATCCATTTTTTTCAAGAGTTTCTAAATGGGAATGAACAGATGAAGTAGATTTTAAATGTACTGCTTCACAAATTTCTCTTACAGATGGCGGAAATCCCCTATTGAGAATCTGATTTTTCATATAATCTAGAATTTCCTTTTGCTTTACACTAATTTTTCCATATGCCATTATCTTACCTCCGATCGTTTTTTTTATTATAACATAGATTATTTAAAAAATCAAAATCTGTGTTCGAAAAATACTTTTTTTTATTGAATTATCCAATTTGGCAGTTGGGTAACTGCATGAAAAAGACGTTCTTTTACTCCTACATTGTCTTTATTTAAAGTTCGAATTAAGTTTTTTATATATTCCCGTCTAGTATATCCGTCTACTGGACAGAGTTTCTCAATTACAGGAAGATTATATTTAGACTGAAATCCAATAATATCACATTCTTCTACATAAATCATAGGTCGAATTAAGGTGATATCCATACGATCTAGATAAGTGACAGGAGAAAAGCAATTATATCTTCCTTCGTATAATAACGATAATAGAGAAGTTTCTATTACATCATCTTTATGATGAGCATATGCTGATTTATTACATCCAAGTTCTTTTGCTTTTTCATTAAATGCTCCTTTTCTCATTTTTGCACATAAAGAACAAGGATTACTTTCTTCACGAATTTGAAATATAATTTCTGAAATCTGTGTAGAAACTACAGTATACGGAATTTTCATCTGACTACAAAGAGTGGCAATTCTGTCAATATCAAAATTTGGGAATCCAAGATCTACAGTAATTGCCTGTAAGTTAAATTTTTTTGGATAAAATTTTTGTAGTCCATTCAGAGCATATAACAAAGTAAGACTATCTTTTCCGCCGGAAATTCCAACTGCAATCACATCATTTTCTTGTATCATCTGATAATCATCTATCGCTTTTCTTATATAACTTAATAGCTTCTGTAATTTCATAATTGCCTCCAAAATGTTTTGAACCGATTTTATCATACCATTGAAAAATGGTCAATTACTTGTACACTTTTTCACATTACTTCTTCAAAAAGACAAAGGTTTTTCATATTTATGACACATTTATACCATGTTTGTCGGGTAGGATTGGGCTATCCTACAAGAACGAAATTATTTTAACTACACTGGAGGGAAGAATATGAAATACAAATTTCGTACATATCTGATGAAACCAATTGGGTTTTTACTTTTGTTTAGCTTTTGCTTTACCATAATTTTTCCAAGTATTTTTGTACCAGCAGCTTCTGGAATTAAATTATATAATTATACTACAGGAAAAACAAGTACTTATACTGGAAAACAAGTAAAGTATGTATGTAATGGAGTTCCTGTTAGTTTACCAGGAACTCCGGGAATTATTGTAGATGGGGTTGCTCTTGGTCCATATGAGGATATTTTCCAAAATACTTATGGGATGGATTGTTCTTTAAGTAAAAATGGGGAAAAGCTTACGATTACATATCATGGAAATGAACTTGTTTTAACATTAGGGAGTAAAAAGGCAGTATTAAATGGGAAGACACAGACAATGACAGTTGCTCCTACTAAAATAAAATATACTGCAAATGGAATTACAAAATATTTAGTTCCAACAAGATTTGTAGCAGAAAGTATGGGAATTCGCTATTCTTGGACAAGTGGTCTTTCTACTGCTAGTATGACACGTTCTATTACATTAAATTATGGTGGAAAGGATATTTCTTACTCAGGACTTTTTTGTAGAGCAAGTTATAATGGAACTGTATTTGAATCATTTACTGCTCCAAATATCATTCTCTCCAATACTGCAATGGTACATGGAGAAGAATTTTTTGGAGAAATTGTTGGACTTGATTATTTTTATAATGAAGAAGATGAAACGATTATTCTTTCAAAAGGTAATATTTCGTTAGAAATGATATTAGGAAGTACCGTAGTATATGTGAATGGAGAAACCGCAGATTGTGGAGTTGCTCCTGAATTAATCTATTATAAAGATACCGATGAATATGCTGTTTTATTGCCTGCATATTTTGTAGCAAATGTATTTGGCTATGAATATGAATGGGATGGTACCACCAAAACGGCAATTATTCTTCCAACACAATATACACAAGATTCAGATGAAATTTTTATTCCTGAAGAATCCGGTGAAATTACAGATTCAGATGAAGTTTTAGAAACCAATGGCAGCAGTCTAGCAGAAGAATTTTTTTCATGGACTCCATCTGTTTCAAAGGAAGTTCCAACAATTACACAAAATTCTATTAAGGTAGGAGAAAATCCAGATTTTACTTATTTAAATACTATTTTTAAGGATGAACTTGCTTCTGACTATGAAAAAGAAACCTATTATATTAGTTTTACAGAACCTATCTATCAGGTTGAAAATCTAGGAGTTGATGAAAACAATGAATTAATTTTACAATTTCCAAACATTGTATCACCTACTAGATTTTATAATCTAAACGGAACACTAATGACTTATATTTCTACTGGAAATATAGAAGAGTCTACTGCACAAGTAAAATTTCAACTTTCATCCGATCGATTGACATATGATTTAAAAATTTCTGACGATCATTTGTCATTGATTCTTACCATTTACAACAATGAATTAAATAAGATCAGTTCAGGAAGATTGGATAATGGAGATATTTATATTACATTTGAAGGATATTTTCCTATTGATGCAGAAATAATCAATTTAGATAATATTATTATGGTAGAATTTCCTTATATGGTAAATTTATTATCTAATACAGATTATTATTTTGAGGAAGGGAAGGAGATTAGTTCTGCTATTTTAAGTTCTCCCCAATTAAATTATTGCCAGTTTGTAGTGAATAAAAATGATTCTGATCTAATTCTTACTACAGAAACCAGTAATAATACCTTTACTTTACTCTTATCGAAAAAGTCTTCGGAAGATTCTTCCGATTCTTTTGAAGATTTACAACCAACACCGAATCCTGTTATACCTGACATTACTCCAGATATCTCTCAATTTGAAAGTAGTGAACGATATCTTTCTATTGATATTCCACAAGAAGTAGCAGTTCAGGAAATTTTAGATGAGGATCGATATTATAATCGTCAGATTGTTTTAACTCTTCCCGGAGATCATTCTTCGTTTTATGAGGAACATCCAATTCGTAATACGTGTGATATTGTATCATCTATTGATATATCAGTTGATGATTGGAGTACTATTATTACAATTACAACTGATAAAGTACAGGCATATTTTCTGGAATATGGTGAAGGATATATACATTTGATTATGGATACTCCAAGTAAATTTTATAACAAAATTGTTGTATTAGATGCAGGACATGGTGGAAGTGATCCAGGAGCAGTCAAAAATGGTGTAAATGAGAAAGATCTGAATTTTAAGATTTTAAATCAATATACAGCCGAGTATTTTAAAAATTCAGATATCAAAATTTACTTTACTAGAACCACAGATATTTTAGTGGATTTATATGATAGAGCAGATTATTCTACCGAAATTGATGCAGATTTATTTGTCAGCTTACATATGAATTCCAGCACTTCTAGCCTTTCTAATGGAACAGGAGTATATTATTCTACTTTAAATCCTTCCATAAATGAGGGTGGTTTAACAAGCAAAAAGATGGCAGGAATTTTTGTAAATGGATTATCTTCTGCACTGAATACAAAAAATAATGGCCCTTTAAGTGCTAACTTTGTTGTTATTCGTGAAACGAAAGTACCAGCTGTCTTAATTGAACTTGGATTTTTGACAAATACAAATGATTTTAAAAAACTTACTAACGAAACTTATCAGAAAAAAGCAGCAAAAACGATTTATAATATTATTGTAGAATTGTTTGAAACATATCCTACAAGTCGTTCTAATTAAAAAAATGGGAAAAGGGAGAAACCGTTTCTCCCTTTTCCTATTTTTTAATTTCAGCCCATCTAATATGGAAAAATCCATTATGTCGAAGAACAAAAACACAGTCATTTGAATTTACTCTCTTATAAAGTGTCGATGGTACACGATATTTCTTATAGGTATCTTGATTTTCTTCAAATACATATACATAATAACTTGTCGATGATTTATAGGAACTGGTATAGTGTTTTGAAAAAACAACTGCCTCAGAAATAGTTGATTCTGAACGATCAAAAGTAATATTTATTGCAAGAATACAACTATAAAGTGCAAATGTTAATAATGGAATAAAAAGAAACTGCGTTAAACCAATTTTATGATCTTTGATTTCTTTTATAGAGCGAAGGAAAAAAATCAGGCAGAGAATCAAAAAAGTAATAATTATTATACCAAAAGTAGAATCTAATATTGTATTTCTTGTTGATATAGATAAATTAACTATTATAGTCAGCATTAAAAAAATAAGATGACCATAAGCTACTTTAGAAAGTTGTTGAAAATCAGGAAGTCGTATTATAAAATATATTAAAAAGCTCCATGTTATAAAAAAATTGCCTATTATAATAATCTTTATATTATTTGGAGAAGAAAAAAGCAGCAAAAATATTGCTATTGCTATCATAAGAATGTATCCAAAAATATATCCAAAGATAATCTGATTTGATTGTTTTTTCTTCTTACTTTTTGAATTACGGTTAATTTCGCCTAAAAAAGTATAATCTTCATTACTTAACTTCCAGTTCATAGGTGTATTATTTGACCGTTTACGTTTCATTTTCCCTTCCCCTTAAAATAACCTTATTTCTTGCCTGACGCCTATGTTCTTCGTCCATAGCCGCATAATGTTTTTTTGTTGTATTAACATCTTTATGACCAAGGACATCTGCCACTAAATAGATATCATTTGTCTGACGATATAATGCAGTACCATATGTACTCCGCAACTTATGTGGTGTGATTTTTTTAAGAGTAGTAACTGTCTGTGCATATTTTTTTACTAAAATTTCGACACTTCGTACACTAAGTCGCTGTTTTCGATCCGACAAAAACAAAGCATTTTCATGTCCTTTAACAATATCTTGAATAGAATTTCGTTGTTCTAGGTAGGGTAGTAGTGCCTCTTTTACTTCATCTCCAAAATATACAAAAGATTCATAACCTCCTTTTCTTATCACCTTAATTCGATCATTTGCCAAATCGATATCCTGTAAATCCAATCCTACACATTCTGAAACACGCACCCCTGTTCCTAACATTAAAGTCATAAGAGCTAAATCCCGCTTTTGATTTTTTTTATGTATCTGTTTTTGTTTTTTTGTCAATTTATCTCCGGACTCTACAGAATCGAGAAGAGTTGAAATTTCATTCGTATCCAAACGAATAATCGCTTTATCTCTAAGTTTTGGAACACTGACCAAAAGACAGGGATTCATCTTTACCATCTGATTTCTTTGATAATACTGATACATAGAACGTAAAGCAGCAAGTTTACGTTTAATAGCACGTTCATCATTTGTTATATCTTGTCCATTTTCATTTTTATATAACTTTAGATATTCCATATATTCTTCAATATCTTGAGCTGTCACTTCATCGAGCAGTTGAAGCGGATAATCCGAAATGGACATATTTTTGTAAAAGGGATTGGTTTTAGAAATAAATTCAAAAAAAGTCTTTAAATCAACTGCATAGGCAAGTCTAGTATTCGATGCAGTAGTATGTTCTATACCACGAAAATACATTCCTAAAAATTGTGGAAGAAAACTTCGAAGTTGTCGAAGTTTTTTAGTATTTTGTATATCTTTTTGTTCATGATATGTTTTAGATTCCAACAAATAACCCCCTTTATTTTTATTATAATCCTTTTATTTTATTATTTCAATGTAATATTGCGTTCATCACCTTTTCGTTAAACTCAGATTTAACGAAAAGTTAGAGCAATCATCTCTCTAAAAGATAAGAAAGCGAATAATATGGATATTGTTTTATGTTATTAGAAATTTCAAAGTTTTTTTTCGATAAGGAAATAGAAAAAGGTACCAAAAAATGTTGACGAAATACACTTGTACTTTTTGAATAGGTATGTTCTTGTGTATATAGCTCTATTGGAAAAAATTCTTCTTCTTTTTTGACAATAAAATGAATTCTTGCTTTTCCGTCAGATTCCCAGTAATAAAAAGGAATTAAATTTTTTGCAAGTGTCTGTGCAACAAAATTTTTTAAAACAGCCTTTTTCTTTATATTTTCTGTTATATGACAGTTGTCAGAATTACTAAATAACATTGTATAAAAGATACCAGTATCCATATAATAAAGCTGCTTGCTTGTCAAATCAATTTTCTCTTTTTCTTTTATTTTTTTGCAGCTATATATAATTCTGTTTTCTTCTAAATGATTCATTGCTGTTTCGTAGAACATTCTAGTAGCACCTTTTCGAATCAAACGATATTGAAACTTGGGATTTTCTTTTAAAAGTTGTTCTACTAAAATATCTAAAATTTGATTCATTTTAAATGCCTCTTGTTCTGGATACATTTTTTTAATTTGAGAACACATACTCTGATATAGAATACGATGAATTTCCATAACATTTTCTGTTGATTCAAAATTTAAATATTCTTTCACTGCTGCTGGCATCCCACCTACTTCTAAATAATCTTCAAATAATTTTAATAACTCTCGATGAACAATTTCTGGTATCTTTTTTCCTGTTATACAATGTCCACGAATAATTTCTGTATACCACTCTGCTCCATTTGCTATTAAAAATTCTTCAAAATCCAATGGAAATAATTGTAATTTTTCTATAAATTCATATTCTATTCCTGAAAAGATTCCTTCTTTGCTGGTAATTAATATAATAGAAATCGAAGGATTTGTACGAAGAAATTCTAAAAATGAATGATAAGCACAAGGACAAGCCCAAAGTTCATCAATAAGATATACAACATCTGATAAAAGTTCTGGAAGTTGATAATAAGATTTTAGGTTTTTTAAAAAGTCCTCTGTTCTATGTTGCTCAAAAAAATAACATAATTTTGCGTTCGTTTCAAAGTTAATATAAAGATTTCCTTCAAAAAAAGACTTTGCAAAATCTAAGACCAAATAGGTTTTTCCAATGCCTTTTGGACCAGAAATGCAAAGTGGATGTTGTGTACTATGACTTTTCCAATTTATTAATTGATGAACTGCCTTTCGTTTCAAATTTTTATCCCTTCTTTCTCAACTGAAGCAACAAATTTTCAAAATAATTTGGAAGTGGTGCTTCAAATTCCATATACTTTCCAGTAGATGGATGTAAAAAGCCAAGTAGTCCAGCATGTAATGTCTGACCTCCTAAATGCCATTCATTTTTAGAGGAACCATAGACAGTGTCTCCAAGTAATGGATGTCCTATAAAGCTTAAATGTACACGAATTTGATGCGTACGTCCAGTTTCTAGAGAACACTCGATGTAGGAGTATTGATTAGATAAATTTTCTAAAACTCGATAATTGGTA
Organism: uncultured Lachnospiraceae bacterium; assembly: GCA_910586015.1. Lineage (GTDB taxonomy): Bacteria > Bacillota > Clostridia > Lachnospirales > Lachnospiraceae > MGBC140009. Next base: position 150,450 of record CAJUGJ010000001.1, read on the forward strand.
ATTGCTGATTTCCCATGTGTTAAATTAACTGCCATCTTTTTTCGATCGGTAGGATGTCTTCCTATGGGAAGATCAATTCTCCCTTCTGCCTTTTGAAAAGTATGATAACAGATGGCATAATAGCGTCTAGTAATCGAATGAACTTTTAGCTGTTGAGCAATACATTGATGCGAAGCATCATTTTTACATACTACAAGCACTCCTGTGGTATCTTTATCAATTCGGTGTACAATTCCTGGACGTAAAACACCATTAATTCCAGAAAGGGATTCTTTACAGTGATATAGTAGACCATTTACTAAAGTTCCACTGGTATGACCAGCTGCTGGATGAACTACCATACCCTTTTCCTTATTAATTATTATAATATCAGAATCTTCATAGAGAATATTTAATGGAATCGGTTCTGGAAGAATCGAAACATCTTCTGGTGCAGGAATAAAATAAGAAAATTCGTCTCCTTCACAGAGACGATAATTTGCTTTTACAATTTTATCATTTACAACAACATGACCTTCTGTAATAAGTTTTTGTAAATAAGAACGAGATAGTTTCTCTTCTATCATGGAAAGGTATTTATCAATTCTTATTCCAGAGGCTTCCTTATCTGCAACCCGTTCTATCATTTCACCATTCATATCATTTTCCTATTTTTAAAATTTGATCGATTTCTTCTTCTTTGTAAAAAAATAATACAAGAAATACTAATAAAAATGCAGATACTGTAATATAACAGTCTGCTACATTAAATACTGGAAAATCAATCAGTTCAAAATAAATAAAATCTGTTACATAACCTAGTGCAATACGATCCATTAAGTTTCCAACTGCTCCTGCTGCCACAAAAATAAGAATAAGCTGTAAGGCAAAAAATCTTCGTTTTGTTGGAATTCGAAAATAAAACCAAATCATTAAAATTAGAATCAGGATAGTAATAACAGTCAATAAAATCGTTTTTCCACTCATAATTCCCCAAACTGCCCCATCATTTTTATGAAAAACAAATTTAAGTACTTTAGGAATTAAAGTAATTTCTCTTCCATCTGTTAGATTTATTCTAACTGCCAATTTTGTTATCTGATCCAAAGCTACTAAAAAAGAGAGAACAATAAGATGTAAGAACCGTTTCATAATGTCTTCTCTCCCAATAAAAATTTAATTGATTCTTCCATTTCTTCTTTTGAAACAGATGTATCTATGATTGCATGTCCAATTTTATCTAAAATTATAAATTTAATCATAGAACCATCTTTTTTCTTATCTTTTTGTACTGCTTCAAAAACTTCTTCACTTATAAGATCAGATAGAGAAACAGGAAGTCCATATGACTGATTTAAAAAGATCAATTCTTTCATCTGAACTGATGTAATTTTTCCTCGGCACATAGAAATATAGGCAGATGCAATCATTCCAACACTTACACATTCTCCATGTAACCATGTAAAATTCATCTGTTTTTCAATAGCATGTCCTAAAGTATGTCCGAAATTTAATATAGCTCTCTCACCTTGTTCTTTTGGATCTGCTTGTACAATTTCTCTTTTAATTTCACAATTTCTTCGAACCATCTTTTCTAATAAATCTGGTTCCTTTTGTAGAATTCCTTCTTTTTGTTCAATAAGCCAATGATAAAATTCGGCATCCCGAATTAAACCATGTTTGATTACTTCTCCAAAACCAGAAATATATTGTCTATGATCTAATGATTTCAAGGTAGAAAGATTCATATATACTAATTTTGGCATATAAAATGCACCAACCATATTTTTGTAACGTTCAAAATCAACTCCTGTTTTTCCGCCGATACTAGAATCCGACATTGCTAATAAAGTAGTAGGAACTTGAATAAAACGAATTCCTCTAAGATAAGTTGCTGCAACAAAACCTGTCAAATCACCAACTACTCCACCTCCAAATGCGATTAGACCATCTTTTCTATCGAAATTGGATTCAATCAGAAAACGATAGAGCTCTCTTACTACGTCTAAATTTTTACTTTCCTCTCCGGCTTTTAGTTCAAAGATAACAACTTGATTAGAAATAGATTTTAAAAGATTAGAAAGTTCCTCTGCATACAAAGGAGCTATATTAGAATCTGTTACAATACAAAGTTTTCGATTTTGCAATTCTAAATGTTTAATTTCTTCTATTAGTCCCTCAAATTGATGTTCTAATACAATATCATAACAATGTGTTCCTTCATAAGATACAGCAAGACGATTTTTTTTCATGAAATATCCTCATTTCCGTTCCTTTTATTTAATATTATACATCATTTTCAATATCAATAAATTCAAATCCATCTGTTTCTTCTTGAGATGGTAATTCTTCTTTTTCTAAAACACTAGAATCTTCATAAGTATCTTCAAATGAATTTGTTAATTCATCTGTTTTCTCCTCTTGTGGCAACAGTTCTTCTTTCTCTTTTTTCGTAGGAAACTCTGATACCAAAGGATTTTCTTGTATCGATGAAGGATGAATTGTAAAGGTTTCGCTTTCTAAAAGTTCCATCTGTGCTTTAGCAAGACTTTTAAACTGAATTTTATATGTTTCATACTGTTGAAGTAGTTGGAAAACCTGAGTACGAATGTGTTGTAATTCATTTTGTGCATCTGACAAAATAATCTGAGACTTTGTCAAAGCTTCACTTTCTATATTTTGAGCTTTTTTTACAGCAGCAGCTTTTGTATCTTCTGCTGTTTTTTCTGCTAAGACTAATGCTTTTTGTAAAGTTTTTTCTATTGTTTTATAATATTGAATTCCTTGTGTTAAAGCAGTTACTTTATCTCTTAACTCCATATTTTCTCGATACAGCACTTCATAACCACTTAAAACTTCTCTCATAAACTGATCAACTTCTCGTTTATCATACCCCAATCCACCAGATTTGAAGGACTTACTCTGTATTTCAATTGGTGTAAGCATCTTTTTTTCTTCCTCCTAACTGTACTTTAACAATGTTATATTAATTCTTCCCTTCTTCGATAGATTTCCCTGTTCTCCTACTTTAACTTTTCCATATCCCCGTACAGAGATAATGTCTTCCTGCTTTAAAACATGACTTACATTTGTTACCAGTGCACCATTTATATATACATTTCCCTGTGTAATAAGAGATACCATTTTACTACGAGAATGATGGAAGGCAGCAGCAATGACAGCATCTAAACGAATAGAAGATACAGTAGTATGAATAACTTCATAATTACGTTCAAATGAAACTTGTTGTACTAAAAATTGTTCTACGGTTACTTTTGTATGCCGAACCCATTCTAATTGTTCTAAAAGAAAATCTGCTACTTGACTTTTACAAAATAAAAAGGCTTCGTTCTCTTTTAAAATAAGATCTCCAAGCTTACTGCGATCTAATCCAAGATTAACCACTGCACCAAGATAATCTCTATGGGATAGTACTTCTGCGAATTTTGCAGCAGTAGGATAAATTTTCAAACAGGAAATTGGATAATAAAAATCCGGCGGAAGCTCTTCTGCTTTTGCAGTAGGTTGTATTACATCTGACCTACCATCAAAACAGATAAGCTTCCGCTCTGCATCCGGATAACCACCGGACATAGAATACGATACAGATACAAGTTCTTGTTTTATTTGATAAAACAAATTAATTTCATATAATGTTAAAAAATCAGTAAAAGTACAAATTTCTTTATTATAGGCAGATTGTGCAAGTTCTTTTATACGTTTAAAAAATATCTGCTCTTCTTTGGTCTGATATATCATATTATTTAACCTAATCCAATCGAAATCACATGTTGTAAGTAAACTAAGCCTAGGAATGTAATTACTGGTACAAGATCCGACATATGTTTTCCAAATACAGAATGATCTAATAAAAACTGAACTGGCTGCAAAATTGGCATTACAAATCCCTTTACCAGAGCAAATAATTTTTCCCATGTAGGAAGAAAAAATAGAAAAATATAAAGAGCCAACATTCCCTGTAAAATTGTAATCAGTACGGATAAACTTTTTAATACTAAAATGGTCATATTAAAATCCTTTAGCTAATGTTGGTACTCCAAATCCATCTTGTTTGATAATATCTAAGTAATCTCCAGAAATATCTACACTTTCAGGAGAAATAATAAAAATATAATTTGAAATTTGATGAAGTCTTCCATTTACAGCATAGACAGAGCCAGAAACAAAATCCATAACTCTTTGTGCAGCATCTACATCAAATCCTTCTAAGTTAATAACCGCTGCCCTTCCTGAAAGCAACATATCACAGATATCTTGAGAATCTTCAAAACTGGTCGGTTTCATGATACAAACTTCAAATCCTTTTGCAGTAGTACGAAGTGGAACTACTTTGCCACTATTTAACCGTTCGGTTCTCTCAGTTTTTGAAGAACGCTCTTTTTTTGATTCGGAATAGCCACTGTTTACCGCAACATTTTGATTTACTGCAGCCACTTCATACTCATCTCGATAAGAGGAACGAGAAGAAACATTGACTTCTCTTGGTTCTCTTACAGATGTCTGTTTTCTCAACTGTCGTTCCTCTTTACGACGTTCTTTCTCTTCCATCTCAGTTAGATAATCATCATAATCTTCATCTAAATCATCTTCATCTGTTACATGTAACGCATTTAATAAATTATTTAAGATATTTGCCATTTCACGTTCTCCATTCTTAATGATAATTACGTTCTCCGAAAATTCCTGTTCCAACACGGATATGGGTTGCTCCCTCTTCTATTGCAACTTCATAATCACCTGTCATTCCCATTGAGAGCATATCTATAGTCATATTATCAATGTTTTTTGCACTAATGTCAACAGCTAATTGCTTCATTTGCCTGAAATATATTCGATTTTCTTCGGCACTTTCTGTAAATGGTGCAACTGTCATGAATCCTCTGACTCGAATATTTGGGAATATAGCGATTTTTCGCAAAAAATTTTCGGTTTCTTCTGGTAAAATTCCAAATTTCGTAGCTTCTTTTGCAATATTAATTTCAACTAAAATGTCACATTGTACTTGCTTTTTCTTTGCCTCCTGACTGATTTGTTTCGCTAAAGGAACAGAGTCAACGGAATGGATACAAGCAACTTGACCAACAATGGACTTTACTTTATTTCTCTGTAAATGTCCAATCATATGCCAACGAACGGGTTCTTGGATTTGTTCCATTTTTGCACACAATTCTTGAACTTTATTTTCTCCGAAATCAGTCATGTGTGCAGCAATGGCTTCCCTAATTAATTCTACAGGTTTTGTTTTGCTAACTACAATCAGTGTCACCTCCTTTCGGTCTCTATTAGAACGCTGACAGGCTTGTTGGATTCTTTGTTCTACTTCAAATATGTTCTTTGAAATCATGTTTTATGCTCTCCTTAATAAATAACAGAAGATTCGACTGCGGTGGTAGCATCTAGGGCAATGTGATCATAAAGGGCTACTCCTCCATTCGTTCCCTCTTTTATAATACAATAATCGTCATTTTCTTTTATTTTCTCAATCCTTCTAAAAACAGCATATCCTTTATTTACATTAAATACTCCTTCCAATGTACCAAATAGGCTAACTCGAAATCGTTCATTTGTATTTTGATCAAATAAAAAAGTATTTAAGTTAAATAAATGTTTATCTACATATCCATATTCTTCATCTTCATAATAAATTTCTGTTTCAACAAAGGAATAGCTTGGTTCACCAGTTGCATTATTATAGGTTACAGTAATAACTCCTTTATTATCAGAATCTCCTCCATAGGTAAAATATTGCAATGGAATCCGAAAAAATTCTTTTTTCGTAATTGCAGAAATCGGTATCTTTAATCCTGATTCCTGATTAAATAAAAAATCAACTGTGAGAAACCGATAATTTAAATATCGATTTAAGTATTTATTAAAGGTAAGAACTGCATAATAGTCTGCTCCCTTTAATTCAACACGAATGGGAACAGTGGTTGTAAAACCATCCTCTATAATTTCAATTTTTGCTGTTGTTCTTTCATAATAATATTGATAGATTTCTTCCGAAACGGGAACAACTAAAGACCATGTATCACTCGTAATTAATTTATATACTTTACTTCCCTCTTCACTTGCTCCTGTCGTACGTACCGATCCTTGTGTAAAGTTTTCCATATCAAATGTAGAAGCGGTTACTTCATTTTCTGTTAAACCATCTAAAGAATCTATATGATAGGAAATAATTCCTGACTGACTAGAAGAGATTGTTTGTATAGAAGAACTTACTCCTGTTTCGTCCATAAGTTGTTGCAACTGAGAAAAAAGATTAATATCTGAAAGTTGTCTTATTATTCCAGATATTTCTTCTTGAAAAGAATAAACCATAGAATAATCCTTACAAAAATTTTTATGAAAGGATGAAATTTTATTTTTAACAGAAGTAATATCATTTTCATTTAGAGTTAGCTCATTTCCAGAATTAGCTAAAGCGTCATAAATACTTCTATTTTCATCCAAAGAATAAATAGAAGAATTTTTTTTCACTCTTGAACCATCTCTTAGATAATAATTAACATAACCTGCTTTTGGCATATATTGTACAGTTTCTTCTCTTACAATCACTCCAGTGGCTCGGCTATCGGTCGATAAATTTTCTCTTTGTACTTCATAGATAGACAAATGAGGTTTTGTAAAATAAACAATAATATAGACAATAATATAGAGAAAGATAATAAAAAATAGTAAGAAGCCTAAATTAATTGTCTTCCTTTTTTTTAGCCGAATCACCTTATTATTATTTCCCAAGAAATTTTTGCTCCTTTCCTCTTTTCTTTCTCCTATTATACTGAATTTTCTTTCATTTTTAAAGTAAAACTTAAAATTATTTTGCTATATAAATTTATTGAAATTAACTACTATTTTTATAAATCGATAGAAATTAGAATAATTCATTTCGATCAGGTTATACTAACCAATATCAAAATTGAAGGAGGCAAACGCGATGAAGGTACTCGACTATATCGGACTTATGCTTGTCATTGTCGGTGCAGTCAATTGGGGGCTTATCGGATTTTTTAGCTTCGACCTAGTACGTTTTATTTTTGGTGATATGACTTTAGTATCCAGAATTGTTTATGCACTAGTGGGAATTTTCGGTCTTTATGCCCTAAGTTATTTTGCAAAACTAAAAACTGATGTTGCATAATAAATAATGCTGCATAATAAATAATGCTGCATAATAAAATCTTCAAACGCTTAATAAAAGCCCGTTCTCCTAAACGAATAGGCGACGGGCTTTTTCAACTGATATTAGTTAGAAATTATAAAGCTACAATTACATATTTTTTAACTTCTTCTGGAAGCAGATCGCTATTAATGGACATACTAATCACAAAGTCCACATCAAATTTCGTTGAAATCGTATCCAATTTTTCAAGAACGGGAAGAATATCTGCTTCACTGGTACAAGCGATTTTTAAGAAACTATCGAGATAGACTTTTTCTAAGTCATGATCTTGAGAAATTAAACCACAGATAAATCCAACAAATTCCTTTGCTTCTTCTACACAATAATCTCTGACATTAATAAGGCGAATCTTATTATTTAATTCATACATATGTTTCGTGTTTTTATCCAAATAAATAATGCTGCCTTTGGCTGTCTGAATCTCTGCATTAACCTTGTCAAGAAGAATCTTTGTTTTGCCCTTACCCTTTTCTCCTGCTATAATCTGTATCATGGTAATCTCCTCCTTTATGATGGGTCAAGAATTATGATACTTCCATTATAGTATAATTTGAACAAAAAAACAACCAGTATTTTAAATAAATTAAAACTTATTCATAAATACTGGATAAATTTAACCCTAAAAGATAACTATGTTGTGCAAATAAACTATCCCAAGTCGATACATTAAAAACAGCGGTAATCATACGTTTATGGTTATTATCTTCACTTAAAAGAACTAAACAATTTCCAGCACTGCCTGTGCTTCCTGTTTTTCCACCAAGTACCGTAATTCCCTCTGGAGGCTGTGCAGTATTAAGTAAAAAGTAATTCGTTGTCTGATAATTGTTTGTCCGTTTTGTTTCTCCAGAAGCATCTGTATAGCCAGCAGAATAAGTAGACTTTTGAATCACTTTAACGAACTCTTCATATTGAACACACTCTTTCATGATTAAATACATATCATAAGCAGTGGTATAGTGATCCGGATCATGAAGCCCATGAGAGTTGACAAAGTGAGTATCTGTAGCTCCAATTTTTTTTGCCTCTTCATTCATTCGTATTACAAAGGATTCTTCTGTACCACATAAATATCTGGCAATCGCAACCCCTGCATCATTTCCAGAATAGATTAATAGACAATTTAAAAGTGCTTCTAATGAAACCGTGTCCCCTTTATGAAATCCGCATAATTTTGCACCAAAGGTTGTAATTCCTCCATTATCTTCTTGAAAAGTATACGTATCTTTTAGATTTCCATATTTTAATAAAAGTAATGCTGTCATTAGTTTTGTTGTACTAGCAGGATAGACACGTTCATAAATATTTTGAGCATAGATCATTTGATTGGTGTCTAAATCAATTCGAAGAGCCGAAGAAGCTGAAATATTTTCATCCTCCATTTTTGCATTTTCTGGAGCAACTGCACAGACTTGTGAAGTAATAAGATCTGCAAATGTAGCAGTTCCATAGATTCCGATATCTGCATTTTTTCCTGTATCTGTTCCATCAAATGCCATAAGAATTCCAGAATCTTTTACTGTACAACTAGACAACATTCCAGTTGCAAGTACTGCTGCCAAAACCAAAGCAGCAGCTTGATAAAACATTTTATATTTTTTCATGATTTATAAAGTTCTCTCCAATCTAAATCTCCACGATCTAGTGCTTTAATCAATAATTCAGCCGTTGCAAGATTTGTGGCAAGTGGAATATTATGTGTATCACAAAGTTGTACAACTGTATTAATATCTGGCTCATGAGATTTTGGAGTAAATGGATCTCTTAAAAAAATTAGTAGGTCAATTTCATTATGTTCAATTTGTGCACCCATTTGCTGTTCTCCACCTAAATGTCCAGCAAGATATTTGTGTATCTGTAGATTAGTCACCTCTTCAATTAATCGTCCTGTAGTTCCAGTTGCATAAAGTGTGTGTTTTGCTAAAATCCCACGATAAGCAATACAAAAATTTTGCATCAATTTCTTTTTTGCGTCATGTGCAATAAACCCTACATTCATTTTTGCGATACCTCCTTATTCCATTTGCCTTGAAGGCTTACATTTAATAAAATTCCAATCATCAGCATGTTACTAAGCAATGCACTTAATCCAGAACTGACAAAAGGAAGTGGAATTCCTGTATTCGGTAATATAGATGTTACAACTCCAATATTAACAAATACCTGTGTCATAATTAAGGTTGCTACCCCAATAGCAATCAACTTTCCCAATCTATCTTTTGCTCTTTTTGCAATTCCAAAACATTTCATAATGAGAAGGAGAAATAATAATATTACAATACAACAGCCAACAAATCCGAATCCTTCTGCAATAGCAGTAAAAATAAAATCACTTTCAATAGCAGAAATAATTTTACATTCCAGTTTACTAATATGCTCTGTGAAAATCTTTCCCAACATTCCTCCGCTTTTTATTGCTTTTGCAGCATTATTTTGTTGCCACATTTCTTTTGGATAAAGTTCTGGATATTTAATTGAAAGAATACGATTTTGTTGATATTCTGTTAATAGACCTTGAAATGGCTGTTGAACATACCAATATAACGCAATAATCAGAGGTAATCCAATCGCAAGTGATGGAACAATAATTTTATATGACAGTCCAGTAGCATATAAAATAGCAATATACGTACAACCTAAAACAATAGTTGTTGATAAATCAGGCTGCTTAAAAATTAGTAAGAGAGGAATTCCAGCTAAAATAGCAGAAATAACAATCACATACCATTTATTAATTTGGCGATACATCAAATCAAAAAACTTGGCAAAAAATAAGATTAAAATAATTTTTGTCAACTCTGAGGGCTGAAATTCAAAAATTGCCTCTATAGAAGGAACTTGACCGTTTGGAAAACGCAGCCATCGTTTTGCTTCATAATGATATGCTCCAAATGGTGAATATTGCACTGCTACTAATAAAATTAAATTTAGTAAATATAGTAGACCAAAAAATTTGCAGATAAAGTGATAATCGAATAAAGAAACAAAAAATGCGATTAGAGCACCTGCTAAAAGACCTATAATTTGTTTTTCAAATTGCTGTTCTCCTGAATCTTGGAGATATTGAATCAGATAACTTCCAATACTGCCCAAAAACAATATAATTACTAAAATTGATACTTTATAATGCTTAAAGTCATATTCTTTAAATTTAAACATTGATTACGTCCAGTCTTATCATTCATTTTCCATGTTGCTTCATCTTCATATCTTTAATAGGTATATTTGCAATCAGAGCAGGAACGGTTCCATTATCCCCCTCTGATTCTGTTTGAGTAATGCGAATATCTAATCCTTCTGTATCCATCTCAACATATTTTGATATTACTTCAATAATATCATTTTTAATTTGTTCCATAATTTCTGGGGAGCATCCAGCACGATCCGATACCAGAACCAGTTTGAGCCGATCCTTTGCTACCGTACTAGAGGATCTCCTTTTTAGTATATCAAATATCGCCATGTTATCTCCCCCCTTTCTATTAATTCTTCCCAAATAATTTACTAAAGAAACCTTTTTTAATTGTTAAATCTAAATAAGGTACATCTTCTCCTAAAAGTCTATGACAAATATTCATATAGGCACGTCCTGCCATAGCATCTGAACCAACAATAGGTTCTCCTTGATTGGTTGAAATTACAATATTTTCATCATCTGGAACAACACCAATTAAATCAATCGCTAAAATTTCAACTACATCATTACTTGTCATCATATCTCCCCGTTTTACCATATCAGGACGGATTCGATTGACGATTAATTGTGTTTGCTTCATCTCGGAAGCTTCTAGCAATCCAATAATACGATCGGCATCCCTAACAGCAGATACTTCAGGAGTTGTTATCACTAAAGCTCTGTCAGCACCTGCAATAGCATTTTGAAAGCCCTGTTCAATTCCTGCAGGACAGTCTAATAATATGTAATCGAATTCTCCCCTTAATTCATCCGCTAGTTTTTTCATCTGTTCTGGTGATACTGAAGTTTTATCTCTCGTTTGAGCTGATGGTAGCAAATATAAACTAGGATATCGTTTATCCTTAATTAATGCCTGTTTAATACGACAATTTCCTTCAATCACATCTACAAGATTATATACAATACGATTTTCTAATCCCAGTACAACATCAAGATTCCGAAGTCCGATATCAGTATCAATCAGTATAACTTTTTTATCTAGTTTAGCAAGACCTGCACCGACATTTGCTGTTGTTGTTGTTTTTCCTACACCGCCTTTGCCGGATGTTATTACAATTACTTCACCCATGATATTCATTCCTCCAAAAAAATTATTCTTTCTGTTACATTCGAATATCAGAAAGTACTCTTCTATTTACCGATTCAATATAGATATTTCCGTCTTCTAAAAATGCAATCTTTGCTTCTTTATTTTCTCCCTTTTTAGGCTTATCAGGTGCTCTTGCGATCGTATCTGCAATTCGAATCTGCACTGGATTCATATCCAGTGCAAAAATAAATGCGTTATTATTTCCACCTGCTCCAGCAAAAGCAGTTCCCTTTAAAGAACCAATAATAATAATATTTCCTTTTGAGGTAATACTAGCTCCAGGATTAACATCTCCAATAATAATAATACTAGTTTCCATTTCAAGAACTTGTCCGGAACGCAGATTTCCTTTTACAAACTGACCAGTTGTATTACTTAGTTCCATCAATTTATCATTTAATGCTTTTTCAAATACCTGATCCAGTTCTGGATTATTTTCTACGACGCAAATGACATGCAGATCGGAATACTCGGCAATGATGTCTAACACTTCCCGCTGTTGTTCTTCTGTTAAAGTACGTCCTTCAAAACTGATGGCCATTTGAGCAGAGCCTAAAAATTTTGATAGTTCTTTAATCTTTTCCACGATCTGTTTTTTTAATTCTGAAAACTCCATCTGGTCATCCAACACGACAATAATACCGTGAGGCGTTCCTTTGATGATGACAGAATTTTTCATAAGTTATCCGTCCTTTCGTATCTCATTAATCTGATACACTGATCGTTGTAGCAGTACCGGCTTTTACATTACCATTTAGGAGATCTTCTTTATTTTCACCTTTAAAATAAAACCCGTACACTTCCCTGCCAATATGAGCAGCATTTGCAGAAGCATAACCGTTTGGTATGACGATTGTAACACAAACTTCTGGATCTGAAAATGGTGCAAAGGAAGTAAACAGTGCATGACTTGGTCTTGTTAAGCTAACCTGAGGAGTTCCTGTTTTTCCGGCAACTGTAACACCAAGATTTCCGTAAAGTCTATTTAAAGAATTGGCAGAGGTATTTACTACCCAATTCATTCCCTTTTGTACCGCATCCCATTGTTCAACAGAAAACATGGTAATCTCATTGTATACTTTTGGCTCTTGTTTAGAAATAATATTTCCATCTTTGTCAGTGATTTTATCAATTAATGTAAAGTCATAACAAACTCCTTTTGAAGCTACAGTAGAAATATACTTTGAAATCTGTACTGGAGAAAAGTTATGATAGTATCCAATCATAGAACGAATAGCATCTCTATCAGAAATAGTTGGTGTACTCTCTGCTATTTCAATACCACTTATATCTCCTAATCCAAATAATTTGGCATACTCTGCTATTTTCCTAACGCCTTTTGAGTCTAAATATTTTCCATTTTCTAAAGACATTCGATAGGCAACATCATAGAAAAAGTAGTTACAAGAGTGCATTAATGCCTGTGAAACATTAATACTTCCGTGACTTCCGGGATACTTCCAACATTTTGGAGGCGTTCCATCATCTACTAAAGTAAAGATACTCAGATCTCTGATTTGAGAGGTTGTTGTAATCATACTTTCACCAAAACCTGCCATAGATGTAAGAGGTTTAAAAGTAGAACCTGCTGGTGTCTGTTGATTTGCTGGGCGATTAATTAAAGGATGAGCTGCATCTTCTAAAAGTTTAGAATAATAGTCCCAATCAATTTTATTGGCAAGACGGTTATTATCATAAGATGGATACGTAACAAGTGCCTCTACACTTCCAGTCATTGGATTATTTGCTACGATGGAACCACTATATGGTTCTAATGCAAGTTGTCCGGGGGTAATTTCAAGATTTGTTAATTTCTCTCGAATAAATGAATAAGCACTCACTCTTCCATTTCTTAAATTGTTATAATCTTCTTCCTTATATTCTAACACACCTTGATCAAATAATAAAAGACAAATTTGAGTTCCAGATAATCTTTGGGTAAATATAAGTGTACGATAGATCTTTTTTTCAAATTCCTTATCATCTAATAAATAATCAAATGTTTTTTCTAACATTCTTTCATAGTATTCTACAGGAGTAAAAAATTCTGAACCTATTTCAAGAGCAGATAGATCAATCCAATTTTGTGTAATAGCATATTGTAGATACTGACTTAAACTAATTTTATTATTTACATAATCTAAATACATTGGATCTGTTTTATTGACCGCTGAATCTATTACCAATCCAACTCCATTTTGTTTCATTGACTGGTAGACATAGTCGAGATATTCTTCCATTTCCTCTCCTGCTGCCGAATTCGTCGTTGTACTGTTAGCTGCCATCAGTTTTTCAAGCTGATTAAAAATGGAATCTCTCTTTTCTTCAAAATAAGAATAAACCGTTCGCTCTAAGTCTGTTGCATCTGCCTGCTTAAATTGTGTAATATCTATAACATTATTCGAAATCAGGGCATTATAAACTTCATAAATAGGAATCAAAATTCCTGAAGCTTTTGTTCCCTTTGTTCCATAATTATATCCATTATTTAATTTTGATAATAAAATCGCTGCTAAATTACGTTCTAAAATGTGATAGTAGGCAATCTGTTGTTCTCTGTCAATTGAAAGATAAATATTATATCCAGCAACGGGTTCTTTTTGAACAGATGTTTCAATAATTTTATTTGAATCATTAACTGTTAGTAATTCAACACCCTTTGTTCCAGATAAATATTCTTCCATAGATTTTTCAATTCCACTTTTTCCTACAACATCAGTGGATTTATATTTTTCTGTTCCTAATTGTTCATTATAAGTTTCTAGTTCTGTTGTATTAATCAACCCAGTATATCCAATGATATGAGCAAAATACTTTGCATCATTATAGACACGATATGTCTGTTGTTGTACTTCTACACCCGGAAGTTCAGACATATTTTCTTTAATAGCAGCAGCAGTTTCTGCTGTTACATTCGAAGTTAATGTAAATTGATCGTAAGCTTGTTCTTTTGGTTGTATCATCATTGTATAACGAATTGTCATAATCTTTAATATATCTTCAATCGAATAACTACCAGATATCTGAAACATTCCAGTTCCATTGCGTAAAAAATCAAAAACTTCTTGTGCAGTTGCATTACGTTGTTCTTCCGTTAATTTATTAACGGAAGTAAGGCAATAGGCATTCTTTTTAAAACGTAATTCTGCATTTCCACTAACATTAAACGCCAATTCGCCATTTTCGTCTAAATAAATACAAAAATCTAATTCTAATTCATTTCCATATCTTTCTAATAATTTTATCAAACGATACAACATTGCGTTTTTTTCTGCATTTGTTGTTAAAACTCCTGTATCGCTCATCACAACAGCATACTTTAATTCATTATAAGCCAAAAGATTTCCATTTCGATCAAAGATCAGCCCACGTGTACTTTTAATATCCCGCTCCGCAGTGCTTTTATATTCTTCCTCCTCCGCAGCTGCAATTCCTTGTACAATCTGCATTTGAAATACCTGATAGATCAAAAGAACAAACAAAGTGACAAAAATCATTGCCAATGGAATCAGTCGGGATGAAAATAATGCTTTCACCTTATCTAAAAATATATCAAACAATGTTTATTCCTCCTTTTGTTCCAAGCGAAGCAAAAAATGATGTATACTATGATAAAACTTATATAATACAATACCAACTGCCAATGTATATATAGTACGTGGCAGCATAATACGCCCTAAATAATATCCATAATCTAATCTTCCCCGCAGTAAAAAATTGATTACATAATATAAATTATTATAGACAAATTCACTAAGTCCAATAAATACAATTGGCATGATGTAATCGTCTCTATCGTAGACTTTATTACTAAATCCAATCAGATATCCAATCAATAAATAAAATGCTGCATATAGTCCTACAATGCTTCCTACATTACAGTCTAACAACAGTCCAGAAAACAATCCTGTCATCATTCCTGCCATCTGCCCACGGGTATATCCAGCCGCTACTACTAGAATAATTAAAACATCTGGAAAAACCCCAGCTAACTGCGGCAAAACGGTACTCTGAAGTAAATATCCCATTACGATTCCTATTGCCGTTAGTATAATACGTATCACGGTGTGTTTTCATCCCTGCTTTCTGAATTTAATAACGCATCCAACTGCTCTTTCAAAGCTATCTGATCTTCTTTTGATAATTTTGAAATCTGATTTAAAATAGAGGCTACTTTATTTTTTGAACTAAGACTAGAGTTTAATTGTTCTGAAACAGTTGCCCGATTCGTATCATTTAAACTAGCTGCCTGTTCTAAAATACGATCAGAAATATCTTTTTCGGATAATTCTTCTAATGGTTCTTTTAATTTAGTAATCACTAAAACTTCTTCTAAATGTTCAAAGTCTACTACGGGCGTAAGATACGCCCGTTTTGTCATATTGCTGGAATCTAATTCAATATTACTGATAAATCCAATGAGAATACCCGGAAGATACTTATCGCTGATTAAAGAAGTAACCACTTCATAATTCTCATCAATCTTAGCATCTGTACTGATCGCTTCTACTAAAATATAGCCAGAATCTAATAATTTTAAATCTCCCTTAACATCACAAGTATCAGAAGTTTTTAAAAACATTCCACTGACATAACTTGCATCGTCAATAATAGAACGAACTCTTGCATAATTTTTTCCTACTTCAATGACAATTCCACACAGTCCATTTCCGGCTAAAACATTCATATCTACTTCAATTCCATCGTTTGTTCCTTTATCAATCGTAAAGATATTATAATAGCTATTGGAATCTTTACTTGTAACATGAGCAGCAACTTTTGGATAGTCTGCATATTTTTCTCCAACTGAATATAATGCTCTTAAACTATCCAATTCATACTGATCCTTTACTAAAGAGATATTGGATGCTTTTAAATTTTCTACTTCTTTTTCTAAGCGTTCTTTTTCGGAAGCTAACTGCTTTATATCCTGAAACGCATCTAGTTTATCTGCAATATAATTACCTACTGTATTTAATCCCTTCTGCATAGGAGTGATAAGATTTCCTGCAAAGGTCTTAACTGGATGAAATGCTTCTTTGTATCGAAAGGAAATAAAAATCAAAACAATACAAAGAACCAAACAGGTACGTAGAATAAATTTTGATGAAATTGATAATTTGGATAATTTGGATGATCTTCTTTTCATAAATGCCGATGAAACCTCCTGCTTTTCCTATCGCTTTTATATCTTACTGTTTATGCACCATAGGAAGTTGGACGGATGGAAAACGCCAAAGAATCCAATTTACTGTTTTCAATAATTTTTCCTAACCCGTTGACTACTGTATTAGCTGCATCTTCGCATACATTAATCGTTAATTCCGTTTCTTGAGAAATCAGTTGATCTAAACATCTGATATTGGCAGAACCTCCAGTTAAATAAACTCCCGAATCAATAATATCAGAAGAAATTTCTGGTGGAGTTCTCTCTAGAATCACACGAATGGCATCTACAATAGAATGTAAATGTTCAGAAGTGGATTCATAGACAAAATTAGAATTAATTTCTTTTTCTGTTGGAAGACCAGTAACAATATCACGCCCAAATACTTTTAACGTTTTTACTTCCTTTTCTGGAAGTGCTACAGAAAGCTCTTTTTTTATAACTTCCGCAGTTTTATTTCCAATAATTAAGTTATATTGTTTTTTAACATTTTGAATAATAGAATCATCAAATCGATTTCCGCCTATGGTAATTAATTTACTAAGTACAATTCCTCCTAAAGAAAGAATTGAAATTTCTGTAGTATCTGCACCAATATCAACAACCATAACACCATGTGCTGTTGTTACATCAAGTCCTGTTCCTAGTGCATCTGCAATTGGTTTTTCTACAATTCGTACCTTTTTTGTCTTTGCAATCGAACTAGAAACAAGATCAAAAAATGCTCTCTTTTCTACTTCTGTGATATCAGTTGGAGCAGCTACAATAAATTCTGCACCTGTCAATTTTCCATATTTTCTTGAAACAGTTTCTAAAGCAGCATTTAACAGTGCTAACATATTAGCAATATTCGCAATGACTCCATTTTTTACTGGAAAGTCCACATCAATATTTGATGGAGCTTTTCCGTACATTTCAAATGCCTCATCACCTATTGCAATAACACGATTTCCATCTGCAATTGCAATAATATTCTTGGCATCAAATATAATTCCTTCATTCTTTTTATATATCTTCAGCATACTTGTACCGAAGTCAATTCCGAATACTTTTGCAGACATATCTTCCCTCCACAAATTAATTAAAATTTTATTTTTTCTAACCTTAAAGAAGATATCCACTTTCTTTCAGGCTTATATATCGCTTGTCCCCAATAATGATGTGATCTAATAAAGATATTCCAAGAAGTTCTCCAGATTCTTGAACTCGTTTTGTAATTAAGATATCCTCTCTGCTGGGAGAAGGATCGCCACTTGGATGATTATGCAGTAAGATAAAATTGACTGCTTCTGCTTTTACTGCTTCCAAAAAAATTTCTCTGGGTGAGAGCATCGAGGAATTTACAGTGCCAATCGACAATGTAAGACTGCGAATTAATCTGGCTTTAGAATCTAAAAGTGCTAACATAACTTGTTCCCGATTTAAATGTCGCATTTGTTCCATATAATATTCAGCGATAATTTTAGGGTGATTAAAACAAATTCCCTCCCGAAAGGAAGCACGGTGCAGCCGTTTGGACAGTTCTGCTATACAAAGTAACTGAATCGCCTTTACTCGTCCTATTCCACGAATCTGCATCAATTCTTTCATTGTCATATGATATAAAGCCATTAATCCCTGACAGTGAACAGAATAGGTCAAAACACGGCTGGCCAACTCTACACAGCGTTCTTTTCTTGTGCCTGTCCGAATAATCACAGCTAATAATTCAGCATCGGATAAGGCTTGTGCACCATATTGTTCAAATTTCTCATAAGGTCGTTCCGACTCCGGTAATTCCTTAATTGTGCGTTCTTTATATTCCATTTTTTCTCCTGCTCTTCTCTCCAAGAAGTCGGCAGACAGAGTTACCGGTATATCTGATTAGTTATACAATTTCTGTATTTTACCTACTAAATCAAGTATAATCTTACCACAAATCACGACTTTTGTATACATCTAATTGTGTTTAATTTTTCTTAAATTCTTTTAATCTTTAGACAAAATATTACTTGTTTTTTCCTAAAAACAGGCTTTTGGCAAATATCCTGCATCATATAATTTCTGTACAGACATTAAAATTCCAAATTTTGCATGATACCAAGTAAGACCTCCTTGAAAATAGACTGCATAAGGAGGTTCTATTGGTGCGTCTGCCGATAACTCAATCGATGACCCCTGTACAAATGCTCCTGCTGCCATAATTACTTGTGAATGATATCCCGGCATTGCCCACGGCTCTGGAACAACATAGCTGTCTACTGGAGCGGCTGCCTGAATCCCACGACAAAAGGCAATTATAGATTCTGGGTGATTTAAGGTGACAGCCTGAATAATATCATAACGTGGCTCGACTGCATTTGGAACAACAAAATATCCAAGTCGTTCATAGATATTAGCAGCAAAAATAGCACCTTTTAATGCACCAGATACAACCGTTGGAGCTAAAAATAACCCCTGATATAAAGGTTGATTTAAACCAAGTGTTGCCCCAATCTCTTTTCCTAATCCCGGAGCAGAGAGACGATATGCTGCATTCTCCACAAATTCTTTCTTGCCTGCAATATATCCTCCTGTCGGTGCAAGACCTCCTCCCGGATTTTTGATTAAAGATCCAACGACTAAATCTGCTCCCACATCGGTAGGCTCTATTGTTTGAACAAATTCACCATAACAATTATCTACCATACAGATAAGATCAGGCTTTATAGACCGAAGAAATGAGATCAATTCTCCAATTTGTTCAACAGAAAGAGTTGGTCTGGTTTGATATCCTTTCGAACGCTGAATTGTGACTAATTTCGTATTTTTGTGAATGGCAGATCGTATTTTTTCATAATCAAAAGAACCATCCGAAAGAAGATCTACCTGTCGATACGTAACCCCATATTCTTTTAAAGAACCTTTTGTAGGAGTAATTCCTATAACACTTTCCAATGTATCATAAGGCTTTCCAACGGGAGATAATAATTCATCACCTGGTCGAAGATTTCCAAAGAGTGCTACTGTCAGTGCATGAGTTCCACTCATAAGTTGTGGTCTGACTAGAGCATCTTCTGTATGAAAAATTTCTGCATATACTGCTTCTAGAGTATCTCTCCCTAAATCATTATATCCATATCCAGTAGTTGAGGCAAAGTGTATTTCACTGACCTTGTGTTTTCTCATTGCATTTAGTACTTTCATTTGGTTAAACTCGGCTGTTGTATCAATTAATTCAAAGCGTTCTTTTAATTCACGCTCTATTGAAAAGCAAAAATCAAGTACCTTCTTGTCAATACCAGATTGAAGGTACATTGAATAAAGATCCGTATTTTCCATACTATTCCCCGCTTTTTTTATTCCTTCTTTTCCAAAGGTGATATTAAAACTATAGACGTTTCCTGTTGGGTTGTCAAGTAGGAATCCGATTTCTACATATCGCCAAAAATCAAAAAGAAGAGCTATTCATTCTTCTGTAGATAACTTTGTATTGGTATGAATTTTTCTGGATATTTAGTTTATTTATATCAGATAATGTTCTTAGATAAAAAGGAGCTGTCGCACTAAGAATGAAACATGCGACAGCTCCTTTTTATCTAATCAAGTTCAATTCGAAATACTACTGGATACTCACTATGTACAGTATTTGTTTTTAATTCTAATGCTTCCTTGGTTCGTGTCATTTGTACAGTTTCATCAAATCCAAGAACTTTTACTCCTTTTATACACCCATGAAATACAGGAAGACTTGCAGCATCTTTTTCTCCTAATGAGTGAATTTTTACAAATCCGTCATCTGGATAATGTAATACAATAGCATAGAGAACATGCCCCTTCATAGTAAACCGAATATCTTCGGAAGTAAACGTTTGCTCCTTTTGATCTGTAAATTGTCCTTCCTCTATTACACTTGGACCTTCGGCTGGTACTCGAAATAAAGTAGTATCATAAATTGCTTCACCATTTATTTTCATCCAATCTCCGATTTCCTGTAAAATCTGCAAATCCTCTTTTGCAAAACTTCCATCTGCTTTTGGTCCGACATTGAGTAAAAGTCTTCCGTTTTTACTTACAATATCTACTAAACTACATAGAATATCTTTTGCTTTTTTATAATTATTATGTTCTGTATAACACCAAGAATTTTTAGCGATTGCGGTATCACTTTGCCATAAATATGGCTTCCATTCCTTAAATTGTCCTCGTTCTATATCAATTACAGCAGTTCCAAATAAAAAGGCGTCATGTTTATAATTAATTACGGCACCACCCCATTGTCTAGCACGGTTATAATAATATGCTGCAAATTTTTTTAAATAAGGTTTAAAAGAAGTATGTTGGATCCACCAATCAAAGTAGATCATTTTAGGTTGATATTTATCTACAAGTTCACAACATCTTACTAGCCAGTCTTCTAAAAATTGTACCGATGGTTCTGGTTTACTAAAAAGATCATGGTGATCTTTTGGCTCTGGCATAGCTGGCCAATAAAAATCTCCTTCTTGTTGATCCTCTTTAATATCACTGTCAAATTCTCTTCCATGACCCATAAAAAACCAATGTTCTGCTCTGTGAGAAGAGGAGCCAAATTTCATTCCAAGCTTTTCTACTTCTACTTTTAGTTCTCCTAAAATGTCCCGCTTTGGCCCCATCTCAAAAGAATTCCATTTCGATAAAAAACTTTCATACATCTGAAATCCATCATGATGTTCAGCTACTGGAATAACATATTGTGCTCCTGTATTTGAAAATAATTCTGCCCACGTTTTGGCATTAAATTGTTCTGCTCGAAACATAGAAATAAAATCTTTATAGCCAAAGTCCTTATGTGCTCCATAGGTTTTAATATGATGTTCAAATTCCTGTGAACCCTGAATATACATATTTCTGGAGTACCATTCATTTCCAAAAGCAGGAACACTATAAACTCCCCAATGAATAAAAATACCGAATTTTAACCCCTGATACCAGTCTGGAACTTGATAATGACTTAAAGAATCCCAATTATCTTGATAAGTTCCTGTTTTAATCACATGTTCTATTTGTGATAAATATGTTTTCTTATCCATACTATTTTCCTTTCTTTTTTTTCTATTTAAGAATATTCTTTATATTTCGTAACATTTGTTCCAAAATAATAGAATCTTCTCCAAGTTTAGTACGATCTAGCCAGATCACATCTTTTTCTCTTTTAAACCATGTCAGTTGTCGTTTCGCAAAATGTCTTGTACTACATTTTATCTGTTCTATCGCCTCTTCTAAACTACATTCTCCTTCTAAATAAGAATAGATTTCTTTATAACCCAATCCCTGCATAGAAACAAGAGAGCGTTCATACCCTAATTCTTTTAAATGTATTACTTCTTCTATTAATCCATCTATTATCATCTGATCTACTCTTTGATTAATTCGATCATAGAGAATTTTTCTATCATCGGTTAAAACAAAATAAGCAAATCGATAAGGGGAAGCTTTTTGTCGTTCTACTTCATTATGCTTTGAAATTGGATTACCTGTTTGACTATAGTACTCCAAAGCACGAATTACCCGTTTGACATTATTGGGATGAATCGACTGTGCGGAGATTGGATCGATTTTTCTAAGTTTTTCATGCAGTGCCGGTTCTCCATGCTCTTTAGCAAAAGCAAGAAGTTCTTTCCGATAGTCTTCTTGTGCCTCTACCTTTGTAAAATCAATATCATATAGTACTGCCTGAATATAAAAACCAGTTCCTCCTACTAATATCGGAATACTTCCCTTAGAATAAATTTCATCCATATACCGTTTGGCATACTCTTGAAAACGTACTACATGAAATTCATCTTTTGGATCAAATTCATCAATCAGATAGTGTGGAACATTTTGCATCTGTTTTTTAGTAATTTTTGCAGTTCCAATATTCATATACCGATATACCTGCATAGAATCGGCAGAAATAATCGATCCATTTATTTTTTTTGCAAGTTCAATCGAAAGTTTGGTTTTTCCGACAGCAGTAGGACCAGTAAGTATAATGAGTGGTTTTGGTTCAGACATAAATTCTCCTTTTACCGTTTAAATTTTTTTTCAATTTCCTGTTTTGTCATAGAAATAATAACAGGGCGACCATGTGGACAATGATATGGATTCTCTAAAGTCATTAATTCGTCAATCAATGCTCTTGCTTCTTCTTTTGATAAAGAATGATTTCCCTTTACTGCTGCATGACAGGATAAAGATGCTATTTTTTCTAAAATACTATCTGGTGTTTCTTTAGAAACTTCTGTTACAAGATCATCAATAAATTCTAAAAGTAGATCTTTTCCCTCTAATCCAAACATATCCGCAGGTATAGATCGTACAAAATATTCCCTGCTGCCAAAGGATTCTATAGTAAAGCCAAGTTGTTCTAATATCTGTTTATGTGTTAAAATTGCTTCTTCTTCCCGTATAGATAAAGAAAGAACAATAGGGGGATTTAACATTTGGGAAAGTGTTTCCTTTTCTTTCAACTTTTTAATCGTATGTTCATATAAGATCTTTTCATGGGCAGCATGTTGATCGATCATAAATAATTTCTGTTCCGATTCCACCATCCAATAAGTAGAAAATAATTGTCCGATAATTCGATATCCTTTTGCTTTGCGAACCTTATCTGTCTTTGATAGCTCATTTCTTTCAGGCTCAAATAGATTTGTCTGATTAAATTCTTTTATGACTTGTTCTCTTGCCTTGTGCATTTGTCGATTTAATTCTTCTTTGGTTGTTAAATTATCATAAATACTGTTACCTGCTGGATGTGGTTCTACTTGTTCCAATGTTTCCTTTCGGATAGGTTTTTGATCTTTTAATCCAAGTGTACCTTCTATTTGAAGTTTTTTATTGGATTCAAATGGTTCTGGTATATTTTCAATAGGGATATATTTTTCCTTTGGTGCTTTTTCAAAGACAGCTTCCACAATCAGATTATGTCCTGCAAGAGCTTCTTTTACGGCTGTAAATACAGCATGATATAGTGCTTCTCCATCTGAAAAACGAAGTTCCATTTTTGTAGGATGTACATTGACATCTATTTTTGAATGGTCAATCGTCAAATGTAAAACAGTAAAAGGATATTTATGCTGCATGGTATAGGGTTTATATGCCTCTTCAATCGCTTTATACAACAGACTACTTTTAATATATCTTCCATTGATAAAATAGTTTTCATAATTACGATTCCCACGAGAAATAACAGGTTTACCTAAAAATCCTCCAATAGAAATTCCCTCTTCCTCCCAAAAAACTGGCAGCAGTTGTGTAGCAATTTCCCTGCCATATACATAATAAATGATATCTTTTAAATTTCGGTTTCCTGAAGTGTGGAGTATCGTTTTATTATTGTTAATAAATTTAAAAGAGATTTCTGGATGGGATACCGCAAGACGTTCTATCAATTCACTGACATATCCTGCTTCTGTAGTAGGACTTTTTAAAAATTTTCTTCTTGCAGGCGTATTATAGAATAGATTATGTACTAAAAAAGTCGTTCCTTCTGGACAACCAATTTCAAAACAACCCTTTTCTTCCCCTCCTTCTATTACATATCTTACACCTGTAAAAGAAGTTCGAGTCTTCGTTAAAAGTTCTACCTGTGCAACTGCGGCAATACTAGAAAGAGCCTCCCCTCGAAATCCCAAACTAGAAACTGTCAATAGATCGGTTGCTTTTCGAATTTTACTTGTGGAATGACGAAGAAATGCTATTTGGGCATCTTCTTTTTCCATTCCACAACCATTATCTGTAATTCGAATCAGACGAATACCACCTTCTCTGATTTCGGCTGTGATAGCACTTGCACCTGCATCAATCGCATTTTCTATTAACTCTTTTACAACCGAAGCAGGTCGTTCCACTACCTCACCTGCGGCAATTTCATTGATTGTTGCTTCATCTAAAACAGCAATTTGTGGCACAACATTCAACTCCCTTCTGCAATCAGACCCAGTTCCATTTTCCAAAGAAGAATTCTGCGAATAGAATTCTCAATTTGTTTTATCGATAGCTCTCCTGACTTAACCGCATCAAGAACAGCTTCATATTGTATTTTATAATCTGTGGCAATTAATAAATCATTTCCTGCCTTAATGGCATCTACTGCTGCCGTTTTACTTTCTGTATAATCAATAATTGCCTGCATAATCAGATCATCGGTCATAATCACTCCATCAAATCCAAGTTCTTCCCTTAAAATTTGATGAACCTTTTCTGATAGAGAAGCAGGTTTTTTATCATCCATACATTCTATAATTGTATGAGAAACTAAGATGGCATCTGCACCTGCCCTTATTCCAGCTTCAAATGGAAGAAAGTCCTGTGTTTTAAATATCTCATATTCTCTTAAATCAATCGCGATAGAATTATGAGTATTGATATTATTTCCATATCCGGGAAAATGTTTTAAAACAGAGCCGATTTTTTGAGATTTCATAATAGTGACAACTTCTTTTACATAATTTGCAGTTTCCTTTGCTGTCTGTCCAAAAGAACGAGCATACATGTAATCTGACGATTCTTTTGCAATATCACAGACAGGTGCTAAATTAACATTTAATCCAAGAGAAAGAAGAAAATTAGATTTCTCTTTTGTATCACTTTTTATTGCATCCATTTGTCCTTGTTGATAGAGCTGTCTAGGAGAATCAAACGGTTTCGAGCGAAAGGCAGAAAATTTACTGACTCTATTTACTGTTCCACCTTCTTCGTCTACTCCTAATAATAATGGTACTTTTGAAGTTTCTTGATAAGAAGCTAAAATTTCACGTATAGAATCAGGAGTTTCTTCCTTAAAATGATTAGCAAATAAAATATATCCCCCAAAACAATATTGTTTTAAATCCTCAAGAGCAGTTTCTTTTTGTTCTGGACATCTTGCAAAGAATAACTGTCCTACTTTCTCTTCTAAACTTAATTGTTCAATCCACTGATCCACAACAGATTCTTTTGAAATGACTTCTTTTGTTGGAGTGAAAGTATCTATCATTATTGTTGGAGTAGGCTCATAACTAGGAGAAGGGGAAGGGCTCTCAAACGAGTTAGAAGGTTTTTGAACTCTTTTTTGTAAACTTATAGCAATACAAACTATAATAAGTGAAGCTATTAATCCAAACAGTCGAATCCATTGCTTTCGCTTCATAATCTCTCCTTAAAAAGTTTCTCTGAGTTTTGTCTGGATTTGATACAGACGATTTAGAGCATCAATCGGAGTCAATCTGGAAATATCCATATTACGGATTTCATCTACCACTTGTTCATATTCTAAATTGCAAAAAATTGAAATTTGTTCGGCTTCCGGTTTTCCTTTTTTTGGTTTCCCCTTTCCTTTTGTCTTTTTTATAGTTTCTTCCTTTATTAAAATCGGTTCTTCTTTTTTTTCTTCTTTTTTTAAACTTTCTTCTCCTGCTTTACTTAAAACATTTCTTGCTTTTTCAGCAATATCTTTACTGATTAATTCTTCTACAATTTCAGAAGCACGTTTTAGTACGGTTTCTGGAACACCAGCTAGTCTTGCCACTTGAATTCCGTAACTTTTATCTGCTCCACCAGATATAATCTTTCTTAGAAATACAATATCTTCTCCCTGTTCTTTTACTGCAATACAATAATTATTGACACTTTCTAATTTTCCTTCTAACTCTGTCAGTTCATGATAATGTGTTGCAAATAACGTTTTTGCTCCAAGAAGTTTTGGATTACTGATATATTCTACTACTGCCCATGCGATTCCCAGTCCGTCAAATGTAGAAGTTCCTCTTCCAATCTCGTCTAAAATAAGCAGACTATTCTTGGTTGCATTGCGTAAAATATTTGCGACTTCTGTCATTTCTACCATAAAAGTACTCTGACCAGATGCTAAGTCGTCCGATGCTCCAACTCTTGTAAAAATTCGATCTACAATTCCGATATCAGCCTGTTGTACAGGAACAAAACTACCTAGTTGAGCCATTAAAACAATTAGAGCTGTTTGACGCATATAAGTTGATTTTCCTGCCATATTTGGACCAGTAATAATAGAGATTCTCTTCTTTTGATTATCTAAGTATGTATCATTGGCAACAAACATATCATTATTTAACATTTGTTCTACTACTGGATGTCTACCATTTTTAATATCAATTCTTCCCTCTATATTGATTTTAGGGCGTACATAATTATTATGTTCCGCTACATAAGCTAAAGAAGCAAACACGTCAATTCCTGCAACCGCTTTTGCTGTTGTTTGAATTCTTTTTACCTGAGAAGCAATATTATCTCTAACTTCTGAAAATAGTTCATATTCCAATGAAAATAATTTATCCTCTGCATTTAGAATTTTATCCTCTAATTCCTTTAATTGTGGCATAGTATAGCGTTCTGCATTTGCTAAAGTTTGTTTTCTTGTCCACTCTGGTGGAACTAGATTAGCATAGGAATTCGTTACCTCAAAGTAATAGCCAAATACTCGATTAAACTTGATTCGAAGATTTTTAATTCCAGTACGTTCCTTTTCTTTTGCTTCTAACTCTGCAATCCAAGTTTTTCCATCTGTTTTGGCATGACGAAGTGAATCAACTTCTTGACTATACCCTTCTTTAATAATTCCTCCATCTTTTACTCCAAGTGGCGGCTCTGGTATAATTGCTCGTTCAATTAAACTACACAGATCTTCTAATGGATCAAGATCTGCTACTAGCTTTTGAAATAGACTACTTTTTAAATGAGAACTCAAATAACGAATATGAGGAAGCATCTCTAAAGAGGCTTTTAAGGCAATTAAATCTCTAGGGCCTGCATTTTTGTAACTAATTTTTCCAAGTAGACGTTCTAGATCATAGATGGAATTTAGATATTCTCTTAATTCCTCTCTTGTGATTAGATTTGCATTTAATTCTTCCACTGCATCAAAACGTTCTTCTATTGCATCAGCCTCAATTAATGGCTGTTCTATGTAACTTCGAAGCAATCTAGCACCCATTGCCGTTTTTGTTTTATCTAATACCCAAAGAAGAGATCCTCTTTTATGTTTCTCACGCATCGTTTCTACCAATTCAAGATTTCTTCTAGTAGAGCTATCTAAAATCATAAACCGATTTGTACTATATACACTTAAATGTGTCAGATGAGGAAGAGTATTTTTTTGAGTTTCATATAAATATTGAAGTATCATTCCTGCGGCATTAATGCCAGAAGAACTTTTCTTTAATTCAAGATCATTTAAAGATGCCACTAAAAAATGCTCTATTAATGCCTTATGACACATTTTTGGATCATAATACCAATCATCTAAAGCACTCACAGAAATATTGAAACGTTCTCTTAATTCTTCGATATCGATTCCACTGATTAAAAAAGCCGGATTACAAATAATTTCCGACGGAGTATACTTCATGATCTCATCTAAAATTTTACGGTTGGAATCTACCTCTGTTACATAATAATCTCCTGTTGTAATATCTACAGTTGAAATGCCATGAAGATTATCCTCATAAAAAATACCCATTAAATAATTATTTTTCGTTTCATCCAACATCTGTGTATTCAAATTTGTTCCCGGAGTTACAATTCGAATCACTTCGCGTTTTACAATTCCTTTTGTGACTTTAGGATCTTCCATCTGTTCACAAATTGCCACACGATATCCTTTGTTGACTAATTTTGTTAAGTATCCTTCTACTGCATGATATGGAATTCCACACATAGGTGCACGTTCTGGTAATCCACATTCTTTTCCTGTCAGAGTAATTTCCAGCTCCTTTGAAGCGGTCAGGGCATCTTCAAAAAACATCTCGTAAAAATCTCCTAACCGATAAAATAAGATGCAGTCTTTATACTGCTTCTTTGTTTCTAAATATTGCTGCATCATTGGTGTCATTTGAGCTGTTTGAGCCATGTTTTTACGTCCTTTCTTCTTATTGGTATAAAACAATATCATCCATTAAATGATCTCCATCGGCGGCAGCAGTTGCCAAAGTGTCACAACGTTCATTTTGTGGATGTCCATTATGTCCTTTTACCCAGCAAAATGTCACCTGATGGGACTGCATTGCAGTAAGTAAGCGTTTCCACAGATCTACATTTTTAACTGGTTCATTTTTTCCACGTTTCCAGTTTTTTTTCTTCCATCCTTCGATCCAATGTTCATTAAAAGCATTTACTAAGTATTGTGAATCCGAATACAATATCACTTCACAAGGACGATTTAGAGCTTCTAATCCCACAATAGCTGCCATTAATTCCATTCGATTATTCGTTGTCTTTTTATATCCACCAGAAAGCTCCTTTAAATGGTTTTCTCCTTTGGAATCAATATAAGAAAGAATCGTTCCATATCCACCCGGACCATCTGGATTACCACGTGCAGAACCATCTGTATAAATTGTTACTTTCATAATTAATTAACCTCACTTCTTTCACACTTTTCCCATTCCCCACATTCTAAAAAGTGGGAAGCTAAAGCTTCTGCTTTTGAGATAATTTCCTTTGAATATCCCATAATACCAAGTAGTTTAATAGCATTTTTAGAAACTGCTCTGCCTTCATACAGCCTATAATCAAATAAGATCTCTTGTTCTACCACTTGTTCTTGAAAATGATAATTCGAATAAAATTCTTCTAAGATATGCGTTAATTCAATATCATGTGTAGCAGCAAAACAAAGTGCATTCGAAGCAGCGAAACTATAAAGAATTTGAGAAGAGGCTGCAATTCGTTCTAGTGTATTTGTTCCACGTAACACTTCATCTACAAAGCAAAGAATAGGATATTCATTATTTAAACGATCTAAGATTCGCTTTAATGACTTAATTTCTACAATATAATAACTTTCGTTATTAGACAGATTATCGGTTAATGCCATAGAAGAAGCTACATAAAAATAACTTGCAAAATAGTCATCTGCCATAACGGTATGGATTGTTTGGGCTAAAATAGCATTAATTGCAACTGTTTTAATAAAAGTAGATTTTCCTGAAGCATTTGAACCAGTAATTAAAACACACTGGTTTTGTGTAATCGAATTTTTAACTGGATTTTCTAAAAGTGGATGATAAATTTCTTTTACAGAAAGAAATTTTTTGCTTTTATCTGTAAACTTTGGGATACACCACTCTCCCATTAAAACACGAAAGGAAGCAACCGCAATCATACTATCTAATAGACCTATTGTTTCAAACATAAGATTCATATCTTCATTACTATTTTCAAAGGTACATATCATAGAATTAAATTTAATTAAATCAAAATGAAAAATCATCCTTAGATAGTCTAAACCAACATCTAATAGATCACCTGTTGGTTTCTTAGAAGCGACAACCCTTGCCCCTTTTCGAAATCCAGCATAAGATTTTTTGGCTTTTGAGAGCTTTTCTCTATAGTTAGATAATTCAGGATAATTACAAGCTTCTATTTCCTTTACACAATCCAACATTCGAATAATATAAGAAACAACAGTAAAATAAGCTTCAATTTCGGATTTTCTTTTATAATATCGAACAATATTGTTTAGAGCAGCAAATATCGTTAATAACAGTCCAAATGGTGGTACAAAAAATATCACAGAAATTGCTGCAAGAATAGAAATAATCATAAGATAATGTACCATATTATCTTCTTTCGGCACAGTTTTTAGACGATTCATATATTCATACACAGAAATTTCTCGTACTTTTCCCATATTACTCAATATTTCCTGAAATTTAAGACGAGCTTCTTCATTATGTGAGAAAAAATTAATTAGATGTTCTCGTTCTAATAAATCCTGTTCGTTATATTTTAATTGATGCAAAATAAAATATAAATATTCTTCTCCCATTGCAGAACAGGTATTATTCATGAGCATAAAAATTTCATCCATATCAATATCATTCCAAGTGATATCATCTACATCTGTTTTATCATTTTTCTTTAATCGATAATAAGCTCCGAGTGAATAAAATTTTTCCGAAGTATACTCTTGTTTTGGAACTGTTCCCCATTGTTTGGTTAGTTGATATCTTAATTTTTCTTTTCTTGACTTTGCATCATATTTACTTTTCCAAATTAAAAATCCCAAAATAACTACAATAATGATCAGATATTTTTCCATTTAGAAATTCCTTTCCAGTTACTTTATTCTGATTTTCATTATAAAAATAACAAAACGGAATGTCAAGCAAAAGTCCTATTCTTCCTATAACAAACACAGGAATAAAATTTTAATAGAAAAAGCATATATGCCGCTCGGAATCTTGTAAGCCTAAACACCAGAACAGCATTGAGAAAGAATAAATGAAAACTGAATACGACTCCAGTAAACCATTGAGTTTATTTGGCTAACTGTATATAATTATAGCGATTGAATTTATGGAAAGGGTGAATGAAAATGTTAGAATATATTTCTACCCCTGAAGCGGCGAAAAAATGGGACAGAAGTTATACGAAGAAAATCGTATACCCAGTGTGATAAAATTCAGCCATATGTGGCTGATACCAATGGATGAAAAAAACTATTGATAAACGTCTGAAAAAGAAGTGACGATTTGACTGTTTATAGACTTTTATCTGATAGGATTATCGTGCAATAATCTTATATAAATGGAAAAATGAAAGGAAGAAAAAATGACATCTAAAATTCTATTAGTTGATGACGAAGAATCCATATGCAATATGGTGAAGCTACATTTTCAAACAGAGGGGTATCTTGTTTATACA
This sequence comes from uncultured Lachnospiraceae bacterium, assembly GCA_910586015.1. Taxonomy (GTDB): domain Bacteria; phylum Bacillota; class Clostridia; order Lachnospirales; family Lachnospiraceae; genus MGBC140009. Next base: position 181,735 of record CAJUGJ010000001.1, read on the forward strand.
GCTATAGATTCAGATGAAGCTGTCAAGGCACTCTCAAACAAGCCGGATTTGATATTATTGGATATAAATATGCCGGAGGTTGACGGGCTGGAATTTTGCAAAAAGATACGAAATTATATTGACTGCCCTATTATCTTTTTGACTTCCCGTATTACAGAGCAGGACAAAATTGTTGGTTTACAAGCTGGTGGTGATGATTATATTACAAAGCCTTTTAGTCTTGCAGAATTGACCGCCCGTGTAGAAGCCCACCTTCGGAGGGAAAGCAGGGTACGCCGCAGCGACATTAAAATGTGTGGAGAATTATTTATTGATTACGCAGGGCGTTGTGTGTACTGCAATGAACAGGTTATCCCCTTTTCTAAAAAGGAATTTGATATTATTGAATTTTTGTCTATCCATGCCAGACAGGTTTTTGATCGTGAAAAGATTTACGAAAGGATTTGGGGATATGACGCAGAGGGAAGTAGTGACATTCTGAAAGAACATATACGGCGAATCCGTTTGAAATTGGCACAGGTAACGGACATGAACTATATAGAAACTGTTTGGGGGTGTGGCTATAAATGGGTAAACTAAAAAGTATGTCGCTCAAAAAATCTTTTTGCCTTATTGTTTTTATCTCTGTCATAATTGTCATTGTTCTCTCTACAGTGACAGTAAAAATCTGTTCTCAGAAACATGATGAAATTACATTATCACACGCTTTTATAGCAAATGGTGCATTTTTTTATCCCGAAAACGGGCAGTATATCATGGAAACACCAACAAATGATACGTCTGATGATTATATGAAATATACCAATACCGAATTGCTTATATGCAGGACTATGGAGCTTTTGATTGTGTTGCTGCCAGTTTTATTTTCTGTCGTAGGTATTGGCTGTGCTGCGACTTGTTTTTATCATATCAAGTTAAAAGAACCTTTGAAAGCGTTGCAGCAGGGAATTGACCATATTTCAAACAATGATTTGAATTTTACAATAGATTACCAAAAACATGATGAATTAGGTAAACTATGCGACGCATTTGAGTTTATGCGTAGGGAATTGGTTAGGAATAACCGCTATATGTGGAATTTAGTAGACGAAAGAAGAAAAATCAACGCGAGCATATCTCATGATCTGCGAACACCGATCACAGTAATTAAAGGATATAGTGAGTATTTGGATAAGAATACAGGTAAAGGGACTCTCACAGAGGACGGAACACGGGAAATTGCGGTATATATTCATCAAGCAGCAAGCAGATTAGAGGAATACGCAGATTCCGTCCATGAAATTCAAGCCTTGGAAGATATGCGTTTAGAATATCAAGAAGTATCATTGAGCGATTTTGAGGAAGAAATTGTTTCCCAGCTTTCTATCATTGACAAACAAAATACTAAAAAAATATGTGTATCATCAGAGCTTCCACAGCAAACTGTCGTTCTTTCTACGGCAGCGGTATTCCGTATCACAGAAAATATTATTTCTAATGCCCTGCGATACTGTAAAGAAAAAATTGAAGTAGACATTTCCTTTTTGCAGCCGTTTCTTATAGTTGTGATAACCGACGACGGCAGTGGCTTTTCGCAGAAAGACCTTGCAGAAGCAACAAACTATTTTTACAAAGGGAAATCTTCAAATGCTCATTTTGGTATTGGCTTATCAATATGTAAAATACTTTCAGAAAAACATGGCGGTTTTATCCAGCTTGATAATGCGCCGGGAAAAGGTGCAAGGGTGATAGTAAAAATAAAAACAGAAAATTTATCTGCATTGTGACGGAATGTAGACAAATCCCTGTTAAACTCTTCTTATCACAAACGTTAGGAAACGTTGAAAGGAGAGTTTTTTTATGCAAATTGAAATAACAGCATTGAAAAAATGTTATGGAGGAAATGCAGTTCTAAAAGATATTTCCCTCACAATCGAAAACGGTATGTATGGGCTACTTGGACGGAACGGAGCCGGAAAAACAACTTTAATGCGTATCTTATCTACCTTATTGAAACCCTCTGACGGAAAAATCACTTTTGATAGTATTTCTTTAGAGGAAACAAAGCGGATACGCCCTTTAATCAGCTATCTTCCACAGGATTTTTCGTTATACCCGGATATGTCGATCTTGGAAATCATGCGCTATTTAGCAGCTATGTCAAAAATTCCTGTTGAAATACAAAGAGAGCGCATACCAAATCTTTTACAACAGGTGAATTTATGGGAACACCGAAAAATAAAAGTTCGGAAACTGTCTGGCGGAATGAAAAGGCGGCTTGGAATTGCACAAGCATTGCTGAACAATCCAAATGTTTTGATTGTTGACGAACCCACTGCCCATCTTGACCCGGAAGAAAGGCTGCGTTTCTATAATCTGTTAGACGAATTTTCAAGTGACCGCATTGTAATTGTATCCTCTCATATTGTGGCTGATATTGAATCGGTATGTGAAAATGTAGCTGTACTGGATTCGGGACAACTTCTGTATGCCGGAGCAATAGATAAGCTGGCTGAAATAGCAAGGGGAAAGGTGTATGAGTTAATTATTCCAAAAAGCAAATTGGCAACAGCAAAGCAAGACTATTACATTCTATCCAGTCAAGGACATTTATCAGACACCAAAATCCGTGTACTGGCTGACAGTGTTCCCACTGTTGGCTGTCCGACCTCATGTGTACCGACTGTTGAGGACGGTTATATGGAACTGTTGCGCCTGTTGGAAAAGGGGGTAAAAATATGAAGCGTTTATTTCTCATGGAGTGCAGAAAAATTACACGAAGCGTTCTGTATTGGTTGTATATTGCAGCCTTAGTTGTAACCGTCATACAAAACTATGAAGCGACTGTTGAAAGCGAGCTTCGCCAAACGGACAATCCGGCTTCCGTGTTTTATATAGCGGAAAATGGTGCGTATGCAGATAATACTGATAAATTGAGCGAAGATACCGAGCATACTATGATGATTGAAGCGACAAAACGCCTAATAGACAATTACAGAAGTAACAGCTACGAATACTATCCATTTGGATATGTGAAAAGAAAAACGCTGTCCGAAAAAGAACAGGCAACAATCCTTTTATATCTGAAAGAGCTGACAGGTCTTGATGAACCCTTTATTATTGGCACAGATGAAAACCGGGATTCAGAAGATATTCAAATTTCCGGCGGTGGTGCTTATGTCTTAAATCCGGGACAGGGAGGTACATTCGAGAACGGGCAGTTTATTATAGAGCCGGAGGATTGGGAATATGTAGAGAATAATTCCGGGTTGTCACAATCTAATGAGAATCCGGGAAGCGGATTTGAAATACAGGTTACATTTGACCGTTTCAAAGAGATTATGGATTGTGTGAATAATCTAATCGGACGTAATTCTTACTTTAGCTGGACTATGCTTTCCATGTACTATTATCCAAATGATATGCAGGACAATCCGATCACAGAGCAGCAACACCGAGAGTTCTATGAAAAAGATCATGTGACAGGTGCATTTGCCCGCTATTTTTGTGACAGCATTTTCCTCATTGTATTATGCTTGCCCGCATTTGTCATAATTGATCTGTTGTTAAAGGATAAACGGTGCAAGATGAATACATTGATTTATCCCCGGACGGAAAGCTCTGCAAAAATAATTATCACACGCTTTGTAGCCGTAGGCTGTATGACAATGCTCCCTATCCTTATCCTGCCAGTGAAATCTCTACTGACATTAGTGCTTTATTGCCATAATATCGGTATTCCTGTAAACATATTTGCCTTTGCCGCTTATATCTTTGCGTGGATTTTTCCGACGGTTTTGTTTGTTGTGTCTGTTGCTTTGTTTGTAACGATACTGACTGAAAATTATTCTGCTGTCCTGCTTGCTGGGTTGATTTGGCTGTTTTGCCGACCATCTGTTGACAAATTAGCAGGGGGAAATTACGGGCTTTTTGATCTCATTATCCGTCATAATACTTTGAAAGGATATGGACGCATGATAGAAAATATTCATACGCTGATTTTGAATAGGGTACTTGTGTCTGTTATTGCAATTTTGTTTGTGGGCTTTGCCATAATTATCTATGACGCAAAGAGGAAAGGGGGGATTGCGATTGAAAGCCGAAAATCTTTTAACAATCATAACCGCAAACATTCACATGAATTATAAATACACATTTTTTCCAGCTATTGTTTTATTGTTTGTTATTCCATTTATTTATGGAACTATGAATTTAGACTATTTACAGTCTGCTGACTGTTTGGAACGAATGGTTGCAGTGATTGGAATACCAATGTTTACTCCCCTTATCCGACAGGAACATTCGCACAGCTTATATGAAACGATTGCCTTTCGACAAGTCTCTCTGCGGTTTATCGTCTTATTGCGGACAGTGTTTTCTATAACCGGCTCAATACTGTTAATTTTGGTATTTGAAATTTATATGAGATTTTGCGGCTGTTCATTTCCACTCTTTCTATATACCTTTCGGACTTTAGTTGCAAGTATGGCATTGGGTTTTATAGGACTGCTCCTATCTTCCATAGTACAAAATACAATCGGTGGTTATTTATGTACATTTTGTTTTTATCTTATTGTACAAACTGGAAATTTAGGAGAATTATTCAAGCCTGTAACAAATGGAGTCCAGTTTATGCTGATACTTTTTCTTGGAGGTATGAGCTTGGCAATCATCTATTTTGGGAAACCAACTTATTGTTGATTTTATTAAGAGGAAAAACTTAAAAGATTATGATGGTATATAAGAACTTCTAAAGAGATAATCTAAATTCACAAATAATTTTATAAAATAAAAATATAAAAACAGATCTCCAAAAATTTTTTTTATTATTTTTGGAGATCTGTTATGAGATCTTAATTACCCTAAGAAATTCTTAATTTTAATTATTTTACGATAGTTTACATTCGAAATTTTACAGCCATAGGTATAGCCACTTTCATGAACAATCATTCCATTTCCAATATAAAGTCCTACGTGATCTACCTTTCCATTTGAGTTTCCATAGAATACAAGATCTCCCGGTTGTGCTTTCTCTAAAGTTACCTCTTTTCCATAACTTTGTCCTGCCATTCCATAAGTTGTTCGTTCCAGTTTAGAAATATCTACGCCACATTTTTTATAAACTTCTCGTACAAATCCAGAACAATCTGCTCCTTTTACTAAACTTTCACCACCCCAGACATAGCGAAGACCTAAATGGGATTGGGCTTCTAGGGCAATTTCATTTCGAAGAGCACTCGAAGTATAAGCACCGGGTTTTGTTGCTAAATCCCAAGTATAGGCTATATCTACAAATTCTCTGGAAACATAACCTTCTGAGTTATCAATCATTACTTTAACCCAAAGTTTTGCTTTGGGATCTTCTTTGGTATATAGCTCTTTACTACATTCATCTAATACAATTAATTCTTCTCCTCTTGTTACTTCCGTAATAATAGTATCATCGGATAAACTGGAAGGTTTACTTCGAACATTAACAGTTCCTGCAATTACCTTTGCAGTTAACTTGGCAGTCTGTTTCGCTTTTTGTACCCCTTCATTTCCCAAATAAAGATATTGTGTACTAATATAACCTGTAACATCACCAGAAGATATCTTTGCCCACCCATCGTTTATTTCTGATACAATACAAGCAGCATCTTTCATAAGTAATCCAACAATAGTATAGTTTGTCCCTGCTCCTTGTCTAATACGAACATAGTCATTGACATTCGCAATTGCAATTCCTTTTGGAATAATTAATTGTGATGCAAACAGCATTGGTTCATTTAATAATATTTCACTGTTCTTCTTTTGTTCTTCTTTTGTATGGTCATAATATTGCTCTAAATAGTAAGAAAATCCACCGAGTGCTGTTTCTTCGGAAATCATCTCTGCCCATCCTAATACTTTTGGTTTCCATAAAAATATTTCAGTCACAACAAAAAAGGCGACAAAAAATAGTATCTTCGTTCTTTTTTTATTCATATAATACCTCCAAATATCCTAGTTCTTTATTCTGCCATTTTATAAATTTCATTGTAAAATTTGGTGACAGTACTATTTTGTTACGAAAATATTAATATTATTACGAAGAGATTGTACCAATTATTTTCAAATTTGTCAATATAATTCCATTTAAATACGATTAGAGCAAAAAAAGAGATCAGAAAAAGGAATCTAATTTCGATCCTATTTCTGACCTCGATATACTATTATAACACAATTAAATAATAATACAGATTAAACCGCCATTACTATCATTGATGATCTTTTGCATGGTATCTTGAAGTTTTCTCTGGCTTTCTTCGGTCATCCGATTAATTTTCGAGGTCATACCTTCCTCTACTAATTGTTTCATAGTTTTCCCAAAAATATTCGTCTCCCAAATTCCGCCTTCGGTTTGCTCTTTTTGTTCTTTCATATATCCAATTAAATCCATTGCTTGTTCTTCACTTCCAACAATTGGAGCAATTTCCGTCATAATATTTGCTTGAATCATATGAATAGAAGGAGCAGTTGCTTTAATTTTAACACCAAACTTATTGCCATGCCGTATTAACTCTGGTTCATCGATACTAATTTCCTCTTCGGCTGGAGTGACTACTCCATATCCGCTCATTTTTACTTGTTCACATGCACTACTAACTTTTTCAAATTCGTTTTTCTTTCCAGCTAACTCCTTTAATACAGAAAGAAATTGATATTCGCTATCTACTTTTAATCCAGTCATATTACTAATCATTTCATAGTAATAAACTTCATCAATATTCATCTGAATGGATACAGTCCCATCTTCCATACCAATACTACCAATTTGCATTCCATTAATATGAGGACTTTCCGTTGTACAATTACGGTTCTTTGCATCTTTCATACGACGCATTTTAGAAAGAACTTCTTTTGCAGCAGCAATAATTTCTTTCTTTAAATAATGCTCTTTATCTAATAATTCTGTCCATTTTGGTGGATAAAACCCGATTTCGGTCACAGGAAAAACATCTACAATAATAGATAAAATCCGGTGAATATCTTCCTTGCGAAGCTGTTCACAATTTACTGGTAAAACTTCTGTGTCATAGATTTCACTTAACTCTTTTGCAAGATTTATAGCTGTTTCTCCATAAGGTTTTACAGAATTTAATAAAATGACAAAGGGCTTTCCAATCTTTTTTAACTCTTCTATTGTTTTTTGTTCTGCTAAAAGATAATTTTCTCTTGAAAGTTCTCCAATCGAACCATCTGTTGTCACTACAATTCCAATAGAAGAATGTTCATTAATTACTTTTTTTGTTCCGATTTCTGCTGCCTGTGTGAAGGGAATTTCATATTCAAACCAAGGGGTCTTTACCATTCGTTCCTGTTCATTTTCAATATGTCCTAATGCACCTTCCACCATATATCCCACACAGTCGATCATACGCACCTTTAAAGTGATATCATCTGCAATCTGAATTTGTGCTGCTTCTTTTGGAATAAATTTCGGTTCCGTTGTCATAACCGTCTTTCCGGCAGCACTTTGCGGCAGCTCATCAATAGCACGCTCTCTGCTGTTGGCATCTTCAATATTGGGAATGACTAAAAGATCCATAAAACGTTTGATAAACGTCGATTTTCCTGTTCTGACCGGGCCTACTACTCCGATATAGATCTCTCCACCAGTTCTAGCATTGATATCACGATAGATATCATATGTACCTGTATTATAATTGTCCATAAAAAGCCCCCTCACATATACTGGTATAGTAAGTATATGTAAAAGGGAAGGAATTTAGTACGAATTTATTCAAGAATCCTTTTTATTGTATTGGCAAGGGTTTCACATTTGCAGTTTTCAAAGAAATATTCTTGGAATTTTTCTCCATTTAATGCTCCCTTTACAAGTTCTAAATCAAGTTTTTGTAAAATCTCTGTCATATCGACATAAGTTACCTTTTTCACTTCATCTAATATCTTTTTATTGCGTTGTTCTGGAATAACTCGTTCTTTTGGATAGCCCTGACCACTTTCCCCAGAAAATAATTGTTCAAACATATAAGTAAGATTTAATTCTGCTCCCCAGCCAAATCCTTTTGCAAATGGCAAAGCAACTGCATTTCCATCATTAATCTGTGCAAACATATACGCATCAGATGGATCAACAATATGTCCGCATAAAACATTTGGAAAAGAGTTTGCTGCTAACATTGCACCCTCTCCTGTTCCACATCCAGTTACTACAAAGTCGGCTGCACCAGAATTTAATAAAACGGCTGTTAAAATTCCAACTTGTACATATGTCAACTGCGCCTTATCTTCTGCTGTATACATTCCATAGTTATAAACAATATGTCCCTTTGGTTCTACTACCTTTTTCAGTGTTTCATAGATTAGACTATTTTTTGCAGCCTGACTGTTTTCATTAATTAATGCGATCTTCATCTCTTACCTCATTTCTGTGCTATAACCACAAATTTTTGATATCCTTGTATTTTTAGTATAATTAGATTAAAAATAAGTGTCAATGTCCTTTTTTGTCAAAAACAGATCGATTCTGCTTTTCTTTTTGATGACATAGTTCTATCACATTTCTTGCATATAATATAAATAAATTTAACACTAGAGAATGGAGGAATTTACCATGAAACAACTACAAAAAGTACTTGTTTTTTTTATTGTACTTGGTATTTGCACTAGACTTGGTTCTGGTGTTTTTGCCTTTGCTGAAGAGGGAATGAGCGGATATAAAAATCCAAAAGATATTATTATCGCATCTCCTTCCGATCAATATTCTACCACAGCTTCTAAAGTTAGTATTTTAGGTGCTTGCGACTATCGTTATTCACTGTATATGAATGGAGAAGAAATTCCAACTACAGAATACGGTTTTTTCACTTGTTATGTATCTTTAAATGTAGGAGAAAATACATTTACCTTTACAAATGGGAAAAAAGAAAAAACATTGACGATTATTCGAAAAAAATCTTCCTCTTCATCATCTTCCTCAACGCCAAAAGAAACTACTTATACCAAAAAAGTATATGGTGTATTAAATAAAAATTATGGTTCTCGTCGTAAAAAACCAACGAATTCAGAAACGATTATTACCCCTTTAGTAGCAGGAACTACTTTTCGGATTTTAGGTGAATATAATGGATATTACAAGCTCTCTGATGGCAGTTATCTTGCTATTGATAAAATTACTACTTATAATAAAACTCTTGCAGACAATAAAGTAAGTTCTGGAAAGGTATATGAAGATATTGCCTCTAATATGATGATGGTTGAGTTAAAAATGAGTGTCAATGCACTATATCGTGTTTTAGTTCAGAATAATACCATTACTTTAACTTTATACGATACCGTTTCCGCAGCAAAATTGAAACTGCCAGAGAATGATATTATTGAAAGCATCTCTCTTTCTGTAGACTCTGCTGCTAAGAAGGCAGTTTATAAAATGAAATTAAAAGAAAATGCAGTGGTAAGTGGCTATGATATTGTTTTTAAAGATGGATCTATGTACTTTGGTCTAAAACAAGCTCCTGTTCTTGCAGAAGATGGCACATTAAAAGGGGCTACCGTCGTAATTGATGCAGGACATGGTGGCAGTGACAATGGAACTGTCGGAGCAATGGGAACAAAAGGACCAGTAGAAAAAGATACTAACTTAGCGATTGCAAAGGCGGTAGAAAGTTATTTAAAAAAGCGTGGTGCAAATGTAATTATGACGCGTTCTGATGATACTTATATCGATTTGTATAGCAGAGTAAACCAAATTAAAGAGACAAAACCAGATCTATCTGTTTCTATTCATGGTAATTCTATGGGACAGACCTCTGACTACTCTGCTTCAAAAGGATTTTTAACTTTTTATAGCTATAATTTATTTACAGATGCACAACAAAAACTAAATGATAGCATTATTCAGACATTAGGATTTGCAAAACGTGCTCCAAGATATCAAAATCTTGCACTAACCCGTATTGTAAACTGTCCTTCTGTTTTACTAGAAACCAGCTTTTTATCGAATCCAGAAGACTATGAATATCTTATTAAAGAAAAAAATCAGAAGGCATTTGGAGAAGCGATCGGAAAAGCGGTAGAGGATTACCTTTTAGAACTTGCAGTCTATGATAGTGAAAAGCAAGCAGAACAAGAAAAAGCTCAAGAAACTATCGTACAAGCAAAACCAAAGACCAAAAATCATACCGTAAAAAAAGGGGAAACCCTCTCTTCTATTGCGAGAACATATCAGACTACCATTAAAAATCTAAAAGAATTAAATAATATTAAAGATATTGATTATATTTATACAGGACAAAAATTAATCGTTCCAGCAAATTAGACGAAAGTTTTAGGGGTAATAAAAAGTAACTAATTTTATGTTATTTTTTATTACTCCTTTTTCTCCTAAATCCAAATAAAAATTCAAGAATAGGAACTTTACTGACAAGAATACAAGTTATATAAGTCGCAATAAATGCGGCTATTACTGAAATGAATAATACAATATAGAGATTTAAGCCTAGAATATTAAAAATATTTTCAAATATTACTATATATATAAAGTGGAATATATATATTAAAAATGAGTATTCAGTTAATTTTTTTGTTATTTTATTAGATTTGTTTAATAAAGATTTCCCTAAACAAAGAAATGTTAATATACCAAATGTTCCTGAAAAATACATAGCGATTGTGTTTATTAAATTATATTTTGTATCACTCCATAAAAATAAATATATATTTATAATTGTAGATATAATAAATATTATTATATAGAAAAATTGAAATTTTTGAAGTTTTACAAAAGTTTCTTCTTCTGAAAATATATAATATCCTAATAAATATAAAAATAGATAAGTCACAATACTTTTCCCAACCAATTTAATAGGTATAAACATCATAACAACTAGACATAAAAAAATAATCGTAAAAACATTTTTATCCTTTATTTTTAATATTGGAGTATATTTTTTTTGAATGATTATAATACCAATACTAATTAGACTAATTATAAATAAATATAATAAAAACCATAAATGACCTATACTAAATCCACCGTCATAACCAGTCAGATCTGTCCATTTCCTAAAAAAGATTATATAATGTGAAAAATAATTTCCAGTATATCCACAATTCACTTTATCTGCAATATATGTCATGACAGGTATAATAACAAATGTTCCTGTCAATAAAGGCAATAGTAATTTATAGATACGTTCTTTTATATGTTGTCTATAGGAACGAGTTTGTAAAGAGTATTTTGTACTAATGCCTGCAAGAACAAAAAGTAATGTCATATACCAAGGAGATACTGCAACAATAAAAGAGCTAATAAAAGGATTTGCACCTAGTATAATATAATTGCCCTCTCCCCAGCAATTCCAAGCCATTGCAGCATGATATGGAAAAAGTAAAACAATACAAAATAATCTCAAATGATCAATATATATTTTTCTCTCCATTTATAGTACCTATCCTAATAATCAAATTTAAACTTGGAGTTATTAAAAAATTAAATGTAAAATATTCACTTCTTAATACGAAATCTTCAATACTATTATTTTATCATAAATATTTCGATTTTTCTATGAAAAGTTATTTAAAACGATATTGTGATTTGATATGATATCTACTATAATTTTTCTATTATAAAAATAACCTTTTAACTTTATAGATACAAAAAATGAGGATAAAATGAAAACTAAAAATATTGCAGTTATGTATGCTCTATTGGCAGCAGCTCTATATGCGATCAATATTCCTGTATCTAAATTACTTCTAAATCATACAGGTGCGACTATTATAGCTGCATTTTTATATTTAGGAGCAGGTATTGACTATTGCTATATGGGAAAATAGAAAAATTAGTGAAAACCAAAAAAATACAAGAACATTTAACAAAAAAGAACTACCATATACGATTACTATGGTAGTCTTGGATATTATTGCTCCAATATTATTGATGTTTGGAATTACAAGAGCAGCTTCAGCTAATGTAACATTATTAAATAATTTTGAAATTGTTTCTACTTCTATTATTGCTTTAGTAATTTTTAAGGAAAAAATATCTACCAGATTATGGACTGCTATCTTAATGGTTACAATAGCTAGTATTATTCTCAGCTTTGAGGGAAAAGGAGCGTTTTCATTTAATGAGGGTTCACTTCTCAAGTAAAATGGATCATTTCAATCCTTTTCTTAGGCTTTATAGCATATGGACTAAGTATCAAATTTTATATTATGGCACAGAAGTATTTAGGTGCAGCAAAAACAAGTGCTTATTATTCTATTGCACCATTAGGAGTAGCATTTAGTATGATATTATTAGGAGAAAGACCTGCTATACAATTTTATATTGCTATGATAATTATGATAGTAAGTACAGTGTTTATGATAAAGGATTCGATTGATTGATAATCTGTTTCTCTTCTGCAATCTATTATAAAAGGCTATACAACTCGTCAATAATAGGGAGGCAAATATTCTTTATCATGTTTTTCTTAAATGGATTGGATAAATGTGCTGTTTGTAATAACTCCAAATATGATTTACTTCCTCCTTTGCTACATAATCTTATATAATCTGACCATGCCTGCTCAAAGTTGTTTTTCATTTTAAGATAAAACTCATAAGTACTAATTTGTGCAATGTCATATTGGATATAATAAAATGGACTTTCAACTATATGTGTTTGGCGTGACCAACATTTTCCCTGACGTATATCTTCAAGAGATATCTTGTTCCAAGGAATATATTTATTTGAAATATCAGCCCACAATTCACAAAGTTGTACGCTTGATTTATTCTTATCATACATTACATGTTCAAATTCATCTATAGCACACCGATATGCCATATTTTCAAGCTGCTGTATTAAATGATTTCGTATATACTCTTTTTTATGTTCTCCTACAAACATATTTAAATAGGGAAACATAAAGTGTTCCATTGTTTTAGAATGTATTTCGTTTACAGCAGGGGAAGAACGATGTAATTCATATAATGGCTGCTTTCTTGCAGCAGTATAAAAAGCAAATCCATGACCGAATTCATGAACCGCATATCCTGTTTCCATTCCATCCCCTGTATAGTTTCCAATAATAAAAGGAAGCTTCTCATATGGAATCATACAACAGATAAATCTTTATACATAGTGACAATAGCGGAAATCAGCTCTTTCGAATTTGCAACACTGGTAGGAAAACTGTTCAAGGCAATTCCCTTTGCTTTCATATCTGTCACTACAGGTGTAATATATTTTTGGATATTGTAGCGAAAATCTGTTATCTCTTTTATTTTGTAGTCTTGTCTTCCCTGAATATGATATCCAAGATTTATGTAGCTGATATAACCAAGACTATCTGCAAGGTCACAGCGGATTTCTATTAGCTTTCGAAACACTTGATATAATGCTTTTTCGTCACGACTATCTTTTGCCATTAACTTTCTATACTGCATTTTTAAGGCTGATTCTTCCGACTGTAATCTCATACTATCCGAATTTTGAGTAGTTCTATGTCAATCAATATGTTCAAAAATTTGTTTTCCAAATTCTTGTTCTAATTCATAACGGTATTGAGAAGTTGCTGCTATCCTATTACACTCATCCCGCAACGCATATAATAGAGGATCCTCCTTGTTTTGTATTTCAATTTCCTCCAAACTATATTGATAATCTATTCCACATAGATGGCGTATATAAATAATTTCTTCTTGAAATTCCATATATTCTATTTCTTTTTTAACTTCCAACCAAACATCGCGGAACATTTGATAGGACATAGCCGTTTGCATCCTGTTTTTATAGTCCTTTAGTTTTTTCTTTACTTCTGAATAATCAGGTCTTATATAATTCCATTTTGAAAATTTCATTTTACCCCCTTTTTTTAACAAAAAATGTGTACTTAATTTTTGATTATATCATTGTATTAGACAAAATACAACTCAATGAAACAGACTTCTTTGACTATGAAAGTGACTTTAAATTTGTTATTTCAAAGCCACTACAAGGCTACTTGTTTGTAAAAATATAGAAATACTTCTATTGTTTACTTTCATGAATTTAAGTTTTACATAATCTTAATAGATTTATCTGAATAAATAAAGTATTTGGAAAAGCTAGGTGGATTAAATGCAAAAAAAACACAAACACTACGACATCAATTTTATAAGAGTAGAGAGTTATTGGATAAAATAAAAACTCCTTATTTATTGCACACAGATTTATGGGAAGGAAATGTTCTTTTAAATAGAGATATATTGGAAATTATTGATAGTGACAGGACAATGTATGGAGATAAGGATTTCGAATTTTCTAGTGTATGGATGGACAATTCTGCCTTACAGGAAGGATATGATTCTATCATACAAAAATCTACTAGTCCTAATGATGTAAAGCGTCGGCAACTTTATCAAATGTTCTTTTGTCTTTTAGAAGCCTATGTTGGGTATAGCGAATACAATAATCCAGAATTATATAAAACTCGTAAAAAAGAGTTGATGCAGCATATATTGTGCTTTTAATGAAATAAGCCTGTTATACTTTTGGAAAAATTTCAGGACAATAAAGAGATTTATTTTAATATATAATAGTGTTAAAACTATACTAAATTTGGTAAATTAGGTTTTATATGAATGTCTCCTATTAGGAATACTGTAATATCAAGGCTTTCCAGAGCCTGCACCCAAAAAAAAATTTAATCAGAGCTATCACATTACGCAAAAAGCCTTCCAGCAAGAAAAAACGGGCGGCTTTTTTGCGTGGATAGCCGAGAGGGAGGCGAAAAAATAGTAACAAAGTTAGAGCTGTGACTTGCTGGGGAGTGGTGCTGTGCCACTCCCTAGCTTTTTTCGTACTTCGGGACATTTTGTCCCAAAGGTGGAATGGATTGTTGGATGAAAATGTGATATACTTAATTTACTGGTAGACTATATTTTGCTAAATTAGAAGCTATAAAGGAGAAAACCATGACTGACCCAATAGAACAGATAAACAATATATCTAATATGGAAGATTTCTTAAATTTTGTTATTCAATTAGCTAAGGATGCAAAAGAGCATCCCGAAGAATGGACAAATACTACTATTACTGATTATTTAGGACAAATAGCAAGTTGGATAGATGATTGCTATTTGTTTGAAGATAAAATAAACTTTGAAAAGTTGGACTATAAAACATTGGCAAAAATTTTATATATGGGAAAGATTTATGAGTAAATATTTTTCACTTTATTTAATGGAATAATATCATGGCGAAAAGAGGTGCTACCACAACCTACATCCGGTTCTACGAGCAGGCGGCGGGACTGAGTGTCGTTCAGACAATGAAGGAGCGGTTTGCCTATGGGCTCAACCCCCAAAAGCTGGGTCGTGATGCGCAGGATTACATCCACGCCCTGCTCCTGTGCGTAAATAAAATTTTGCGCTGTCCCATACCCAACATCCGCCATAACGAGGTTCTCTGAAACTTTGATAAATAGACACAAAAAAAGCCATCGATTATAGATATTACTCGACGGCTTAATACCAATTCAGAAAAATAAATTATTCATAAATATATCAATTTATTAATAATTTTCTGCCTTTACCTGAAAATATGCCTTTGGATGTTTACAAACAGGACAGACTTCAGGTGCTTGTTTTCCAACACAAATATGTCCACAATTAGAACACTGCCAAATCATATCGCCATCTTTTGAAAAGACAAGTCCACCCTCAATATTAGCCAAAAGTTTTCGATAGCGTTCTTCATGTTCTTTTTCAATCGCTGCAACTCCTTCAAATAAGGCAGCAATTTCGTCAAACCCTTCTTCTCTTGCTTCTTTTGCAAATGCAGCATACATCTCAGTCCATTCATAATTTTCACCTTCTGCTGCATGTTTCAAATTTTCCTCTGTACTTCCAATTCCGTCGTGAAGCAATTTATACCAAATTTTTGCATGTTCTTTTTCATTATTTGCTGTTTCTTCAAACAATGCTGCGATCTGTACATATCCATCTTTTTTTGCTTTCGATGCAAAATAGGTATATTTATTTCTTGCCTCAGATTCTCCAGCAAATGCAGCAAGTAAATTTGCTTCTGTCTTTGTACCTTTTAAATTTGCCATAATACTAACCTCCTAATAAAATAGTAATAGTTACTATTTTATTATAACACAAAAAATCAGATTGTCAATTTAAGTTCTATAAATAGAAAATAATATTTATAAAAGTATTATAATTTATATATTGAAAATATATTTAATTTTGAAATTTTAGAACAAACAAAAACAAATTTATATGATTATACTAATACTATTATAGCATATTACTATAATTTATTTCCTTTGGATATGAAATTATTGATTATATTAATGATCCATCAGATATACCAATGCCCTATGCTACAGAAAAATTCTATATTATTAATGATGGTTGGTTGTCTCAAAATGTTCGTGTAAATACATATTATTGTGATGCAGTTATATATATGGACTAATTTAAATCATGACTCCTACTATAAGCACTCATTCAATATTTTGAGTACTTATAGTAGGAGTTTTTAATAGGATTTTTATAATATCTCTTCTAAAATATGAATAAACTCTTCTGCACATTTTTCTTGGGATAAAGAGTGTTTAATATTTACTGCATATCTAGAATCTATTAATGTCCAATTAGAACAATATTGTATAATATTAACAAAATTTTCTTTTTTAAAATATGCAAAATAAATAAATCGCTCTTCTTTTGTCTTTTCGACCTTTTGATAATAATAGACGATTGTTACTGGAATAGAATTGATTTGTGATACTTTTGTACCAGTAAATATTTCTTCTAAATAATAAAGAAAGGGATTCATAAAATTATATATTTTTTTAATATTATCACTGCAAAGCCAACTGATAGAGATATTCCCATGATTAGAAATACTATTTATTTCTAATTTATCTTTTTTTAAATAGCAGCCATAAATAAAAGAAGAATGGAAAAACTTTTCTAAGATATTTAATTGAGGATAATTATTTTTCATCTTAGAATATTGTTCTTTATTATTGCCTATTATCATTTCCTCTATATCTGTTTGAAAAAATAATCCATTATTTTCATTACAATATCTAGATGCTACTTTATATATTGTATTATGAACAACATATTCAGAAGAATATAAACTAAACTTTTTAATAATATCAAACTCTTTTTCATTTATTTCGTTAAATATTATATTCTCCTGATTAAATGGAACTTGTTTTTCAAAATAATATAGTATCTTAGTGTTATATGGAGAATCCACTTCATCTACTTTTATATTTCTAGTTTGATTATAGCAAATGATTAAATATAAAATTATAGTAATAAAAACAAAAATATAATGTTTTTTAATAGATTTCATGAATATATTACTCCTTATAATTATTAACAACTGTTATAACCATTTGTATATCTTTTTAAAGATTAGTGATTTTATAAAAATCCAAAACGATATAAGGATTATCATTAAAATAACATCATGTATAAGTAATGTCATAAAACTTAATCTATAACGAAACCACACAATATATTCTCCAATACTTAAAGAAATAAGTCCAAGTAACATATTAAAAAGAGGAAAGTATTTTAACTTTACAAAAAAATAGGTGCAACTAGAAAGTAATAAGCTTCCTGATGGTATAATTAATAAGAAAGCAGTATATCCATTATTTTCGTATCCATATTTAATTTCTTCCTGTATGCCTTCAAATAGATAATAAAATTCAAAAAAAACTGGAATAACAATAAAACATATCACTAAAAAGGATTTTACTACTTTTTTCATTTTATGAATCTAGTCCTCCAAACATAATATATAAAAGACAATTAAGATTAGATGTTTCTATTTTTGGTCTTAAAAGTATATAATAATCTCCCTTATCTAAAACTTTAGTAATAGAAGGATATGTATTGCTAATATCACTTATTACTTTAAAATTATGATCTACATAATGTCAAAATAGTATTTCTTGGACCAATGTTTGAGGAAGTATAAATTGAATAAGTTGCCTTTTCATTTACTTGAAACTTAAATACCTCATAATTTTTTTCAGAATAAACCAATACATTATTGGATACCTTTTTATTTGGTGATTTTTTTATATCTTCTGATTTAATGGTTTTAAAAGATTCTTTATACCGATAAGCATTAAAAAAAGTAGTATTATTTATATCAGTAAATTTCAGTATCTGTTTCTGCTTTTAAAATAATAATGGGATTTATAATTATACTTATTATCATAACCATATAAATAAAAAATTTAACTTTCATATAACTAACCTCCAATATTTTAATTTTCTAAATCAAACTCCATTATTCTTTTTTTAAATTTGAAAAAGTGAATATTTTAATTTCTCTCCTTACTATAAATATATTGCACAAAGAAATAAAATCGTAACATTTTTTTTCTTAAGTTTCTATTACGATTATAATAAGTACAAAAAAAGAGTTATTACAAATCAAAAATTCTAATTTGTAATAACTCTAATAAGAAATGTTTATCGAAATGTAATTTCTATATTTCCATTTCCAACTGCATCTGCTAGACTATTAGGTTCATCAATCTGTCCAAGTGGTGTATAACTATAGGATGTTGAAAAGTTTTCATAAAATAATACCAGACAGCTATCTCCATATAACATCAAATCTCCTATGTGAATATTAGATGGTCTGTCTGCATTTGTCGGAAGACTATTTGATAGATAATAATATTTCTCATTGCCATTTAATTCACTCATCTCTAATGTAAGAGGAAGTTGTTTAAGGAAAGCTTCTGTTGTAGGATTATCATACAATGTTGCTGAAAAGGTTTCACTTCCAATAACAATTTCAATACTTAACATATTGTCTTCTCCTTTTGTTATTTCCTCTGTATCAGATATCATTTCGGTATTCTTATTGTTACAGGTAGCAAAAGAAAATAATATAGAAATAACATATATCATAATCAGCAATTTTTTCATTTTATTTCACTTCCCTCTATTCTAATCAATAGGTATTTAAAATAATGTTTTTATAAAAACAGATGTACTAAATAGAAGTAAAATAACACCAAATAATTTATTCATATAACAAAAGTTATAGTTTTTGGTTTTCTTTTTTATAAGGTATATAAATATGGATAGTACTCCCCACCAGAGATATGTTCCAATGAAAACTCCCATAATGAGTTGTATGTTGGTAAATAATTTTGCTTGTTTCGTAATTTCAAAATAAGAGAAAGCAAACAAAAAGGTTAAGATTGCAGCTGGATTTGTTATACCAACTGCAAAAGACGATAAAAACATTTTTAAACTGCTAGTTACCTGTTTTGAAAGTACATTATTTTCTTTTGATATAAGAAGACGAAGTCCCATAGTAAAAACTAATATTCCTCCAATAACATGAATTAATGTTTGATGTTTTAATAAAAAATCAGATAGTAATGTTAGACCGAAAGCACCAATACACGCATAGAAACAATCAGCAACAGAAGAACCAAGTCCTGTGATAAGGCCTGCTTTAAAGCCATAACGAAACGTTCTTTGTACTGTCATTGCACCTACTGCTCCAACTGGTATTCCAAAAAGAAGTCCAATTAAGATTCCTTTTATTAAATAGTTTTCCATTCGGTTCCTGTCCTTTTATTATAAATTTTGTATTATGCACAACAACATTGTTTTTTTATTATAATTTCTCCATGAGAATTTTCATCATCACGAATTATTTCTTCTACACAAGGAACATAAATATGACCAGAAAGAGGATTTTTAATACTTCTTACAGAAGTGGTAATCGTCGCTTCTACTTCTGATTTTTCAAAGCAAAGATCCGTATCTATCATTTCGCAGTTAATAAGTTTTAATCCTTTACAATAACAAAGAGGCTGTGTTCCAATCATTTTGCAATTTTCAAAAGTTACATTTTCACAGTACCATGCAAGATACTCACCTTTTATTGTACTATTTCGTACTGTTACATTTTTTGCGTGCCAAAAAGCATCCTTTGTATCAAATATACAATTCTCAAATATAGAATCTTCAATATATTGGAAAGAATATTTCCCTTTCATTTGTACATTTTTAAAAGTCAAATGATTGGAACGCATCATAAAATATTCGCTTTCAGCAGTACAACTTTCCATCTCAATATCACATACTGACCAGCCAAATTCTAAAGATCGAATATCACAGTCTTTTATTTTTACTCTGCTGCACTCTCTCAATGCCTTAATACCATGCAGTTTTGTATCTGTAATCTCAATATCATTGGAATACCACAATGCTGCTCTGCAAAGTTCTGTCATCTCCGATGCTGTAATCTTTAATTTATCATCATGCCAGAAAGGATATCGCAGATTAAAAAAACAGTTTTCAACAGAAATATCTTTTCCTTCTTTAAAAGCACTCTCCCCGTCTGCTGATCCGTCAAAATTACAGTCTTTTACAACAAGTTGCTTCTCTCCATATAATGCTCTTTCCTCGTCAAAAGTTTTGTTTGTAATTGTATTCATAGTAATAACTCCTTTCATTTTATATTATGACTTTTCTTTGTTTTTTGCATTTTATAGACTAAGTAATCAAGACAATCAATCTGTTTTTGTTCTTTATGAAGTTCATCTAACAACGAACGTCTGTGAATGGCTAATAGTTTCAGCCCTTCTATTATTTTATCATTTCTGATATCTTCTATAAAAGCCATAATCATATTCTGACTACATCCTGCATCTTTTAAATTCTGAACAATGGCATCTTCATTATTTTCACTGTTCATGATATAATTCCCTTTCTATTGATCTATACTATTAATTAATACAATTTTATTTCCCCATCCTTCTAATACTGGATTATTTTCAACTGCTGCCCTGAATTCTTCTGTATTATCAAAATATCCTACTTTAGTATATTCGCCAGTCACTTGTGCATCTCCAAAAAATAAAACAATACGATTTGGTTCTGAATAGTAAACTTCACCCGCTTTTTCTGAAGTAATATTTTCAGAATTAGAAGGGATATCATATCTGGAAGGGATATCATAATACTGCATTACTTCCCAGTTATCATAATCATCATAATGGTAAATCGGCAGTCTCCAATTTTCTGTTCCTACATGTCTTGCAATAGCTGTCGCCGTATCATTATCATAAAGGTGCAAAATAAATGCTTCACTGCCATCTCCAAAACAAACTTCTAATTTAGTTTCTATATTGTTTATATCATTATTATCGTCGATTTTATTATCTGTGTTATTATCAGATATATTGTCAAAACTCGTGTCGTTTTCTGTTAAAAATAACTTATTATTTTCCTTCTGTTGACAGCCAGTTAGTATAGGTATAGAAATAACGGTACAAATAAATAGAAATGAAATTTTTTTCAAAATAGTATTTTTCATGTTTAACCTCCATTTATAGTATATTATCTTTTCTTAAATATAGCAAATACTTATATTAAATATATTACTATAGTAAATTAGTATATTAAAAATTTATTTTGAAATGAGTGCTGTTAAATTACTTTTCTCTATTTTTTTAGATGCAAGATAGGCAAATCCAGTAAATAGAAAGGTTACAATTCCTACTGGCAGAAAAATATTTTCAATCGATGGTAAAGATACAAAGTTACTAATTCCCGCTAATTTCATTGCTGCTGATACGATTGGGTCAGTAAATACAGTTGCAAGTAAAATTCCAATAATAGAACCGAGTATAGCTATCAGACCAAAACGAAGTACAAAAGTAAAACGCAGATGTTTTATTTGAAATCCGATTACTTTATAAATTCCTAAGTCCATTTGTTCTGCTGTAAGAATTTTGCTTCCAGTCATAACAGTTACAATGAAGATAAAGATAACCACCATACTATACATAAATATCATTAATGCCTGCATTGCCAAAATAATACCAGATAATCCCGACCATGTATTTTCATGTACATAAATATCCCCACCATAAGTATCTTCTAAATCCTGTATAATCAAAGATTTTTTTGAGGTGTCAGCAAGGAAATAATGCAGACACCAAATATGTGGATTATCATTGCCAATTCTTAAATATCCCTCTCGATTCATTCCTATAGTATCTCCCATATCATTGGCACAAGAATAAATGCCAGATACAACATATTCTCCATCCCCTCTATCTCCTTGTATTATAATTGTATCACCAATAGAAATACCAAAGTTTGCAGCAACAAATTCTGTCAAAATAATCTCATGATCGGTTATACAAGTTCTACCTTTTAGAATATGAAAACGTTCTGAATCGGAAATTACATTTGCTGTATAATCTACGCCATTTATTGTCACATTTGGCATAGCAAGTAAATAAGTATCTGTGATTTCTGTATAAGAACGAACCATCCTTTCTACATCTTTCACATTTAGTTTGCCAAAGATCTGTATACCAATATCATGATCTGCTGGATTAAAAGCATCCATCATACCCTTTCCATCTGTACCAAGCCATGTATTCATTCGCCCTATAAGTGATGCAAAAAATACTAAAATTACAGATATGACGAAAGCTCCTATATATTGATATTTTCCTGTAATAAGTTGGCGAAGTGCAAGCCGAAAATAAATGCCTTTTCCAAAAACACAAACATTTTTTTTAGGATTAAAAGATATTTTTTCTGCTTCTTTTTGAATTGCTTGTATTGGTTTGATTTTAGCAATTTTTCTTATTCTTAATAGGATAAATCCAATAAGTACGAATAACATTACAGAAAAAGATAGAAACATTTCTAAAAATGGAAAATCAGTTGGAATTCGTATGCCCGTTGTTGTAATTGTTGTACTACTGACAAGATTGTTGAAAGGAATGGAAAGAAAAAAACTAAAAAACATTCCGATTATGATTACAATAAAATATTGAACGATCAGAAGCAGCCTTAATTTGAAAGAACTAAAACCTATTGTTTTTAAAATTCCCATATTGATGGTATCGGTTTTTATTGTACTGCTGATATTGTGACTGAGCACGATTAAAACAACAAATAGTAAAACAAGTGTAAAGGCAACAAGGAATCCACTAAACGCATTTTGTAAAATAAGCATAAAGCCTGTGATGGCATCTTTACTATGAACAAATTCGGTATAATTAGCTAATGATGTATTTTGATTTAGAATACTGTTTAATTTAGATACTGTTATATGATGATCCGAAGAGAAAATATGAAGCATAGCACCATCTCTTGCCAGTGCATCAATACCTGCATTTTGTAGAATAGAAAGAATTTTGATACGATCCGATTCACAAATAAGAAAGCCCTTCATTCCTATCATAGAACTTCCCATAAAAGGATCTTCATAAAAGCCTTTCACAGTAAATATTATATTTTTCCCAGATCTTGCAATAGGAAATGTTATTTTATCTCCAATCTGTACATCAAACATCGAAATCATAGCTGGAGATATATAAATTTCACCAGATTTTATTTCTACATTATCTTGTAGATAGTCTGTCAAATCTTCCTTAAAAAATCGATATCTATTTTTTTGTTGGGAATAGGTAATAAGCTGTCCTTCACTGTCAGATTTCTGTTCCTTTACAGTATAATTTGAAAAGATTAGATTTTGTATTTCAACTCGATCAATCTCTGGAAGTTTCTCTATATCCTTAACAAGAGCCGATCGTTCAGAAAGATTAGAAACCCATACTGTCAGATCTCCAAAACCTACTTGCTGTATTTGCTCTTTTATATATGTATTTGAATTTAACCATACAGATAATACGGTTTCTAAAGCGACTGTAACAAATAGTGTCAAAAGGAAAATTCCCACTAATCCACCTTTATGTTTTTTCAAATTGGCTATTAATAGTGTTTTATATTCCATTATAGTTCCTCCCTTACCATTGTAAAGAAGAGAGCCAGTTATTTACTTTAGATTCTCTCACTCTTACTTCATCTTCTTTGTAAGAATCTAAAAACAATTCATCAAGGATCATTCCATCTTCTAAATATAAAATACGACTTCCATGAATGGCTGCTTTGATATCATGTGTTACCATTAAAATGTTTTGACCATTTTCATTTAATTTAGTCAAAATATTTAATACTTCTTCACTATTGGATTTATTAAGAGCACCTGTAGGTTCATCAGCAAAAATCAATTTTGGATCATGAATGATTGCCCTTGCGATTGCTGCCCTTTGTGCTTCACCACCTGATACTTGTGATGGTAAACGGTCTTTTGCATCCTCTACGTTCATTTGTGTAAGTAGATTGAATGCCTTTTTTCTAATTTGTTTTACTTCTTTTGTTTTACTGATATAGCCTGCTACAGCGACATTTTCAAATAAGGTTAGATTACTTACTAAATGTGTCTGCTGAAAAACGAAACCAAATTCCTTTGCACGAAGTCTTGCCATTTTACTTTCTGAAAGACCATTTATTTTCTGTCCTTTAAATGAAATATCGCCATCTGTAATATGATCCATTCCGCTAAGTGCATATAATAGAGTAGATTTTCCTGCACCAGATGCCCCCATTATTACAGTAAAATCGCCCTCATAAATATCTACAGTAACAGATTTTAATATGGGTATCTCTTTATTTCCCTGATAAAAAGATTTACAAATATTATTTGCACATAATATGATATCTTTCATCCTGCTGCCTCTATCCTTTCCTTTGCCTTTAGAATCAATCGTTTTTTACCAGTGCTTGGATCAGGAAGGATCTTATCAACAAACTTGACATAAAACTGTACATAAGTAAGTTTTTTCTCATAAAGAATCTTTTTTATCTGTTTTACTATTTCGTTATATATTTTTGATTTTGATGCAGTTTCTGATATCTCTACAATCATTTCAAAAGCATCTTTTTCTATTTGTAAAAATTGATAGTCCCTTAGTCCTTCTATACAAAATCCTTCCACTGCAAGTGGATGCAAAAATTCACGATTTTTATTATCATCTTCAAACCAAAGAAGATCTTCGTTCCTTCCTAATAATCCAACTGCTCTTGTAAATGGATAAGAACTGCTTTTTTGTGATGTTTGTAATGTTAAACTATCCGTAATACGATATCGAATTAAAGGCTGTGCAAAGTTGTAAAGAGAAGTCAGATACATATTGCCATCTTGTACTTCGATCTTATTCATATCATCAAAAAGAAGCATACCTTCTATCGGATCTGTTTCAACTCCAAGACAAAGGGATTCACTTGCTCCATAAAAATTAATCACTTCTGTCTGAAAGATTTTTTTTAAATAATATCGCAAAGTTAGTCCAAGCGGTTCACCACAAGAGATGATACGAAGAATATTTAATTGGAGTTCTCCTTTTTCGACAAGTTCACCAAGAATTTTAATAGCCGACGGATAGCCGATAATCATATTGGGTTTAAATTTTTGAATTTGTTGTATCCATTCTGTAAGAGGGGTTTTAATATCCAAATATAACTGTTTTGCATGAACTCCATCAATTCCGTCTCCTACTGCCATCGCTCCACCATAACGTCCATCCGTAGCAGCAATATATACAATACGTGGACCTTTCATCAGAAAATTTAAAATCTGTGGCATAGACATATTCCAAAGAGCTGCTCTGATGATACCAAGTAACATACTATTCCAAGCATGTTCATCATATACAAAATATCCGGGCGTTCCTGTACTTCCAGAAGAATGTACGATATGATATTTCCCTTTGAATGGCTTACGATCTATTTCATTTTCTATATCAAATTGATATAGTTCACTTTGCTTTAAATCAGAAACTGTTACAAGGTCATCAAAATTTTGTAAAAGCATAGATTTATCTATTGTAGGAAAAGAAGAAAGAGGCACACTATTTATATTTTCTTCTGTAATCCCAACCTGACTAAAAGTTCTATGATAATATTTTGAATGAGTATACGCATATAAAAGCATCTTACGTAATTTCGTTTCCTGTAATGTCTGTATTTCCAGAACAGTTTTTTTGGTATTATTTTTTAGCTGATATAAATTCCATAGTAATTTTAAATAATTCATTTATTGTACCTCCTCTATTATAAAGGTATATCTATTACTATAATTTTCACGATGATAATAATGAATTGTTTTGGTACTTTGATTAAATACAATACTCCATTCTGTAGATTCAAACTCACCAAAATTGTCTTTACTTACACTGTCGAGTGCATCACGAACAGTTTCCATACTCATCACTTCATTATCTGACAGAGTTTTCATTAAAATATCATATCGTTCATGAGATTGTGCTGTCCCAATGCCTTTTTTCTCGCCTTCGGAAAGATAAAAATTAGTAACAACTGGTGTTTCTGTCACAATCATTTCATTATGGATATATTCAATAACCACACTGCGATTATTGGTATCTGCAAGTACTAAGTGCATCATATATCCCATAGAAGCGTGCATATCGTATTGTTGTAGCAGTTTTACTGCCTCGTCTACATTTGCAGCTTGATTAAGAAGAAGTCGAATCGCTATAGTAGTTGTGATATCTGGTTTATCTGTATTTTGGGAAATTGTTGCAGAATCCTGAATCATATTTACGGAAACAGCGAGTCCTTTTTCATTCATACCATCAAGAGGAGCATATAGACCAATGATAGCCTGTGCTTTATCAGACAAAGTAGATAATGAAATTCCAGTCATACTAATAAAGTCCATATTAACTGTTGAAATAGAAGCATACCCTGTTTCTGGTACAGAATAAATAATCATTGCATTACAAGAATTCCAGTCAAAATTTCTACCAAATAATAAACTGCCATCGGTATCTTTTGCAGATATGGTACTGCATCCAAAGGACATTCTATTAAAAGAGAGTTGACTGACGTCATTTTCTATATATTTAGATAAAAATGCTGCTACTTCTGTATCAGAAACTGCTCCCCCTTGTAGAAGAAATTCATCAAATCCATAATCACCTTCATACTTTATAGCAGATAATCCAGTTTCAAGCTGTAGTAATTTTGATGTTAATACAATAGGCGATAAAGTTTCCTCTTTTGATATAACGTCATTTGACTTTTCTTTCATATGCTCTGTTTTGCTACATCCTGTTACTGCTATGAAGAACCCTAATAGACATATTAAAAATTTGCTTTTCATATTAATCTCCATTCTGGTCTTTCTTTTTTATGCGGTTATTCTATCAAATTCATTAATAAATAGCAAATACTTATAATAAATAGGTTACTATGCTTGACAGGTATATTTATTTTTTGATATAGTAATATTTATTAAGGAGGAAATGATATGGAGTTGAGAGTTTTACAATATTTTCTTGCAGTTACAAGAGAACAAAGTATCTCTGGAGCTGCACAGACCTTACATCTTTCACAGCCTACTCTTTCCAGACAACTAAAAGAAATGGAAGAAGAACTTGGAAAAAAACTTATGATTCGAGGAAATCGAAGAATTACTTTAACAGAAGAGGGAATGATTTTACGTAAACGAGCGGAAGAGATTATGGAACTTGTCAAAAAGGCAGAAGATGAAATTTCTTTATCCGATGAAATTATAGCTGGAGATATTTCTATTGGAAGCGGAGAAACTGATGGAGTCCGTTTTCTTGCGAGAACCGTTCAGGAACTTCAAAAAAACTATCCATTGATTCATTTACATATTATCAGTGGAGATAAAGTTTCAGTAATAGAAGAATTAGATCGGGGACTGATTGATTTTGGACTTATCTTTGGAGAGGTTGATACCTCAAAATATGAATATATTAAAATACCTTATAAAGATACATGGGGAGTCATTATGAGGCGTGATTCTGCCCTTGCACAAAAAGAAACAATAACAGCGGAAGATTTAATGGATAAGCCTTTGATTCTTTCTCGTCAGTCATTTCAATATACTGATTTTTATAATTTTTTCCCATGTGGTCAAGAAAAACTAAATATTGTTGCAACTTATAATTTACTTTTTAATGGATCACTTATGGTAGATGAAGGAATGGGATATGCGATTAGTTTTGATAAACTTATCAATGTTTCTGGCAACAGTAATCTGTGTTTTAGACCCCTTGAACCCAAACTAGAAGCTGATATGAGTATTATCTGGAAAAAGTATCAAATCTTTACAAAGACATCTGAGAAGTTTCTTGAAAAACTTCAAGAGATCCTTCATCTCCAATAAACGAAAAGCCACATATCTTTTGATAATATGTGGCTTTTTAAGAGTTTATACACGAAGTATTTTTTTAATTTTGAAGTTCCTTTATTTTTTAATAAGTTTCAATAATTTTTTTACTGCAGGTTGTGTTGCTTTAGTATAGAAAAATTCGTATCGATAATAAAAATATCCATCTACTCCACCAGAATTTCTGCAATACTTTATCATATCCGTTAGTATATTGCTATTTTTCTCAAATTGGATATCATCTTTTGAACCGGCTTTATAAACTGGAATTCCAATATAAATTTTAACTTTACTAGAATCTTCTCGTTTGGAAAGCCATTCATCAACACATAAATCAAAAGCGACTTTTTCATCTAAAAAACTAAAATAAATCTGTGGACAGATATAATCAATATATCCCTCTGTATTCATCCATTTTACTACATCTGTATAATGGCGATCTTTCTTTAGAAGGTTTGGCATATATCCTTCTGGACTAACTCCAAATACAACATCTGGATCAATTTCTTTAATTGCTTTATAAACTCTTTGTAATAAATAATTTACTTGTGCTCTTCTCCAGTTTACAATTCCATAATATCCTTTTCCTTCTTCTATCTTTTTTGCTTTATAAGCTTCATATTCTTTTGCATCAAAAATAGAAGCATAATTTGTTCCTAGCGTTGGATAAAAATAATCGTCAAAATGGATTCCATCTACATCATAGTTTTCCACAATTTCCTTTACACCATTGACAATTAGAGTACGTACTGCTGTAATGGATGGATTGTAATATAACTTATCCCCATAGGATAAAACATATCGATCATTTGAAGTTTTAGAGTCTGTCAACCACTTTCGAGCAGGATGATTTTTAGCAAGTGCAGTTACATCTGTTCCAGAAGATGTAACTCGATATGGATTTAACCACGCATGAAATTCAAGTCCTCTTTTATGTGCTGCCTCTACCATATAAGCTAATGGATCAAATCCTGGATCTTTTCCCTGTTCTCCAGAAACATATTTTGACCATGGAAAATATTTGGAAGGATAAAATGCGTCACTAAATGGTCGTACCTGAACAATAACTGCATTTACTCCAAGTTTTTTTACACGATCAAACATAGTATTAATATGTGACTGAAAGGCTTTTTTGGTATATCCTTTTGAACTAAACTCTAAATAGGTGATCCAAACTGCATGAAATTCTTGTTCTGTCTGTACCTGTTCTGACTCTTTGGCTTGTACAGATATAACTGGTGATACCAAACTGTTCCATAATAAAATAATTGCTAAACTAAAACAAATCCATTGAATTTTTCTTTTCTTTTTTATTGTCATAGTTTTTCATCCTTTTCTAATAGTGTAAGTTAATAAGTTATAAAAAAGAATATCTTATTTTTTTGTCAAAAGCATGGTAAAACAATTAAATTGAAAAGGAAACTGCTACCATGACTTTATGTTGTTATATTTATCTGCTATACTTATTTATAGAATTTCATAGAATTGGAGATAAATAAATGAAGATAGACCGTTTAATTGGGATAATCACAATTTTACTGCAAAATAATAAAACAACAGCTCCACAATTAGCCAAACGATTTGAAGTATCGAGACGAACAATTAATCGTGATATAGAAGATATTTGTAAAGCTGGAATACCTATCATTACTACACAAGGCTATGGTGGTGGTCTTTCGATTGCAGACAATTATAAATTTGATAAATCACTTTTTACCAAAGAAGAATTACAAGCACTTCTTGCAGGTCTTAGAGGAATGGATAGTGTATCAAAAAAATCTACACTTGCCAGTTTATTCGATAAATTTTCAGATAAGGGACAGCATATGATTACCAAAGATATTATTATGATTGATTTAGCTTCTCATTATCAAGCTTCACTGACACAAAAAATTGAGATAATGAAAAAAGCAATTTGGACAAAACATATTTTATCGTTTCACTACTATTAT
Source organism: uncultured Lachnospiraceae bacterium (assembly GCA_910586015.1). Lineage (GTDB taxonomy): Bacteria > Bacillota > Clostridia > Lachnospirales > Lachnospiraceae > MGBC140009. The sequence continues at coordinate 211,720 of CAJUGJ010000001.1, forward strand.
GAAAAGGGTGAAACTAAACGCCAAATAGAGCCATACCGTTTGATTTTTAAATGGTCATCATGGTATATTTTCGGATTTTGTTTAGAGCGAAAAGCCTATCGACTATTCAAATTAAACCGTCTTTGGAATTTGCAAATGAAGGAAGACACTTTTTTTGAAAGAGAAATACCAGAAGAAGAATTATTATTTGAAGAATATTTTACAGAGGGCAGTATTCATTTAAAAGCGATATTTGACGAAAGCGAAAAACATCGTTTGATTGAGGAATATGGACTTGATAGTTATTTGGTATGTCAAGATAAGAAATTATTATTTGAACATGATTTTGTAAGTTATAAGAATATGCGAGAATGGATATTTAGTTTTGGAGATAAAGTTTTAATATTAGATCCAAAAGAATTAAAAGATGATAGAAAAAAGCAGGCAGAAAATATTCTTAAAATGTGTGAAGGAAATGAACAACATGACATATAGCTGTCATGTTTCCCATGTTATGATTAGATTAAAAGGAGGGTTTATTATGATTGAATCAAGATGTGGGATTTTATGTAGTGCATGTTCCTATCAAGAGCAAGTAGGCTGTAAAGGTTGTATAAATATTGAGAAACCATTTTGGGGTGCAAGCTGTTCTGTAAAATCTTGTTGTGAAACAAGAGAACAGAAACACTGTGGACAATGTAAAGATTTTCCCTGTGACTTATTGAAACAATTTGCTTATGATGAAAAGGAAGGGGATAATGGAAAACGAATTGAGCAATGTAGATGTTGGAGTAAGGAATAGTATAAATTAACAAAAAAATCCAAGCAAAAACAGATCATATTTTGCTTGGATTTTTTATTGAATATTTTTATAAATTAAACTGGATATGCTTTATTTTGTGTATCGGCAGCAGTTACATCTACTTTCTTTTGTTGTGCCTGACGATATTTAAAGAATTCAACTGCAACTTGTGGGAATAAAGCATAGGAAAGGGTGTCCTCTTCCTGCTGTTTCCATTCAGCAACTTCTTTTTCAAATTTTGGAAGTTGTGGTTCAATTAAATCTGCCGGACGACAGGTAATTGGCTTTGTATTTCCGATTGCTTTCTTTTGTACTCCAGAATTAAATGGTTTTACAGTCTGACCAAATTCACCAGCAAGCACCTTTTTTGATTCCTTTGTAATCATCTTGTAACGTTCACCTTGCAAAACATTTAATACAGCCTGTGTACCAACGATTTGAGAAGAAGGAGTAACAAGAGGAGGTTCTCCAAAGTCTTTTCTAACCTTTGGAATCTCTTCTAATACCTGATAGTATTTATCTTCTGCATGAGCATCTTTTAATTGAGATACTAAGTTCGAAAGCATACCACCTGGAACTTGATATAATAATGTTTTAATATTAACTCCCATTACCTTTGGATTGAGTAGACCACTCTTTAATGCCTGTTCCTGAATTGGACGGAAATAGTCTGCAATCTCAGCTAATAGATTTTGATCCAGTCCTGTATCATATTCGGTTCCTTTAAAAGTTTCTACCATAACTTCTGTTGCTGGCTGACTTGTTCCCATAGAAAATGGTGACATTGCTGTATCAATAACATCTGCACCTGCCTCTACTGCCTTTAAGTATGTCATAGAAGCTACACCAGAAGTATAATGGGTATGAATTTGAATTGGAAGTTTTGTACCTGCTTTTAATGCTTTTACTAACTTAGTTGCTTCATAAGGAACTAAAAGTCCTGCCATATCCTTAATACATAAAGAATCTGCACCCATCTCTTCAATCTCTTTGGCAGTCTTTGTCCAATAATCTAGGGTATACGCATCTCCTAATGTATAAGATAATGCAATTTGAGCGTGTCCTTTTTCTTTATTTGCTGCTTTTACAGCTGTACATAAATTCCGTAAATCATTAAAACAATCAAAAATACGAATGATATCAATTCCGTTTGCGATTGACTTTTGTACGAAATATTCTACGACATCATCAGAATAATGGTTATAACCTAAGATATTTTGTCCACGAAACAACATTTGAAGCTTTGTATTCTTAAAACCTGCTTTTAATTTACGAAGTCTTTCCCAAGGATCTTCCTTTAAAAACCGAAGACACGCATCGAATGTTGCACCGCCCCAGCACTCTACAGAATAATAACCCACTTTATCCATCTTATCTATAATCGGAAGCATATGTTCCGTTGTCATTCTTGTAGCAATTAAAGACTGATGTGCGTCACGCAAGACGGTTTCAGTGATCTTTAAAGGTTTTTTCTGCTCTGCCATTGTTTTACCTCCAAAATAATTTCACTTTATTATATTCCAAATATTGACATAAACACTCCCGCTGCCACAGCTGTACCAATAACTCCTGCTACATTTGGTCCCATTGCGTGCATTAATAAAAAGTTTGTTGGATCTGCCTCTGCTCCAACTTTTTGAGAAACTCTGGCTGCCATCGGCACGGCAGAAACACCTGCTGAACCAATCAAAGGATTTACTTTTCCATGAGTTGCTTTACACATTAATTTACCAAACAACACACCTGCCGCTGTTCCTACTGCAAATGCAATAAGACCTAATGCAACAATTCCCAAAGTATCTAATTTCAAGAATTTTTCTGCACTGGTAGTTGCTCCAACAGAAGTACCAAGTAAAATAACTACAATATACATTAAAGCATTGGAAGCTGTTTCTTGAAGCTGTTTTACTACACCACATTCACGGAATAGATTTCCAAGCATCAACATACCAAGTAATGGAGCTGTATCTGGCAGCAGTAGAACAACAACAATCGTTACAATAATAGGGAATAAAATCTTCTCTAATTTTGAAACTGGGCGAAGTTGTTCCATTTTAATTTCACGTTCTTCTTTTGTTGTCAACAGTTTCATAATTGGTGGCTGAATAATTGGTACTAAAGACATATAGGAATATGCAGCAACTGCAATAGGTCCCATTAGATCTGTCTGTCCAAGTTTACTAGCAAGGAAAATAGAAGTAGGACCATCAGCACCTCCAATAATAGAGATAGCAGCCGCAGCCTTTCCATTAAATCCAAAGACAATTGCCATTAAATACGCTGCAAAAATACCGATCTGTGCTGCAGCTCCAAGTAGAAAACTTTTGGGGTTAGCAATCAGAGGCCCAAAGTCTGTCATAGCTCCTACACCCATAAAAATAAGAGATGGAAGAATTGCCCATTCATCTAGTAAAAAGAAATAACTTAATAGTCCTCCTTCTTCCATAATTGGAGGATAAAGATTTACTAATAACATACCAAAAGAAATAGGAATCAACAAAAGTGGTTCATATCCCTTTTTAATTGCAAGATACAAAAAACCACAGGCAACTAAAATCATAAAAACATTACCAAAACCAATATTGGCAAACGCTGTTTTACCTGCGAGGTTTTTAAGAGTTTCAATTATATAGTCCATTGAGTTTTACCTCCTGGTAAGATTTAGTTCAAAGTAGCGAGCACTTCACCAGCTTCTACTGAAGAACCAACACCAACATTTACACTGGCAATTGTTCCATCCTGTGGAGCAACAATCTCGTTTTCCATCTTCATTGCTTCCAGAATTAAAATAACTTCTCCTTTCTTTACTGCCTGTCCTGCATTTGCCTTTACTGCTAAGATCTTACCTGGCATTGGGGCATTTACTTTAACAGAACCTTGAGCACCTGCGGCAGCCTTTGGAGCAGCTTTTGGTGCGGCTTTTTGAGCCGGAGCAGCTTTTTTAACAGGTGCAGTAGATACAGATGGATCTGCATTTCCCTCTTCTACGGATACTTCATAAACGTTTCCATTTACTGTGATTGTATAATTCTTCATTTCAAAATCCTCCCTAAAGTCTTTTTGTTTTGGCAATTCGTTCTATGAATTCTGCCATCTTGACTTATTTATTCGTTTAATCGATCTTACTACTAACCCGTCTGCTGGAACCTCATTGCCCATAGATTCTTCATAGGCATGAATAGCGGCAGTAATAACTGCTACAAGTTCTAAATCATCACTAAGTTCTTCCTCTTCTTCCAGCTCTGGTTCAGGAGCTGGTACTGGTGTCGCCTGTGTGACTGGTACTTGACTTTTCTTTTGAAATCGTTCCTGCAATACCGGAATATATCGAAACAGAGAAATCACCATACTAATTATAATTAACATAGCAAATACAATCATAATACTCATAATTGTATTTAATAATGCTGTCCCTAAACTGGTCTTTTCCTCTGCCTCAGCCGCAAGAAACATGATAGAATACAACATAAATTCACCTCACCTCAGACCATGTCATGTTTTTTCCAGTTGCTTTTTTATTCTTATCTAAAAGGGTCTGGTTACTCTCTTAGAATACATCATTTCAAATCCATAAATCAGTTGTTTTCTTACGGATTCTGGAGAAAGAATTGCATCTACATAACCACGCTTTGCCGCTGATGTTGCACTCTGTGCAAGTGCCTGATACGTTGCAGCCTTTTCCTTTCTAGTTTCTAAATCTGCATCTGGATACATAATCTGAGCTGCTAAATCTGCATCCATTGTTCCGATTTCCGCCTGCTCTAAAGCAAATACAAGATCTGCACCAATCGCTTTGGAATTCATAACAACATATGCACTGCCATATGCTTTTCCAGTAATCAAATTGATCTTAGGAACTACTGCATTGGAAAAAGCATATGTTAATTTTGCTGCTGCAATACCAACTGATTTTGCGTCCTCAAGAGATGTTCCAAAACCAGTTACATTAGTTAAAGTAAGTACAGGGATATGAAAGGAATTACAGAACTTCACGAAAGATTCTGCTTTATAGCAGCCTGCTGTAGTTAAAACAGGAGCAAAAGTTTCACAAGTCTTTCCCTTTTCATCTACAATAGCTGTCCGGTTAGCAATAGCTCCAACTGTCATGCCATTTAAACGAATCAGGGCAGTAACCATTTCTTTTGCATATTCTGCCTTAACTTCCATAAAACATCCTTGATCAGAAATATCTTTAAGTGCCAAAGTCACATCTGCTATTTCAGAAGCAAATGCTGGAACTTCACGGTTTAAATCATCCTCTTCTTCTACACCGATTGCATCGTCTTCATTATTAGAAGGAAGCAAGGCAATTAAATTACGAATATCGTTTAAAACCGTTTCTTCATCTTTTCCTACAAAATCTGCAACACCTGACTGTGCCATAAATGATGCAGCAGCAGTATCACATTTTCCGGTGTAATTGTGATCAATGGTATTTGGTGCATTGACAAATAATTTTGCATTATTCTCTTCCATAAAAACAAAATCACTTAACGATGCTGAAATTGCACTTCCACCACCACAAGTTCCGAATACTGCTGTAATCTGAGGAATGACTCCCGATGCTTCTGCCTGTTTTGCAAATACTTCTCCAAAACCTTCTAAGGCATCTGTTGCTTCTTCTAATCTTAATCCGGCACAATCTATTAATGCAATGACAGGTGCTCCTACTTTTAATGCCATGTTATAAAGGTGAACGATTTTTTTTGCGTGCATCTCACCTATAGTACCATTTAGCACCTTAGCATCTTGACTGTACACATAGACTAAGCTGTCCGAAATCACTCCATACCCAGTTATTACACCATCGGATGGAGCCTCCTTTTGCATAAGATTAAAGTCTGTGCTTCGCTTTGTTACAAGTGCACCGACTTCTACAAAACTGTTGTCGTCAAGCAAAGTGACAATTCTGTCTCTCGCTGACAATTGTGCTGTACTGCTCATGTTCAGCCCTCCATTTTTGTACTTTAAAATAAATGTAAAACCAAATTCTCTGCCGATTATATTATATAATTTTTTTCATCAGATTGCAACCAGAAACAAAGCGAAATGCAAAAAAAGGAGAAAGTAAAAAACAAAGAGCCAATATTTTATGATTACTCATAAAACATCGGCTCAAAAAGTATATTCTAGTCTTCTATTTCTTCTAAGATATCTATTTCCTTTCGGATTAGATGGTAAGAGAATCCTTTTCTGACGAGAGATGCAATCCATTTTTTCTTTTCTTCTAGAGGATCTTTCGTAGTCTTTCTTTGAAATCGTTCTAATTCTTTTCGGATAGCAGTTCTTTCTAAAGATACCTCTAATTCTGTTTCTACCTCTTCATAAGCAGACTCTGCCGTCTCAGAATCAATTCCTTTACTTTTTAGAACTTCCATTAAATTTCGTTTGCTTTTTGAAGCAGCATGAGTTCTAAGATAAGTAACAGCATAACGATGGTCGTCAATATAATGAAATTGTTTTACAAATGAAAGTGCAAGTTCACATATCTCTTTTGTAAACCCTACTTTTTCTAACTTTTGAAGAAGTTCTTGCTGTGTCCGATCCATTCGTTCTAAAATGTAAAGTGCTTTTTGCTTTGCATTCGTAACTGCCATATTAAAAAATTCTTGATAGAGCTCTTGTGGCAACTCTTGTCCATTTACTAGATGATATGTGTTTACCTGCTTTTGAAAAATCCAGAACACATAAACATCATCTAAATAAATTTTTGCTTTATCTTTTTCGAACTGCTCTATTTTTGTTATCTGCAAAAAATTCCTCCACTTATTCTGGTGTATCCGATGTTGTTGGTGTCTGTCCATCCTCTAAATTTACTTCAGAATTTAACACACTATCCTCTGCTTTTTCTATCTTTTCTGCCTTACTGCTTTTTCTTGACTTTTCTTCCTTACCTTTTTCACCAGAACCTTCTTCTGTTTTAGAAAGTGCAGGAGTTAAATTATATTTCTCTCGTACCTTATTCTCTGTATCAGATAATAAATCAGGATGTTCTCTTAAATATTGTTTTGCATTTTCTCTTCCCTGTCCAATTTTAGTATTGTTATAGGCATACCATGCACCACTTTTTATAATAATGTTTTCATTTACTGCTAAATCTAAGATATCTCCCTCTTTAGAAATTCCCTGACCAAACATAATATCAAATTCAGCTTCTTTAAACGGCGGAGCTATTTTATTTTTTACTACTTTAATACGAGTACGACTTCCTACAAACTCACCACCTGACTTTAAAGATTCAATTCTTCTTACATCTAAACGAATAGAAGAATAAAACTTTAAAGCTCTTCCACCTGTTGTTGTTTCAGGATTACCAAACATCACTCCAACTTTTTCACGCAGCTGATTGATAAAGATAACGATACAATTTGATTTTCCAATTACAGCAGTCAGTTTACGAAGTGCCTGTGACATCAATCTTGCCTGAAGACCAACATGTGCATCTCCCATATCTCCATCAATCTCTGCCTTTGGTACTAAAGCAGCAACAGAGTCTACAATAACAATATCTACCGCACCAGAACGAACCATAGTTTCTGTAATTTCTAATGCCTGTTCACCATTATCTGGTTGAGAGATATAAAGATTTTCAATATCTACACCAATATTTTTTGCATAAGCTGGATCGAGTGCATGTTCTGCATCAATAAAACCTGCAATTCCTCCACGCTTTTGAACCTCAGCCACCATATGCAGTGCAACTGTTGTTTTACCACTGGATTCTGGGCCATAAATCTCTATAATTCTTCCCTTTGGAACACCTCCTAATCCAAGTGCGATATCTAAGCTAATCGAACCAGTTGGAATTGTTTCAATGTTCATACGGGCGTTTTTATCCCCTAATTTCATGACAGAGCCTTTTCCAAATTGTTTCTCAATCTGAGATAAGGCAGCTTCTAATGCCTTTTGCTTTTCCTGATTTTCCATGAATCCTGTCCTCCATTTTTCGAACTAATGTTCTATTAATTATATGATACTGTAGAAATGAGATTTTGTCAACAAGAATATTTTTATTGTTTTTGGATAAATTTAGATTTTACAATATTCTTAGAAGTCATAGAGCAGATGAATTGTATGCGATAACTTAACTTTTATTATCTCCTAATTTTATGCACATTTGTGTACATGAAATCAGAAGTTGAAACAACGCTTTCTTGTTTCAACATTATACCATAACTTTGTGCACATTTGTGCACATGAAATCAGAAGTTGAAACAACGCTTTCTTGTTTCAACATTATACCATAACT
>CAJUGJ010000001.1:219849-220879 GCA_910586015.1 uncultured Lachnospiraceae bacterium
TTTATTTAAAGTAAACGAGATTTACTCAAAAAAACATACAAAAAAATCCAATTATTTTTATTAGTTTTTTAAAAGAAAAGAGATAGAACGTATAAGATTTCCTTACTTGGATAGAATATCAAAGAAATCTCCAAAAAAAATTTCATAAGGAGGAATTAAAATGGAAGATGCAAATATTGTTTGTACCTGCTTAGATGTTACAGTAGGAGATATTAAAAAAGCAATAGAAAATGGTGCAAAGACACCAGAAGAAGTAATGGAAGCTACTGGAGCGGGAAGTGTTTGTGGTGCTTGTATTGACGAAGTAAAGTCCATTGTTGAGAAACTATCTGCTAAATAATAAAATGGATATAGAGGAACTGTTTTGAAACTGCATTTTCAGAACAGTTCCTCTTTATAATTTAAGAACTATTTTTTGACGATTACATAAAATTTGATCTTTTTGCCATTTTGATCACAAGTAAAGGTAATCGGGACTTTCGTATTTTTACTATTTTTGAATCCCAATCCTGTAATCTGAAATTGAGTTGTGCCAGAAACGGGCGTGACTTTCACATAACTTTCAAAAGCGGAAGCTACTGTAGCGGTATAGGTATAGGGTGGATCGATGGTCTTTGTAGTACCAGAAAGGATTCCAACAATCGAGACCTTTGCCGATTCCCCAACCGCGACACTGAAAGAGGCTACCTTTTTTCCACTCGTATTTTGCACTTCTAATTTTTGAGGTGCTAACTGAATGGAAATCGGACAACATTCTGAAATTCCTTTGCTTCCAGTATCCATGATCCATAGATATACTGTCCCCTGTTCCTTCCCAACCGCTGTTACGGTAATCTATCCATTTTTAATCGTTGCTTTGGCAAGTTTCGCCGCGGAAGCATCGACAATCTTTCCTTTGGTGAGGGTTGGTTTCGTATTAGATGTTGTAATGCCTACAATCACCTTGCCAATGGAGGGCTTCACCTTACCTTTTTTATCGAGAGTATATTGGTAGGAAGGAGAAATGTCAGTATAAAGAGTTCGTGTTTTA
>CAJUGJ010000002.1 GCA_910586015.1 uncultured Lachnospiraceae bacterium
GACTTGTCTTCCATCACTTAATGTAAAACTATTATCCATTGTATAACTGGTATCTACGCCAAACTGTATTAATGTTTTAGGTTCCGATAGACCTTTTTTATCATATATTTCAATTCCATTCTTTGTCAAGACAAAAATCTGATCTAAAGTAGTCGAATAATATACTAAACGATTACCCATAATTATTTTCTCCCACAATGGGTGTTCCTCTTCTACCTTCAATCGAGAAAGCGTATTATCTGTTAGTAAAAAAACAGATTCTTGCTCAATCCAAAAATCAGAACAATTCTCTATCTCTCGAACTAAATTTCCACTATGATCAAAAATCAATAAAAAATTACTTGACAATCGATATTGGATATAAATATACTTTTCATCTATCTGTATTTTCGAAACGGAAGATAGCGGATTCATATAATTATCATTTTGAATTCGTTGTGTAAATTCTGAAAGCATAATTTTCTTTTTCGGCTTGGTGGTATTTGGTTCAAATCCCAAAATATAAAATTCCTCGTTCTCATATAGCAGCAGCCAGATCGTTCCCTGCTGATCGATAGAAAAACAAACACTGTTACTATAATTATAATGTGAATCTAATTCAAGATATATTTCTTTTGTATCTAATTGTAGTATTTTTGTTTCTTCTATATAGTAAATTTTATCGTTAAAAATAGAAATATAGTTTTCTATTCCATTTGTCATATCAAGCTCAGCATAGTTTTCTTCATAAAACTTTCCCGTTGATAATGATATAGTATCTAGTTTAGAAGACTTTTCTGGTTCTTGTAATTCTGGATTAGTTGATGGTGTCTGGCTTTGTGTGATTGGAGTTGGATTTACAGAGGTTAGATTTTCCTCTTGTTTGTTATCTTTATGTTTTAATAATAAGACACCACTGACAATAATCACAAGTAATAGTCCTGACAAAATACCTATTTTTATTTTATTGCTCACTGTTAGCCTCCTTATTGTGAATGGCTTCTCCTCTTTTCTGTGCCTTTTACACAGACACAAACTTATTGATTGAATTTTCAATCTTTCCTGAATTATTCTTTACTAAAACCACCTTTTATGTATAGTATTATAGCTTAAACATAAAAGGTGGTATATTCTTTTTTTACTTATAAAAATTCATACTGGTTATAATTTCCTGTTTAAATTCCAACAATGTGTCCTAAACTTCCAGAACATCCATCTTTACAGCCAGCACTACATGTGCTTGAACAACTGCTGCTACACATAATAGAACATCTATTTGAACATCCTGAACAAGTTGAAATACAATCTTCTTTACAACTTCCACTACATGAACTAGTACAAGTAAGTCCACAACCTGTTGTACAACTATTCCCACAGTTTCCAGTACATGAACCACTACAGCCGCTACAAATATCTCTTGGGCTTATGTTTTGTCCTATTTTGCTAGAATACATATCTTTTTCCTCCTTTCTTTTATTGTCATTTACATCCTACATCTTCTTCTGACTGCTGTTTAAACATATCGCAGTATAGTAAAGATGTATGGAGTAATTCTTCATGGGTACCGCTATCAGTTATTTTTTTATCCTCTAGTAAAAATATTTTTTTACTTTCTATCACAGAAGTCAGTCTATGTGTTACCATTAATACTATTTTTTCTTTTGCTAATTGTTTCAGGATTGCTATGATCTCTTTTTCTGCTTTTCCATCTAAATCTGAAGTTATCTCATCCAAGAGATAGATTTTAGGATTACAAAGTATTGCTCTTGCAATTCCTAACTTCTGTTTTTGTCCACTAGAAAGCAGTTTTCCATTTTCTCCTGTCTTGGTCTGATAGTGTTCTGGAAGATGTTGAATGAACTCATCTAGCCCTGCCATTGTACAGGCTCTTTTTATATCTGATTCTTCTGCCTGTGGATTTGCAATCAGCAGATTTTCTAAAATGGATTTGTTCATAATGTAAGGTTCTTTAGGTATGTAGGCGATTTGTCTTCTTAATAGTTTTATATCAATCTCAGAACAATTCCATCCATCTATCCGTATTTCTCCAGATTCTGTATTATAATATTTAATTAATAACTTTAGAATACTTGTTTTTCCTGAACCATTCACCCCTACAATCGAATATAATCCTTTTCCTCTAAGTTCTAAATCTAGTTCATCTAATATTCTTTCCTTTTCTTTTGTATATCGAAAACAAATTTGGTGTAATAGAATACTTTCTCCTAAAAGAGAAAATCCCTCTGGTATTTTTCTATATTCTTCCTGTTCATCTGGCTCATTTTGCATTTTATGAATTCGCTCCATACTGATAATTACATTTTGAGCCTGAATATTAAGTGCAAGAAGCTGTGAAATCGCTCCATTGAGCCGTCCTATATAAGTCATATAAGACACCATATCCCCAATACTAAAACTGCCTTTCATAATTAACCGGGCAGATGTATAAATTAAAATGAGTATGGAAGAACAAGAAATAACAGAAGATAATATACTTTGTATATTACTGATTCTTTTTTCTTTACGAATTAATTCCCATTGTTCTCGAATGAATCCGTGATATTCCCCTTCTATGGCATCTTCCCTGCTATATGCCCGAAAACCTATAATATTAGATAGTGTTTCCACCAAAAAACTTGAAAATCTATCTCCAAATTCCTTTTGTCCCTTATGTAACTGACGGTAATACTTTCTAAAAAACAAATTTATAAAAATAAATAAGGGAACAAACAATAAGGATATCATAGTAAGTGTTTTTGATAATTGAAGTACAAAAATGAACGCTACAATTAAGTTAAAAATAATTGTAATAATAGAAGTAGCTACATTTATAAAATACTCTACAATCGTACTTGCATCTGAATTTAGACGTGTCATTAATTCGCCGATCTGATACTGATCTAACCTGACACACTTCATTCGAATTATCTTGTGAAATAGATTATCTTTTACATGATTTGTAATACGATATGTAAGCCATTCACCAAAATAAGTTTCTAATAAACTAAGTAATAAGCTTCCTATTGTAATAAAAAAGTATAAAAATAAAAGTTTTGGAAGTTTATCGGCATTTCCTGTTGTTGTATAATCGATAATCTTTCCATAGAGATATGGCGTGATATTGGTTATAAGAATACCAACTGCAATTAAGCCTAACAGAAGAAGAATAAATTTTAATTCCTTAGAAAAATATTGTTTGTAAAAGTCGTAAAACTCTTTTTTATTATTCAGATTCTTCTGTGATTTAGCTTTTTTCTTCATTGTGCAATCACTTGTGCTTCATGAAAATCAACATAAAAATTCCCCTGTCCCCAGCTATATGTTTGATTCATTCTATCCCACCACTCTTGAAACAGACGACATTGTTTTCCATAATCAGCAAGAAGTTTTTGATAGCGTGCCTCATCTTCTTCCTGAGTTATAATTTTAAGCAGATTTTCCAGAGCTATTTTTTTCTCAAATAATTCTTCAATTTCTTTTAATTCATTTTCCTTTAACTGATGTACAACTTTACTCATTCTTTTTTCCTCCAGTTTATTATTTTTCTTTTTCTACTGTTTATATCTATAATAAGTTTTTTTATTGGGGTCTATTTTATCAATCTTAACAATAGGATCTCTATAATCTATTTCTTTTAAAACATTCCCATTGCTTCCACGTCCTGTCCTTTTTTGATACCAGAGGGTTACTTCTCGTTCAATATGGCTTTTTCTGCACTGATAGGAAGGTGAAACATTTACTTCATTGGTAGCTTTTTTATTTGTATAAATACAATTTCTGCATTGATAGGTATCACAATTTTGACAAATAGGCTGAAATTGATGTGTATAAAGCTTTGCATTTTTTAAATGAATTAACCCTTGCGAAATGGTTCCTACAGATGGCTCTAAATTTTCTGCATAGATCCCTGCACAAGTATAAAGTTTTTGATCTGCTGTATAGATAAAACTTCTCTCTCCTGCACGACAGTTATCAAAATGGTTTAGATAGCAAAGATCACTGATCAAATTACATTCTCTTTCTTCATTTCTATTTATGTATTCTTCCATTTTCTCTGCAATTTTCATAAGTTCTTTTTTATATAATTCTTCTGGAAATTGTGGTGATAAGTTTAATATATTCACATTCACTCTAACTGCTTTCTCAAATAAACAGATTACCAAACTACTAAGATATTTGATATCTTCTTGGTGAATATTTAATATAGCATTATTTAATTTTTCTACTGGTAGATTTACTGTTTGTTTATCGAATACACAAAGTATGTTATGAAAATAATTCTTTGCTTCTTCATATTTTGGTGCAGGTATAATATGTTCAATATAAATTTCATCCATCACTGGTATCTTAGGGATTTGAATGGTACTTTTTGAATGTACAAATACTGGTCGGAAAAATTCCTTCCTACAAAAATTTAAACCTTCTTCTATCTGTTCCTTTGTCATATAAGTTTTTGAAACTATATTGTTGTTATCATAACAACAATAGGTAATATAATCATCTGCTAAAAGAAAATAGAGTTTACGGTATTGACCATTATCTTCTCTTTCTATTCCATACATAGAAGAAAGTCTGCCAAAATAATATTCATTTGCTCTTACTCTTGCCTTGTGCATTTTGCAGATATATTTTGCTCTTTGATAATTTGTTTCTGTATCGGCAACATCATAATTAAACCCTTGACAATGGGAACATCCACTTCCAATTGGACATCTGTTACATTCCTCGTCACTTTGCAGTCGATTAGACGCTACCATAAAAGGTCTGACCCTTTCCATATCAATTCCCTGAGAAATATCTCCTATCAGCCATTCTTTTTTATTATTCATAGAATAGTCTTTATACCGTAAACAAGGATATAATAATCCCGAAGGCCCAATTGCTATCATCTGACCAGCACCGCAGGAAGTACGATCTAATAGATCCTCATTTTCATAAGCCCCTAGATCCTCAGAAAAAAAGCTGCAATAATATTTGTCAAATAGTTGATTTTCTAAAATATAGTCTGCTAACTGCTTTAGTTGTTCTTCAAAAATGAGTTCATCTCCTTCTTTCCAAACATCTTCAAAAACAACATTTGCAGCTACTTCTGTAATACCATTGTCCCATAAGTTTATGATACTCTCTTTTAAAAAAAGTAAATCATCACTTGCAAAAGTTACTTTTGTTGTCGGTGAACTTTGTTGAAGATATAGTGGTATACTTTTTATAATACTATCATAAGATCCTTTTCCGTCTGGAAACACGCGTTGTAAATCATGTTTTTCTTTTGTTCCATCTAGTGTAATTCCAATCGAAGTTTTATTCTTATTCTTTTTAATATAATTTTGTACCTCAGGACTAGAATAATTTACTCCATTTGTAGAAATACTTATTCTGTAGTTCCAAAACCAAGGATGATTTAAGTCATAGGTTTTTATTTTAAAATAATCTGTAATCTGATCAATTAATTCTGTTTCTAAAAATGGCTCGCCTCCAATAAATTCAATAATAACTGCGGGCGTATAATTAATATCTGCTGAAAGTATATAGTCAATAAACTGCTTCGCTGTCTCAAAGTTCATTTTTTTCCCAGACGATTTATGAGTAATATAACAGTATTTACATCTTAAATTACAATCTTCTGTAACAATAAATGTTAAAGTTTGTGCCATTCCCTCTTTCCATATAGGAATAGGAGAACCTACTTTATATTTCCTTTTTTTCATTCTTTTGTCCTTTCATTATTTTATCAGATGCTTTATCTTATAAGATATATTATAAAATTTCCAATAATAAAATACAATATCAGATCTGTAAAATTTATTTTTTACAGATCTGATATTGTATTTTTTAAAGATTTATATATAATTTTATTCCTTAAAAATACTTTTTAATACTTCTAGTTGTTTAAGATAGACTTCTTTTTTCTCTTCTTTTTTATCAATATTTTTTATTAATCTATACAAAAACTTTTTAATACTAAAAATATCTTCTAATTTCCATGCCAATAAAAGTCCCTGAAAAAAAACTTCATCTGCTTTTTTATATTCCTTTTTTTCTTGTAATAAGATTCCATAATAATATATTAAACGATTATATTGTTTATCATAAAGAACTTCTTTCTTTTTTGTTGTTTGAGTAAACCATATACTCCACTGTTTTAATAATTTAGATACTATATCATATTTTTTTAATGCTATACAGCTATCTATAAAACATACTAATATTCTTTGTTCAAGATCAAAAAGCTGGCAGCCAGAAAAGTCTATGTTTTGTATGTGTAATTTATCGAACCCTAAAATATCAGCAATTATCTCAATTTCTTCTTCATAGTTTACTTTATGTAATAGAAAGTCTATCTTTAATTTTTCATATTTTAAATATTGTATATTATATAAAAATTTATAAAACAGTGAACTTTCCAAACAATCTAATTGCTGTTTGGCATCCTCTATCCTATTTTTATCAATTAATTGATCTATTTTTTCTAAATAATTAAAATCTTTATAATTGTTTGAGATAAAAATTGGATGGTATCTTGTCGGCATAATATCAAGTCGACTTAAAATTTTATTTCTAGTTTTTTTACCTGTTACAGTTTTTGCATTTTCTGTTTTGGATAAGGTTGATTGGCTACAGGAAATACTAGCTAATTTTTCTTGACTTAAATGTAAAAGCTGTCTTCTTTGATATATGACATCTGCCAGAGAAAATACAAATTGTTCGTTATAAGTTGGAATCCATTCTCTTTTCTTTATATCTGGGTGATAGGTTTCTATAAGAGAATCTAAAGAAAAGACTTTTTGTCTTTTTATTTTTTTATCTTTTATTTTTACTTCCATATGTAACAATTCAGAAAGAAAAGATAGTTGCTTCATTTTTTTTAGAAGGTTAATTGCTTTTTCACAATAAAATTGTGCTTGTTCTAATTCGCCACTTTCATAGTAAGAATTACATATCCAATAAGAAAGTTGTGGATATAATTTTATCTTTTCATTTTCATCATATGAATTTTCATCCAAATATCTTATTAAACTATCATACCAACGAAACGCACTTAATTTTTTTCCACTTTTTTCGAAAAGCAAAGCATATAGTTCAAGCATAAAAAATTCAATTAAACTAAATCTTCTATCTTTTAAAATAGATAGATCCACTTCCTCATTTTTTGTATCTATTATCTTTATTGTCATTGACAGAGTTTCCAGAATCTTCTCTTTTACTTTTTCAGGATCAGACTTTTTCTTAAATTCAATGATACTCTGCTGAAACAGTAAATATTGTTTATGTAATTTATAATAGTTATCTTGTATCAATGGATAAGTTTTTATTTGTGCTTGTGCTTTTTTCAGATCATTATTATTAATTGCTGTTTGAATTTCGAAACGTTTTAAATATAATCCGTATTCTTCTTTCGTTAAAATAACCTCAAATTTATCTGTACACAATCCAAGTCTTTGTAAAATACTATCAATTAATAACTTATCTCCCTCTCTTTTTCCATTTTCAATCATAGAAGCCATTGCATCCGAACACAGTCCATTATAGAGAATTTTGCTACTTAATTCTTGAACCTTTCTCACATTTTGAATTAAAGATCCAATTATATTCTCATTCATCCTGTATTTTCCCCTTAAACGTTTATTATGTATTGACTATTTTCATAATAAGTATTAATAAATATTATCATAATAAAGGTAAATTTGTCAATCTTTATATCTAGGGCTTCCACAGCAAATACACAAATAAAAAAGACTGAGTATAGTTTAATCTGTATACTCAGTCTTTCTATTTTTCATTTATTTCTTTTTTAGATATTTTATTATAAGTACCAAACCAGCTCCTGCAAAAATACTAATTCCTGCTGCTCTAGCTGGATAATAAGAATCTCCTGTCTGTGGTGTCTTATCCTTATTAGGAGTGCTTGGTTTTGAAGGAGTTTTTGTTGGAGTTTTTGTATTAGAAGGTGCTTTTGTCGGGGTTGGTGCTGGCATTTTTGTCGGGGTTGGTGCTGGGGCTTTTGTCGGAGTTGGAGTTGGGGCTTTTGTTGGAGTTGGGGCTTTTGTTGGGGTTGGGGTTGGAGCTTTTGTTGGAGTCGGAGTTGGATCCGGATCTTCCTCTAAATCTTCGTCTGGATCTTCCTCTAAATCTTCGTCTGGATCTTCCTCTAAATCTTCAAACTCACCATATAAATATTTTTCATATGTATCTGTATTAATTACAAATGCGTATTTTGTAAACTGTGTAATGGTAAATTGAAAATATGGTATACTATCGATTGCAACCAATTCTTTACTCACTTCTTCTGTTTTTCCGCTTTTATTGACCATTAATAATTTGAGATCTCGCTCCATTCCTTCAAATTCAGAAGGAACTGGTATAATGACAGTCATAGGATAATTTTGTGTTACTGGATAATATTCACCATCACTACTATCTTCTTCATAGAGCAAAACATCCATTGCCAGTTTTTCATAATTATCAATATTATCTCCTGACTTTTTTAGTGCATCTTCTAAAGCTGCCTGAGAATCATAATCATCAAAAAACCAGAGTTGATATTTATCTACATCCATATTAGAGCGATTAAATTTTGCATAAATATCTTCTGCATTCATTCCAACTGGTGCTTCTTCAACTGGTACATTATATTCTTCTTTGGTTACTGAAATTTCTTTTGGAGCTGCTAAAACAGTTTGTGTAAGACTACAATTTGTCATAACAACTGTAAAAGCTAAGATTTTACAAAAAGATGTCAACTTCTTATTCATTTTCATCCTCCCTCTTAATCAAAATCTGAAATTTTTCTACCTACTATGATAAATCTGCCATCCTCAATAGAACGGTCACAGGTAGAAAGGGTCACAAGTTGATCCCCATACTCTGCCGATCCTCCTGTATCATAAATAGACAGTTTTTGAATTCCAGAAAGATACTCCTCAAACTGCTCTTTTTCTGACAGATCGTGAAAACGGTAGTAACGAAATTTCGCATCTCCGGGATAACCCACTTCTGTTAAAACAACTGCAATAATTTCATATTCTCCTTCTTCATAAATCGTATCAAATCGAAAAGTCCGATGAGTATCAAAAAATTCTTTTTCTTTGTATTTTAATAATGTAGAAAACATTGAGCCATTTTTCATGTTATGGCCATAGATAATCCAATTATCTCTATGTGATGTTATACTATTACGAATATCCATAAATGGCAGTCCATTAATATCATTATTTTTATCAAAATCCCGTTTTAAATAAAATTCTTCATCTTGTACTGACTGCATAACCGGATAATTAATAACGGTTCCTTCTATGCTAATCCAGCCAACTAAATCGGAATTTCGTTCATATAATGTACTATATTTATAAAGTATTGTTGATATTTCTCCCTCCCCCTGTTTTGGCAAAGAGCCAATTTGTGTTTCTGGCTGTCTGTCTGCAATCGGAATATACCCCTCTACTGGCTCTAAAATGCAGGAAATTAAATTTGCAATCTTTCTTTCACTTAAATAGCTTGCAACTTGATAATAAATACTGTAGCCAACCTGATATAAAATAACACAACCAAGTACAATACTTACTAAGACCAGAAAAATTTTTTTATTTCTTTTGGTATTGGATTTTTTACTGCTCTTAGAAAATGTTTGTTTTCTCCGAAGTTTTTTTCCAGACTTTCTTTTTCTCCCCCAAATATCTTGATCGATCGGCAGTTTCTCTCGAGGTTCTCTCCATAAAAGCCATTCCCCTGCAGGTTTGCCAGATGCACATTGTTGAAGTTGATGTAAAAACTCATCTCCTAAATATGTTTCAAACATATCTGGAAACCCGATTAGCTGCTGATAAACTCTGGAAGCCGTTTCCGGATCTTCTAAATCCATTCTTTTTCGAAGACTATCTATCTTCTCAACATCCCGAAGTCCAGCTTCATACTCCTTTTGTGTAAAAAAGCGGCGGCCTCGGATGACATAAGAGGATTCTATCATCGTTTTTTCATACCTTTCTATTTTGCCGCTATAAAATATCATTCTTATTTTACGTCAAAATCTAAGGAATTACAATGCCTTTTTTCAATAAAATTAAAAACCACTATCTTTTAAAAATTTTTTCTTGCAGATAGTGGTTTTTTTACTATTTCACTACTAAATTATAAATTCTTCCCTTTACATAAATTTCTTTCACAATAGTTTTTCCTTCTACTGCTTTTGCTACTACAGGAATTTCAAAAACAATTGGTTTTACCTGTGCTGCTTCTGCTTCTTTTTCCACTTTTACAGTTGCTTTTACTTTACCGTTAATTTGGACTGCAATTTCTATCTCATTTTCTATTGTTTTTTCTTTATCATACTCTGGCCAAGAAGCTTGATAAATATGTCCATCAAATTTAAGCTCCTCCCAAAGTTCTTCTGTCATGTGTGGTGCTACTGGATTTAACAGTAACAATAACGTCTTGAATTCTTTCTTTGTTACTTTTTCTATTCGATAAAATTCATTTACTAATGCCATCATTGCCGCGATTGCTGTATTGAATTTCATTCCTTCAAAATCTTGACTGACTTTTTGGATTGTCTGATGAAGTTTAATTTCTAACTCTTTCGAATATCCATCTTCCTCTACTATCATATCCTTCAATTTCCATACACGATCTAAGAAACGACGACATCCCTTTACTCCCTCTTTTGACCAAGCTGCACTCAGATCAAATGCACCAATAAACATCTCATAAGTTCGTAAGGTATCTGCTCCAAACTCTTCTATAATCTCATCTGGATTGACCACATTGCCACGGGATTTACTCATCTTTTCATTATTTTCACCTAAGATCATTCCATGAGACGTTCTCTTTTGATATGGTTCAGGTGTACTTACTAAACCTTGATCATATAAAAATTTATGCCAGAATCTTGAATAGAGTAAATGTAATGTCGTATGTTCCATTCCTCCATTGTACCAGTCTACTGGCATCCAATAATCAATCGCTTCTTTACTAGCAAATTCTTTATCATTATGTGAATTAAGATAACGTAAAAAATACCATGAAGAACCTGCCCATTGTGGCATGGTATCTGTTTCTCTTTTTGCAGGTCCTTTACAACAAGGACAAGTAGTTGATACCCAATCTGTCATTGCAGCTAATGGCGACTCTCCAGTATCTGTTGGCATATAGCTATCTACTTCTGGCAGCAATAATGGTAACTCGCTTTCTGGAAGAGGAACATAGCCGCACTTTTCACAAAAAACAATCGGAATTGGCTCTCCCCAGTATCTCTGACGAGAAAATACCCAGTCTCTAAGCTTATAATTTACCTTTTTCTTTCCAATTTTTTGCTCTGTCAACCAAGTAATAATTTTCTTTTTTGCTTCTGTCACTTCTAAATCATTTAAAAAATCCGAATTTACTAACTTTCCTGTAGCTGTATCTGTAAATGCTGCTTCGTTGACATTTCCTCCAGCAACTACTTCAATAATTGGCAGATTAAACTTTTTAGCAAACGCCCAATCTCTTTCGTCATGGGCAGGAACTGCCATAATTGCTCCTGTTCCATAGGTCATTAAAACATAGTCCGAAACCCAAATTGGAATTTCCTTTCCGTTGACTGGATTGATGGCAGAAAGTCCCTCTAAACCTACTCCTGTCTTTTCTTTCGAGAGTTCTGTTCTTTCAAAATCGGATTTTTTTGCTGCCTGTTCTCTATATTCTGCCACTTTATCATAATTTGTAATTTCATCTTTATACGTTTCAATAAATGGATGTTCTGGAGAAATTACCATATAAGTCGCCCCAAATAAAGTATCTGGTCTTGTTGTATATACACGCAGTACATCTTCTTTTCCCTTTAATTTAAAATCTACTTCTGCACCCTCCGAACGACCAATCCAATTTCTTTGAGAAGTTTTTACCTTTTCTATATAATCTACATTGTCTAAACCATCTAATAACTTTTCAGCATAGTCTGTAATTCTTAACATCCACTGGCTTTTTACTTTTCGTACTACTTCTCCACCACAACGCTCACAAACTCCATTTACAACTTCTTCATTTGCCAGACCTATTTTACAAGATGTACACCAATTAATTGGCATTTCACTCTTATAAGCAAGCCCTTTTTTATATAATTGTAAGAAAATCCACTGTGTCCATCGATAATAATTCGGATCTGTCGTATTAATTTCTTTGTCCCAGTCAAAGGAATATCCAAGTGCTTTTAACTGTTCTTTAAAATGTGCTACATTTTTTTCTGTTACAATCCTTGGGTGAATTTTGTTTTTAATCGCATAATTTTCTGTCGGAAGTCCAAAGGCGTCCCATCCCATTGGATATAATACATTATATCCTTGCATCCTTCTCTTTCTTGCAATAATATCCAATGCTGTATATGGTCTTGGATGACCAACATGAAGTCCCTGTCCAGAAGGATATGGAAACTCTACCAGTGCATAATATTTCGGTTTGGTTCGATCTTCACTTACTTTAAATGCTTCTTCCTTTTCCCAAATTTCTTGCCATTTCTTTTCAATTTCTTTTGGTGAATATCCTTTACTCATAATATTTCCCCTTTTACCTTGAAATAAAAAACAGCCTTTCATCTTTTTATAAAGACGAAAAGGCTGATCCTGTCCGTGGTACCACTCTACTTTATCCTGCTATAGCAGAATACACTCTTTGTTCGATAACGGAAACTTCCGCTTTTGCTTACTTTTTCATAAACTTTTTTGGGCAAAAGAACTCCAAGGCGAGTTCAAACGATCCCTTTGCAGTCTTTCACCAGCCGGCTGCTCTCTGAAAAAGCAGATTCGTTTTACTATTCCTTTTCTTTGTCTATTTCTTTATTTGATAGGTATTATTTTAACAGATTTCCTGACTTTGTCAAGCAATTTTTATTACTGCTTTGTTTCAATCCACTCGTGGCAGTTAAGAGCAAGACAATGATGTGGATTGCTTCATGGCAGTAGGTGATACTCGCCCGCTACTGCTGTTAATTATTAATTATTGAATAGTCAATAAAGCTCACATTCAAATCTACCTTTCCCTTAATTCCCGGAACACTTCCCTTATCCGAATACTGTAACATCTGAAATTCATAAGGAAATGTAATAGTATCTCCATAGTACGCATACCATTTGTCATATTCTGTCAACTGTTCCAAATCCAATCCCATAATCATCCACTTTGTATTTGCATAGAGCATTGGCTTATATCCAGCTATACGAATTTCATCCATAAATGCTTTTGCAATCTGTGTTCTGTCCTGTCTAGTCAATTTATTTGCTCTTGCATCATAAGTTGTTACGACTTCGGTATCAAAGACAATTGGATATGTAATCTGTTGTTCTTTAATTGCGTTTAGAACAAATTCTGCTTCTTGCTTTGCCTCTTCTTGTGTAATTGCCTGTGAAAAAAAGTAAATTCCAATTGGAATTCCTGCCTCTATTGCTCCCTTCATATTTTGTTCAAAATAAGGATCAAATTCTAAAGTTCCTTCATTCATTCCGCGGAATCCAAGTCGAATAATCGCATATTCTACCCCTGCTTGTTTTACCTTAAACCAATCAATTTCTCCTTGATACTTTGAAACATCTATTCCACAAATAGAACGCTTCTCACCATTTTCATAATATGCTTTAAACCCGTTTCCATCATCAATAAAATTATTAAAATCATGGCTGCGACGTTCTACACGGTTGGAAAGTTCAATCAAATAGCGTTCTTTATTTGAACCCAAAATTGTAACACGATCAGACAAAATAGAAGTTCTTGGTATAATAATTCCATCTGAACCTGGATCTTCTTGATTCGGCAAGACATATGCCCCATATTTTGCTCCTGAAAGTCCAATCATACCCTCTTGAAGAGATAACTTTGCTGTTAGTTCTCCTAGGTATTCTCGTTCAGAAAGATAGGCTATCGTAGAAATTTCAATAGACGTTTCTGAAATCTCCATTGTAAAATAATCTTCTAATCCAAGTCCTATTTCATCATCATACATAGCATTCGTATAAGTTTCCTGTGAAATTGCATACTTATACTTTGCCTCTCCTACTATCAATGTCATTACTGCTTCTGCTAACTGACTTGTTCCTAACTCTGTAAATTCAAAAGAAAAAATATTTTTCATTGCCTGTAATAAATTTAAAGATTCATATTCCTGAAAATTCTTTAAATCTACTAAACGTAACTTTCTTGGAAGTTCTTTGCTTCCGCTTAATTTCCAAACTTTTGAATTCTCTTCTCCTTTAACAGAACTTCCAGCACTATCTCTTCCTTCTAAAAATAACAGTTGTCTGCTTCCATCTTGTAGAAAATCTCCTACAATTGGACAAAGTAATGATAATTTACCACTTAAATCATAATACCAATCAAACTCTGTAAGGCGCCTTCCATTATCAATAATCACACCCAATCGCTGCATATTATCTTCTTGTTCATATTCATTTCGATAATAAATCTTAAATTCTCCATTAGAAAAGCACAAATATTCATAACCAAATAAATTTGTTACCGAAGCTGAAAAAGAAGATGGAAGTTCTGAAATCTGTTCTACTTTCGATACCAGATCTTCTTCTAAACGAACTGTAACCCCTCTCTTTTCCTCAGAAATACTGGAAGTAGGTTCTGGATCTTTTGTATTGATTCCTGTGGTAGTAGATTTGAATTTTTCTTTTAAGTACCAAACTCCACCTGTGGCAGCTAATACAATTAATAAAATACCTTCTGTACCTGCAAGGAACTTCCAACCATTAAACTTCTTTTTTTTAGTAGTTTTCTTTTCTTCTGATGGTATTTCATCTTTTATATCTTCTAATTCTTCTAATACTTCTTTTAAATCTTTTTCTTTATCGATTTCTTCCCAATGCTTAAACTCTATCTGGTCTTGTATATTATTTTCTAAATCATCTCGTGTATTTTTAATTTCTTCCATTATTTTACTCCTTTAAATTAATCTATCCTTTGCTTCTTTTTCTCTCTTTAACTATATCAAGATTCGACAAGAGTTGCAATTAATATTTTAATTAAAAAATTAAAAATTTAATTTTACTATTGACAGATCGTAAAAAATATTGTATAGTAAAGCATATATTCTTTATAAAATTAAAACAATTTTTGCACGAGTGGCTCAGTGGTGGAGTATCGCCTTGCCAAGGCGAGGGTCGCGGGTTCGAATCCCGTCTCGTGCTTTTATTTTATTTCTATCTTCTCTTTTCCAAAATCACTATAATGATACTATTGAACAGGCAAGATTTTTGTTTTTTTTCATATAGTAAAACAGAACAAAAAGGGAGAGAGCGATATGTCTTGTTGTTGGATTCTTATTTTACTCTTACTTTGCCGAAATAATTGTTTTACAAGAGGATGCTGCTGTAATACAAATTGTAAATGTGATTCGGATTGTGAGTGTGATTGCACTTGTAATAACGATCCATGTACAATGATAGTAGGATGTTCTCCAAGTGTTAATCTAACAGAAGAAACTACAGATTGTGATTGTTAAGAGTTTTGCAGTAGAGAAGGTGATTACTTCCTTCTTTGCTGCAATTTTTTTATTGACTTTCTTAAAAAGTTTTAATATTTTATGAAGATCTTTCTGTAAATCTTGTACTTTTTTTTAATCCTGTTATCCTATAAAAAATAACTACAATATAGAAATGGAGTCTATCATGTTTAGAATAACAATATATTTATTACGTGGTCTTTCAGCAGGATGCCTTTTTTATTTTCTTGTTGTTTTATTACTCTCTGGAATTAAGACCTCTTTTCTCTGGTTTTGGATAGCAGCAGGAGTTTTTATGGGAATATTGTCTTTCCTTTTACCTACTTGGCTGAAAGGAAAACATAAGGTACTTTTCTTTTCTGCTAAAACGATTATCTATATAATTCCTGTATGTTTTTTATTATTTTTATGTATTGAACTATTTTTAATTTATTTTTCGAGACAAACTCCTATAGCAAATACTGATTATGTAATTGTACTTGGTGCACAAGTTCGTGGAAAAATTCCCTCTAAAACTTTAAATGCAAGAATCCAAACTGCCGCTAAATATTTATTGGAAAATCCAGATTCTCTTGTTATCTGTTCTGGTGGAAAAGGTGAAAATGAAGATATTTCAGAGGCAAATGCTATTGCAGAAAGCTTAGTGTTACTTGGTATTTCCAAGGAACGAATTTTATTAGAAGATAACTCCACTAGTACCGTAGAAAATTTAGAATTCAGTAGTTCTTTATGTGATCCTAAAACAGATACTATTACAATTATAACCAGTGACTTCCACTTATATCGTGCTTGTCAGATTGCTAAAAATTTAGGATATCAAAAAGTTTTTGGACTGGGAGCAAAGGAATTTTTAATCACTACCCCGGGATATTATATTCGAGAATTTTTTGCATTGATTAAGGAATTCGTCACAGGAAATTTATAAATTTTAAAAGTACCAGCTTTTGATTGCCAATTTTAGAAACCTATGATAGAATAAAGACCATCTACATTTAATACAGAAAGGAGTTTTAAATTATGAAAAATCCACTTGTAACAGTTGAAATGGAAAATGGTGAAATCATGTTAATTGAACTTTATCCTGAAATTGCTCCAAATACAGTAAATAATTTTATTTCTCTTGTAAACAAGAAGTTTTACGATGGTTTGATTTTTCATCGGGTAATTTATGGTTTTATGATTCAAGGAGGAGATCCAGAAGGTACAGGTACAGGAGGTCCGGGATATCATATTAAAGGTGAATTTTCCTCTAACGGATTTGAAAATCAATTACTTCATACAAAAGGGGTTATTTCTATGGCACGTTCTGGTATGCCAGATTCAGCAGGTTCTCAATTTTTTATTATGCACGAGAATGCACCTCACTTAGATGGAGAATATGCTGCCTTTGGTAAAGTGATAGAAGGTATGGAAGTTGTCAATCATATTGCAGAAACAGCAACGGATAGATGGGATCGTCCAAAAAATACCCAAAAAATAAAAAAGATGACTATAGATACATTTGGAATAGACTATAGTGAACCTGTTACACAACCTGATATTATTTGATATTTGAAATTGTGAAAGTAATGAAGCTGTTGTACTAAAAAATCAGACATAGGATATCAATACTATACGTATGTCTGATGGTGAATTGATTTTTTTATACAACAGCTTTTATAGTAAATTTTTATTACATAACTCTTCAATATCTTGCCTTTTTAACACTGTATTTACCCATTTTTTTGGAATACTATCAGCACCATAATAAATTCCAGCTAAACCTCCAGCAACTGCTCCTATTGTATCTGTATCCTCCCCCAGATTTACTGCTTTGAGTACACAACTTTTATAGGAATTCGTATTGAGTAAACACCATATTGCAGCCTCTAAAGTATCCACAACATATCCACTACTTTTTATTTCATTTTCGGGCAAAGCAGCAAAATATTCCAAATCTTTTAATCGAATATATGTAGTTATATCCTTCCATTTGTGATCGCTATAATATTGAAAAGCCTTTTCGATTCCTCTCTTAATTCCTTTAATTAATGACATTTCTTTCGATAGTAAATTTAAAGCAATACAAACATAAATACCACATCCAATCAGACTTATTGGGTGTCTATGTGTTAAAGAAGACACATTATGTACAATTTCCATTTGCTCATCAGTTGAAATATTTGGTTTAGAATTAATATAATATGTTATTGGAAGAATTCGCATTAAAGAACCATTTCCGTTGTCATAAACCGATATTCCTCCACATTTTAGAGGATCTATCCCCTGTCCATAATTCATAATTGCTCTACTGGTTGCATTGCCAACATCAAACACTTCTCCTGTTGCTGTATATTCTCCATATAAAAGCCATTCAGAAAACTTGTTCATGATATCTACATAATTTATACTTTGATTTTTAATTATACTATCTAATAATGCCAATGTTAAACTTGTATCATCAGACCATGTTCCTGCTGGCTGATGGTGTGTTCCATACCCTTGCATGGCTATAACAGGTGATTGCGAAATCTCTTTCCTAGATCTAAACTCCAAAGGGACTCCTAACGCATCTCCTACTGCCACACCAATGATTCCATCATAAATCTTTCCCATAGATACCTTCTTTTTGATAGTATTTATGTTATATTGATAAACTAATCTTCTAAAATTTTACTTAAAAATGCAACTAAAACTTCTGAATCATATTTGTGCATACCTTCCGATTCAAAAATATGTACGACTTCGAACGGGCTAAGCGCTTCCCCGCCCTGTAATCCGGAAATCATTAAGTCATAGGTATCTGCAACTGCTAGATCTGTCTAGCTGTTACATGTAGCGGATAACCTGTTCCATCAAGTCGTTCATGGTGTGCAAGCATTGCCTGTTTAATTTCATTATCAATCTGTTTATTTTTGATAATCTTATATCCTTCTATTACATATGATTTTTTGTTTAATCGTTTTCTTCACGATTCACTTGAAGCACTTGTCTTTTTCTTGCCATGATATCACTATCGAGATATTCATCATACGTTGTCACTTTATCAATTAATCCTCCCGGAGTGATTTCCATGATTCGATTTGCGATAGTTTGAATGAACTGATGATCCTGAGAGGTAAATAATACAACTCCCGGAAATTTAATTAATCCATTATTTAATGCAGTAATAGATTCCATATCCAAATGATTTGTCGGTTCATCTAAAATAAGAACATTTGCACCCATAATCATCATTTTAGAAAGCATAACACGAACGCGTTCTCCACCAGAAAGAACCTTTACTTGCTTTACTCCCTCTTCTCCTGCAAATAACATTCTTCCTAAAAATCCGCGGACATATGTTACATCTTTTTCTGGAGAATATGGCATCAACCAGTCTACAATGATCTCATCTCCTGAGAATTCTTTTGTATTATCCTTTGGAAAGTAAGATTTTGTGATGGTAACACCCCATTTATATTCTCCTTCATCTGGTTCTAATTCTCCGGATAATATTTTAAATAGAGTAGTCGTCGCTAGTGTATTGGCTCCGATAAATGCCACTTTATCCTCTCGATTCAGAATAAAAGAGATATTATCTAAAACTTTTACTCCGTCAATCGTTTTCGAAAGATTTTTTACTGTCAGAACTTCATTTCCAATCTCACGGTTTGGTCGAAAATCAATATATGGATATTTCCTAGACGATGGACGAATTTCATCCAGTTCAATTTTTTCTAGTGCTCTTTTTCTTGAAGTTGCCTGTTTTGATTTAGAAGCATTCGCAGAAAATCTCTGAATAAATTCTTGAAGTTCTTTTATCTTTTCTTCCTTTTTCTTATTTGCTTCCTTCATTTGACGGATCATTAACTGACTTGATTCATACCAAAAATCATAATTTCCGGCATAGAGCTGAATTTTAGCATAGTCGATATCTGCAATCTGTGTACAGACCTTATTTAAAAAATAACGATCATGTGAAACCACAATAACTGTATTATCAAAATTAATTAAAAATTCTTCTAACCAACGAATTGCCTCTAAATCCAAATGGTTTGTTGGCTCATCTAATAATAAAATATCTGGATTGCCAAATAGAGCTTGCGCTAGTAAAACTTTCACCTTTTGGCTACCGTTTAGTTCACTCATCTGTTTTGTATGAAATTCTGTATCAATTCCAAGTCCATTTAACAAACTGGCAGCGTCCGACTCTGCTTCCCATCCATTCATTCCTGCAAATTCTGCTTCTAATTCGCTTGCCTTCATACCATCTTCTTCCGTAAAATCTTCTTTTGCATAGATGGCATCTTTTTCTTTCATAATCTCATATAATCTTTGATTTCCCATAATTACAGTATTAATAACATCATAGGTATCATATTTAAAATGATCCTGCTGTAAAAAGGATAATCTCTGTCCCGGAGTAATAATAATATCTCCTTTTGTTGGTTCTAACTGTCCTGATAAAATTTTTAAAAAGGTCGATTTTCCTGCACCGTTTGCTCCAATCAAACCATAACAATTTCCCTCTGTAAATTTAATATTTACATCTTCAAATAAAGCTCTTTTTCCTATTCGAAGTGTCACATTACTTGCCTGAATCATAAAATCCTCCGTTCATAAAATTACTAAGGCATATCACGTTCTATTTTACTTGAATTAAAATATTTTTCAAGTCTTTTTTTAAGATCCTGATTATCTTTTCCAAAATTCTTTTTTCTCAAACATAAACTTCTTATAACTAAAAAAGTAATAGTAGTTTTAAAATAACAACTACTATTACTTTTTTATATTTTTATTACACTTCAAATAATAAATCTCCATATGTCGGAACTGGCCATACATTTTTATCTACTAACATTTCTAACTCATCAACTGGTGATCGAAGTGCTGCCATTGCAGCTACTACTTCATCTTTAAAAAATTCTGCCTGTTCTTTTCCTGCTTCCTTTTTTAAAGCTTGCGCAGATTTTTCTTTTAAATTATTTAGTGCCTCATTTGTCTTTGTCAATAATGTAGATACCTCTTTTAATAAATTTACTTGTACACTGCTATCTGCTTCTGGAACTGCTGCTTTTACTGCATTGATCGAATCGGCTAAGTTTTTTGTATATGTAATGATTGCAGGAATATATTTTTTAGATGCCATTTCAATCATTGTCTTAGCTTCAATATGAATTGCTTTTGAATAAGCTTCATAATTAATCTCCGCACGGGAATTTAATTCTGCACTATTATATACGCCAAATTTTTCAAACATCTGAATTACTTTTTCATCTGTAATACAAGGAATTGCATCTACCATTGTTTCTAAATTTGGAAGTCCTCTCCACTTTGCTTCTTCTAACCATTCTTTCGCATATCCGTTTCCATTAAAAATAATTCTCTGATGTTGTGTTACTGTCCTTTTAATCAAATCATGAACACACATATCAAAATCAGATGCTGTTTCAATTTCATCTGCTATATCACTTAACGCATCTGCTACAATAGTATTTAATACTGTATTTGCTCCTGCTATTGACATAGAAGAGCCCAATGTACGAAATTCAAATTTATTTCCAGTAAATGCAAATGGTGAAGTACGATTTCGATCTGTCGCATCTTTTCTTAATTTTGGAAGAGTATGAACTCCTGTACTTAACTTTCCACCCTGTTTGGAATGTTTTGCCTCTCCTGTTTCAATAAGTTGAGAAACTACATCTGCTAATTGATCCCCTAAAAAGATAGAAATAATGGCTGGAGGTGCTTCATTTGCACCAAGTCTATGATCGTTGCCGGGGCAGGAAGCAGACATTCGAAGTAAATCGGCATGTTCATCCACTGCCTTTAAAATTGCCGAAAGGAACAATAAAAATTGAATGTTTTCATGAGGAGTTTTTCCAGGTTCTAATAAATTCTTTCCTGTGTTGGTAACTAATGACCAATTATTGTGTTTTCCAGAACCATTTACTCCCGCAAATGGTTTTTCATGTAGTAAACAAGCCAATCCATGACGCATTGCAACTTTTTTCATCGTATCCATAATTAACTGATTATGATCTGAGGCAATATTGGCAGTGGAATAGATTGGCGCAATTTCATGCTGTGCAGGAGCAGCTTCGTTATGTTGTGTTTTTGCTAAAATTCCAAGTTTCCAAAGTTCGATATTGAGCTCTCTCATAAAAGATGCAATTCTTTCTTTGATCGATCCAAAATAGTGATCTTCTAATTCTTGTCCTTTTGGTGGCATTGCTCCAAATAATGTCCTTCCAGTAAATACAAGATCCTCTCGTTGCAGATATTTTTCTCGATCAATTAAAAAATATTCCTGTTCTGCCCCCACCGAACAAGAAACACTTGTTACATCTTTATGTCCAAATAATTTTAAAATACGAACTACCTGTGTACTTAATGCTTCCATAGAACGAAGTAGAGGTGTCTTTTTATCAAGTGCTTCTCCGGTATAAGAACAAAATGCAGTTGGAATACATAATGTCACTCCTGCTGCATCTTCTCTCAAAAATGCAGGTGAAGTACAATCCCATGCAGTATATCCTCTTGCTTCAAATGTTGCTCTTAATCCTCCTGATGGAAAAGAAGAAGCATCTGGTTCTCCTTTGATCAATTCCTTTCCTGAAAACTCCATTAAAACTTTTCCTCCTGAAACTGGAGTGATAAAGGAATCGTGTTTTTCTGCGGTAATTCCTGTCATTGGTTGAAACCAATGAGTATAATGAGTAGCCCCTCTTTCAATCGCCCAATCTTTCATTGCATTAGCAACTATATTTGCTACATTTGGATCGAGATCCTCTCCACTTTCAATCGTCTTCATCAAAGCTCGAAACGTTTCTTTTGGAAGTCTTTCTTTCATTACAGATTCATTAAACACATCTCTTCCAAAAATCTCTGTCAATTTTTCCTGCATACTTTGTACTCTCCTTCCACAACCCTCTTTTTCTATCTTATTCCAAACCTGCCTTCTCAGTACATAGATTCTTTTTAATAATAAAAGGGCGTTCTCTCGTAGAGAACACCCTTGCTCTAAATCTTTTTTATCTTACCATATTTTAAAAAAAATGAAAATAGGATTTTATGAAAAAGATTTTATGAAATCCATTCAAATTTTGTGCAACTATTACAAAGAAAATTACTTTTTTAACTCTTGCATATCTTTTATATGAAGATCTAATTGATGATATGGAATATTAATTCCATTCTCATCAAAAGCATATTTGATACTTTCCATTAATTCTCCTCGTACAGTCCAATAATTTTCTTTTAGTGTCCATACCCGAAATGTCAATCCAATCGAATGATCGTCAAAACTGTTTACAAAAATAGTTGCAGGTATATCTTTTATTGTATATTCACTTTCTTCATAAATAGTTTGTAGTATTTGTTTTGCCTGACGAATATCATTATCATAACCAATTGGAATTGATAAATCAACTCTTCGATTTGTCTCATGAGTTACATTAATAATATTTGTATTAGATAGTGCTCCATTTGGAAGAACAATCTTTCTATTATCTGGAGTTAAAATATTAGTATAAAAAATATCAATTCCTATTACGGTACCTTCTACACCACTTGCTACAATAAAATCTCCTACTCGGAATGGTTTTAGAACTAAAATTAAAATACCACCTGCAAAATTCGATAGACTTCCTTGAAATGCAAGTCCTATCGTTAAACCAGCAGAACCTAAAACTGCAATAAAGGAAGCAGTACCAATTCCTACTTTATCACAAACTGCAATAGCAAGTACAAGATAAAGACCAATTTTTGCCATAGAAGATAGAAAACTTGCTACTCCTGCATCTATTTTCCCTTTTTCAAGTACTTTATCTAATAGTCTAATAACCCAAGAAATCAGCTTTGTTCCTACAAAGAGAATGATTAAAGCAACCAAAATTTTTGATCCCATTGAGATTATTTTATTTATTATATTATCCCAAGTAATCGTATTACTTAAAGTTGCTAAAAATAAAACCCTCGAAATATTACCCATTTAATTGCCCCTTTTCCTATATGTTTTTAATTTTCTGATTTTGTTTTTTTACTACGTTTACGTACTGGTTCTGTCGTTGGTTCTATTGTTTTTACTTCTGTAGTTTTTAGTTCTGTTTCTTTTTTGACTGGCTTTTTTTCTGGTGTACAGGTAAAAACTGCCATTCCAAGTGGAGGAATATTAATCATAATGGAGTTCTTTTGACCATCTACTGGAATTTTTTTGGAACTCTTTGCCCGTGGATTGACAAAACCTCTTCCTCCATAATTTAAGGCATCACTGTTAAAAATTTCTTTATACTTTCCTGCAAATGGAATAGCAACAGAAGTATTTTCATATGGAATCGGGGTAAAGTTACAGATTATATATAGTGTTTCTTCTTTTTTCTTGGTTTTTCTTACAAAACTCACAATACTGTGATCGGCATCTAAATGGCTCATCCACTCAAATCCTTTTGGATCAAAATCTAATTCGTAAAATGCAGGATACTTTCGATATAAAGTAAGTAAATCTTTCATATACATCTGCATTTGGTTATGTTTTTCTTCATTTAACAGTTCCCAATCCAAACTGCGTTCTTCACTCCACTCTCTTAATTGAGCGATATCTTGTCCCATAAACAATAATTTTTTCCCTGGATGTGCCATCATAAATCCATAAGCAGCACGTAGATTTGAAAATTTATCTCCTTCTAATCCGGGCATTTTATTAATCATAGAACATTTTCCATGTACTACTTCATCATGTGATAGTACGAGAATAAATCTCTCACTGTAAGCATAGTGCATACTAAAAGTAAGGGCACCATGATTTCCTTTACGGAATAGAGGATCTAATTTCATATAATTTGTAAAGTCATTCATCCAGCCCATATTCCATTTTAGATCAAATCCTAGTCCATCTTTTTTCATGTCCCCTGTTACCTGTGGCCATGCTGTTGATTCTTCTGCAATTAATAGAGCTCCATCTTTTCTTTTATGAAAGACTTTACTTAATTGGCGTAAAAATGCAATCGCATCGAGATTTTCATTTCCGCCAAATTCATTTGCAACCCATTCTCCATCCTTTTTTCCATAGTCTAAATAAAGCATAGAAGCTACTGCATCCATACGAATTCCATCAACGTGATATTTTTCTACCCAAAATAGTGCATTGGCAGTTAAAAAGTTAGACACTTCTGGTCTTGCATAGTTATAAATTAGAGTTCCCCAATGAGGATGTGCTCCTTGTCTTGGATCTTTATGTTCATATAGACATGTTCCATCAAATGCAGCCAGTCCAAACGTATCTCTTGGAAAATGTGCTGGAACCCAATCTAAAATTACACCAATGTCATTTTTGTGCATATAATCAATAAAATACATTAAATCCTGTGGTGTACCATATCTGGAAGTGGCTGCGTAATATCCAGTCACTTGATATCCCCATGAAGCATCTAATGGATGTTCCATAACTGGCATTAATTCTATATGTGTATATCCCATCTTTTTTACATACTCTGCAAGCATCACCGCAAGTTCACGATAATTATAAAAACTTCCATTTTCTTCTTGTGGTTTTTTCCAAGATCCTAAATGTACTTCATAAATATACATTGGTTCTTTATTGTGATCTATGGTTTTTCTATGCTTCATCCAGTTTTCATCTGTCCAAGAATATCCTGTTAAATCTGTAACAACAGAAGCAGTATTTGGTCGTAATTCTGCTGCATTTGCATAAGGATCTGATTTTAAATAAGTCAATCCTCCCTTTGCCTTGATCTCAAATTTATAAATAGTTCCTATCTTTAAGCCTGGAATAAACAATTCAAATACTCCTGTATCTTCTCTACGACACATTGGATGTCTTCTTCCATCCCAAAGGTTAAAATCTCCTACTATACTTACACGTATCGCAAATGGAGCCCAAACTGCAAAAAGCACACCATCTACTCCATTAACATTTGTTAGATGTGCACCAAGATATTCATAGATCTGTTCATGAATTCCCTGATTAAACTTCTTTAATTCTGTAATTGGAATTACTGGTTCAAAACTGTAGGGATCTATGATTTCTTCTTGTGTACCATCTTCCCAAAACACTTGTAAAGTATAGGAAATCTTCTTTTTTTCTGGTAACAATATAGCATAAAATCCCTCTTCATCTTCCTGAATCATCGGATATTCTCTTCCCTCCGATAAAACTTGAACATTTCTTGCTCCTGGCAAAAATGTGTTGATAAGAATTCCATCTTTTGTTATATGACTTCCTAAAATATGATGGGGATTATCATGTTCAGAATAGACAATAGCCTCAATTTCCTCCCAATCCATCAGATCATAAACTAAATCATCCACCTTTTGATCTTCTCGCATATTCGATCTTTCTCCTCATTTCTGTGCGACTCTATTGTGCAAACTATTGCATATAACAAGTTTGTGAATGTCGCACAGACACAAACTTGTAGGTTATTTTCAACTTTTATTCTAAATACCATTCATCTTTTCCAGTTTCTTCTGAATTACCTTCTGACTTTGGCATATATTTTTTAAATACTCTTTCAATTAGAAAAGACATTAATAAACAACAAGGTGCTGGAATTAAAAGAATTGCTGGAGGGAAAATATATACTCCTAAAACACTAACTCCTAACAATAAAATTAATAAAATAGTATATGGAAAGTGACGAACCCCCATCATAAGTGCTGTCTTAAAAACTTCGGAAACCTTTTTCATAGAAAACCGAGATAAAACTGGAAAAATATATACTAAAGTTACGATTAATATAATTACAACCGCATTAGCAACCGCCTGATATATAATTCCAAATTTGCTTCCTTGATTCGTTAACATTTTAGCATATTGATAATCAATTCCTAAGATATAAGAAGCTATCATATATAATTCCCCAATAATTGCTCCTTGCTTAAAATTTAATTTAAAGGATCGCATAAATTGCTGTAATATATAACCCCGTTCTCTGCGGACTACCTTGACAATCGTATAATATAATGCTGTTGTCGCAGGTCCTATTGTAATTCCCTGTATTAAAAATAAAAGCAACATCCCAACTGCGGCTGAACTTTGTGGTATAAATTGAAATAAGATGAAAAACCAAATTGTACAAAATCCCATCCAGATAAGATTTAATAGTATCAAATCCCAAACCTTACCTAGCGTACTAAATAATTTATTATCTACATTAAAAAAACTGCTCATAATCTCCTCTGTTTCATCTTTATTGTCATCTTGTTGTCATTGCAGATGTAATAATCATCATTGTTCCGCAAAGATGATATGTTCCATAGTTTGCTGGAAGGATTAAATGATCTCCCTTTTTTACTGGTACTTTATCAAGAGTTCCTTCTCCTTCTAATATACTCATAATCGTAAATGGTTCATCCTGAGAGATTGTAAGCTCCCCGTTTGTTTCAATCTTTTTTACACAGTAAAATGGACAGGAAACAAGCTGTGTTACGGTTGCTTTTGGAAACTGTGTTACGGTTGGAGCTACTGAGGTATCCTGTTGTGGACAGCGAATAACATCTATACTTTTTTCAATATGCAGTTCTCTAGGCTTTCCATTTTGTAGACGATCATAATCATATAGACGATATGTGACATCACTACTTTGTTGTGTTTCTAAAATCAAAGTACCTGCTTTAATTGCATGAACTGTTCCAGGTTCAATTTGAAAAAAGTCTCCTTTTTTAATGGAACGTACATGAATTAACTTGTCCCATTCTTTATTTTCAATCATCTGTCTCAATTCTTCTTTGCTGTTTGCAGAGTGTCCAATTACTATCTTAGCATCTTTATCACAATCTAAAATATACCAACATTCTGTCTTTCCAAGAGCTCCATTTTCATGTTCTTTTGCATAATTATCATCTGGATGAACCTGAATACTTAAATCTTCTCTGGCATCAATAATTTTTACTAAAAGGGGAAAAACATCTCCCTCTACATTACCAAACAACTCGCGGTGCTCTGCAAAAAGCCTGCTTAATGTCCAATTTTCAAAAGTTCCGTTTTTTATGATACAATCTCCCTTTGAATGTGCACTAATTGCCCAGCACTCTCCTGTTTTTTCACTTGGAATATCATATCCATACTCTGTTCTAAGACGATCTCCGCCCCAGATCATTTCCTTCATCACTGGCTCTAAAAATAAAATTTCCTTCATACCCTTGTCTGCCTCCTCTTTTTTTTATTATTCCTAGTATATCATACAAATAAAAAATTTAAAATACTTCAAACAAGATTTAAAGACATTTTTTGATTTCTTTAATCTTTATTGGAACTGTGAATAATAAAGTTTGGAATAAACTCCCTGTTTCTTTAATAATTCCCAATGTGTTCCCTGTTCTACTACATTTCCATTCTCTACTACTAAGATCAAATCTGCTTCTCTGATTGTAGATAATCGATGGGCAATAACAAAACAAGTCTTGCCTTTCATTAATGTACGCATTGCCTTTTGGATTTGAATTTCAGTACGAGTATCTACATTAGAAGTAGCTTCGTCAAGAATTAAAATTTTTGCATCTAATAACATTGCTCTTGCGATTGTTAGTAACTGTTTTTGTCCTTTTGAAATATTAACACCATCTTCTGTCAAAATAGTTTCATAGCCATCTGGCAATTTCGAAATATAGGAATGAATTTTTGCTGCTTTCGCAGCAGCTACTACTTCTTCTATCGTTGCATTTTCTTTTCCATAGGCAATATTGTCAAAAATAGTTCCTCCAAACACCCATGTATCTTGTAATACCATTGCATAAGATTTTCTCAAACTCTCTCTTGTAATTTCTCTGTTTTCCTTTTCATCTACACAAATTGTTCCAAAATCAGGATCATAAAAGCGCATTAATAGATTAATAATCGTTGTTTTACCTGCTCCTGTCGGCCCTACAATAGCTGTTAGACTTCCTGCTTTCGCAGTCAATGACAGATTTTTAATAATAGTATGTTCTTTATGATATCCAAACGTTACGTCCTTTAGTTCAACTTTTCCAATCACTTCTGTTAATAGTTTTGCATCTTTGGTATCTTTTACTTCTGGTTCTTCTTTTAATACACGAAAGACACGCTCTGCCGCTGCAAGTGCTGATTGTAGTTCACTTACAATATTAGCCGCTTCATTAATTGGTCCTGAAAATTTTCTAGAATATAATACAAAAGAAGAAATACTTCCAAGTGATAATATTCCAAATAAATACAAAACAGCTCCAAATACAGCAACTATAGTAAGAGAAATATTATTAATAAAATTGACTGTAGGGCCTACCATACTTCCATAGTAATCTGCATTATAATATGCTGTTACCGCTTCTTCATTAATAGTATCAAACTTAGAAAGCATTACTTCTTCTCTTGCATATGCTTTAATTGTT
Source organism: uncultured Lachnospiraceae bacterium (assembly GCA_910586015.1). GTDB lineage: Bacteria > Bacillota > Clostridia > Lachnospirales > Lachnospiraceae > MGBC140009. Next base: position 28,778 of record CAJUGJ010000002.1, read on the forward strand.
TTATGACCAGAAATCATCTCTTCTACAAAGCCGTTTAATTCTCCTAATTTTGCAGAACGCTTAGAAAATAAAGGTCTGGTCTTTCTTGCCATATACCTTGTATAAAAAATAGATATTGGTATCATAAGAACCATAACTATCATAAGTGGTGGCGAAATCACCACCATCATAATAAAAGAACCAATTACTGTAATGATACTAGCACAGATTTGAATTAAATCTGTCGATAGAGAAGTATTAATTACATCAATATCATAGGAGATACGACTAATAATATCTCCTGACAAATGTTGATCAAAGTATCCAACAGGCAATTCCATCAGTTTAGAAAAGACATCATTTCGCATCTGTCTTACAATCTTTCTACTGATTTCTAGCATCAATAGAGAAAGTAAATAAGTTAATGCAGAGGAAACTATATAAAATAGAATCATCAGTCCTGCATAAAAAAAGATTTTTTGAAAGTTTGCCTCTCCTTTTTTTGATCCAATCGCATCAATAGCAGAACCAGATAACATTGGCCCTACCAGTGCCAATAAATTACTGGAAATTGTGAGAATAACTGCTAAACATAACAGACCGCGGTATCTGCATAAATAATTCCATAATCCTTTTATTGTTGACTTAATATCCTTTGGCTTAGAAACAGGAGTTTGTCCCTTCTTCGCTTGATTTTCTGGATTGACTGCCATTTTCCTCCCCCTTCTGATCAATACCAATCTGAGAATCATAAATTTCTTTATAGACATCACATGTTTTTAGTAACTCTTCATGTGTGCCTAACCCAATCATTTTTCCATCTTCTAATACTAAAATTTGCTTCATGTGCATTACAGAACTAATCCGTTGAGCAATCAAAAGAATTGTTGCTTCTGGATAGTGTTTCATGATTGCCTGTCTGACAGAAGCATCTGTTTTATAATCTAGCGCAGATGAAGAATCGTCTAAAATTAAAATCTGTGGATTTCCTGCTAAAGCTCTCGCAATAAGTAGACGCTGTTTTTGTCCTCCACTGAAATCTGCTCCCCTAATTGCTGCACGATAGGCATACCCTCCCTCTTTTTCAAGAATAAAATTATCTGCACAGGCATCTTTTGCTGCCGAAATAATCTGCTTTTTTTCTAACTCTCTTCCAAAAGAAATATTCTCCTGAATAGAATCCATAAAAATGGTATCATTTTGAAATGCAACTCCAAATTTACTTCTTAATTGCTGTAATGGAATACTTCTGATATCACATCCATCAATTAAAATCGTTCCTTGCGTTACATCATAAAATCGCATCAAAAGATTAATAATCGTTGATTTTCCACTTCCAGTTGCTCCAATAATTCCAAGTCCACTTCCCTTTTCTATTTGAAAACTAATTTCCTTTAAAGTGAGAAACTCTTTGGACATAGAATATCCAAAGGAAACATTTTTAAATTCTACAAAAGGCATTACTGTCTGTTTCTTTTCCTCCTCTTTTAATGAAATTACTTTTAGATCTTCAGGTGCAGACAATACTTGATCAATTCTCTGTGCCGAGGCACTCGCCTTCGAAAAAACGACAAAAATTCGATTAAGTGCCAACACTGCATTTAATATCATTGTAAAATAAGATAAAAAAGCAGTGATCGTTCCTGGTTCTGCTGCCCCACTATTAACTCGATATGCACCAACTACAATAACCAAAGTCAGTCCTACATTTAATAATAAATTCATACAAGGAGTAGAAACTGCCATAACACTTCCTGCTCTAAAATCTGTTTTTACTACTTCTTCATTTTTTTGTGCAAATCTTCTCTTTTCATATTCTGTTTTAGATAGGGCTTTCACTACTCTAATTCCACTAATATTTTCTCTAAGTACCTGAATCATACTGTCTACAGATTTTTGTACTCTACCATAGAGAGGAATTCCCTTTTTGGATATGATAAACACTACCGCTGTAAGAATAGGAATCACTGCAATTAAAACAAGGGTTAATACTGGCTCTAAAAAGAAGGTCAAAATAACACCTCCAAATAAAATCATAGGAGCACGTACTCCAAGTCTTTGCATCATTCCAATCATTTGATGGATATTATAGGAATCTGAAGTTAATCTTGAAATTAAAGAAGGAATCGTAAACGTATCGGTCTGAGATCCTGAAAGCGTATTGATTTTTTTAAATAGATCGTGTCGAATTTGCTGTACGGTATCCTTTGCAACTTTTGCCGCCATTCGATTCGCCATAATATTAAAATTTCTAGCCATTACTGCTAAAATTAACATAACCACTCCCCATAGTATGATTTTAGAAATTTTTCCAAGAGGAATGATTTCATTTAAGATATAGGCAAGAATCCATGGTAATCCTAAATCAGCAAATGTACCAATAATTTTAATCGACAATCCTTGTACCATTTTCCATCGATAGGGCTTTAAATACATAAAAACTCGTTTCATTTTTTCCTCATTTCTGTACAATCTTTTTTATATAGTAGCTTCAATTTTGTGACAAAATAAGGGCTGTTGCAAAATAAATTTTAAATCTATTTTACAACAGCTCCATTCTAATACTTGTTCTTTGCTGCCTTCCTTATTTTATGATACGAACCTTTAAAATTCCGGTAATTTTAGATAATTTTTCAACTATTTCTTTTGTAGCTGGGGTACAGATATCTAAGATCGTATAAGCATAATCTCCTCGGCTCTTATTGATCATATTTTCAATATTAATATTTTCAGCTGAGAAAATAGAAGTAAATTGTGCTAACATACTTGGAATATTTTTATGGTTAATCGCAATTCGAGAAACTGTCTGGCAGACTCCCGCATCTAGAGCAGGATAATTTACAGAATTTATAATGGTTCCATTTTCCAAATAATTCATCACTTGACGTACTGCCATCGCTGCACAGTTTTCTTCGGATTCCTCTGTAGAAGCACCCAAATGAGGAATTGCAATTACTCCTTCCATTTTAGCTGTTCTAACATTTGGAAAATCTGTCACATATCTGGATACCTTTTTCGAAGAAAGTGCCTCTTCTATTGCATCGTCATCTACAAGTAGATCTCTTGCAAAATTTAAAATGACTACGCCATCTTTCATCATACCAATAGTCTCTTGATTGATCATATGTTTTGTATCATCTAACAGCGGAACATGAATGGTAATATAGTCACATTCTCGAAAAATCTCTTCTTTTGTTTTAACATATTTTACAGCTCGTGTCAAATTCCAAGCATGTTCTACAGAGATATATGGATCACATCCATATACCTGCATACCAAGCATTTCTGCTGCATTCGCTACTTTTACTCCAATTGCTCCTAAACCAATAACACCTAATTTTTTTCCTAAAATTTCTCTGCCTGCAAACTTTGACTTTCCTTTTTCAACTAGCTTTGCAACCGTTTCCTCTTCTTTTATTGACTGTACCCATTCCACTCCTTTGATAATATCTCTGGAAGCCAACAAAAGCCCCGCTATTACTAATTCCTTTACACCGTTTGCATTTGCCCCTGGTGTATTAAAAACTACAATTCCCTTTTCGGCACACTTATCAAGTGGAATATTATTTACTCCTGCTCCTGCTCTTGCCACTGCTTTTAATTGATCCGAAAAGTCTAATTCGTGCATTGCTCCACTACGTACTAATACTGCATCCGCCTGTGCAAGTTCTTCTATCTTTTCATAATCTTTTGTAAACAGATCTGTTCCAGCGGCTGAAATAGGATTTAAACAAAAATATTTCATCAAATATTCTCCTTTTCAAATTTCTCCATAAACTCTACTAATTTTTCTACTCCTTCCATCGGCATCGCATTATAAATGCTGGCACGCATTCCTCCTACAGTCCGATGTCCCTTTAGATTCTCAAATCCACATGTCTTTGCTTCTTTGACAAACTTAGCATCTAATTCTTCATTTCCAGTAACAAATGGAACATTCATCAAAGAACGATCTTGTTTTACCACTGTTCCCTGAAATAACTTACTCTGATCGAGAAAATCATAGAGAATTTTTGCTTTCTTTTCATTATATTCTTTCATGGCAGAAAGTCCGCCTCGTTTTTTTAACCATTGAAATACTTTACCACAGATATAAATTCCATAAGCAGGTGGCGTATTATATAAAGAATTATGATCTGCATGAGTTTTATATTTTAGCATAGTTGGTGTTCCAGCAAGTGTATCCTCTGTAATTAAATCTTCTCTGATAATTACAATAACCATTCCCGCCGGTCCAATATTCTTTTGAACTCCACCATAAATTAAACCATATTTTGTAACATCTGTTGGTTCGGATAAAAAGCATGATGAAACATCTGCAACTAAATTTTTTCCTTTTGTATTTGGCAATGTATGAAATTTTGTTCCATAAATCGTATTGTTTTCACAAATATATACATAATCTGCATCTTCTGGAATATCTAAATTAGAGCAGTCTGGAATATAGGAAAACGTCTTATCGGCAGAAGAAGCTACCTCCACTGCTTCTCCATAGATCTTTGCTTCTGAAAATGCCTTTTTTGCCCATTGTCCTGTAATTATGTAGGCAGCCTTTCGATTTTTCATTAAATTCATTGGAATCATTGCAAACTGTTGGGAAGCTCCACCTTGTAAAAAAAGTACTCGATAATTATTTGGAATATTCATCAAATCTCTTAAATCCTGTTCCGCAGTCTGTATAATTGTTTCAAATGCCTTGGAACGATGGCTCATCTCCATTACAGACATTCCACATCCTCTATAATCTAACATTTCCTCTGCTGCTTCTTTTAATACTTCCTCCGGTAATACGGCAGGTCCGGCTGAAAAATTATAAACTCTTGACATTTTGATTTCTCCTTTTTTAGAACTTTTCACAATAGGATATCTATTTTTTTCTGCTATAATGCTTTAATTCTTTACTATTATAAAACCTTATAGAATTTTAGTCAATAACTTTTAATAATTTATTCTTATGAAGAAAAAACATTCAAAAAACATAAGAAGCTGTTGCAAAGAAAGTCTAGACAGAGGGAGAACATATTAATATATATGTTCTCCCTCTGTCTAGACTTTCTTTGCAACAGCTTCTAAAATCTATCTTTGTCTATGGATAATTTCATGTCTTTTTGGTCCATTTGAAATCATTGTGATTGGTACTTCCAGTTGTTTTTCAATAAATTCAATATAGTTTCTACATTTTTCTGGAAGCTTGTCATATTCAGAAATTCCACGAATTTCACACTTCCAGCCCGGAAGTATTTCATAAATTGGCTTTGCTTTCGAAAGTAAAGAAGTTGTTGGAAACTCTTTTATCACCTTTCCATCAATTTCATAGCCAACACAAACTGGAAGTTCATCTAAATATCCTAAAACATCTAAAACAGTCAATGCCACTTGTGTTGCTCCCTGCATTCTGCAACCATATCGACTTGCAACTGCATCAAACCATCCCATTCTTCTTGGGCGTCCTGTAGTTACACCAAATTCGCCTTCATCTCCACCACGTCTTCTTAATTCATCTGCTTCTTCTCCGAAAATTTCACTGACAAATTCGCCTGCTCCCACTGCACTAGAATATGCTTTTACTACAGCGATAATATCCTTTACTTCATAAGGTGGTATTCCAGCCCCTATCGCTCCATAAGCAGCTAAAGTAGAAGATGAAGTTACCATTGGGTAAATTCCAAAGTCCGGATCTTTTAATGTACCAAGTTGTCCTTCTAAAAGTACATTTTTTCCTTCTTTTAAAGCATTTTGCAATATCAATGAAGTATCTGCCACATAAGGTTCAACCATATCTCTATAGGAAAGTAATGTTTCATAGAGTTCTTTTGAATTGAGAAGCGGTTTATGATACATATGCTCTAATAAAATATTTTTCATTTCACAAATATGTTCTACTTTGTCTAACAAAGCTTCTTTATCAAATAATTCTGAAACCTGAAATCCAATTTTTGCATATTTATCTGAATAAAAAGGAGCAATTCCTGATTTTGTAGAACCAAATGATCTTCCACCTAACCGTTCTTCTTCATATTGATCAAACAGGATATGATATGGCATTACAATCTGTGCACGATCCGAAACTAAGATCTTTCGATCTAAAACATTCCTATCGGTTAGGGACTGAAGTTCCTTGATTAAATATGGAATATTTAAAGCCACTCCATTTCCTATGATACTTGTGGTATGATTATAAAATACACCAGATGGAAGTAAATGAAGTGCAAATTTTCCATACTGATTAATAATGGTATGACCTGCATTACTTCCTCCTTGAAATCGAACGACAAAGTCCGCCTGTTCTGCTAACATATCTGTGATTTTGCCTTTGCCTTCGTCTCCCCAGTTTGCGCCAACAATTGCTTTTACCATAGTTAATCCTCCTGTATCTTAATCGTAAAACAAGGGCATGTAACAGTTTCTTACATGCCCTATTACTTTTGTATTATAATACAAAATGACGAAAAAGTAAAGCTCTGGTTAAAAAAATTTCAGTTTTTCCCTGTACTTCCAAATCCATTCTGTCCACGATCTGTTTCTTCTAATTGATTTGTTTCTTCAAAATCAACAGGTAGATATGGCAGTACTACAAGTTGGGCAATTCTTTCCCCATTTGTAATGATCTGGATCATATCACTATCATTATATAGTGGTACGATACATTCCCCTCGATAATCACTGTCAATTACTCCTACACAGTTTGCGGGGCGAAGTCCTTGTTTTGTTGCCAGTCCACTTCTTGCAAAGACACCACCAAAACAGTTTTTTGGAAGTTGTATTGCAAGTCCCGTTCCTATCTTTACTGTTTGATGTGGATAAATTTCTATTTTATCTGTTGTAAGACAGGCATATAAATCATGACCTGCTGCCTGATCACTTGCACGAGTTGGCATTTTTGCTCCAGAAAGTAGACGTTTTACTTTAATCGTCTGCTCCATTTTAGAGTTCTCCTAAAAATGCCCGATAACCACAAAATGCTTCATAGATGTCTGATTTGCTTGTAATTTCCCAAGGAGCGTGCATACTAAGTACTGCAACTCCACTGTCAATTACCTGCATATTATATTGAGCCATAATATAGGCGATTGTTCCACCGCCCCCCTGATCTACTTTTCCCAGTTCAGAAGTCTGGAAAGAAACAGAATGTTTTTCTAATGCTCCACGAAGTTTTGCAATATACTCTGCATTAGCATCATTACATCCACCTTTTCCACGAGATCCTGTATATTTATTAAATACAATTCCTTTTCCGAAATAAGCTGTATTTTTCTTTTCATTTACGGATGGATAATTTGGATCATAGGCAGCACTGACATCGGAGGAAAGCATAACCGAATTCTCTAATGCACGTCTTATTTTTAACTCAGAATATTCTCCCATTCGGTCTAATAACTCTGCAACTGCATTTTCAAAAAATTTAGAGTGCATACCCGTTGCTCCAATACTTCCTACTTCCTCTTTATCTACTAACAGACATACTGCTGTTCGATCTACTTCTTGTTTAGAAAATAATGCTTTCATAGAAGTAAACGCACAAACTCTGTCATCTTGTCCATATCCTATTACCATACTTCTATCTAACCCAAAATCTCTTGCACGCCCTGCTGGAACTACTTCTAATTCTGCCGAAAGAAAGTCTTCTTCTTCAAAATCATACTTTTCTTTCAGAAGTTTTAAAATATTAGCTTTTACTGCCTCTTTCTCTTCTCCTTTTAATGGAATACTTCCAATTAAAATATTGAGATCTTCCCCTTCAATTACTTTATGTGCTTTCTTTTCCATCTGATCACCTGACAGATGAACAAGTAAATCTGTAATGCCTACTACTGGATCCGTATCTTCCTCTCCAATAACAACACAAACGTTTGTACCATCCTTTTTTGCTACAACTCCATGAATTGCAAGTGGTAGAGTTACCCATTGATATTTTTTAATTCCACCATAATAATGTGTATCTAAAAGTGCCATTTCTGTATCTTCATAAAGTGGTACTTGCTTTAAATCTAGTCTTGGAGAATCAATATGTGCCCCTAAAAGCTTCATTCCTTCCTCTAAAGGTTTTGTTCCAACTAAAAATAATGCAACTGCCTTCCCCATATTATTATAATAGAGTTTATCGCCTGCTTTAACTTCCTTTACTTTTCGTAAATCCTGATATCCTTGTGCTTCTGCTTTGGCAATCGCCTCTGTCACACATTCCCGTTCTGTTTTACAACTAGAAATAAAGTTTTTATACTCTTCATTGAGAGTATTTAATTCTTCTAATTGTGTACTATCATACTTTAACCAAGCATTTTTTGACTCTTTTTTTTGTTTCTTATCTTCCATCTTAATCCAGCCTTTCTAAATTACTTTATCATTTTTAAAATAATTTCTTTTTCTTTAAAATAATAATAGCAAAAATACAAATCACAGTTGTCAAAATTCCCACATAGAGAAAACCATTTGTTTCAGAAGCAAATGGAATTCCCGCCGGATTCACATTCATTCCATAAAAACCAGAAATAATTGTAGGGATTGCCATAATTACAGTAATCGATGTTAAAACTTTCATCACAGAATTTAATGTATTATCAATAACAGCAGCAAATAATTCCCTTGTTCCATTGAGTACATCTTTGTAAATATTTGCCATCTCAATTGCCTGTTGATTTTCAATAATCACATCTGATAATAACTCCTGATCTTCTGGATAATGTTTAATTCGCTCATATCGGCTCAGTTTATCCAATACTACACCATTAACCCGAAGAGATGTCGCAAAATAAACCAAGTCCGATTCTAATTCATGTAACTCCATTAAATCAGAATTCTTTGTTCCTTGATGTAATCTTGCCTCTATCGCTTCTCTTGCCTTATCAATCTTTCGAAGATAGTTTAAATAAACCGAAGTATTACTATATAAAATCTGATAGATAAAACGGTTTTTTTTAGTTGTACTAAATTCTTTTGCTCTGCCACTAGAAAATGGTTTTAGCACCAAAGTATCTTCAATACAAACGGTAAGAATCATATTTTCCTTCAAAATAATAGAAAGTGGTATGGTAGTATAAGCGCTGTTCCCGTTTCGGATTTCTTTGGAAGGAATATCTACTAATACTAATGTATAAGTATCTGTAATCTCGATTCTCGAAGATTCTTCTACATCCAGCGATGCCCTTAAATCATCTACATCAATTTGACACTCTTTAGCTGCCTGTTTTAATTCCTCTTCTGTGGGGGCTGTTAAAGCAATCCAAGTGTTTTCCTGTATCGTATCTACTTCTAAAACCTGCCCATTATTTGTCTTATAGATATTTAACATCTCTTCGCCCCCTGTCGTCTAATGTTTTTTGTCACTGCTTTTTTGTATATTATACGACTTTTTATCAAAATCACAGTTTGCCTGATTTGTCTATGGGGTATTATACCACAAAAGTGGGAATTTGAATATCTTTTTAATACTTTTTTTATTGATTTGAGCGAAATTCTTTTTTTCCGTTTCCCGGACGTCCTCCAGTTGGTCTTCCCATCCAGCCATTTTCTTTTCCATCTGTAACTCCAGATTCATTGAGCCAAAGAATTGTATCAGATAGAGTAAAACTTACTATCTCTTTTTCTTCTGTATATAGTGTATAAGATTCCCCTTCTAAAAGCTCTGGAATACTGATAACAATATTCTGAAATTGCTTTATAGGTGCAAAAGAAAATATCGTTTTTCCAGAAGTATCTTTTAAGCTGACTGTTGTTTCTTTTGATTGTACAGAAGAAAATGTCATAGAGATACAATTTTGTGTACCAGAAGAAACAGACTGTGTCATTCCAAAACTTCCTGCGGCGGCTAAAATTCCTCCGTTCATTGTAAAAGTAGAATCATAATCCAATGCTCCATTTCCATTATTCGTTGGTCCATTGATGAAAACAGTTCCTCCTTCCATGATAACAGAACCATTTGAATCTAATCCATCTCCTTCGGCAGAAATAACTAAATATCCTCCCTCAATAACAATCTGCGCCGTCCCAGAAGAAAACCGATCCATTCCGAAAAATCCTCCCTGACCGGAATTATTCTTTCCGCCTGCTGCATTCACTCCATCATCGGATGCTGTTACATATATTGTTCCATCTTTAATTTGTATGCTTTTTGCTTCTAATCCCTCATAACTTTGATTTATTTGAATCGTTCCGCCTAGAATAGTAAGTTCTGAATCCGCATGAACTCCATCATCTCCTGTACGAATTTCAAAATTACCTCCTATAATTTGTAAACTTCCATTTGTATGTAGTGCGTCATCTGCACAATCCAAAACAAATGTTCCACCAGTAATCTGTGTAGAAGTACCAGACTTTAAGCCTTTTGCACTTTCTATATTTTCTGAAGAAGTTATATTACTTCCTTCACCCGTTAGTATTTGAAACGTTCCATCTGTAATCTTTAGCGCATACTCTGCCTGAAAACCATCTGCCTGTGAGGTTACTGTAAAATTTCCTCCTTCTATTATTAAATTTCCTACTGTTTCATCGGTATCATTTGTTGTTTTAAATCCATCTCCCTGTGTTTTAATTAAAAATGTTCCATCTAAAATTTGTAATTTATCTCTTCCTATTATTCCATCATCTACAGAATGAATAGAAAACGTTCCATTCACAATAAGCAAACTGTCTTTACAAGTAATCGCATCATTAAAACGTGCATCTATATTTAGTGTCCCTTTTCCGTTGATTACTAGATCACATTTTGAGAAAAGTGCTGCACTTGGCTCTTGTTTTTCTATATCATCGTAGACATAATTGGTTCCATCGGTTAAATAATTGGTTGTATTTTCTGCCAAAGTAAGAATTACTTTTTTTGTCTTTTTTATATAAATTGCAGCACTATCCGAACAGGAAATAGATACTCCATTTAATATTAAATGTACCGTAGCTTCCTCTCCTGCTTTTATAAGAATCTGCCCATCTGTCAATGTTCCATTTATAACATAGGTACCAGCTTCTATAATCTTTAAATCCCCATTTTCAAAAACAGCTCCTTCTCCAATAATCTCAGCACTTGTTTTAGAAAGGGTAATAAAACAAGAATCCTCTTCCCATGTATCTATCAGATCCTCTTTTTCATAAGAAATTGGCTCTAATTCTACAATTTCTATTATTTCATCTAAACTTGTATCTGCATTTTCTATATTATTATCTGGTGGTGAATTATCTAAGAATTTGTCATTTGGAACTTCATCGTCAGTTGGTCTTTTAAATTGACTGTCATCTTTTATTTGAGCCTGTGCGTTTGGTAAATCCTCATCTGTCTTCTCTGTTGACTGTTTATTACATCCAGATAATATTAAAGTAAGACTTAAAACGATTATACTAGCTATTTTTTGTTTTCTTATTTTCTTTTTCATAAAATTCTCCTTTTTATAACTGTTCCTCACCTGCTACCTTTTTAGAAAGTAATACAGTAAGATTTCCATTTCGGCAGCGAATAGCATCTAACATTTCTTTTTCTTTTATTTCTTTTTTTAACTGAATTTGATAACTTAATTCAAACATACTTCCCAAATTCGTTGATTTAATTTTTTCTAATTCATGATTAGTAGTAAAAGTTTCAAAAATGTCACTAAAAACTCCTTCGTATTCTAAATTTTCTGGAATTGTAATTTTTAATATCTTTTTTTGTTTTCTGTCTTCTCCAAACTTTGTTTTTGATAATACAAAAAAAGTTATAGCTAATAAAATTGTAATAAATACTGCAAAACTTAAAAATCCCATTCCTGTTGCAAGACCTACTGCCATTGCAAAAAAGATATTGCTAATTTCCTTAGAAGAACCGGGAACAGAACGAAATCTTACTAAACTAAATGTTCCTAACACTGCAACTGATGTTCCTAAATTTCCATTTACCATCATAATAACAATCTGTACTAATGCTGGCAGTAAAACTAAGGTTATTGCAAAATTTTTTGTATAAGAGCCAGATGCCATATATGTGATTGCAATTACAAATCCCAATAAAACAGAAACAATTGTACAAATAAGGGCTTCTTCTACTGTTAATCCTGATGTTACATTGGTTAAAATACTTTCAAATGACATAATTCATAGTCCTCCAATCTATCTTGAATTTTAAAAAAATTATTTTTTTCTCTTTCTAATTTTTTTCGATAAACTGCACCATATTTTGAAAAGGAAGTTGGATAGATCTTTAATTCATTTAATGATCTTGCTAACCAAATAGGAAATGCTTTTGAAGTCTTAATCTCAACTAATCTCTCTTCGGGAGATAAAAGTAATTTTCCATGATCTCCTGCTTCTAAAGATAATTCTTCTTCTCTACTCCGAATATTTCTATCTACTGTAAGGCGTAAGTGTGAATCTTCTTTTCCTGCATATGCGATACGATCATAAGCTAAATATAGAACTGGTTTTGGTCTATAAAAGTGTATAAAATAATCAATCTCCGAAAAAATTTGATGATTGTACTCCTCTTTTGGCACAATTCCTTTTTTAAGATAATTTAGTACACTATTTAGTAATAAAGCAATTCTTCGTTTATATACGATTCCCTGATACTTTTTTTTAATCTCCAAAAATACTTTTGAATCTTGACTTGGAATTCCATAACTGCGAAGTCGAAGTTTTTCTTTATAGACTGGTTTTTCTAAAGAATTTCGTATTAATTCATAAGAATTTGTATCATAATAAATATTACAAATGGTATATAGACCATATACATCTAATTCCATATGAGGCTCTAATACTTTTTTTAATTGCTGCCACTGCCATTCTGTTAACAAATATTTTTTCTCTGTTCTTTGAAAAGTATCTTCTATTTTCATATTGACCTCCTTTTTTATTTTATTTTATCTTATTTTATTTTATCTTAATAAAAATTTGTGTGAAATTTATGAGTAAAGTTTGAGAAATTTGTGAACGCTTTAGAAAGTTAAAGAGAGGTTGAATTATTCAATAACTGAACAATCCAACCTCTCTTTTTATCTTTTCTGCCTCCAAACTACAAGACTCCTTTTTTTCATTTATTATGTATGTTATACAGGCATCCCTATTTTCGAATAATAACGCTCCTTTGCTATTTCTTCTAAATCTTCTTCATATTCTCTGCTTAAAAGCTCGTCCTCAAAAACCTGCATATAGTGCTTCCATACTGGATAATTTATATTGCTTGGATAACGTTGCATATGCCATTCTAGGGCATCCATACTGCGTTCTATGTAAGAACTGCTAACTTCGGAGATTTTTACATAATCCCCATTAAATGTCTCCCATCTTGTATAATCTAAATCTCTTTCCCGTAATATATTGTTTGAAAAAATCTTCATACGATTCTCCCTTCATTATGAAAAATAGACTAATAGTTAGTTAAAATATTTCAATACTTTTAGTTTATGTATCCTCCTTTTCTCTTAGAACTTCTTCTTACTGTTATTATACCACCTTTATTAAATTCTTTCAATTAATTTTTTGATTATTTATAAATTTATATCTTTGTTTTCGAATAATTCAAACATAAATTATGTTCCAATTTATATTTATTGAAACATACTGGGATTTCTCCTTATAAATATAGCTTTCCGATTGAAAACAAAACAAAATTTCAATCGGAAAGCTATATTATATTAAAACTTTATAGTATTCTTTTTTAATCACACCTTAATATCTGCTTTTATTCCTAATAAATTCGTATTTTCTTGTAAAATTGGCTCAATTACATCTTGTAAAAATTCTTCTGTCTGTTGGCTTGCACGTCCTGTATATTTTTTTGGATCTAGTTTTTCTTGTAGTTCCTCTAAAGTGACATGAAACATTGGCTCCTTTGCAATACGCTCTAACAGATCATTTTCTAATCCTTCCTGTTTTATGCGTTTTCCTGCTTCCATCGAAAGCTCTCGAATTCGTTCATGCAGCTCTTGACGATTTCCCCCCGCCTTAACTGCATCCATCATAATATTTTCTGTTGCCATAAATGGCAGTTCACTTCGCAGATGTTTTTCAATAACTTTCTCATAGACCACCAATCCATCTACAATATTCAAATACAGATCGAGAATTCCGTCTACTGCCAAAAATGCCTCTGATACACTCAATCTTTTATTGGCAGAATCATCTAAGGTACGTTCAAACCATTGAGTTGCAGATGTAATAGCAGGATTTAGAGCATCTGCCATTACATATCTAGCTAATGAAGCAATCCGTTCACTTCTCATTGGATTGCGCTTATATGCCATTGCAGAAGAGCCAATCTGATTTTTTTCAAAAGGTTCTTCAATTTCCTTTAAATGTTGTAACAGACGGATATCATTAGAAAATTTATGTGCACTTGCAGCGATTCCTGCTAATACATTTAGTACCCTTGTATCTACCTTTCGAGAATAAGTTTGACCAGAAACAGGAAAACAAGAATGAAACCCCATTTTGTCTGCAATTTTTTGATCGAGTTGTTTTATTTTTTCATGATCTCCTTCAAAGAGTTCTAAAAAACTGGCCTGTGTTCCAGTTGTTCCCTTTGATCCAAGTAGCTGCATCGAGTTTAAGACATATTCTAGATCCTGATAATCTAAAACTAACTCCATCATCCAAAGAGACGCCCGTTTTCCTACTGTAGTTGGCTGTGCTGGTTGAAAATGAGTAAATGCCAATGTCGGAAGGCTTTTATACTTTCTAGCAAATTCAGAAAGTTCCTTTAAGACATTGACTAATTTCTTTTTTATTAATTTTAAAGCCTGTGTCATTATAATAATATCTGTATTATCTCCTACATAACAAGAGGTTGCTCCCAGATGAATAATTCCAGCAGCTTTTGGACATTGTACCCCATAAGCATAGACATGTGACATTACATCATGACGTACTAAAGCTTCTCTTTCCTTTGCCACATCATAATTGATATCCTCTTGATGTTCTTTTAACTCGTCAATCTGTTCTTGTGTCACTGGCAAACCTAACTCATGTTCTGCTTCTGCCAAAGCAATCCAAAGTTTTCTCCAAGTTTTAAACTTCATATCTGGAGAAAAAATATACTGCATCTCTTTACCTGCATACCGTTCTGACAATGGACTTACATAATTATCATAATTCATTTTTGACCTCATTTCTATGTGACTTTCTCACATATCAAGTTTATTTTAAGAGCAGAAAAACTGTCTGCAAAAATAACAGTATTTTTGCAGACAGTCTTAAATGACAATCCTACTTAATTCCAAGACGATGAAATACTTCCTGATATGCGTCTTCTACATTTCCAAGATCTCTTCTGAAACGATCTTTATCTAATTTTTCATGAGTAGTAACATCCCAAAGTCTACAAGTATCAGGTGAAATCTCATCTGCAAGAATAATTTGTCCATGATATCTGCCAAATTCAATTTTAAAATCAATCAGCTCAATACCGATTCCAAGAAAATATTTTATTAAAACATCATTTACCTGAAACGCATACTTTGTAATCAGATCAATTTCTTCCTTTGTCGCCAGTCCAAGTGCCAGTGCATAGTAAGAATTAATAAATGGATCACCAAGTGCATCATCTTTATAGGAAAATTCCAAAGTCGGACATAATAGTTTTCTTCCCTCTTCTATCCCAAGTTTTTTTGCAAAACTTCCGGCAGATACATTACGTATGATAACTTCAAGTGGTACAATTTCTACCTTTTTTACAGCTGTTTCACGATCGCTTAATTCTTTAACAAGATGAGTAGGAACTCCCTCTTTTTCTAATAAAGACATAACATAATTGGACATCTTATTATTGATAACACCTTTTCCGACAATCGTTCCCTTTTTCTCTCCATTAAATGCAGTTGCATCATCTTTATAATCTACAATTAATACATCTGGGTCTTCTGTCTTAAAAACTTTCTTTGCTTTGCCTTCATAAAGCTGCTCCAACTTATCCATCACTCATTCTCCTTCTTGTAAATGTCTGTCTTAATTCTTACTTTCGTTTTATTTTTAAATAAAAAAAAGCACGAGACGGGATTCGAACCCGCGACCCTCGCCTTGGCAAGGCGATACTCCACCACTGAGCCACTCGTGCAATGTTTCTTTTCTGTTATTTAATACGTTATTAACTATATCATACCAAAAATTATTTGTCAATATAAAAGTTTAAATTTTTATTCCTAATCTTAATAATTATTGTGTTGGAAAAATATGCTTAAAATATACTCATTATTTTTAAACTTTTTCTCTTCAATATTTTCCATTTTGACAATGGTTGTACTCAACCATAGTTCTTCTGCTGCCTGAGTGACATTTGCAAGCATACAACCAATGTCAATTCGCTTCATATCACTTAAAATTTGTTCTTTAAAAAATCCTTTTTTACAAAAAACATGAATTCGATTTTGATATACAACCAGACGCCAAGGTTGTTCATTATAAGCAGATGGTGACCATCTGGCAGCCTTGACAATTTTACAAATGTTTTCTGGTGCTTCTTCCTTATAGACAACCACCTGTTTTTCTTCCAGTCGTTTCGCTTTTGTACTCTCTCTTGTAACATTTTCAGGGCTTTCTCCAAAAGCTATCGCAAGACAGTAATCAAATTTCATTTTAGATCGAAGTGCTAAATCAGGTTTTAAACATCCCTGATAACAATTTCCGATTCCTTTTGCTGTTAAATATAATGTAATCTGCTGCATCAAATATCCCGCGTTTTCTAAATATCCTTTTTTTAATTCAGAAGAAAGCAAAAGATAATATGGTGCAGAAATTCGAAACTTTCCTTTTACCCCTGTTTTTTTCTGTGTATTATCCACGATTAAAAAGTCTACCCCAATTTCAGGATGTAATGGTTGTAAATGATCCAGAAAAAAATGAAGCCGCTGCATAAACTCTTCTCTTAAAGGGTTCATTTGATATTTTCTCACTGACTTACGTGCAAAAATCGCTTCATATAAATTCATGTCGCTACACTCCCCTATGCGTTCTTTTCCAGTAACGTCTTTCGATAATTCTGTGGCGAAATACCATAATATTTTTTGAACAATTTGCTAAAATGATAAACATCATCATAGCCAACTGCATTAGCAATACTTTTAATACTTCCACAACAAGAAGAAGATAAAATATCTTTTGCTCGTTCTAGCCGTATTTTAATGAGATAATTAATAGGAGATTCTCCTGTTTCCTCTTTGAAAATTTTAGAAATATAAACTGGACTTAAATACATATTATGTGCGATCTGATCCAAAGATATTTTATGCTCATAATTCTCATTCAAATAGTTAATAATGCGTTTGACTGCATAACTTTTATTATATGTTTCAAAGTGATATCCCTTTTGTTTACTATATGGTTCTTCTAAAATCTCTCTTATGATAAGAACCAACAACTGCATCAAATGAGCTTTTAGCATAAAATACTTTCCCATTTCGCAGGCTTCGTTCTCTGCCAGTATCTCATAGCATTTTTTTGAAATTTCCCTTTTCGTTTCTGTTGTCAAGCGCAGAAGATATCCTCCTTCTTTTAAACAAATGGATTCTGGAGGCATATTTTTAAAATGATAATTTTGAAATCCAGTAAAAAATTCAACTGTTGGCTCTTCTTTATTAATCACAATATTTCTATGACGGATACCAGGATTACAAATAATCATATCTCCCGCCTCTACATCATAAACTTTTTCTTCTACTTGATATTTTCCTTTTCCTGATAAAATATAGGTTAGCTCTGTGAAATCTTTATGTGCATGGTAAATACCGTCTGCTACCATCTTCATTTTACTTGCAAAAAGTACCGTTGGATTAAAATCATTATATGTTAAATCATGCTGACAATCACACATAGAACGAACCACCTCTCCTAATTACTGTCCGTTTTATTCCGGTCTTATTATTATATCATCATTGAAAAGAAATTGCACGTATAAAGTATATTTTTTTTTACTCCACAAAGAACAATATATGGATTATTTTTCTTTGTGTTTATTGCGTTTTAAAAATTTTCTTTTATTTGTTGCTTCCTCTGCTGGATATAAAAAATCCATTTGTTTTTTCCACTTTTCTGGTGAAATTGCTCTATCTTTCAGTCGTTTTTCCATAATACCATTCATAATACTATAAATAACAGAAGTGCCGGGAATAAATAATAACATTCCTATAATTCCCATCATACTACCACCTAAAATAACTGCTCCAAATGTCCAAATAGCTGGTAAACTTACAGATTTTCCAACTATATTTGGATAGACAAACGTTTCTTCTAGCTGTTGCAAAATTAAAAACATTACTAAAAACCATATTGCTTTCATTGGACTTACCATTAAAAGCATAAAAACTGCAACTATACACCCAATAAATGATCCAAAAACAGGAATTAATGCAGTAAAGCCAATAAAAACACTAAGAAGTGGAGCATAGGGAAATTTAAAAAGTGTCATTGCTATAAAAAACATCAATCCAAGTATTGTTGCATCTAAACACTGTCCTGATAGAAAATTGGAAAATGTTTTATTAATCAGTCGAAACACTCCGATCATGTGATCGGCACGTTCTTCTTTAAAAAAAGAGTATAAAAGCTGTTTTCCCTGTAAAGTAAGAGTTTCTTTACTAAGTAAAATATAAATAGCAAAGACAAGTCCAAGAAAGAAATTAATTACTTGATTGACAATAGAGCCTACCAGCTTTACAGTAGAGTCTAGCGCACCTCCAAAACCTTCTTTTACAAAATTGACAATATTATTTCCTACCATTCTCCAATCAATTTTCAAATCTTTTAATGCTTCTTCTATTTTTGGAAAATGTTCTGTGAGCTTATCTAACCATGTAGCCTGCTCTCCATTTACAAAATTTTGAATAGTATCAATCATTGTCCAAAATGTTCTTCCAAGTTCTGGTGCTACCATAAAGATAATAATTACTAAAAGTAGTAAAACAAGTAAAATTGTAACTAAAATACTGATAGGTCTTGCTATCTTTTCTCGAATCTTTTTTTCTTTCCCTTCTTGTGATGTTTTACTTTTTCCATGATAAAATAAATGTCGTTCAATAAATCTCATTGGAACATTTAAAACAAAAGCAATACATATTCCCACAATAAATGGGGCTAATAAAGAAAAGAAAGAATAAAACAAGTTAATTACACTGCTTGAATTTTGAAGTCCTACATACATAATAATTGCTGCTGCAATAATACCAAGTATTTTTTTAATATTTTGTTTATTTAGTTCCATATACACTCCATTATTATCTAATTTTATTTTTACGTAAGAAGCAAGAAAGGAGTTGTTGAAAAGTAGATTCTAATTACCAAAATATGGTATTGAATCTTACTTTACAACAGCTCCATATAAACTGTTAATTATCTAAACAAATCAATCTGTTAATCTGGCATAATAATTGCAGCAATAATATAAGCTACAATTCCGGTTCCAGTACATCCTAAAATCGCCCAAACTAAACGTATAACGGTTGGATCGATATTAAAATATTCTGCAATCCCTCCACATACTCCACAGAGCTTTCGATCGGTTTGTGATTTGTAAAGTCTTTTATTCATAATATACACCCTTTCTATAATAAAATCTATATTTTTTATTGTTCCTCAAATAAAGAGTCCCATGTTTCTAATTCCAGAACAGAAGCATCCGCTGGAATCACTGTAGGAATAATAATTTCTTCGATTAAGTTCGAATTATAAATATAAACCTGCCCTACTCCACAATCTACTTTAATTTGATTTTTAGCATGTTTATCGCCTACTTTAGTATCATAATTATAAGGTATATCATTAATTATAACACTTCCTATGCCACAGTCAACTGTATAATAATAATTTTCTGGACTTTCGTTTAATTCAACTGTAACTCTTCCCACTCCACAGTCTATTTTGCTCTTTCCTGTAATATCTCCATAAATATAAGCATCTCCAGCACCACAGTCTAGGTCTAAATTATTTAGTATTCCTTTTTCTATCGAAAAGTTTCCAGCTCCTATATCTATCTCTATCGATTTGCTGATACTACACTCATTAAGTGTCATGTTTCCAGCATCTATTTCTAATTCTGCCATTTTACTATTTAGTCTATATATCCAAATTTCTCCTGTTCCTACTGAAATTTCTGCTGTTTTTAATACTGCTGTTTCTGGAATTGTAATATAAATATTTGGATACACTTCATCTTCCCATTCGTTATCACCAAAAAATGGTATAAAACCCCAAAAATCAGCATGAAATATATGATTTATTATTTTTCTTCCCGTACTTTTTGTAGAAAGCTTCCAAACACCATGATCTACTCTACTTTCAAATTCATCTTTTTCCATTCCATCTATCATAAGACTAAACTTATCTGTAACTTCAATCTGTACATTTCCAACTGGAATATCAAAATCAATAGAAGTTACACCTTCTACTTCTGTAAAATAGGAAGAGATTGTATAATCAGTAATTGCTTCACTGGACTCATGATAGGAAGCATAGGCTAGTCCACCACTCTTCCAACCTATTACTCCAAGAATAAGTCCTACTCCAATTGATATTGTTCCAATTCCCAACATCCATTTATCTCTCTTTTTCATATAGCCCTCCATTTTTCAGATAAAAATAACTACTCTGGTTCATAGGTTTGTTCATAAGAATTATCTTTTAATAAAATTCGATGAACTAAACTGTAAGTTCCACGTAATAATACTTTAATTCCTTTTGCACTCCAAATTCCTCCTTCAATGAGAAGAAGTCCTAGACCTAATGAAACAAGTCCTGCTCCTATTGTCATAACCCCATAAGAAACGGAACTAAACAATCTGGCAATTCCATATCCAACTCCTATCATACCAGTTACTACTGCAATACCACCACCGCCTAAAAAACCTATTAATACTCCAACTAATCCAAGTCCAACTCCAATGGCAGCCGAAACGACAAATGGTAGTAAAAAGATACATGCTAACACAATAAAAGTAATTTGTAAACCTGTCTTTTTCTTTGGTGGTCGGTGTACATTACGTGCTGCCCATCCATAATCTTCGCTTTGGGGATTTCCCCAATTATTGTTTGGATTATCTGTAGTATTCCAATTTTTTTGCTGTCTTTCTGGATACTCTAAATTTTCATAGTAGTTCGCATTATGAAATCCCTGCTCTGTATATTCGCCCTGTGTATCATGAACTGCACTCTGTCCATTTACTTCTTTATGAATAGCTGCTGCAAGAGCTTCTGGACTTCCAAGCTCGTTTATTACTTCCTGTTCGTTCTCTAATCCTGCATCTGAAAAATAATCTTCATAATATTGTAGCGCTTCTATTCGTTCACTTTCTGGAAGATCTACCAGTAAATCTTTTAATCGATTCATAAATATAACTTTTTCCATTTACTCCACCCCCTGAAATAACAGATTTATTTTTCCTGTATAAACCTTCCATTCTTCATAATACATTTGAAGCTGTTTCCTCCCAACCTCTGTAATTTTATAATATCGTCGGTTTCTTCCACCAAACTCCATATCATATACTTCCAAACATTCATCTCTTTGGAGTCTGCGTAATACTGGATACAGAGTGGACTCGGAAACTTCAATTGCCTGACGGACATCTTGAGTAATTTTATATCCATATGTTCCTTCTGGTTCTTTTGAAACTGCCGCCAACACAATGGCATCCAAAAGTGCAGCACCTGTATTAAATACCATTCCTCAAACTCCTTTCCGATTGAAGTAATATTGTTTTATTAACAATACTATACAACATATAATATCATATTGTCAATAGGTTAATCAAATTCTAATCTTTATATGATTAAATAAAAAAGAACTGCTGCAAAATAAAATTTTTAGTTCAATTCTACTTTGCAACAGTATCATTTTTAAAAATATTCGGTTTTTACTTTGCTAAAAGAAGCATAATTTCATTGCTGCGTTCAATAAATTTTGTCATGGCTTCTGGAGATAATGGTTTATTGCTCAACAATGCCAAATCATAAAGCTGTTCACAGAATAGATTGGTATGTTCACCTTCCTGATGCTCAAATACGTATTTTACTAATGTATTGTTTGCATTTAAAATTAATGTCTCCTGATTTCCAAATGCTGATGGATCCATTCCATACATATTATACATCTGCATCATTTCCTGCATTCTGCGACTTTCTTCAGAAAGAGTTACTATAGAAGAAATCTTATCATTCTTTAATTTTTCAACTTTTACTTCTAATTTTTCTTTATTGAGTGCTTTGCGGAATAAATTTGTCAGTGTTTCTGCTTCCTGTTTTAGAGCATCACTGTCTTCTTTACTTAAATCTTCTTTAAAGCTTTCTGTAAGATCAGCATCTATTCTCTGGAATTTAACTGTTTCATTATCTCTTTCTAGTTGACTGATAAATGGCTGGTCGATACGATGTGTCAAGATAACTGCATCAATACCCTCTTCTTTAAACATATTGATATATTGACTTTGTTGTTGTTCATCTGTAACATAGTAAATAATCGTTTTCTTCTTTTCTTGTTCTTGTGTATCTGTTTCCTCAACAGTTTGCTCTTCTTTTACAGTCTCTTCTTCTGGCTTTTTAGCTGATTCTAAATAATCTTTTAAAGTAATATATTTCTTATCTAAGTTCTTAAAAATAATATAATCTTTTATCTTATCACGGAATTTTTCATCTTTAATACAACCAAATTTTACAAATGGATTGATATCATCCCAATACTTTTCATAATTTTCTCGATCTACTTTACACATACCACTTAACTTATCGGCTACCTTCTTTGTAATATAGTCGGAAATTTTCTTTACAAATCCATCATTTTGTAGAGCACTTCTGGAAACGTTAAGTGGCAGATCTGGACAGTCAATCACACCTTTTAACAACATTAAAAATTCTGGAATAACTTCCTTAATATTATCTGCAATAAAGACTTGATTACTGTAGAGTTTAATTACTCCTTCAATACTGTCATATTCAGTATTAATTTTAGGAAAATACAAAATTCCCTTTAAGTTAAATGGATAATCCATATTTAGATGAATCCAAAACAGAGGTTCTTTATAATCGTGAAATGCTGTTCGGAAAAATTCTTTATACTCTTCCTCTGTACAGTCATTTGGATGTTTCAACCAGAGTGGATTTGTATTATTTAATGGCTTTGATCCTTTCTTTTCTTCTTTTTTCTCGGTTTCCTTTGCCGTTCCATCTTCAGAAACTTCTGCATCAATTACTTCAGAATCAGAAGTTTCCTCTGTTTCATCAAAAGATTCTTCTTCCTCTGCTTCCTCTTCAACTGCATTTTCATTTTTAAAATAAATTGGTACTGGCATAAAGGAACAATATTTTTCAATGACCTCTTTTGCACGATATTCATTACAAAATTCATAACTGTCCTCATTTAGATAAACAGTAATTTTTGTTCCACGTTCTGACCAGTCACTATCTCCCATCATAAAGTCTACACCTTCGTCAGACTCCCAATGTACTGCTTTTGCACCTTCCTGCCAAGAAAGAGTATCAATACAAACTTTATGTGCAACCATAAAAGCGGAATAAAATCCCAAACCAAAATGTCCTATGATTTGATCTTCATTCGCCTTATCCTTATATTTATTTAAGAAATCTGTTGCTCCTGAAAAAGCTACCTGATTAATGTATTCTTTCACCTCGTCCGCAGTCATTCCAATTCCGTTATCAATAAATGTAAGTGTTTTTTCTTCTGGATTGACATATACCTGAATTTTGAATTCGTTATCCTCTGGAAGAGTACACTCTCCTACCAGCTCTAATTTTTTTAACTTTGTAATAGCATCACAGCCATTAGAAATTAATTCACGAAAGAAAATATCGTGATCCGAATACAGCCACTTTTTAATAATAGGAAAAATATTTTCAGAATTAATTGACAAACTGCCTTGTTCCATATTCATTTTTATCACTCCTTTTTATTTTTCATTCCGAATTTTGTATATCGGAACTTTTCATTGATATTTACTATAATACCAGTTTGAAAACTTGTCAAGACAAAATTAGCACTCATTCATCCAGAGTGCTGATTATTTTATAAAAAAACTATAAAATTTTTCTTATACCTATTTATTCTTGTTGTATCGCAATATCTGCATTTTTTAAAAATGTCATTAACTCCTGCTCAAAAACACGATCTAAAGTTTTGTCTAATGTAAATACTGCTCTGGCAACCCCACTGGTAAGAATTAATTTTCCACTTTCGAAACGAATATTTATATAAAGTGCAATGGAGTCTTCTAAATTGATTTCAGAGCCACATAATTTTAAAATTTGTTTTGTTTGCTCTTCACCAAATTGGAGTACCAAATTTAACGCAAGTGGAGTTCGATTTCCTTTAATAAGCTGAAATATAAACGGCTTTACCTCTTCCCAATAAATTTTGGGCTGTTGTTTTTTTATATCCTGTTCTTCTAGAGAATAATATTCTATGTTTCTTTTGCCATTCATAGAAAAATCAAAAAATGTCCGAACAGTTAGTTCTTTGACATAAAATTGGTCAAAAACTGGTTGATAAAATAATTTTACCATAAATTGTTTTACATCTAAAACTTGTAATGCAAGCATTTTTTCCCTCATCTCTATATGACTTTTTATTGTGTAAAATATTGTATGTAGATTGAATTTTTTAAAATGTATAATTTACTTTCTCTGGGATACACTAACGAATAGGACAGCGTGCCTAAACTATTGAATTATTAGGAGGAAAATTATGAGAGCTAATACAAATACCTATGAAGATGTTGCCCAGAGATGTAGTGCATTTGTTGCAAAACAAGATTCTAATACCTTTAGTAATAGTACTTCTGAAAAAACCGTGTCCTGTACAAATTGCAAACATTTCAGTCAGGAAAAATATTGTGAGCTTGATCTTTACGATCAAATCGTTGTAAATCACAATATAAAATAAAACCTCAGGCGGCTAATGTCAATAGGGCAGATAGCCGCCTAAACTTTTTATTTTATGAGCATATGAAGTGTACCTAAAATTACAATATGTAACGGATAAAACAGATAAAATACACGTTGTATTTTCTTTCCTTCCTCTCCATTATAAAACCATATCAAAAAAACTCCTGTCATAGCAAATAGCTGAATCATGCCTGTTCCAAATAACAAAATGTTTGCTGCACAAGCCATCATCATCCACAGACGATTTTTGTGAAATAGATACATAATAAAAATTAGTAAAACCCCATATACTGAATAATCTGTTCTTAGAAAAAATGAGGTCATTGTTCCACATAATAAAATTAATACACAATATAAATTACAAAGTACAGGCTGTGTGTGAAATCTTCTGACTATTATATCATAAACGCAAACTGTAACCAAACCAAGTAGTAAAGTAAACACTACATTTTGTGAATACCACACACTAAAATTTTCTTTTAACTGTGCTCGGATCAAAAAATAATCAAAAAAAGGTTCCGAGATTATAGCCAGAATTGCCAGTCGAATGATATATTTTTTTAAATTAGAAGAATGAAAAAAACCTTCTATTAATAAAAAAGCAAATAACGGAAATGAAATCCTTCCAATTATCCTTGAAAACATATACGTTTTACTTCCAAAATCTAAAAATAAAACTGCAAAATGATCTATTATCATGGTAATACATGCAATTAATTTTAAAGTAAAACCGTTTAATTTACCACTTATTGCCATTTTGAATCTCCAATTAATTATATGTTAATAAATATACTAAAAGAGCGAGGTCCAGCTAAGTAGGTTCTTTGTTTAGATTTTTCCTCTATCATATCCTGATTTGCAATAGGATCGGAAGATTTTAATAGTTTCCACTCATTATTGCCTCCAATGGAAGGAAGATCAAATCGATGTGCTTCCCAGTGCATATTAAAAATTAAATAAAAACTATTATCCTCATCTCCATTTTCTTTTTGTGCATATTTTCCAAATAAAAGAATTCCTAACGTTCGATTATAGTTTGAAAAATCAGGGTACCATGCTTTTGTACCATGAAAAGAGATATCTGGACATCCAAAAGAATGATAATCCATTCCTCTTAACCGATTTTGATTATGAAATACGGGGTGTTCTTTTCGAATAAGAATTAACTCTTTTACAAACTGGAGAAATCCCTGATTACTTTTTAATGCCTTCCAATCTGTCCAACCGATTGGATTATCCTGACAATATACATTATTGTTTCCGTCTTGACTATTTCCAAACTCATCCCCTGCTAATATCATAGGAGTTCCTTGACTAAACAGTAATGCTGCTACTGCATTTTTCTTCATGCGAAGCCGTAATTCATTTATTTTCTTTTTCTTTGTTTTTCCTTCTATTCCACAATTCCAACTATCATTAAATTCCATTCCATCTCGATTTTGTTCTCCGTTTGTTTCATTATGTTTGACATCAAAGGTATACATATCCTGCAAATTAAATCCATTGTGATCTGCCAGATAGTTGATCGTGGCATCTGCTCTTCCACAATAACGAAATCTATCTGCAAAACTGCCTGCCTTTCCCTCGTCTCCTTTTAAAAATTTTCGAACTTCTCTTAAAAAAACATCATTATATTCTGCTAAATGATCTTGTCCAATAAGTTCTTCTTTCCATCCAGCAGAAAAAAGCTTTGTTTTTCCAAGAACTGGATCACGAGCTGCCAATTCATCAAAAAGAATAGAAGTATCTATACGAAATCCATCTATATGATACATAATTACCCAATAACGGAGTATTTCCAACATCTGATCTTGCGAAATCTTTTTTGTAAAGTTTATTTCCATATAAACTTCTATATTCGCCTGATGTAGTGTCTTTACCATCTTACAAAATTCATAAGGTGCCTGTTTTGGACATGAAGCAAAAGACGCCTTTGGAGCAAAATAAAAATTCTTTTCCGCATATCCCCAATAATTGATACGATTAGGTCTTTCTCTTTTCTTTTCCTGTGAACATACTCTGTTATAAAAACGGATATCTCCAGCATATTTGCCTTCTGAACCGTTCTCTTCTTCAAAAAATTCATCGAATTCCATACAAGGCATTAATAAAACTGCATTGATACCTAACTCTTTTAAATAACTTAACTTTTCTATTACTCCCAAATAGGTTCCTTTATGCTTTACCCCTGAATTTTCCTGTTTCGTAAATCCACGGATATGCAGCTTATAAATAACTAGCTCAGAAAACGTATGTTTTAATGCTACATCCTCTTCCCAATCAAACGGTTCAGAAATAAAACCGCCTTTCGTGCTTGGCAGAGAACCATCCTCTAATACAGCTCCAAACTCTTCTCTACCGATAATACGTCCAGCACAGGGATCGGTAAATTCTATTCCATTTGCTTCATACTGATAGCTGTCTGCCTGAAGTGCCTGATTATTCACAACTGTAAAAAAAAGAGTTCCTATTCGTTCTGTCATGTGTACAATAAATATTTGTTCATTGTCACGATAAAGTTTGAGTATACACTCTTTTGCTTCTGGCACAGAAACAGCAAAATACAATAAATCCCCTCTTTTTCTTACTCCATAAAGAATCCTTGGTAAGTTCTCGTTTTCCCCATTTTCTGTTCTCTTCTGTCTCACAAAAATCCTCCTGTCTGAACTAGTCATTTCCATTATTCTATCACATTCTTACTTTTCCTACAAGAGCATACACTCATACAATTTTAAGAAAATAATTGCTGTGCTACTAAAATAACCAACGGAAGGCTAATAATACTAAAGATAGTAGTAATTGCAAATATATGTGAAGCATTATTAACATCTCTTTTAAATCGATTGGCAAATAGCATTGCATTAGAAGCAGTTGGACAGGCTGAAGCAATTAAAATAGTAAGTCGTAGTGTTTCATCCATTGGAAAAAGATAAAAAATAAATAAAACTGCTGCGGGTACAATAATACTTTTTAGAAATACAATATAATAAATTCTTGGCATTTTTAATGCTGATAATAAATGACTTCGTGCTATATATACTCCTGAAACGACCATTGCCAATGGTGTATTCATAGAAGAAAGAAAACGGATTGCCTGCCCTAATGGACGAGGAATTGAAATTCTTCCAAAATATAATAGTAATCCCAGAAAAATACTCAGCATAGTCGGTGTCAAAAATGGTTTTAATCTCAACTTCCAACTTACTTTTTTTTCGTCTTTTGGTTTCATTAAAAATAGTCCATATGTCCAGACAACAAAATTAAATACTGTTAAATAAGCATTACAATAAAAGACTCCTATTTGACCAAAGAGAGCATCTAATAAAGGAATTGCCATAAAACCACAATTTGTAAAAATAACACAAAACTGTTCTGTTGGTAGTGTCTTTTCTGTGGATTTTATTTTTACCAAAAAAGAAACTAAAATAGATATGAACATACTCAGTACAGAAATTAAAAATCCAAATAAAAGTGTCTTTGCTTTATAGGGATCATATTCCATCTGATAGGTGTCCAAAATTAGACATGGCATAATGACATACAAAATCAGATTCGTCATTTGTGTATTTCCTACTTCATCTATTATTTTTTTTTGATAGAGAAAGAATCCTGTTCCTATTAATAAAAACATAATAAAAATTTGATTGATTAAAATTTGACTATATTCCATCTATCATGCCTTCCTTTCAAAAAATAAAACTATTTACAACAACAAATAGAAGCTGTTATAATATTTCCAGCCTTTTCATTTGGTATCCATTAAGAAAAATTTTAAAATAGAAATGAGGTAGTTATGATTCGACTGATTGCATCTGACCTTGACGGAACTCTTTTACAAAATAAAAGTCAGAGCCTTACCAAACGAGCACTTATTTTAATTCAAAAACTTCAAGAGCAGGGAATTGTTTTTGTAGCAGCCAGTGGCAGACAATATCCTAATCTGTATCGTCTCTTTGAACCTGTCAGTAAAGAAATGGCATTTCTCTGTGAAAATGGTGCTTTAGTTATGTATCATGAAAAAGTAATTGCAAAACATATTCTAGATCGTAGTCTTGCTCTTGCTCTCATGGAAGATATCTATGAGCACGAAGGTTGTGAAGTATTACTTTCTGGTCAAAATACTTCTTACCTAAAACCAAAAGATCCCGCATATACTTATCGTATGGAAAAGATTGTACGCAATAATATTCAAATTGTCCAGTCTTTTGAAGAAGTAACAGAACCATTTTTAAAAGTTTCTGTCTATGAAAAAAGTGGAATTATGGATCACACAGGACCATATTTTATTAATAAGTGGAAAGATCAATTAAAATGTACATTTTCTGGAGATGGATGGTTAGATTTTGTTTGTCCAGATGTCAATAAGGGAACAGCACTGACGGAATTACTTACCAAATTAAAGATTACTCCAGAGCAGGTTATAGCATTTGGTGATAATTACAATGATCTCGAAATGCTTTCTATGGTAGGTTATGGTTACTGTATGGAAAATGCTCCAAAAGAAATTAAAGAGCAGTATTCCTATCATACCTCTTCTGTAGAAGATACTTTAGAGAAATTTCTTTGTCAGTTTCTTTAAAAAATTAATATTTAAGAATGGAGGCTTTTATGAACAATTTTACAGCAATTACCGCCGAACAATGGAACTCAAATGTCTTTCAAGCAATCGGAAAAGAATGGATGCTTATTACCGCCAAAAATCAATCTCGTGTCAATACCATGACAGCTTCATGGGGAGGTGTTGGAATTTTGTGGGGTAAACCTGTTGCTTTTGTATTTATTCGCCAAAGCCGTTATACAAAAGAATTTGTTGATGCTTCTGCTACTTTCTCTTTAAGCTTTTTTTCAGGAAATTATAAAAAAGAACTGGGGTATTTGGGAAAGGTTTCAGGACGTAAAGAAGACAAGATTAAAAATGCAGGATTGACTGTTACAGAAGTCGATGAAATTCCTTATTTTGATGAAGCGAATGTAGTTTTACTATGTCGTAAAATGGCATGTGTTCCTATTGAAAAAGAACATTTCTTAGATCTTGATATTGATACTTCTTGGTATAAAGATCAGGACTATCATACTATGTATGTTGTTGAAATTACTCAAATTTTAACTAGGGAATGATCGAAGTTGTGGCTGTTGTACTAAGTATTTGATTTTTAGTACAACAGCCACAACTTTTTAATTAAAGACGTAGTTCTTCCATCTCTTTTGCCATTCTTGCCAGATCGTCACGAATAGAAAGTTTCTGTGGACAGAGCGTTTCACATTTTCCGCACTTTTTACACTGATCTGCACGTACTTTTTCGTTCATTTCTTGAAAATAACGCCAGTTTATATTTCTTTTATTATGGTACATTGCATATTCATTCCAAACAGAAAAATTTCTAGGAATCTCTATGCCAAATGGACATGGCATACAGTAACGGCAGCCTGTACAGCCATTTTTTACTCTTGCCCTTACTTCTTTTACTACATTGGCAACTACTTGTTGTTCTTTTTCAGAAAGCGGTTCAAACGAATCAAAAGTAGTTAAATTATCCTCTAATTGATCCATAGTAGACATTCCACTTAAAATTACTTTTACATTTGGAAACGTACCAACATAACGAAGTGCCCAAGATGCCAAAGATGCTCCTTGACGTTGCTCTTCAAATATCTGTACAATATCATCTGCAAAGGTAGTTAAAGAACCACCTTTAATTGGCTCCATTACTATGACAGGAACTTTTCTTTCCTCTGCTAAACGATATCCCTTTAAACCAGCTTGAATTTCTGTATCCATATAATTAAATTGAATTTGGCAAAAATCCCAGTCTTTTTCATTTAACATAGTTTCAAATGTTTCATAGGAATCGTGAAAAGAAAATCCAAGATAGCGAATTTTACCTTCCTTTTTCAAACGATCTAAAATCTCTACTGCACCAAGACTTTTCATTGTTTCCCAATGACTCTTATTCATTGCGTGCATTAAATAAAAATCAATATAATCTGTCTGTAAACGTTCTAATTGCTCATTAAAATATTTTTCTACATCTGAAGTTTCTTTGACTAACCAAACAGGAAGTTTTGTAGCTAAATACAACTTACTTCTATCATATTTTTTTAAAACTCTTCCTACAAATGGTTCACTCTTTCCATTATGATATGGGTAGGCAGTATCAATATAGGTTACACCTGCTGTAATTGCCCGATCTAACATCTGCTCTGCCTTTACTTCGTCAATCTCTCCATTTGATAAAGTAGGAAACCTCATACATCCAAAGCCAAGCATAGAAGGTGAGATCCCCAACTTTTCCATCTTACGATATTCCATATACTCATCCTTTCCTTATTTTCTTTACTTCTAGCTAGATAAATGTGATGATTTAGTATAACATAAAAAAGCATGGCAAACAATGTATAATCTTATAGAAATCCCTTGCAATTCTTTTTATTTAATGATAAAATATTATCAATCTTAATGGACAAAACTCATGTATGACAGGAGAAGTTCTTTCTCTTATTATACATGGTTTTTTTTCGCTACAGCTACATATTATTTTTCAGAAAAGGAGATATTTATGGATTTTTTTACCCTCGTTTTTTTATCAGTGGGACTTGCTATGGATGCTTTTGCTGTTTCTATTACAAACGGCTTATGCTATCCTCATCTAAAAACGAAACATGCACTTTTTGATGGTCTTACATTTGGCTTTTTCCAAATGGCTATGCCAATTATTGGATACTTTATTGGTAGTACCTTTAGTTTTGCAATTCGTGCTGTTGATCATTGGATTGCTTTAATTTTACTCTGTTTTATTGGAGGAAATATGGTTCGAGAAGCAGTCACCCAATTACGCCATCCAGAATGTCCAAGTAATCGAAGTGCTTTTAATGCAAAATTACTTTTCGTTCAGGGAATAGCCACCAGTATTGATGCCCTAGCCATCGGTGTCAGCTTTGCAGTGATGGATGTTTCTATCATCACTGCCGCTGCTCTAATTGGTATTATTACGTTTGGATTTAGTTTTGGTGGTATCTTTATTGGAAAAAAATTTGGCGGATTATTAAAAGAAAAAGCGGAAATGATAGGAGGATTTATTCTTATTTTTATTGGACTTAAAATTTTTATTGAACATATGTTTTAAGTCAATAATTTCTTTGTAATTCTGGATATTTTTCTAAATGTGCAGCATCGTTAAAGCGTTCCAATGTATATCGATGATTCTTTTTATTATAAGAAAGTTGTGTTATGCTGCTGTTTTCTAAAGTCACTCCAAGCAGCAGCTTTTTTGCCTGCGTCATTCCTAAAATTCCTGCAAGCAGAGAGCGGATCGTTCCACCATGCGTTACTATGACTGCACCTTCGATTTCCTGAGAAACAATTTTATCTAAAATAGGCATAGCTCTCAAAAAAACATCTCTTCCACATTCCCCTCCCGGAAAAGCTAGATCCTCTGAAAGCTCCTTCCTTTGAGCCAAAAAATCTTTAAATCGAATATTATTTTCTTCATCTGTATTTCCTGTTAAAAGACCGAAATCTATTTCCTGAAGTTCTGAATAGATCTGATGTTTTAGATGTTTTGTATTAATAATCTCTGCGGTCTGTACTGCCCGTAATAGATCACTGGAATAAATTTTTTCAAAAGAATAATTTTCAAGTCGTTGTGCTAAAAGCTTTGCTTGACGAATTCCTTTTGAAGATAGTTCTACATTTACATTACATAGTGGACTATTTTGTCTTGCATGACGAATTAAATATAAATTCATTTTTTCCTCCATTAATAGATATGTGTACGAGCTGTTATTTTTTTATCTCTACATAGTGTCTTTTTTTTACATTTTGGGCAATAAATTCGATACCCTTTGCTTGCCTTATAAGGTAAACACAAAAATAACAAACTTTTTTTAGGTGCTTCAAATCGCAGATAGCACTCTTTACAAATCCAAATATGCGTAGAAGAAACATAGGATAAAAGACTTGTGATTCCCACTGCTACCCCTACAATTCCAAAGAAGAAAAACTTTTTTTCGGAGGTAAATCCAAGACAGATCAGTAAAGCACCTGTGGATAAAAAGAGCACTCCTATTCCAAGTAAAATCCATAAACGCTTCATTTATGCCTCCTTAACTTTTGTATTATATCTTAATTTTTTATCTCTTTATTGTTGCAATATCTATAAGTGACAGGTCTTTTTTCATATTACTTTCTAAACTGGTCAAAAGTGCGTTTGCTGTATCTAGGGAGGTTAGACAAGGCACGCCTGTTTCAATCGATATTCTGCGGATTAAAAAACCATCTCTGGACTTATCTCTTCCTTGTGTTGGTGTATTAATAACCAAATCAATTTCATGTCCAAGTAAAAGATCCATAATAGTGGGAGATTCTCCATCAATTTTTTTAACTGGAATGGCGTCAATTCCATTTTGTTGTAATATCTTTGCTGTACTTCTAGTTGCATAAATTTCATATCCAAGTGCTTCAAATCTTTTTCCTACTCCTACAGCCTCTAATTTATCTGCATCTTTTACAGTAAGAATCATTTTTTTATGTTTTGGAAGATGAATTCCTGCCCCTAAAAATGCCTTATATAATGCCTCATTAAATGTTTTTGCAATACCTAGACATTCTCCTGTAGATTTCATTTCTGGCCCTAATCCAATATCTGCTCCACGTAATTTTTCAAAAGAAAATACTGGCATTTTTACTGCTATATACTCTGAATTTTTAGCAAGTCCTGTTCCATATCCTAAATCTTTTAACTTCTTTCCAAGAATTACTTTTGAAGCGAGATCTACAATTGGAATTCCTGTAACTTTACTGATATATGGTACAGTACGGCTTGATCTTGGATTCACTTCAATAACATAAACTTCATCATGAAAAACAATAAACTGAATATTAATTAATCCAATCACCTGTAGAGATCGTGCCAATTTTTTTGTATAATCCACAATAACTTTTTGTAATTTCTCACTAATTGTCTGAGAAGGATATACTGAAATACTATCCCCAGAATGAATTCCTGCTCTTTCTATATGCTCCATAATTCCCGGAATTAAGATTTCTTCTCCATCACATACAGCATCTACTTCGACTTCTTTTCCCATCAAATATTTATCGACTAAAATAGGATGTTCTTGTACATTTCGATTGATAATCTCCATAAATTCTGTTACATCCTGATCGCTGATGGCTATTTGCATTCCTGCACCACCTAAGACATAAGATGGACGTATTAAGACTGGATAACCTAATTCATTAGCGGCAGCTATTGCCTGCTTTGTAGTAAATACCGTTTTTCCTATTGGTCTTGGAATACAACACTGTTCCAAAATTTCATCAAATAGTTCTCTATCTTCTGCTGCATCTACATTTTCTGCCGATGTCCCTAAAATCGGTACTCCCATCTTTAACAGGCTCTCTGTCAGCTTAATTGCTGTCTGTCCTCCAAATTGAACAACAGCACCATCTGGATGTTCTAAATCTACAATATTTTCTACATCTTCAGGGGTAAGTGGTTCAAAGTACAATTTGTCTGCAATATCAAAATCTGTACTTACTGTCTCTGGATTATTATTGATAATAATAGTTTCATAACCACTTTGATGAAGTGACCATGCTGCATGGACAGAACAGTAGTCAAATTCAATTCCCTGTCCAATTCGAATTGGACCAGAACCAAGTACAAGTACCTTCTTTTTTGTTCTTTGTACAGATACTTCTGTTTGACTTCCATAACAGGAATAATAATATGGTGTCTCTGCTTCAAATTCAGCCGCACAGGTATCTACGATCTGAAAAGCTGGATAAATTTGATAAATTTCTTTTCGAAGCCGTTTTACTTCGTTTAAACTCTTTCCAGATAATTGTGCAATAATACGATCTGGATATTCCAATCGTTTTGCTTCAAGCATTAATTCCTTGGATAAAGGTTCTTTTTTTAGTCGTTGTTCCATCTCAACAAGAATTGCAATTTTATCAATAAACCAAAGGTCAATTTTTGTGATATCTGCAATCTTAGATTTTTCTATATTTCTTCGAATAGCTTCTGCAATTACAAAAATTCTGCGGTCATCAATTCTTGCAAGCTTTTTTAAAATTTCTTCTTCGGTATTTTCTGTATAGTTTCCATACTGCATACTATAAATATTTTGCTCTAAAGAACGAATGGCCTTCATTAATGCCCCTTCAAAGTTATTACAAATACTCATTACTTCTCCAGTTGCCTTCATCTGTGTTGTAAGTGTCCGTTTTGCCATAATAAATTTATCAAATGGCCATTTTGGAATCTTAACAACACAGTAATCTAGTGCAGGCTCAAAGTCTGCTACTGTCTTTTTTGTAATCGCATTTTTGATTTCATCTAAAGTATATCCAAGAGCAATCTTTGCTGCCACTTTTGCAATTGGATATCCTGTTGCTTTTGAAGCAAGAGCAGAGGAACGACTAACTCTTGGATTCACTTCAATTACACAGTATTCAAAACTATCTGGTTTTAGTGCATACTGAACATTGCAACCACCTATAATATTCAATTCTGAAATAATACGAAATGCAGAAGTTCGAAGCATTTGATATTCTTTATCGGAAAGTGTCTGAGAAGGTGCTACAACAATACTATCTCCTGTATGTACACCAACTGGATCTAGATTTTCCATATTACATACTGTAATACAATTTCCTGCTCCATCTCTCATCACTTCATATTCAATCTCTTTCCAACCTGCAATACACCGTTCAATTAAGCACTGTCCAACTCTACTTAATCGAAGTCCATTTGAACAGATATCTAAAAGTTCCTCTTTAAAATGAGCAATTCCGCCTCCTGAACCTCCCAATGTATAAGCTGGTCTTACAACGACTGGATAGCCAATCACTTCTGCAAAAGAAATAGCGTCTTCTACTGTTGTTACAATCTTACTCGGAGCACATGGCTCTCCGATTTTTTCCATAGTATTTTTAAATTCTAAGCGATCTTCTGCCTTTTTAATAGTAAGAGAAGTTGTTCCAATTAAATTTGTATTTGTTTCTTTTAAAAATCCAGATTCCTCTAATTCCATAGCAAGATTTAAAGCTGCCTGACCGCCTAAAGTGGGAAGAATACTGTCTGGTTTTTCTTTTAAAATAATCTTTTTTAATACCTGTACTGTCAATGGTTCAATATAGACAATATCTGCAATATCCTTATCTGTCATAATCGTTGCAGGATTAGAATTGACTAATACCACTGTCAATCCCTCTTCTTTTAATGATCGACATGCCTGTGTTCCCGCATAGTCAAATTCGGCTGCCTGACCAATAATAATTGGCCCTGAACCTATTACTAATACTTTTTTTATTCTATCATTCCTTGGCATAGTAAGTAATCCTCCCTCTTTATTTACCTGACTTACTAAAAGCAATTAGAGCCATAAACTCATCAAATAAAAATTCAGAATCTTTTGGGCCTGCACAAGCCTCAGGATGAAATTGAACGGTCATGACTGGATATTTTTTATATTTTAATCCTTCTATTGTTTTATCATTTGCATTTATAAACCAGACAGAAGCAATTTCTTTATCAATACTGTCCTCAACTACAACATATCCGTGATTTTGAGAAGATAAATAAACCTTTCCTGTACTTAAATCTTTAACTGGATGATTTGATCCACGATGTCCATACTTCATCTTTTCTGTCTGAAATCCGTTCGCTAATGCCATTAATTGATGTCCAAGACAAATAGCAAAAATCGGAACTTTGCTTTGATATAATTTTTGAAGTTCTGCTATAATTTCTATACATTCTGCTGGATCTCCCGGACCATTTGAAAGCATAATACCATCTGGAGATGTTTTTAAAATTTCTTCTGCTTTTGTATCTGCCGGGTAAACAGTAACTTCACATCCTCTTTTTAACAGACAATGTTCGATATTTTTCTTTGTTCCAAAATCCATAAGTGCAATCGTATAATGCCTTTTTGCTGTATTTTTATCATTTGAATGCAGTTTCAATTTCTCTATTCCTTCTATTCCCTGCATGGAATACATTGCAATTTCTCCACTGCATACTCCTGCATCTTTTGCCTGTTGAATTGCCTCTTGAAGTTGTGGCGAAGCCATATATGTCATTTTCGCCTGTTCAAAATCAGTTGGAACAAATGCTCTGTGATTGATGGTACGTTTTTGTTTTGTAGTTACTTTTTGAACTACTCCTGTAACTCTATATTTCTTTAACTTTTCTAAAATTTCGTTTAAACAATACGATTCTTTTGTCGTAATTATTCCATTCATCGTACCACTTTCCCGCAGCAGTTTCGTCAACGCTCTTGTATCTACTCCTGCAATACCTGTAATTCCATTCTGTTTTAAAAAATCATTCAGTCCTTGTGTCGATCTAAAATTGCTCTCTTGTCTTGAAAGTTCTCTGACAATCAATCCATCTGGCCATGCCTGAACAGATTCCATATCATGATGACAAACTCCATAATTTCCAATCAACGGATAAGTCATTACAACTGCTTGTCCTGCATAGGATGGATCTGTTAAAACCTCCAGATATCCTGTCATAGAAGTATTAAAAACAATTTCACTGATTACTTCTCTTTGTGAACCAATCGCTGTTCCAGTAAAGATATGCCCATCTTCTAATATTAGAAAAGCCTTCATACAAACCCTCCTATTTTTTTTATTATATCATATTTTTAAAATTATATATCAGTGTACATAAAGAAAGATGTATCTAGTTATGTAGTTTACGAGATACATCTTTGTGTCCGAAATTCTATTTATGTTCAAATTGCTACAATAATATCATAACCGAGTTAAAAATACAAGTAAATATTTTGTAGTTTTTATGACAACTCTTATATATCCTTATTTATAATAAATTCAATTAATAAAAGAAACTTTGTGTAAAAATACAAAACAAAAAGGAAGATACCCAAAATATATCTATTTTTGATATCTTCCTTTTTATTTCAACTTTTTACTTCTTTGTATATTGTCTTAATGATGAAAATTTTACAGTATTATTTTCTGCAAATAATTTAATTGCCTTTCCACTTGCTCCATAAATTCTTACTGTAAGAGCTGCCATATCATCAATATAAAAAACTCCTACGGAACCTTCTTGTATATAGGTAAAAGAATACTCTTTTCCTTCAACAAGATTTATTTCTGTTTCTGCAATTAGAGTGTTTCCCTCGTTAAAAGAAAGTTGTATTTTATTTTCAGCAGGTTTTATTGAAATCATTTTATATTTTTCTGTCCTGCCATTATAATCAAAACAAAGACCAAATGAACCTTTTTCCAAAAAAGTAAAATTTCCTGTAAGCATAAAGCTTTCATAACAAGTAAAGGTATCAAAATAGCTGTAAATAGTTCCTGACTTAGCAATTAGATTCGTCTGATCGATCTTTAAAGCTCGTCTTATATCATATTGTTCAACTATAGCATCCACAGGAGCAAGAATCAGATCACCATTTTCTTTTTGAACAATTTTTTGAACAAGTAAATTTCCTGCCCATGCAGCAACATCTTGTGTAGATGAAACGGATTCGGATCTTCTTGCCCAACCTACCATATAAGAATTTTTTTCATCTTCTACATGTTTTGCTGCATAAAACAGTTTTCCATCTAATCGTTTAGCTTCGGAATATGGTCCAAATTGATTATCAGAAGAAGCATACCAAAGAGTATCATCTTGTGCAGAATAAGAAATATACCATTTTTCCCCTATTTTAAATGTATCACTACATTCCAGATTCCAAAAATCTCCGATCTGATTACTAAAAATAATACCATCGTATTTTATATTGTTTAGATCCGAGCTAAGTGTATATTTCAAAATTCTTGCTATATTATTCTGTGAAGCAGTAATTGTAAGCGAAATTGTTTTTTCTTCAGGATTATAATAAGCTTGAGGATCTCTAAAATCATTTTTTTGACCAAGTTCGTTAGGAGGAGTAATTTCCCATTCCTTTCGTTTATGAAAAGAAGTAAGATTATCACTTACTGCAACCATAATTTTTTCTTTATACTCTGCAACGGCTGAACTTGTATGTCCTGTATAAAAAAAATAATACTTGTCATCTACTTTTACAACTGATCCTGTTCCAATCCAACTATCCTGACCACCTTCTCTATTTGCTTCTAGTACCGGTTCTTCTTGTTCTAAATAATTTACAAAATCTGTCGTTGTCACCAGATAAATTGAATGATTAAAGGAGTCACCTCCCTCTTTTAGATAGTAAATATAATAAACACCATCCTCATAATAGGGCATAGTGTCTCCAATATAGGGCTGACTTGTCCCATCTACTGCTGGAAGAAAATAAGAAGAATATTCATAAGCTGTTTCTTGACTTCCGGGAGTCTTCATTTTGGAAAAATCTTTGTCATTTTCTGGATAAGTAATTTCATCATTTGTGTTAATATCCCACCCTGCATAAAGTGTAATATCAGATTTGACTTTATCTTTTTGAAAATCCCATTTCTGTATCAATTCTTCCTCTTTAAACCATCCAAGAAATGTATAACCTTCTCTGATTTTACTATCAGGTTCTATAATCTTTTCTCCTGAATAAACGGTTTGTGTTATCTTATTATTCTCTGTGTCATAATTACTTTCAAAACTTACGGTATATGTTATATCAGACTGGCTACAACCATAAAGCAAAGTGCTTACTGTCAAGCAGGCTATAGCTAAAAAAATATAAATTTTCCTTTTCACTATTTCCTCCCACATTCACTTTTTAAAGACAGTCATCTCATCTGGTATAGATGGAATTGCTCCTTTTTTTGTTACAGCTATAGAAGCCGCTTTATTTGCATAAAAAAGATATGTTTGTAGATGTTCTTCTAAAGAAGAAACATCTATTTTATTATCTCTTAATATTTGAAATAAAAATGTTCCTATAAAGCAATCTCCTGCACCTGTTGCATCAACTTGTATCACCTTTTGGGATGGAACAGTACAAAAATAACCCTTTTTGGTATAAGCACTTGAACCTTTTTCTCCCTTTGTCAATAATATCAGTTTAACATTTCCATGAAAAAGTCTATTAACTGCCTCTTTTTCTTCTTTTATTTCGGTAATATCAAATAATTCTTCTTCACTTACCTTTATCATATCTACTAAAGGTATAAAATTTCTTACTGTGCTTAATAATTCATTTTTTGTTTCCCAGAGAGAATATCTAAGATTTGGATCAAAGCTAATGATAGTACCTGCTTTTCGAGCCAAATAGATTGCATGTAAATGAGCTGTACGAACAGGATAGTCCACTAAATCTACACTTCCAAAATGTAAAATATCACCTGACTGGAATACTTCTGGAATTTCATCTTCATTTAAAAATAAATCTGCGGAAGGTTTACGATAAAACATAAATTCTCTTTCTCCCTTTTGGTCAAGTGCTACAAAAGCGAGTGCAGTATTTGCTTCATTCGTCTGAAAAACGAAGGAGGTATCAACGCGATTTTCCTTTAATATATCAATTAAAAAATCTCCAAAAGCGTCTTTTCCAAGTTTAGTAATAACTGCTGCATTACCGCCTAACTTTGCTGTACAAACTGCAACATTTGCAGGTGCTCCGCCCGGATTTTTTACAAATTCTTTTACCTCTTTTAAAGAACCAATTTTATTTGCAGTAAAATCAATTAACATTTCACCAATTGTATATAGTTTTTTCATATCTGTCCTTTTATTTTAAAATTTTTTTCTGGCAAAGTAAGTTCATAAACTTCTGTTATCTCTCCGTTTTCTATTTCAATAGATAATCTATCACCATCTATAAAATAACGTTGTGTAAATGTTTCTTTTCCACCTGCAATAAAAATTTCTATTGAGGATCGATCTGACAAAACACGAATTTCAACTGCTTCATCATATATATATTTACATTTTCTCAAATCCATCGGCTGAAACTTTAGAGTAGAAAAATCAGCATAAAATCTTCCATTTTGTATTCCAAAGGAAAAAGACTCTTCTGATAGTTTTCCTTTTACTATAACCTTACTATCTTTTCTTAAACGCAAAGACATATCATAACATATATAAAGATTTTTTATATCAACGGTCGAATTTGTTCGATACTTTTCAATTCCCTTTGCAGGAATTTGATAGAGAAAATGATCTTTTAAAGTCAAAATACGTGGATAAGTTAATGCACCACAATAACCATGTTGGTATGTATGTGTATAATATTCATCTTTTCCCCACATCTCCATCCATGCTAACATAATTCTTTTGCCATCTTTATCACAAGCTGTTTGAGGAGCATAAAAATCCATTCCACTGTCTAATTCATCAAAATAATCTACAACAAATTCTCCTGTCTGGCGATTTAACTTTCCAACTATATAAAGAACCGAATTTATATTTTTAAACCTATAT
Organism: uncultured Lachnospiraceae bacterium; assembly: GCA_910586015.1. Taxonomy (GTDB): domain Bacteria; phylum Bacillota; class Clostridia; order Lachnospirales; family Lachnospiraceae; genus MGBC140009. The sequence goes on from CAJUGJ010000002.1 coordinate 69,949, forward strand.
TCTTCGGAAGGAAGATTTATTATAGAACATAACAAGATATCCTTCTCCCCTAATGTAAAAAAGTCTGGACATTCACACATCACTCCCATACAAGGTAGTTTTATTTTGTTGAAATATTGAAATGATTTAAAGTCTTTCGTTTTATAGATAAGAATACAGCCTTCATTTTCTATTGTTTTTGAGCCGATAAAGACAGCATATTCTCCATTCTCCCATAAAACTGGATTCGGATCTCTAAATTCTTTTTGATTTATTTCTTCTGGTAAATCCTCAGCTCCAAGAACAACGGTTTCATCTTTTAAGAAATGAATTCCATCTAAAGAACGTGCTACACTTTGTGTTTCACGTGACAGTCCATCTTTTTCGTAATGTTTTGTATAAATAAGAATCATTTCATCTTTATTAACTACAGCTCCACCTGAAAAACACATTGTTTCATCATCACAATTAGGAGCAAGTGCAACAGGATAATGTGTAAATACACAATTATCTTCTGTTACCGCATGTCCCCAGTACATATCACTCCAACTACTATCATATGGATTATATTGATAAAAAAAGTTTAACTTTCCTTTATAAAAACACACACCATTTGGGTCATTCATCCATCCAATAGGTGGAGAAAAATGATATTCCGGATAAAAACTTTTATTTATTTTTCCTGTCATTTCTTTTATATAATTGTTTGCTGTTTCAATAGAATGTTTCATGATAAATGTTTCACCTTTCTGCAATTTTTTGAGTTGTCTAAAATTGTAGGTTACAACTCAAAAAATTGCATGAATTAATTTAGGAAATACTTTTTTGTAAAATTTTAATATCAGAAATTTCGATAGTCACTTCTCCAAGACCTGCTGTTTCCTCTGAACCAAACTGAAAAAGCATTTCAAAATTCATATCCACAACAAAAGGATCGGTCGTTGTAAAAGAAAATGTCTGTTCTTTTGTTGTAATATCCAATTTTTCAGATAGTCTTGGTTCCCATGTGCCAAGTACATTTAAAAAGAATCCACAAGAGATATCTTTTGTTGCTTTAGCGGTAATTTCCACTGTATAGTAACTGTCGGATTTTAAGACAAGTGGATTTTCGTTATATCCACAAATGAGTTTATTATGCCAATCTGTTGTTCCCCCCTGATCAATACGATAAAATAAACTTCCATTTTCTGTCCAGATAGTTCCTACGCCTCTTTCATTATCTTCATCTGTTCCATTATAAGTTGTCCAAGGATAATCTGGATTTGTCGCATTGTCGCTTCCCTTTCCAAAAGCAATAAAAGAATCAATCGTTTTTGTTGTATCTAAATCACCTTCTACTTTACCAAATACTACATCATCAATCACAATACTGTTTGCTGTTATACCATCAGAAGGAGCTCCAATTTGCAGACGAATTATTGGATCACTTATAGCGTTTTCAGCTGTAAATATACCTGTGACTACTTTTTCTTCATTAGCCCCTATGGAAAGACCATTAAAATCTACTCTGTTCTTGTCATAAAGCGTAGCACTCTCTATCAAACACTCTCCTGATTGAGCATTTTGAGAGGTGATTTTAAAACTATAATAATATTTCTTACCTGCCTCGATTGTAACATTTAAAAGATCAATTTCACTTTTAATACTCCATACCCCTCCTTCTGTTGGATAGGAAATAATATCAATCTTAGCAGCACCATTTTCTATTGTAGCTGTAGCAGATGCACCATCATCTGCGGATACATAAATCCCATCTGTAGAAGAAAAGTCATTCGTAAAGATAGGGGTCTGTGTTTCTTCACCAACTGCTTCGATAATTTCAATTTTATCAATCGTTACGGTAAAATTTTCAGGAGTAGTATCGGAAGGATTATCAGGGTTAGGTGTAATTTTACCAAGATTAATCATTAATTCTGTACTACCTTCTTTATCAACGGAAAAATTCAATTCTAGTGGAGTAATTTCTTCCTCTATCACCATATTATAAGCCCCTCCAAAGGTAGACCATTCTTCTGTCCCTTCATTCCTTGCAATAATATGTGCATAGGTTTTAGCACTAGATTTTACCCATACTTTCACTTTATAGTCTGCTGCTTTAACTGGCAATCTTTCCTTTACTAAGGCAATATCACCATCCCCATTTCCCGGAGAAGTAATATCAAATACATATGCACCCTGTTTGATTTCTCCCTTTGCCAAAACTCCTTCTGCTACTTTTACATTCCAACCTTTATTATCAACAAGATGTTGTGTATCAAAATCAAAATCCTTATAAATAACGGCTTCACTTGTCTGCTTTGTAACAGTAAGTGTTGCATATTTTTCAACTGTAAGTCCACCTTTATCTGTAACAGAGTATGTTAGCTCATAACTACCTGCCTTTTCTGGAATAGTTTTACCATTTGTAAAAGAAAGTGAAGGCATTGATTCAATTTTAATTTGAGAAGTAAGATCTCCATCCTCTGTATCGGATGCCGTTATGCCTTCCATAACATGAAACTCTGAACCTGCTTCAACTATTTTATCACTTACACCTATAATTTCTGGTTCTGTATTTTTCTTTTCACTACTGTTAGAACAAGATGTAGCAGTTACTATAAATGCAAGCGTAAACATCCCCATCATAAATTTCTTGCGTACTTTTTTCATTTTTTCCTCCATGCTGTGACTTTTTTAATAACTAATTACTCTTATTTCCTGAAAAATATCTGTCATAAGCATCTTGATATACTTTTTGCACTTCTAAAAGATTTGTCTTTTCTGTCAACTCTTTTTGGAATGTTTCCCATGCTGAGTCTGTTACACCACCTTTCATCAACCATTCGATCAAATTCATTCTGATATAGTCATTAATATTCGTTTCATAATTGCTGAGTGTATTCAGTTCATCCAATGTAAACTGTAGATTTGGACAAGGTTTTACATTTTCAGGAACAAAAGGAACTGCATAAGCTTTCAATCGTTCTAATCTTAACTTTGCTCTTGGCTCCATATTAACAATATTATTCCATGCGTAGTCGGAAAGATAGATAATTCCTAAAGGAGCATTTTGTAGACGAAGTTCATCTGTAGTCATTCCGCTTGTAATTTCTTTTTGTACCATCATTCCATTTTCATCTTTTTCTTCTTCATAAACAATTCCTATTGGTCCATAATTTATTTGAGCCGAAATTTCAGGATCATAATAGCGGTCGAAATAGGTAAGAAGTACTTCTACATTTGGACAGTCACTAAAAATAATTACCTCACCTGTACTTACTTCTGGATTATTAGAAACACATATGGTCTGTTCCCCATTTGATCCAATTAAAGGACTACATACAATATAATTTTCTGGATTGGAAACGACAGTTTCACTTTCCCACCAATAAAATGCCCCATATGTTTCCAAACCTTTTCCATTCGCTAAAAAGTTATCTTGTGACTGCTCAAAAGATACCTTATCAATCAGTCCCTGTGAAACCCAATCTGCAATAAAATTTGTTGCTTCCTTAAATCTGTCATCTAATACGGTATACGTAACTTTATTATCTACAATAACTCTGTGCTCAAGATTATCATTTAATCCAAACATACCATATAAATCACACTGATTTCCCTGCCAATTATTATATACAAAATTCATTGGGCGTTCATCCTGTGCATCACCATTGCCATTCATATCATTTTCTTTGAAATAACGTAACATACTCTCCATTTGTGTTGCTGTAAGAGCCAGTCCATCTTTTAAATCAGAAACAGTAATATTTTCTACTACACCTGCCTCAATCGCCTTCTGTGCCCAAGCCCTATTTAAAAATAACAGATTTGGATTTTGTAAAAGCCCCATCTCTTCAATACGAGGCAATGAATAAATTTTTCCGTCCTCTACATTAATTAACTGATTTTTAATATCTGGTCTTTCTTCTAAAATTTTAGAAAAGTTAGGCATATATTTTAGATAATCACTAATTGGCAGCAAAATCTTTCTTTTTGCATATTTAATAATTTCGCCAGAACTCATTCCTGCATGATAAATAGCATCAGGTCGATTTGATTCGTTCCCTAAAATGAGATTTTTCTGTTGAGAGTATACCGACTCAGATACATTTTCCCAACTTACGTTTACATTTGTATTTTCAAATAGCTCCTGCATAATTTTCATATCATTATAGTCAAGCGCAGAAGCATTTTTAGAAGAATAAATATTAAAAGAAATTTCATCAGCACCTTTTTCATTGAGAATAGGAGCAGATGTATCTGTCCACTGATAAGAATAGTCTGCAACAAGCTTATCCACATTACTATTATCTCTATTATCTGTCTTTTTACTGCTACATCCTGTTATTGAAACCAAAGTTATACCAACAAGTAAAGTTAAAATCTTTTTTTTCATATTAATCCTCATTTCTTGTTTTATTCTTTTAGAGAGCCCATCATGACACCCTGTGCAAAGTATTTTTGTACAAAAGGATAGAGCATAATTACAGGTATACTTGATACGATAACGGAAACATATTTTAACTGATTTGCCAGACGATACTGCTCAAGTATTGTTTCACCACTTCCCCCAACTGTACTTTCAGAAGCAATCAAAATCTCTTTTAAGACAAGTTGCAGTGGATACAAACTTTCATCTTGAAGGAAAATCATAGCATTAAAATAGCTGTTCCATTGACCTACCGCATAATATAGTGCCATAACTGCTATAATTGCCTTAGAGAGTGGAAGAACAAGTTGAAAAAATATCTGAAAATGTCCAGCTCCATCAATGTTAGCAGCTTCTATCAAACCACTTGGAATACTTGTTTCAAAAAAAGTCTTTGTCATAAATAAATTCCATACTGATAAAACTGCTGGTAGAATAATTGCCCATATTGTATTGATAAGATTTAGTCGACTCATTACATTATAAAAGGGAATCAATCCACCACCAAAAAACATTGGAATGATAAAGTAAATCATCCAAAACTTTTTTCCGGGAAGGTTTTTTCTGCTTAATGCCCAGCCCGCTGGAATTGTAACAAGTAATGCCATTATAACTGTAAGAACTGTATAGATTATTGTATTTAGATAGCCTTTCCATACATCCATTCTCTCTATAATTTTCTGATAACCTGCAAATGTAACATCAACAGGATAAAAAACTACTTTTCCAGTGAGTACAGCATCTGCTTCCGAAAAGGAAGCAATAATAATAAAATATAATGGATATAGTACAATAAGAGCTAATAATCCTAAAATAACTGTATTTACTGTATAAAATACTCTATCTCCCATACTACTTTTTGAAAAACTTTTTCTTTTTTTATTTATTATCATTGTTATGCTCTCCTTACCACAAAGAATTTTTTGAAAACTTCTTAGATGTTGTATTAGCAATAATAAGAAGGATTACATTAATTATAGAATTAAATAGTCCAATTGCTGTAGCATAACCCTGATCAGGTACTCCTGTAAGACCTTTTTTGTAAACATACGTAGCAATAATTTCACTTGTAGCAAGATTACCATCTGTCTGCATCAAAAGAACCTTTTCATATCCTACCCCCATCAGTCCTCCAATAGACATAATAAGCATAACACTTACAATTGGTAAAATAGCTGGAAAATCTACATGTAGAATTCTTTGGAAACGGGAAGCACCATCAATAATAGCTGCTTCGTGTTGTTGTGGATCTACATTCGATAAAGCGGCAATATAAATAATCGCACTCCATCCAAAATCTTGCCAATTACTCGATAAAATATAAAGTGGTCGAAATGCTCCTTTCTCTAAGAAATAGGAATATCTCTCTGCTCCAAAATTAATAGCAATGTTATTAATAAGACCATAACGACCAAAAAATAATGTCAACATACCTACCATAACAACTAAAGAAATAAAGTGAGGAGCTGTAAATATTGTTTGTAGGATCTTTCCTGTTCTCTTTCTTTTGAGTGCATTTAACATCAATGCAACGATAATTGGCAATGGAAATCCAATGATAAATCCTGTAATACACAAAAGGAATGTATTCTTCATTAAAGTCCAAAATTGAACATCTTTAAAAAATCTTGTAAAGTTACTAAATCCTACCCATATTGTTGTATCTGAAAAAATACTATCTCCGGGCATAAAATCTTGAAATGATATTAATACACCATAAATTGGAAGATAACAAAATAAGAATACTATAACTACTGCTGGAAAAACTAAAATTAAGAACGGATAATTCTCTTTAAGATTTTTAAATCTTCCTTTTGTTGTCGTTTTATTATTCTTTTGCTTTTTCAATTTTTTCTCCTTTCTTTGTACAATTTTACTCTAATTCATTTTTGAGTAATGACTTTTTTGTGTAATTTTACTTTAATTCATTTCATGAAGAATGTCAACATTTTGTTTGCATTTTAGTAAATAAATGTGCAAATGCACATTTATAAATATTTTTTTGTGCATTTTGTGGTATTTATTTGACATTTTTCGTCGTTCATTATATACTTATAATTGAATTTTATTTTTAGTTAAAGTGTTGATTTTTTAGGAGGAAAATACATGAAGAATTCTGTTACTATTCAAGATATTGCAAATGCACTGCATCTGTCTAGAAACACTGTTTCCAAAGCTCTCAATGGTAAACATGTTCCAATTAAAACAAGAAATGCGGTTATTAATACAGCAATTGAAATGGGATATAAAGGTTATAAGATTGTTGCAACCGTAGATGTTACTCAAGGACATAAAAGAATTATACTTTTATCTTCTCGTTTACTTATGAATATCAAATATTACATTTATGTATTAAGTGGAATTGAAGAAAGCTTTTCTACTTATGATATTGATTTAATACAATTTAATCTTACTAACTTAGACTCTTTTTCTAAATTTAAAAACTATCTTTCTAATAATAAAGTAGATGGAATTATTTGTATTGAATTTTTTGAACCAAATTATATTGCCGAACTTTTAACACTTGACTATCCGCTTATTTTTTTAGATTTTCCTATTATTAATTTATCTTTAAAAGGAAAGTATGATATTATTCTTCCTGAAAGCCAAAATGTAGTTAAAAATTTTTGTATTGATATGATTAAAGAAAAACAATGTTACTCTTTTGGTTTTGTCGGTGATTATATGCACTGTCGTTCGTTTTATGAAAGGTTTACAGGAATGAGAGAAGCGCTTTTTCTTTCAGGTCTTCCAGTTGATTTACAGTATTCTATCTTAAATGATGATTCTATGCCCTATGGAGTTCCTAAAGAATTAGCAAAAGAGATTAAAAAACTTCCTGCTTTGCCTGACTGCTTTGTCGCTGCAAATGACACAATTGCAATTTCTCTTTTAGATGCTCTAAAAAGTTTGAAAATACGTGTACCGAAAGATATAAAGGTAATTGGATTTGATAATATTGCAGCAACAAAAAGTACAAATCCTCCTCTTTCTACGTTTAATATAGATAAAACATTTTTAGGAAAAAGACTTACTACTATGATGTTAGAAAGAATCGCTAATCCAATGCAAACCAATCAAATTATTTATATATCCTCAAAATTGATTTTACGTTCTAGTACCTGAAACTTTCGTGTTATATAGATTGAAATTCATAAAACTTTTCTTTTGGCATAAACTTGAACTAAAGAAATTTATTTGAAAATGGGGATTGTAATGCCTATGCCAAAACGTTCTTTTGTCTATCCTGCACAGACAGACACCCAATCAACAGGAGGTCTGGAAGTAGATGTTCTTTCTTCGTCGGGAAATCGTCCAATTTCTGGTGCTACAATTGATATTGCCTACAAAGGAGATCCAGAACATATTTTAGAGGAAATTACAACAAATGAATCTGGAAGATCGGATTTAATTCAGCTTCCTGCTCCAGCATTAGATTTAAGTTTAGAACCATCTGCCGAACAGCCTTACTCAGAATATAATATCACTGTAAAAGCTCCCGGTTATGAACCTGTTATCATCAGTGGTGCAGAAATCCTTCCTACAGTAAATGCAATTCAAAATATTACGCTAGATCCACTACCTAGTTCTGGAGAGGGAACAGCCGAATCTTTTGTCATTCCAGATCATACATTATATGGTGATTATCCTCCAAAAATTATTGAAGATGAAATTAAGCCAACAACCGAATCTGGAGAAATTGTATTAAATCGAGTAGTCATTCCAGAGTTTATTGTTGTTCATAATGGGCCTCCTTCTGATACATCTGCTCAAAATTATTATGTTCCTTATCGGGACTACATAAAAAATGTTGCTTCTAGTGAAATTTATGCAACGTGGCCACAGTCAACTATTTTTGCAAATGTATTAGCAATTCAATCTTTTACATTAAACAGAGTTTATACAGAATGGTATCGAAATAGAGGATACCCTTTTACAATTACTTCCTCTACTGCTTATGATCATAAATGGATTCCTGAACGCAATATCTTTGATACAATCAATTCTGCTGTAGATAGTATTTTTACGAATTTTCTTTCCCGACCTAATATTCGTCAACCAATTTTAACACAATACTGTGATGGTCAAAGAGTAACATGTCCCGGATTAATGACACAATGGGGCTCAAAAGATCTTGGAGATCAAGGCTACTCTGCCTCCGAGATTTTAAAATATTTTTACGGAGATACCATTTATATTAACGAAACCACACAAGTTTCAGGAGTACCTTCCTCTTTTCCGGGATATGCTTTAACAATAGGTTCTTCTGGTGCACCAGTAAGACAACTTCAAGAACAGTTAAATGCTATTGCAGATGTTTATTACTCTATTCCAAATGTTGCTGTAGATGGGATTTATGGTTCTGGAACTGCTGCCGCTGTAAAAGCGTTTCAAGAACAATTTCGGCTTCCTGCTAATGGAATTACAGATTTTCCAACTTGGTATAAAATTTCTTCAATCTATGTAGCTGTCACTCGAATTGCAGAATATTCCTAATACGAAACATCTCATAAAAAAAAGATACAAACTGCACACCAAAAATTCTATGTAACAGTCTGTATCTTTTTTTAATAAATTAATTTTTTTATCTTTTCCTTAACTGGAATTTATTTATCATATCATCTAATTCTCTTGTCTCATTACTTTGAGCTTCACTGGTTGCTGCCGTTTGTTGCGAAGCCGCAGAGTTTCTTTCAACCGTCTGTGCAATTTGATTCAGTCTTAATGTAATTTCTTCCATTTTTTTCACTTTATCTTTTGAAGACTGTGTAAGTTTTGCCATTCTATTAAATGTATGCTCTGCTCCTGTTTTTACATCTTCAAGTTCTGCGGAAGTTTGTTCTGCTATCTGTGTTCCTTTTTGAATTAAAGCAATGGAATTTTTGATTAAATCTGTAGTAGTATTTGCTGCATCTGCCGAAGCACTTGCCAATTCTTTTACATGCTCTGCCACTACAGCAAAACCTCTTCCCGATTGTCCAGCACGAGCTGCTTCAATCGCAGCATTTAATGCTAAAAGATTTGTTTCGGTAGCAATAGAATTAATTGTATTGATAATTCCGCCAATTTGTTCAGAACTCTGATTAATTTTATAGATTGCTTCTTTTAATGCTTTCATTTGTTCGTCACTTTGTGCTAAAGAATTTTCTGTCTTTTTTGCTACTTGTGCAGATTCTTCTGCCGCACAAGCATCCTCCATACAGACTTCTTTCATCTGGTTTAGAGTCAATAAAATTTCATTTACTGCATCTGCCTGTTGTTCTGCTCCTTCTGCTAATTCTTCTGAAGCTACTGCTAATTGGCTTGCTCCTTCTGAAACTTTTTGTGTCGTTCTACTAATTCCATAAAAAGTTTCATTTAGATTATCTAAAATTTTTTCAAAGGAAGTACGAATTTCTGATAGCTCTCCAACATAAGTTTCTTTTATTTTTATATCAAACTTCTTATGTGCCATTTCTTCTAACACATATGCGATTTCACGAATAATACTTCGCAAAATATTTTTTGTTTCAATAATTGCTCCTACTAAAACACCAACCTCAGATTCATCTTTTTGTAGTGCAAAAGGAGCAGAAAAATTTCCGTTAGAGATTGCTTGCATTTGTTCTAAGACTAAAGGTAAAGGAGTAATCAATTCTTTTTTTACAAATGAAACCAAACTAATCACAGAAATTACTACAAGTACCACAGAAATACTACAAATAATATTGATAAAAATAGTTATTTTATTTGCCTTTGTAGTTTCATCTGCCATACGAGCTGCTATTTCATCAATTAATTTTTGGGTAGTTTCATGAATTATAGTGAAAGAATCTTCATATGCTGTTCCATAAACAGTATCTATTGCTTCTTGTAATTTAGATTCTAAGACATCTTTCATTGCCTGTTCCTCTAAAGGAACTAAATTATTTGATGTAGAAGAAATTAAATCAATATATCCTTGTTCTTTCTGTGTAATCCCAATTCGTTTCATTTCGGTTAAAGCAATGTCTCTATTTTTTTCTTGATTTAGTTCATTATAATAATCATTATAATATTTAATATCTTTCGTAGCCGCATATCCTCTTACGGCATTCGTAAGATTTTCCGAGCCTTTCTGATATTTTCTTGCAGCTTCTACTAAATTATACTGATCTTCATATTTCTCTCTTATTGATTTATTGCTAACAACCATGCTAAAAAATAACACTACCAAGATTGCCATTAAAATAATGTTACGAATTCCTATAATTCGTACTTTTTCAGATTGCTTTACCGTTTTTTTCATTGGATTCCTCCTATAACTTTTGCATAGTTTTATGACTTTTTCTTTATTTATTTTTATTCTAACACATTTTTTCTAAATTGTAAAGAAATCTCACACAAATGGCAATCTCAGTTCTTTCTATATCTTGTAACTATTTCCATGAAAATTGACAGGGAGTTCGATTATCTACTGTATCAAATATATATCCTGCTTCTTTTATTTCTGAAATAATTTCTGGAAGTAAAGAAACTGTCAAAGAATTCTTTTCTGAATCGTGCATTAAAACAACAGGATAGTGAAATCTATTATAATCTTTTCGAATGTTTTTCATAATGGAATAAGCAGTTGGCTTTCCAACTGAATCCTCAGCACTTACATTCCAATCATAAAAAGTAAATCCTCGACGTTCCATTTCAATAATTACTTCCTGTTTTATCTTTTTAACAAAAGAATTTGTACTTCCACCCGGAAATCTGAAAATATTCGGTTTTATTCCTGTAATTTCATAAATTAATTGATATAATTTATCATAATCTTCTAAAAAAGATTCTACAGAAGAATATAACTTTTTATAGTTATGGGAATACGTATGTAGACCAATTGTATGTCCATCTTCTACCATCTGTTTTAAACACTCTTTTCCCTTTTCGGTTATAGTTTCTCCCACAATAAAAAAGGTCGCCTTAATATTTGCTTTATCTAAAATGTCCAAAACTTCACAGGTACGATTACTTGGACCATCATCAAATGTTAAATAGGCAGTTTTAGGGCCATCTTCCTTCATTGTCGTTACTTCTAGTGGTTCTGCATATAAATTTGGATAAAGAGAAGTATATGCTGGCAAATTATTGCTGGGATTTTCACTTATCTCTTTTACTGCTTCATTTTCTAGGCTTACAAAAACTTCTAAATCATCTTCCCATCCTATTATACTTTGCTGCTTTAATGGCTCTGTTTCTTTTTCTTTACTCTGTATAAACAAAAGACGCCCGATTAAAATAACAAGTAAAAGGCACATCCCTATTTTCAAACCATGCAATTTTTTCTGGTTCATCCTACACCTTCGTAGTTTTACTGTTTTAATAAAAATGTATGCGACACGCCTTTTGTTATTCCGTTTCTATCATAGAAATGCCACAGAACTTTATTTCAATTTGTTCTGTGGCAATAATTTTTCTATTTTACTTCTGTTATCCAACCTCTTATATCAGGGATTCTCCCAAGTTGAATTCCTGTTACAGTATCATATAGCTTTTGACTTAATTCTCCAATCCCTCCGTCTTGAATTTGAATTACATGATCTTGAAATCTCAAATGTCCAACAGGAGAAATCACTGCTGCTGTTCCAGTTCCAAAAACTTCTTCCATATCTCCATTTTTACTTGCTTCGTATAATTCCTCTACAGAAATACGACGTTCTTCTACAGGAAGTCCCCATTCTTTACATAAAGCAATAACAGAATTTCTTGTAATTCCCGGAAGAATACTTCCATTTAACATTGGAGTTAAAACAGTTCCACGGATCTTAAAGAAAATATTCATTGCACCTACTTCTTCAATATACTTTCTCTCTACTCCATCTAACCAAAGTACTTGAGAATATCCTTCTTCATGAGCCTTTAACTGAGCTGCCATCGATGCTACATAATTTCCACCTGTCTTTGCTTCTCCAATTCCTCCACGAACTGCACGCACATAGTCATCTTCAATCCAAATCTTTACTGGATTTAGACCTTCTGGATAATATGCTCCAACTGGAGAAAGAATAATCATAAATAAATAAGTATCTGATGGACGAACCCCAAGGAATGGATCTGTTGCAATAATAAATGGTCGAATATAAAGGGATGTTTCCTTACGGTTTGGAATCCAAGCAGCATCTATTTTTACTAATTCTTTCACTGCCTGTACAAAATCTTCTTCTGGAATCTTTGGAATACAAAGACGTTCATTTGTATGATTAGTTCGCTTTGCATTCATATCTGGGCGAAACAGTAAAATTCTTCCGTCATCAGCACGATATGCTTTTAATCCTTCAAACATCTCCTGTCCATAGTGAAAAACCATTGCAGAAGGTTCTAATACAACTGGTTGATAAGGAACAATTCTTGGATCATGCCATCCCTTTCCTGTTTCATAGTTCATAATAAACATATGATCTGTAAAAATCGTTCCAAATTTTAATGGATTTTCTGGTTCTGGAAGTGGTTTTGGATTTATTGTCTTTTCTACTCTAATCGCTAACATAGATTCTCCCTCTTTCTGTAATGTTTCATATATCTTAGTCCTATATCAACGATTTTTCAAGTATTTTTTTTGTAAACCAAAAAAAGGATCTGTCTATTATTTAGACAGATCCTTTGATTACAAGTTTTTAAGATATTATTTATTTGTTGCTAATTTATATATAGTAATGCCTCTGAACGATTCCTTTCTGCAAACAGACGAATATCAGAAACATTGGCATATTTTTGAACTTCCCCGTTTTGTCTTACAATCAGAGTTGGTGCCTGCATAATTCCATAAGCCATTGCACGTTCTGACTGTTCTTCTGCATCTACAGTCAGATAAGAAATTCCGTTTAGATATTGTTTTGCAAGTCTACAATTTGGACAGGTCTTTGTGGTAAATAAGTAAAGTCCATCTTCTTCTGATCCCAAATCCAATGTAATTGGTTCTTTTTCAATCACAGATTCTTTCTGCTGTTTCTGGAAGCATTTCATAGCATCCACTTCATACTCTTTCCGGTTTTTAAACTCTTGAATCTTTCCTAAATTCCAATTTTTAATTGGACGATAATAACCTGTAATTCTACTGTAAACTTCTGTTTCCTCTCCACATTCTGGACAAGTCATTTGTTCTCCAGTTAAATATCCATGTGTTCTACAGATAGAATAGGTTGGAGAAAGTGTATAATATGGCAAACTATAATTTTCTGCAATAGTATGTACCAATTTAGCTGCTGCTTGCCAGTCTGGAAGTTTTTCTCCTAAAAAGGCATGAAATACCGTTCCCGAAGTATATAATGTCTGTAACTGATCTTGAATATCTAAAGCTGCAAAAATATCCTCTGTATAATCCACTGGCAAATGAGAACTATTTGTATAATACGGAGTATCCCCTTCGTTTCCCGCAGTAATAATATCTGGAAAACGTTCTTTATCATGTTTTGCAAACCGATAAGTAGTAGATTCTGCAGGTGTTGCTTCCAGATTATAAAGATCTCCATATTGTACTTGATATTGACTTAAACGTTCACGCATATGATTTAAGACTTTAACAGAAAATTCCTGTACCTCTTTGTCTATCATATCCTTACGAATCCATTTGGCATTCTTTCCAGCCTCATTCATTCCAATTAACCCAATCGTTGAAAAATGATTATTAAAACTTCCAAGATATCGTTTTGTATAAGGATATAATCCTTCCTCTAATAATTTGCTGATTACATCCCGCTTTACTTTTAAAGAACGGGCAGCAACATCCATCATACGATCTAAACGTTTAAAAAATTCTTTTTCATCTGCTGAAAGATAGGCGATTCTTGGCATATTGATAGTAACTACACCTACAGAACCTGTACTTTCTCCACTTCCAAAAAATCCTCCCATCTTTTTTCTGAGTTCACGTAAATCAAGGCGAAGACGACAACACATAGAACGTACATCACTTGGCTGCATATCACTGTTGATATAGTTTGAAAAATAAGGGGTTCCATATTTTGCAGTCATTTCAAATAACAGGCGATTATTTTCTGTATCTGACCAGTCAAAATCCTTTGTGATTGAATAGGTTGGAATTGGATACTGGAATCCCCTTCCATTTGCATCTCCTTCAATCATAATTTCAATAAATGCCTTATTGATCATATCCATTTCTTTTTTGCAATCTTTATATTTAAAATCTACTTCTTTTCCGCCAATAATACAGTTTTGTTCTGCTAAATCGGCAGGTACTGTCCAATCTAGGGTAATATTAGAAAATGGAGCTTGTGTTCCCCAGCGACTTGGTGTATTTACTCCATAAATAAAGCATTGAATACATTGTTTTACTTCGTGATAATTGAGATGATCTACTTTTACAAACGGAGCTAAATAGGTATCAAATGAAGAAAATGCCTGTGCACCAGCCCATTCATTCTGCATAATTCCCAAGAAATTAACCATCTGATTGCAAAGTGTAGATAAATGTCTTGCTGGAGCAGAAGTAATTTTTCCGGGAATTCCACCTAATCCTTCTTTAATTAACTGTTTTAATGACCATCCAGCACAATATCCTGTCAGCATAGAAAGATCATGAATATGGATGTCCCCATTGCGATGGGCAGAAGCAACCTCATCGTCATAAATTTCGGATAACCAGTAATTTGCTGTAATTGAGCCAGAATTATGTAAAATTAATCCTCCTACAGAATAGGTTACTGTAGAATTCTCCTTAACTCTCCAGTCCTCTTCTTTCACGTAACTATTGACAATCTCTTTATAGTCTAAAATAGTTGATTTCATATTTCGTATCTTTTCCCGATTTTTTCGGTAAAGAATATATGCTTTTGCAACGTCTGTATATCCGGACTGTTCTAATGTATGTTCTACACTATCCTGAATATCTTCTACAGAAATTTTTCCGTTTTTAGCTTTGGACTGAAAATCTGAAGTTACGCGTAATGCCAACAGATTAATAATATCCTCATTATATAATTTTTCCGTTGCATTAAAAGCCTTTGAAATCGCATTCGTTATCTTTTGTAAATTAAATTCCGCAATTTCTCCATCTCGTTTGATTACTTCCATCATATCAACCTCGATTCCGGAACTGTCGTATGGAGGAAATATGTTCCATTCTCAGTACGACAGCTCCATAAATTTATTACGTTATGATTGTATCAGAAAAGAAGTCATTCGTCAACTAAAACTAC
The DNA here is from genome assembly GCA_910586015.1 of uncultured Lachnospiraceae bacterium. Taxonomy (GTDB): domain Bacteria; phylum Bacillota; class Clostridia; order Lachnospirales; family Lachnospiraceae; genus MGBC140009. The sequence goes on from CAJUGJ010000002.1 coordinate 85,498, forward strand.
TAGATATATTGCATATATTTAATTTTACCACTATATGTTGTGTAAAGCTGTCCTATATCTTATAAACTCTTTGAACTGATTTCAGACGATATAAATGGTTTTTGTCTAATGCGTTTCAACTTAAATTACTCTTAGATTAATAACGGTAAACAAAAAAAAATCATGAAAAATAGATCTTAATTTTTCCAATTTTCTTATTGAAAACCTGTCATTTTATCAAAAAAGTCTCGATTTTTATATCTTTCGCCTTTGATACAAATAGATATTCAATAAAATTTTCACTTACAGAGAACTTAAATCTTTTGGAACATAGGCACGTACAAAAATTCCGTCTTCTCGATATTCTTCTGTTAAGAGTTGTCCAAATTTTCTGATTTTAGAAAGTTTTGCTGTATCAGTATATGGAATAATCCACTCTACCAACTGCTTTTGTTCTTGTAATACCTTTGAAAAGAGTTCTAATAGCTGTAAAATTCCCTCTCCTGTTTTAGCAGACAATTTCACAACATAATCTGCCTTAAAATCTCTTATGATTGGATTTTCTGAAACAAGATCTTGTTTATTAAAAATTGTAATAATAGTTTTGTTTTTAATTTCTAACTGTCTTAATGTTTCATAGACAACGTGCATTTGTAAATCTAAATTAGGATTGGATAAATCTACTACATGAAGAATGAAATCTGCATACTTTGCTTCTTCTAATGTTGAACGAAAAGCATCAATTAAATGGTGCGGAAGTTTTTGAATAAATCCTACTGTATCTGTTAAAAGAAGTTGTTGTCCATTTTCTAGCGTAAGATTGCGTGTTGTTGGATCTAATGTAGCAAATAACTTATTCTCTTCTAAAACTCCTGCTTTAGTCAGCCGATTTAAGAGAGTAGATTTTCCAGCATTCGTATATCCTACAATCGCCGCCACAGGAATTTGATTTTTCTCTCTTAATGCTCTTGCAACCTTTCTACTGCGTTTTACTTGTTCTAATTCTTTATTTAATTGAGAAATTCTATTGCGGATTAATCTTCGATCCATCTCTAACTTTTTTTCTCCCGGTCCTCTTGTTCCAATTCCTCCTCCTAATCTCGATAAAGCTATTCCCATTCCAATCAGTCTTGTAGATTGATATTTTAACTGGGCTAATTCTACTTGAATTTTTCCTTCTTTTGTTACTGCATGTTGTGCAAAAATATCTAAAATCAGCATAGTTCGATCCATTACTTTCATTTGTAATGCAATTTCTAAATTTTTCATCTGAGCAGGAGAAAGTTCATCATCACAAATGATACCCGTTGCATGGTTTTCGGCGGCAAGTGCTGCTACTTCCTCTATTTTTCCACTTCCAATATAAGTTCCGGGATGAATTTTTTCTCTATTTTGAATCACCATTCCTACACTTTCTGCTCCAGCAGTCTGTACTAATTCTGCTAATTCCTCCAATGACTCTTTTGTAGCATCCTGTTCATTTAGTGCTACTCCAACTAAAATGACACGTTCTATTTCTTCTTTGATTTCAATTAATTCTGCCATAGTTCCTCTCTTTCTTATTGATAAACTCAATTAGAAGTGTCGTCACTTTCTTTTACACGGGTTTTTAAAAAAACAATATCATTTTTTGCCTGATCATCATCTGGATAGATCACTAAATATCGCTCCATCTTATCGAGAGCCTCTTCAAAATTCCCCATATATTCCAAATAAGCAACTTCATTTCTTGCTAATTCCTGACGGATTGAGGCATCACTTAATATCTTTGCCTTTTCTAAATATTCTCCTGCTGCATCTAGATCCCTTAATTGTAAACAGCACACTAATAACTGATTATACATCGTAGCTGTTCCCGGACGTCCACTAGAGATATATTCTTCCAGTAACGTCTTTGCCGTTTTAAAATCTCCTTCCTCTAAAGCTAATTCTCCTAAAAAATATTTTGCCTGAACAAATCCTTTTTCTAAAACCTGTTCAAATTCTATTTTAGCAGATGTTCTATTTCCCTGATAAAAATGTACTTGTGCTAGATCAAATAGATCTGCATCACTGTTGACTGGAAGTTCTTCTGCTCTTTTTAATACTTCATTTGCCTCACCCTCTCTTTCTAATTCCTTTAAAGCAGCAAATTTACCTAAATAAGTTGAAAAATCTTTTGAAGACATAGAAATCGCTTTTTCATAATCTTCTAAACTCTTTTCATATTCTCCTTGTTTTCGATATAAATTTCCTCTCGTTCTATAAAGTCCTGCTGTTTCAATTCCCTCTTTTAATAGTTCCTCATAAATAGCTAATGCCTCTTCTAATCTTCCTAATAATTCTAATGCACTTGACTGATATAACAATAGATCGGTATTTAATTTCTCCTCCTGTTTAATTGAAAGTGCTTTTTCAAACTGTTCTAGTGCAAGTTCATACTGTCCATTACAATACTCTACTATTCCAAGTCCTCGATATGCCTTTTTATTATTTCCCTGAACCATATCAATTTCTTTTTCTGAAATTACGCGTTGAAACTGCTCTTTTGCATGTTCAAACTCTTCTAATTGAATTAGTGTAAACCCATAATCCAAATAAAATTCTGTCTTATCTGGATTTTTTTCAATTGCCTCTTGAAACAGATCGGCAGCTGTTTCATATTCCTTTGCCTCATATGCCTCTAATGCTTTTGCATATCTACGGTTAGATGGTTTTAATCCACAACCTCCCAACACAGTTGTCATGCCCAATACAAAAATTAAAACCTTCCAGTTCTTTATTTTTTTCATATAACATCTCCCATTTGTTTAATATTTTTCCAATATAAATTTAGTGTATCCGATCTGTTCTTCTATTGCAATCTCAATTTCACTTCTTCTTTAAATCCCAACATCCCTTTTTATAAAATACATAAGATATAATCGCAGCAATCGCCCATCCAATCGGCCACGATAGCCAGATCCCTCTTGTTCCATAAGGAGTTGCTAAAATAAATGCTAAAATAACACGTAACGCCAAATCTAAAAAGGTTGCTATCATAAACTGTTTCATTGCTCCTGCACCACGTAGTACACCATCTGCCATTAATTTCACTGAAATCACAAAGTAAAAAGGAGAGATGATTTTTATAAATTCCTGTCCTGCCTCTTTTGCTTGTTGACTTTCTTCTTTTAAAAACAGAGAAAGCATGGTATCAGGAAATAAAACAAAAAGAACCACAAACGGAATTGCCACTAAAAATGCCATCTGTACTCCTGCACGAAATCCTTTTTTTACTCTTTCTGGTTTTTCTGCTCCTAAATTTTGTGCTGTAAAGCTTGAAAGTCCATTTGATAATGTAGTAAAAGATGTAATTGCAAAAGTATTTAATTTAATTGCAGCGGAATATCCTGCGATCACAGAAGAACCAAATCCATTAATTAATCTCTGAATAAAAATATTTCCTACTGAAATGAAACTTTGTTGTAAAATACTAGGAACTGCAATCTTTCCAATTTTTATTAACATCTTTCCTGAAAACCATTCTCTTTTTTCTTTTGTTTGAATTTTTTGAATTCTTTTTAATAATGTTATCAAAGCAAGTACACAGGCAACTCCCTGTGCTAAAAAGGTTGCCCATGCTACTCCGGCAACTCCCCATTTAAAATCTGCCACAAAAATATAGTCAAGAACAATATTTCCAATCGAAGAGCCAATTAAAAAATAAAGTGGTGTTTTAGAATCTCCTAAAGAAGTAAATACTCCTGTGCAGACATTGTACAAAAATAGAAATAAAAATCCCCCAATATAAATTCTTAAATATAATGCCCCATCGGAAAAAATATTTTCTGGTGTTCGAATCATTTTCATTAAACCGCTTGTTCCAAATAGTCCTCCTATTGTCAGTAAAACTGACAATACTGCTGCTGATAAAAGTGTTGTTGATATGGCTGTCTTCATTTTATGATATTGTTTTGCTCCAAACAAAGTAGAAATTACAACCGAGCTTCCTATATTACTTCCAATTGCGATTGCCATAAAAATCATTGTAATTGGATAGGAAGCTCCAACGGCGGCAAGCGCGTCCTCTCCTGCAAACTTTCCCGCAATAACACTATCCGCAATATTATAAAGCTGTTGAAAAATAACACTTACAAACATCGGAATAGAAAACTTCCACAATACTATTTCTGGCTTTCCACTGGTTAGATCTTTCATTATTTTTAACCTCTTTTCTGTATATAATTAGTAAAAAAGACGAGGAAGAAGCGATTGCTTTCTACCCGTCTTATTATAAAAAACTATTCTTCCTCTTCGGATTCCATCTGCATTTCCATTCGGTAATAAATATTTATATTAAGTTCAGAAATTCAGACTTTTTCTAACCCCTTACATATTTAGACTTTGCACAAGTCTTTCGTACTTTTTCTTTTATAAGTGTTTTCCCTTTATATTCATTAGCAATTCCTGTTCTTCGGATTCCAATTTCAAAATATTCCTCATTCAAATCAATTCCTATAGCTTTTCGTCCTAATCTTACTGCAACAGTTGATGTAGTAAAAGATCCTGAGAATCGAAAATGTATAGATTGCCTTTGCATTTTTATTAATCATTAGAATCGGTTCATATAAAGAACCATATATCTTTTTTGATTGTTTCAATCCACTCGCGGCAGTTAAGAGCAAGACAATTCTGTGGATTGCTTCATGGCAGTAAGGGATACCGCTTTCGCTCCGCCACTACTGCCGTTACAATTGTTCCTAACAATTCCTCCTCTACCTAAGAGGAAGGGGAATCCTTGCTGTTAATTATTGAACTCCTGAACTATCATAAGTCCATACAATTCGACATAATACATGATATCTTTCAGATACATAAATATCTAAATAAGGCATATATTGTGTTGCAGTCATAAGATACATTGTACCATCATCTTTTAGAACACGCATACACTGATCAATCCATCTTTATTATCAAATACATGATCGAAAACAAGAGGTATCACTTTTTGTGTATCTAAATTTAACTGACTTGCTGTTTTCATGTTTTCCCTTATTTCTATATGATATTCGTAAATTTGATATTTGTATCTTTGCTTTATAAACAGTTTTTATCTTATCAAAAATATAAAAACAATTCAACTCTATTTATATAAATTACGACAGGTAAAAAAATATATTTTCGTTATTTTTCTTAAAACTTCATCAAATTTAGTAGTGATTTTTTTTCATTTTTCTGTTATAATGTCTTTATGGCACTTTTCCTGTAAAGCAATTTGTATAAATTAATCGATTGCTTTTCTAATATAATTTACTTTTTAATCAAAGGAGGAAACAAAATGTCTGAAACATCCCTTCATCCGTTTAAGGGAACTCCCGCACAAAAACGTCAGTTAGAAGCAGTTATTGAACGACACTTAAATCAGCCGGGTGGATTGATGCCAGTTCTTCAAGAAGCTCAGGAAATCTATGGCTATCTTCCGATTGAAGTTCAAAAGATGGTTGCTGATGGATTATCCATTTCTCTTTCTGAAGTTTATGGTGTAGCTACTTTTTATTCCCAATTTTCTCTGACACCAAAGGGAGAAAATCGAATTAGTGTCTGTCTTGGTACTGCCTGTTATGTAAAAGGTGCAGATAAAATTTTAGCTGCTGTTGAGCAAAAACTTGGAATTAAATCTGGAGAGTGTACACCTGATGGTCTGTTCTCTTTAGATTCTACTCGCTGTGTAGGTGCATGTGGACTTGCTCCAGTCATTATGGTAAATGATGATGTATATGGTAAAGTGACACCTGAACAGATCGATAAAATTATCGATAGTTACGCTTCAAAGAAGGGGGGAAAGTCCTGATTATGATGACAATAGAAGAATTAAATCGGATCAAAGCTGCTAAAGAAGAACTTGTTATGGTTCGAAGTGTCATTCGTGAGCAGGGTGAAATTCTTGCTCAAAAGACCGGATACCGCAAACAGGTTTTAGTCTGTGGCGGTACAGGTTGTACCTCTTCCGGAAGCCATAAAGTAATTGACGCATTAGAAAAAGCATTAAAAGAACATGAATTAGAAAAAGAAATTTTAGTTGTAAAAACTGGTTGTTTCGGATTATGTGCTCTAGGACCAATTATGATTGTCTATCCAGAAGGTGCTTTTTATAGTCAAGCAACCCCTGAGGGAGTTGCTCGTATCGTAGAGGAACATTTAAAGAATGGAAATGTTGTAACCGATCTTCTATATAAAGAAACTGTACATGAAGATGGAAGTATTATTTCTTTAAGTGAAACCCAGTTCTATAAAAAACAGCTTCGTGTAGCCTTACGTAACTGTGGCGTTATCGATCCAGAAAACATAGAGGAATATATTGCAAGAGATGGTTATCAGGCTTTGGCAAAAGTCGTAACCTCTATGACTGCCGATGATGTTATTAATGAATTAAATGGCTCTGGTCTTCGTGGAAGAGGCGGCGGTGGATTCCCAACCGGCAAAAAGTGGGCATTTGCAAGAGCTTCAGAAAGTGATGTGAAATATGTCTGCTGTAATGCTGACGAAGGCGATCCGGGTGCATTTATGGATCGTTCCATTTTGGAAGGCGATCCTCACAGTGTCATTGAAGCTATGGCTATTGCAGGATATACGATTGGAGCTTCTCAAGGCTATGTCTATATTCGTGCAGAATATCCGATTGCGGTACAGCGTTTAAAAATTGCTCTCGATCAGGCAAGAGCTTATGGTGTAATTGGAGAAGATATCTTCGGATCGGGATTTAACTTTGATATTGAGATTCGTTTGGGTGCAGGTGCGTTTGTCTGTGGTGAAGAAACTGCTCTTATGACTTCAATCGAAGGGCATCGTGGAGAGCCAAGACCTCGTCCTCCATTCCCAGCCGTTAAAGGTCTATTTGGCAAGCCAACTGTTTTAAATAACGTAGAAACCTATGCGAATATTGCACAGATTATTTTAAAGGGAGCAGCTTGGTTTTCTTCTATGGGAACAGCTACTTCTAAAGGTACAAAGGTATTTGCACTTGGAGGTAAAATTACAAATGTTGGATTAGTAGAAATTCCAATGGGTACAACGCTTCGTGAAATCGTAGAAGAAATTGGAGGAGGAATTCCAAACGGAAAGAAGTTTAAAGCTGCTCAAACGGGTGGTCCTTCTGGTGGATGTATTCCTGCCTGTCATATTGATACTCCTATTGATTATGATAACTTAATCGCATTAGGTTCTATGATGGGATCAGGCGGAATGATCATTTTGGACGAAGATACTTGTATGGTTGATATCTCAAAATTCTACTTAGAATTTACAGTAGACGAATCCTGTGGAAAATGTACTCCTTGTCGAATTGGAACTAGACGTCTACTACAGTTCCTTGAAAAGATTACTTCTGGAAAAGGAGAAATGGAAGACTTAGAAAAGATTGAAGAACTTGCTCTTCATATGAAATCTTCTTCTCTTTGTGCCCTTGGTCAATCTGCTCCAAATCCAGTATTATCAACAATGAAATATTTTAGAGATGAGTATATTGCTCATATTAAAGATAAGACCTGTCCTTCAGGAGTTTGTAAATCCTTACTCTCCTATGAGATCAATCCAGAGCTTTGTAAAGGCTGTACCAAATGTGCAAGAAATTGTCCGGTTGGTGCAATCAGCGGAACAGTGAAACAAGCACATATAATTGATAAAGAAAAATGTATCAAGTGTGGTATGTGTGTAAAGAACTGTAAATTCGGAGCTATTTTCAAAAAATAAAGGAGGAAATCATGGATACAGTACATTTGAAAGTCAACGGAATTCCAGTTGAAGTTCCTGCTGGTTCTACCATATTACAGGCAGCAAAAGCTGTCCAGATTGAGATTCCATCTCTTTGCTACTTAAAAGATATTAACTGTATCGGTGCGTGCCGTGTCTGTGTTGTTGAAATTAAGGGAAGAAAAGGACTGGTAGCATCTTGTGTCTATCCAGCCGAAGAAGGTATGGAAGTGTTAACCAATACACCAAAGGTACGTGCTTCCAGAAAGACTACGATTGAATTGATTTTATCTAGCCATCATAAAAAATGTCTTTCCTGTGTACGTGGAAATAACTGTGAACTTCAAAAACTTGCTTTTGACTATGGAGTTGATGAAGATCGTTTTAAAGGAGAAGATGTTGTTTATCCAGTTGATGATCTCTCTCCTTATATCGTACGTGACAATAATAAATGTATTCAATGTATGCGCTGTGTTGCTGCTTGTAAAAATGTACAATCTGTTTCGGTTATTGGACCGATTAAACGTGGATATAATGTTCATGTTGGATGTGCTTTTGAAAAAAGTCTTGCAGATTCCCCATGTGTTGGATGTGGTCAGTGTATCGTAGCCTGTCCAGTCGGCGCACTCAATGAAAAAAGTCAGATTGATGCGGTTTGGGATGCTATTTCCAATCCAGAGAAAAAAGTGGTTTTCTTCACTGCTCCGAGTATTCGTGCAACCCTTGGAGAAAGTTTTGGAATGCCAATTGGTACAAACGTAGAGGGAAAAATGGTAGCTGCTATCCGTCGTCTTGGAGTAGATGCTGTTTTTAATATGGATGTTACCGCAGATTTAACTATTATGGAAGAAGCAACCGAATTAGTAGAACGTATTAAGAAAAAGGGAACACTTCCTATGTTTACTTCCTGCTGTCCGGGTTGGATTAAGTTTGTAGAACATTACTATCCAGAGATGATTCCAAATTTATCTACATGTAAATCTCCTCAACAGATGTTTGGAGCTGTTTTAAAGAGTTATTACTGCCAGAAGATGGGAATTGATCCAAAGGATCTTTTTGTTGTCAGTGTCATTCCTTGTACTGCTAAGAAGTTTGAGGTAGGTAGAGAAGAACAACAGACCTTTGACTATCAAGACGTGGATGTAGCACTTACCACAAGAGAATTAGCAAAGATGATTAAAGGTGCTGGTATTAAGTTTACCGAAATTAAAGACGAAGGTTTTGACTCTCCATTTGAAACTGCCAGTGGTGGTGGTGCTATCTTTGGCGCAACTGGTGGAGTTATGGAAGCCGCTCTTCGTACTGCTGCCAGTATGTTAGATGGCAACTTTAAAAAGGTCGATTTTGCAGAGGTACGTGGAACAGATCCAATTAAAGAAGCTGTTTATGAAGTTGCTGGAGTGGAAGTTCGAGTTGCTGTTACTTCTGGTCTTGGAAATGCTAGAAAATTGTTAGAGCAAATTAAGTCTGGTGAGAAAAACTATCATATGATAGAAGTTATGGCATGTCCTGGTGGCTGTATCAATGGTGGAGGTCAGCCAGTACAAAGCGATTCTGTTCGTAACTATACTAACTTAAAAGCACTTCGTTCTAAAGCACTTTATGATTATGATAAACGTTCTAAATTACGTAGTTCTCATAAGAGTCCAGTAATTAAACAGATCTATGACGAATTTTTCGATGCTCCGGGAAAACCAAGAGCACATAAACTACTTCATACAGAATATGTAAAACGTGGACAATTTTAAAAAATCATAAAAAGTGGGAGTTGTGATATTAATATCACAACTCCTATCTTTATTTCAAATCAATATAATTCTCATATAAAAACTGTTTTATCTTCCCTATATAAAATACATGGTAAAAATTTCTATAATATTTTTGTTACTAATCTATTTTTGTCTCCAATATATAAAAAGAAAGGAGCTGATATTTATCTTAGAAAACCCAAATGGAAAAAAATTAGATGAGTGGCAAATAGAAACTATACTGCAAGATGAATTGGATTATTTATTGAAACAGGAAATGGAACAGAACGCAGAAATCGATCCTATTACAATTTCCTCCTTGCAGTATTTAATCCAACTCTTTCATAAGTCAAACTTATCGGGTGATTCTAAAAAAAATAATAATCCCAGTTCTCCTCTTAACATACAGCAAGCTCAAACACAACGGGAACAAAAGATTAAACAATTACAAAAAGTATTGGATATTTTATTTGAACAGACTTTAGAATCTTCCAGCTCTGATGCAAATACAATTTCCTCCTTACTGCATTTAATGAATGTATATTGTGAAAAAACTTCGCCAGAGGGATTTGGAGCAGAAGAATTTTTAAGTCGTTTCTATGAGAGACTTTCTCAAGAAAAAATTTCTCAGGAAAATGTTTCTCAGAAAAAAAAGTTTCATGGAAATGATTTTCAAGAGATACATTCTCATGAGATAAACTCTCAAGAGATAGGTTCTCAAGAGATAGATTCTCATAAAGACTTTATTCCTTGGTATAAGTCAGACGATCCTAAACTAAAATTTCTCAAACGAAAAGCCTATCTTACCTCTTTTTTGTTTATGCTTTTTAGTATTAGTGTTTTTCATCATTCGATCTATGTAGAAGGAAAAAAAGAAGTATATCGAGTACAAAAGTATGCTGAAGATTCTATTTTATTTCAAAAAGGAAATTTCAATCTCTTCCAACATCCATTACAAACTTCCAATCAATTAGAAAAACCTATCCATTCAATCAAAATTCCCGAAAAATATCGGGGAACTATCTATTTGCCAATCAATCTTTTAAACAATTCATTGGATTATCAATTTTATGAAATGGAAAATAGTATTAAGAAAGAACTAATTATAAAAATTGTCTTTGATGATATAACCCAATGGATGGATTTGTTGATAGAAACTACTTCTTCTATCCTAGAAATTAATTATAATTTAGGAGATAGTAATATTTTAAAAGATGAGTTCTGCTGCTGGAATAATGCCCATATTTATTTTAATGAACAGACCAAGATCACAAATATTTTATTTGAAATTGGGTCAGATTTTTATTCTGTCACTAGCAATATACCAATGGAAGAATTAATCGAGATTGTAAATCAGATGGAGGTATACAAATGAAAAAACTTTTCGGACTGCTTATGCTCTCCTGTCTTTTGATCTTTGGCTCAAATGCAGTGGCAAAAGCAGAAGAATTAAAGGAAGTCTTTATTGAAGGCGTCGAAGAAATGTCCCAAGAAGAAGCAGCGGAATACATTGCCGATTATATTGGTCTTTCACAGCCTTTCAATTTAGACGAACTGACTGGTATGAATTCTATTGCATTTAATGAAGAGGGAATTGCAGTTTCATTTACTACAATATGCAATTTAGGATATGCAGAAAAAGTAGGAGTTAAAGAAGTCTATCTTCAAAGAAGACCAGAGGGAAGCAACACATATGGTAATATTCCTATTTGGGATTATTTTTGTGACTATGAGACGAATACCTTTTCCTATCATGGAGGCTATGAAGTAAAAGATGCGGAAGAGGGATTATATTATAGGGGAAAGCAAAGACATTTTATTGTATATGAAGGTGTAGAATATTCTTACTACTCCTATACAGGTGAAATTCACTATGTATTTGACTAATTCTGTAGATCTGTTTTAAAAAATAAGAAGTTGCCAAATTTATCTTGGCAACTTCTTATTTTTTAAAGTTGAAATTGATTGATAATATTTTTTAGATTCTCGATACTTTCTTCACAATCTTTTAATCTTTGATATCCGTCTGTTGTTCTAATAACTACTTCTTCTGTCTTTTCAGCGATTTGGGAAACTCCTTTTGTTGACTGTTCTATCGTTTGATTCATTTCTCCTGTCGCACTTGAGATCTCGGAGAGTGTATTATTTAATTCTACCATTGCACCCTGTAAATTTTCTAAAATATTTCCGAAAAATCCAGCATCTTTTTGATATTCTTCTGCTGTATTTTTAAAGGACTCATAATCAGATAAAACAGTATGATCAAGAAAATAAACCGTATCTTCTAGACAATGTGACAGACCAGAAACTGCCTCTGTAACATCTCCTACAATATGATTGATATCCTCTACGGTCTGAAAAGTCTGTGAAGCTAGTTGTCCAATTTCCTTTGCTACTACAGAAAAACCTCTTCCTGCCTCTCCAGCTCTTGCCGCTTCAATATTCGCATTTAATGCTAACAGATTTGTCTGAGAAGAGATTTTTTGAATATTTCCAGTTAATACATGAATTTGTTCTACTGCCCTAGATTGCTCTACTGCCTTTGTAGATTGTTCTTTCAGTGATTGATACATTGTAATTGTCTTGTTACTGGATGTTTCTGCTACACTTCGTAACTGTGTTGCACGCTGCATGACTTCTTTTGAATTATCCTGTCCCTTTTGCACCAAATCTTTCATCTGATGAGAACTTTGTGTTACATTATTTACATTTTCTGTAATGCGTTGTGTATTTTCCGATGTTTCTTCCATACCCGCTGCAATATGTTGAGTAGCTGCTGAATTATCCTCTGAAACTGCCTGATTTTCTTTCATCACAAGATTTAGTCCATCCATTGACTTAGAAATTACCAAATTCGTCTTTTGAAGTGCTACTACCATATTATTTAATTTTTGACGCATTTTTCTAACTTCTTTTGCCATAATGCCTGTTTCATCTTTTCTTTTTTCTAATCCTTCTATCTGTATATCCCCACGAAAATCCAAATCAGCAATTTTTCGAATAACAATGGTCAGTTTTTTTACTGGTCTTGAAATATTAAATCCAATTACACTTCCTACCACTATAACAATTAAAGTTGTTATTGTCATTAAATAGAAAATATTTTTCTTTAATTGATTTGCCCCTGCTGAGATTTCATTATCAGGAGCAGAAAGAACAAAGTACATATCATTTCCAATCGTTTTATAGACTAAGCTTTTTTTCTCTCCATAATACGTATATTCAAAAGGAACTCCTTCGTTTCCTCCTGCTTTAAAGAAATTAGAAAGTTCTTTCAGTTCTCCGTTTTCTCCCAAAGACGCGATTTCACTTCCTATTTCTAACTTGTTATGATACATAATCTCACTGTCCGAATTTGTTAAAAACGCATAACCAGTATCATAAATCTTTGTCTGATCTATAATATCTGTAATTTGAGAAAATTTAATATCCATTCCTATAATACCTACAGGCGTTTCATTTATAAACAGTGGTACTACATAGGAAATGATATAAATTTTAATATTGTCATTCCAATAAGGCCCCATCCAAGTAGAACTCTTATTTTCTATTGGGATATAATACCATCCTACATGTTCCAATTCATCTTTTTCATAGATGCTAAAATCCGTAAGTTCTGCTGGCAAATAGTCTCTTTCTTGATCTGACCACATATAAAAAACTCCGGAAACAGGATTCGTAAATTCAGGATTATATCGAAGATATGCTGTAATTGCTCCTTCTGTATGTTCTGCAAATTCTAAAATAATAGGATCTATCTTTTTTGTATAGTCTGGTTCATATTCAGGGTTGGTCATTATTTTATCAAGATCTAAATTTTTCACTATAATATTTGCTAATGTATCTACCGATTGTTCTATTCTTGCAATTAACGCATCGATCTCATCTGCCTTAGAAACACATGTCAATTCTAAAATTTGCTCGGAATCCTCATTGGTTATTGCACCAGCACTGTTTGTACTAAGAACTGCAATAATTGCTGCGGATAAAATGGAACAAAATACAATGCCCATAATAATCTTGAATTTAATTGTCCTCATAAGTCACTCCTTTATGTATACTTTTAGCGTTTCAAACAATGAAAAAGAAGAGAAAGAAAGGATAGCTTAATCTATACAGCTATTACAGAGCTCCCCTTTCTCCCCTTCATTTTTTAATTATTATTTATGTTCACATGTACAATTTTCTGAATCACAAGTATGTTCTTCTTCATGTACATGATCACAACTTGGCTGCATACTGGTCTGTGCAGAACCATCGAGATAAGAAGCCACTGCTATATCAATATCTCCTGTCATTCCCGGAACTACTAAAATTCCTGCTTCCATCAATGCCTGCATTGCTCCAAAACCAATTCCGCCACAGATCAAAACCTGAATGTTGTTTTCTTTCATAACACCAACTAATGCTTCGTGACCATTTCCTTTTGTATCTAATTCTGACTTTCCAATGAGATCTCCCTCTTTGATCTCATAGACAGTAAACTTTTCACAATGTCCAAAATGTTGAAATACTTTTTCATTCTCATCCGTTGTAACTGCAATTTTTACATTATTTTTTTTATCATCGAATACAGGAAGTAATTTCTCCAAAAAGTCTGATGCTTCATTTAACCAACTAGCTTCTAATTCTTCTACCTTTCCCTGATCCATACTCTTTGCAATATCTGGGTTTAAAGGAACTTTCGCAAGTGTTAAAAATCCATACTGATCCGCGATTTCTGAAATTTTGCTTTCTCCAAAGATAGAAATTTTCTCTCCACACTTTGTACACTCCACATAACTATAATTCTCGATCATTCCCAATACTGGAATATTCATAGAATTTGTCATATTGACAGCTTTTTTAACAATCATAGAAACTAATTCTTGTGGACTCGTTACTAAAATAACACCATCCAATGGCAATGATTGAAAGACTGTTAAAGGTACATCTCCTGTTCCCGGTGGCATATCTACAAACATATAGTCGATATCTCCCCAAATAACATCTGTCCAGAATTGTTTTACTGTTCCTGCAATAATTGGCCCTCTCCAAACTACAGGCGTTTCTTCATCTTCTAATAATACATTGACAGACATTACTTTAATGCCCTTTTCTGTTACAACTGGAAACAGTCCCGCTTCTCCTGCCTTTGCCTGCTCATGTATTCCAAATGCTTTTGGAATAGATGGTCCTGTCACATCGGCATCTAAAATAGCTGTCTTATAACCTTTTTTCTGCATTAACACTGCTAAGTAGGAAGTCACAAAAGACTTTCCAACTCCGCCTTTTCCACTTACAACACCAATTACTTTTTTAACTTTACTATATCGATTTAACGGAGCTAAAAATTCTTCTTTAGAGGGTTGTCTTGAACTACATGTCGAAGAACAACCCGAACAATCCCCGCTACAGCTACTTGTCTGCTCATATACCTCTTCACTCATGATAATCCTCCGTCTTCTATTATTTTTTCTGTGGAAAATCGTATCGATTGTTTCCTTAATTTCATTATACTAGTTCTTTCTGATTTGTCAACTAAGTTAATGACAGATAATTTATTCACAATTTTTTCATATCTACTACACACAATATACATATTTTTCTCATATACTAAAAGTATAGATGAAATGAAACCGGCAGCAATATGTCAGAAGAACATCTGTTGTTGGTTTCGCCTAACAATAATTCCATTTACATAGATGATTTTTAATTAAGTAAGCTTCACAAATATCTTCCCTCAAAAGAGTTGTTGGAGTATGAAATTAACTAATACATTAGTTAATTTCATACTCCAACAACTCTTTTTGTACTTAACTGTTATGCTGTTTTTTCAAATTGTGAGTTATAAAGTTCTGCATAAAATCCTTTTTGTTCTAATAATTGTTCATGTGTTCCTTGTTCTACGATATCTCCATCTTTCATTACTAAAATTAAATCCGCATCTCGAATTGTAGAAAGTCTATGGGCAATAACAAAGCTGGTTCTTCCTTTCATTAAGTTATCCATTGCCTTTTGAATTCGGATTTCTGTTCTTGTATCCACAGAGCTGGTCGCTTCATCTAAAATTAGAATTTTTGGATCAGCTAAAATAGCACGGGCAATCGTTAGAAGCTGTTTTTGTCCCTGAGAAACATTGCTTGCCTCTTCATTTAATTCCATGTCATAGCCATCTGGAAGTGTTGTAACAAAGTGATGGACATGTGCTGCTCTTGCAGCTTCTATTACTTCTTCATCTGTAGCATCTAACTTGCCATATCGAATATTTTCTCTGATTGTTCCATTAAATAGCCATGTATCTTGAAGTACCATTCCAAACATCTGACGTAGTTCACTGCGGTTAAAATCCTTGACATTGTGTCCGCCTATCAAAATTTCTCCTGCGTTGACATCATAAAATCGCATCAAAAGTTTTATCATTGTAGTCTTTCCTGCTCCAGTTGGTCCGACTATTGCCACTTTTTGTCCGGGACTTATTTTAGCAGAAAAGTCTTTAATAATTGTCTGTTCTGGAAGATAGCCAAACTTTACATTTTTAAATTCAACACTTCCTGTAAGTTTATCTGGATTAGTTGGATTTTCTACTATAATATCTTCTTCCTCTTCTTCCATAAATTCAAAAACTCGTTCTGCTGCGGCAGCGGTCATTTGAAGTTGATTGGAAACTTGAGCAAGTTGTGTTACTGGTTGATTAAAGTTTCGAACATATTGGATAAAGGACTGAATATTTCCAACTGTGATCTTTCCATTTACTGCAAGATAACCTCCAAAAATTGCAACTGCAACATAACCAATATTTCCGACAAACGCCATAATAGGCTGCATCATTCCAGATAAAAATTGAGATTTCCACGCTGTTTCATAGAGTTTATTATTTGCCTGATCAAAGTCTTTCATTACCTTATTTTCTGCATTAAAAACTTTTACTACCGTGTGTCCGCCATAAACTTCTTCTACCTGACCATTTACAACACCTAAATATTCTTGTTGTGCCTTAAAATATTTTTGAGAGTGCTTTACAATCAAAGAAACAAAGACTAACGATACAGGTAGACTTAATATTGCAATCAATGTCATAGAGCCACTGATCGAAAGCATCATAATTAAAACTCCGATTAAGGTTGTAACAGAAGTAATAATTTGTGTAATACTTTGATTTAAGCTCATAGCAAGAGTATCTACATCATTTGTAACACGTGAAAGAATTTCTCCATGTGTATTTTTATCAAAATATTTCATGGGCATCCTATTAATCTTTTTAGAAATTTCATCTCTAAGTTGATAGCTGACTTTTTGGGAAACGCCTGTCATAATAATTCCCTGAATAAACGAAAAGACAGAGCTTGCAATATAAAGCAAAAACAAAATCAGTAAAATTCGCCCAATCGCTCCAAAATCAATTCCTCCTGAACCTGTAATTTTAGCTACTAGTCCATTAAAAACTTCTGTGGTTGCCTCTCCAAGTATTTTTGGACCTACCACATTAAAGACTGTACTACAGACTGCACTAATCATCACAACAAAAATCTGAATTTTATATTTACTGATATATCGAATTAATTTTGAAATTGTGCCAGAAAAGTCTTTTGCCTTTTCTCCACCTCCCATTGGACCATGTCCCATCGGTCCATGAGGTCTGGGGCGCATTCTTGTCTGATTTGTAGTATTACTCATGTGTCACACCATCCCTTCTCTGTTCATTTAATTCCTTTTCAGAAAGCTGAGATATTGCAATTTGACGGTATACTTCACAATGTTCCATCAGTTCTTGATGTGTACCTTTCCCTACAATTTTACCTTCATCTAATACTAAAATCTGTTCTGCATGTAAAATGGTACTAATTCGTTGTGCCACAATAATAACTGCTGCATCGGTAGTTTCCTGTTTTAAACGTCTTCTAAGTTGGGCGTCAGTTTTATAGTCTAGGGCTGAAAAACTATCGTCAAAAATATAAATTTCCGGATGTTTCGCAATCGCACGAGCAATAGAAAGTCTTTGCTTTTGACCACCAGAAACATTTCCTCCGCCTTGAGAAATTGGTTCTTCATATTGATCTTCTTTTGCTTCAATAAAATCTTGTGCCTGAGCAATTTGTGCAGCAAGTTCTATCTCTTCTTTTGAAGCATTTTCTTTTCCATAGCGAATATTTGAAGCAATGGTTCCTGTAAATAAAACTCCCTTTTGTGGTACAAATCCGATTCTTTCTCTTAAATCATAAAGGGAAGTTTGATTCACTGGAATACCATCTACTAATAACTTTCCTTGTGAAATGTCATAAAGTCTTGGAATCAAATGTACTAACGTAGATTTTCCACTTCCAGTACTTCCTATAATAGCTGTGGTCTGTCCGGGCTTTGCTGTAAAAGTGATATCCTCTAAGACATTTTCCTGTGCTCCTGGATATCGAAAAGATACATGGTCAAATTCTACTGTTCCTCTTTTTGACATATCAAATGGCTTTGGACTTTCTGGCTCTTCAATAGCAGTCTTTGTAGAGAGTACTTCTGCTATACGATTGCCAGCAACTGCTGCCCTTGGAAGCATAATAGACATCATACAAAGCATTAAAAATGACATAATAATCTGCATAGTATATTGCATAAATGCCATCATATCCCCTACCTGCATCTGTCCTTTATCAATTCCCTTTGCTCCGAACCAAATAATAAGTACCATAACCAAATTCATAATTAACATCATTAATGGCATCATAAATGTCATAACACGATTGACAAATAAACTGGTTTTTGTCAGATCTCTATTTGCCTTGTCAAATCGTTTTTCTTCATGCTTTTCTGTACTAAAAGCCCGAATGACAGAAAGTCCCGTTAAAATTTCACGAGTGACCAGATTTAACCGATCTACTAACTTCTGCATTATTTTAAACTTTGGCATTGCAATACTAAATAAAATAAAAACTAATCCTACAATAACAAGAACTGCCAGTGCAATAATCCAAGTCATAGAAGTATTCGTATTTAATACTTTTACAATACCACCCATTCCTAGAATTGGGGCATATAAAATCATTCTTAGCATCATAATAATCAACATCTGAACTTGTTGAATATCATTTGTACTTCTTGTAATAAGGGAAGCAGTTGAAAATTTATCGAATTCACTGTTAGAAAAACCAACAACTTTTTGAAAAACTTCTTTTCTGACATCTCTACTAAAAGCAGAACCAATTCTTGAAGCTAATAATCCTATAAAAATGGCAACTACCATAGAAAGAAGAGCCAAAGCTAACATTTTTAATCCTGCATTTGTAATATATTTTGTTTGAATTTTACCTGTGTCTAATCCAATTATCGTATATTCTTTTTGAATAGCACCAATCGCTGCCTGACTTAGAAACATTTCTGGCATCTGCGAAATCATTTCTGTTGGAGAAATCTTCGTTTCACTCTGCGAATTCATTCCTATTGATTCTAGATCAAAATTACCAGATATCATTTCAAGTAATATCATCGCCTGAATAAAATCGCTTTCAGATGCTTCTTTCTCTTTTTTATTTAAGTTTTTTAAAACATAGATCGGTTCTGTTTCTAAAATGGGATACATTTTGACATATTCCTTATATTCTTTTTCAGAAAGTTCTTCTTTGTCGAAACGATCCATTTTTTCTATCACACGTTCATAAAGATCTGGATCGATTTCCTTTAACAGATCCACTTTGCCAGCACGAATTGCTTTTGGTATTGGACTTTCAATTCCGCCTTGTAAAATTCCATTATCTACAATATCCGACGTATAACTTGGAAGCGACAAATCACAATAAGCTTGAATGATTAAAAAAATTACAATCAATATAATTGCACCTGCTGACTTTTTTAAATATTTCATTAATTGTAGCATTTCTTTCCTCCTTCACTTTATTATTTTCTTATTTATGATTTATACCCGTCTATGTAAATAGAGTATGTCAATTATTATATGCCAACATGAAATTCTGTCAACGCCTAAGATATGAATTTAAGAAAAGGATAAGGGCATTTATTATAATTTAACAATTAAAGTGAAGGAATTTCCAAAAAACGGATATCTTTTGTACAATATGCACAAATTTCAAACTAATTTTTTTTCGAATAATTTCGAAAAAACTCTTCAAATCTGTTTATTTTTATGGTATGATAAAAACATCGAAAGCAAATAATTAGGAGGAGGACTTATGAATTTCCGAAAACAAAAAAAATTTGCGGCTATTTATGCACTTTTTTTAAGTTTTGTGCTGATATTTTCCTTGATTCAGCCAATCTTTGTCTCTGCCGCATCAGACACTACTTTAGTCATTCACTACCATCGATTTGATGAGGCTTATGATGGCTGGAATTTCTGGCTTTGGCCAGAAGGTGGAGAAGGTGCAGGATATCCGTTGACTGGAACAGATGATTATGGTTCTTATGCAGAAGTTACCTTTTCTGGTTCACCTGCAACAGTAGGAATTATTGTACGATTAAATGAATGGGAAAAGAAAGATTTTGATGCAGATCGCTTCATCGATATGAGTAAGGCAGTGGATGGAACTCTTCATGTTTATTTATTACAGGGAAATGGAACGATTTATTATGATAAAAGTGAGGTGGATCTTTCTGCGCAGTTTTTAAGTGCGACTTTCCAAACTGCGAAAGAAATTGAATTTACAGTAACGGTTCCTATCGATTCTTCTGCTGAGGATGAAGTAAGCCATTACCGAGTAACCGATGAGAAAGGAGTCGAATACCCGATTATGAAAATTTGGTCGAAAGATGGAGGACAGACTGCTACAGCCTCTGTTATTTTAGAAGAAAAAGTTGATCTAGGGCATAGCTTTACGTTGGAACGTGATGGTTATGGTAGCATTGCGGTAGATGTAGGAAATGCGTTTTCTACTTCCGATTTTGAAGAAGCTTATACGTATCAAGGCAATGATTTAGGAGCAGTTTACACAAAAGAATCCACTTCATTTCGTGTTTGGGCTCCAACTGCTTCACAGGTATCTTTAAACCTATATACAGAAGGGCTTGGTGGCGAAAAGCTTTCTGAAACACCAATGACTAAGGATGTCAATGGTACTTGGATTATTTCTGTATCTGGAGATTTGAATGGAAAATATTATACGTATACTGCTGTGACTTCATTGGGTACAAATGAAGCTGTTGATCCCTATGCCAGATCTACAGGTGCAAATGGTCAGCGTGGTATGATTTTAGATCTTACTTCTACCAATCCAGATGGATGGGATAAAGACAAAAAACCAGAATTTCTTGAGATGACAGATGCAGTGATCTATGAACTTCATGTAAGGGATCTTTCTTCCAATTCCTCCTCTGGTATCTCTAATACTGGAAAATTTTTAGAGTTTACAGAAACAGGAACAAAAAATGCAGATGGACTTTCTACTGGAATTGATCATTTAAAAGAGCTAGGAATTACTCATTTACATCTTCTTCCGAGTTTTGACTATGCTTCTGTTGATGAAACCAAACTAGATACACCACAATTTAACTGGGGATATGATCCTCAAAACTATAACAGTCCGGAAGGCTCTTATTCAACCGATCCCTATCATGGTGAAGTACGTGTAAAAGAGATGAAGCAGGCAGTACAATCTCTTCATAAAAATGGAATTCGTGTCGTTATGGACGTTGTATACAATCATACAGCAGCAACCGTTGACTCTAATTTTAATAAACTTGTTCCAAACTATTATTACCGTAAAGATGGAAGCGTGTTTTCAAATGCCTCTGGTTGTGGAAATGAAACTGCTTCCGATCACTCTATGGTTCGCAAATTTATTGTAGATTCTGTTGTATATTGGGCAAAAGAATATCATATTGATGGATTCCGCTTTGACTTAATGGCAGTTCATGATATTGAAACGATGAATGAAGTCCGTGCTGCTTTAAATGAAGTAGATCCTAGCATCTTAATTTATGGCGAAGGCTGGACAGGAGGCACTAGTACACTTCCAGAAAGCAATCAGTCTTTAAAGAAAAATATTTCTTTCATTGATGGAGTTGCCGCTTTTTCCGATGATCTTAGAGATGGAATTAAAGGAAGTGTATTTGAAGCTATGGAAACGGGATTTGTCAGTGGAAGTACTGGTTTAGAAGAAAGTATTAAATTTGGTATTGTCGCTTCTACTAACCATCCACAGATAAATTATAGTCTGGTCAATTATTCCGATACTTATTGGGCAAAGAGTCCATCTCAATGTATTAATTATGCTTCTGCTCATGATAATTTAACTCTTTGGGATAAACTTGCTACTTCTAATAGTCAAGATTCCGAAGCAGATCGGATTGCAATGAATAAACTTTCTGCTTCTATTGTTTTTACCTCACAGGGAATTCCATTCTTTCAAGCAGGAGAAGAACTACTTCGTTCTAAAGTAAAAGAAGATGGTACTTTTGATGAAAACAGCTATCAGTCTTCTGATGCAGTCAATGGAATCAGATGGGAAAACAAAACAACCTATCAGGATGTATTTGAATATTATAAAGGGTTGATCGCTTTTCGAAAAGCACACCCATCTCTTCGTATGACAACAACCGAAGAAATTGCCTCTAATCTTGTGTTTACAGAAAATACTCCTGCTAATACTGTAGCTTATCATATTAGCGGAAAACCGAACAAAGAAAGTGCAGAGGGAATTTATATCATTCACAATGCTAACCGCAATTCTGTTTCTATCGATCTTCCAAAAGGAAGTTGGAATGTCTATGTGAATGGAGAAAAGGCAGGAACAAAGGTACTGGAAACAATTAAGAACGGCAAAGCAGAGGTTGCACCGATTTCAACGATGGTACTTGTTCAAGAAAGTTCTAATAGTTCCAAAACAGGAATCTTTGTTGCTGTTGGTATTGTTGCTGTTGCTGCTATAACTGTTGGAGCATTTGCCACACGTAAAAAAACTATTAAATAAATAAAAAAGGCTGCTGTAAATATTACAGCAGCCTTTTTTATTTACGATAAATTCCTCCTCGTTCTACTAAATATCCCTCTCTTACTCCATAACCACTTACGATTACTTCTGTCACATTATATTTTTTTACAATCAGCCAGAGTATAGTAAGCCCTGGTAATATAGTATGAATTCTGTCTGGACAAACCTTTAAAATAGCTTTCCATTTTCCTTCCTTTTTATCACTTAACATGGTATATAATTCATTTACTTCTTCTCCTGATATAACCTGATTTGTACTTTCTTTATGGTAGATATAATTACACAACTTTAACAGAGCTCGAATTGTACCTCCTACTCCACAGATTTTTTGACGTTTTTCTGGTCGAAATGTTCCAAGTGTCTGTTCAATTTCATCTGCCGCAACTGTTCGTATATTTTCTAACTCTTCTTTTTTAGGTAGAATTTTTTTTACATAGTTTGTGTAAAGACTAAGTGAACCGATTGGCACACTGACTGCCATAACAGGACTTTTTTTATAAAATGGAACTAATTCTGTACTTCCACCTCCAATATCTACCAAAAGTCCATCTTTTAACTCTACTCTGTGCATTGCTCCAATAAAATCTAATCTTGCCTCTTCCTCTCCAGAGATTACTTCAACCAAATATCCTGTTTGTTGTTCTATTATACTGACTGCCTCTTGTGTATTACTGATATTTCGAAGGGAAGCAGTTGCAAAAATAAAAGTCTTTTCTACTCCTAAACTATCTACAATATTCTTAAATCCATTTAATACTTCACAAGCTGTTTTAATTCCAGAATCACTTAGTCTTTGTTCTTCTACATAACTGGCAAGACCCACCATCTCTTTTTTATGAATCATAATGCGAAATTGTTGTGCTTCACACTGATAAATACTAAGTCTCATTGTATTTGAACCAATGTCAATGATTGCCCATGTTTTTTTCATAGATATTTCCCTCCTTTATAAAAGTTTCCTGTGCATTTATTAAAATTTTTCCCCTCTTATCTATCTTCTCATACGTACCATTTTCTTTTAAAATATGTGCTTTCACTGTATCCTCAAGTTGAATCTGTAAAATATGCAGCACTTTTTGTTTAATCTGTTCATCTTCTATTGGAAATAAAATTTCTACTCGTTTATCTAAGTTTCGTGGCATCCAATCAGCACTTCCCATATAAATATCTTCTATACCATCGTGATAAAAATAATAAATCCTGCTGTGCTCTAAAAATGTTCCAACAATAGAACGTACTGTAATATTGTCATGTGTCTGTGGTAATCCAGTCTTTATACAACATATTCCACGGACAATGAGATCTACTTTTACTCCAGCTGCGGCTGCCTCATAGAGTTTTTTCATAATTTCTTTATCACACAATGAGTTCATTTTGGCAATAATTCTAGCTGTTCTTCCCTCTTTTGCTGCTAACTGCTCCCGTTCAATAAAGCTTAAAAAACGTTTTCTCATCCAAAGTGGTGCTAAAATTAATCGATTCCATCGTTTTGGTTCAGAATATCCAGAAAGCATATTAAAGACTGCGCTGGCATCTTCTCCTATCGCTTCCGAACATGTGAAAAGTCCCATATCGGTATAAAGTCTAGCAGTCGCGTCATTATAATTTCCTGTTCCCAAATGGACATAACGACAGATTCCTTCCTCTTCCTTTCGTACCACCAATGTAATTTTACAGTGGGTTTTTAAACCTACTAACCCATAAATGACATGACACCCTGCTTTTTCTAACATCTTAGCCCATAAAATATTGTTTTCTTCATCAAATCTAGCTTTTAACTCTACTAAAACGGTCACTTGTTTTCCGTTTTCGGCGGCCTGAGCTAATGCTTTTACAATCGGCGAATTTCCACTGACTCGATATAGTGTCTGTTTAATTGCTAAAACCTTTTCATCACAGGCAGCATTTCTAATAAACTCTACAACTGGTTCAAAAGACTGGTATGGATGATGTAGTAAAATATCTTTTTTCTGAATTACTTCAAAAATATCCCTATCTATTAATTCTAAAACTGGATGAGGTTCAAAAACAGGATTTTTTAAAGTTTCTTTATCTATCATCCCATATAATTTCATTAAAAATCGCAGATCCATTGGACCATTTATCATATAAAGATCTGGTTCTTTAATTGCAAATTCTCTTCTTAAAATAGAAAGAAGTCTTTTGTCTGCTCCTTCTTCTATTTCGAGCCTAAGCACTTCTCCCCACTGTCTGCGTTTTAACTTCTTTTGAATTTCTTTGAGTAGATCTTCTGCATCCTCTTCATCTATTGTTAAATCTGCATTTCTCATAATTCGATACGTTGCAGAACAAATTACATCATAATTTAAAAATAGCTTATCTAAATTTCTTTCAATGAGTTCTTCTAATAATAAAATTTTAATATTTTCCTCTGTATTTTCTAAAAAGAAAAGTCTTGGTATAACTGCTGGAACTTGTACGGTTGCAAATGCAACTTCTTTTTTATTTTCTTTTTTTGCAATAAGTGCGGCAATATTAATGGTATTATTTCGTATCAAAGGAAATGGTCTGGAAGAATCCACTGCCATTGGAGTAAGTACAGGATAAACCATTTCTTTAAAATATTGATCTGCCACTTCTGCTTGTTGTTTTGACAGTTTTTCATGTGTCTTTATTATGTGGATTTTGTTGCTTTTTAATGCTGTTAAAAGCGAGTGATTATAAAGAGAATACTGTTCATCTACTAAGTGATGTACCATTTGACTGATCTCATCTAATTGTTGTTGTGCCGTTCTTCCAGAAATATCTTTCTTTTTATAATTAGCATGTACCATATCTTTTAAAGAGGCAATCCGAATCATAAAAAATTCATCTAAATTAGAAGCGGAAATACTCAAAAATTTCAATCGTTCTAATAGTGGTAAAGTTCGATCTTTTGCTTCCTCAAAAACTCTCTGATTAAATAAAAGCCAACTTAATTCTCGATTGTAAAAATCATCCTTCCAATCCTTTTGTGTCATTTTTACCTACATTTCTGCGTGGCTTTTTGTATATCAAGTTTGTGGACGCCACACAGACACAAACCTGATTTTTATATATGATAAATTCAATTATCATCTCTTTTCCAAATCAAAACTGGCTTTAACTGATAAATTTCTTCAAATTGACCTGCTGCTTCGTGAAATAAACTTCGTTCTAATCGATAATCTTGTTTTGTTTTTACGGTTAGCTTCCATTCTGTCTTTTCTTGTTTTAACCGAATTCCAAGTACCTTTTGTCTATGACTTAGATCCATAAAATCTGCAATACTTAATAGAGCAGACAGTTTTCGAATCCGAATACCATCCTCCATAAATTCTTCTTCTAATTCCATATCCAATGTTCTTTCTGTTTTTAATGCACTCTGACGAATGATCTCAGCAACCATTTTCCTTTCTTTATGTGATAGTCCCATTACCTCAGAGGCTAAAATAATATTGTAGGTACATTCCGCTGCCTTTACAATACTCACAAACTTACCACAATCATGTAAAATTACAGAAAGCTCTAATAAAAGACGATCTCGTTTGGTCAGACCATATTTCTTTTTTAATCCATCGAATAGTAAAATAGCTGTTTTTAAAACAAAACTGCTGTGATTTCGATCACACTGATAACGCTCTGCCATATCCCAAGCGGCATTTAAAATATCCTCTTCAAAATTATGCTCATTTTCTAATAACCCTTTTTCCTGCATATACTCATAACAAATTCCATCGTTTAAATCAATTTCAGGTATAATTACTTTTTTTGCCTGTGTCATTGTTAAAAAACTTTCGTAAATGACACTCGCTGCCTGTAATGTTTCTGAATTTTCCGCTCCTCCTAATCTTTGTTCTATCCAGTCTGGAGATTTCTGTTTCAATTTACGGCAACTTTCTAAAAATTCGCCACTTTTTAAAATACATAATCCATCATCACTATTTTTGACAAATGCTCTTGCTCCTTCTCCAAATAAAACAATCTGTCCAATAGAATTTCCCTTCAAATAATACCGTTCAAATTCTCCAAGTCTATAATCTGCCAATTCTTTCATAAAGTCTTCGAATTGCTCATATGTGTAATCATTTTTTTCTAGTTGCTCTTTTAATCTTTTAGCAGAAAGGGGAATATTTTGTGTTATAAGTGGTTTTCCTGCCTGAAACAACGACAGTTGTAAACTTCCACTTCCCGCTTCTAAAATAGCTGTTCCAGACTGAATTAATTCTGAAAATCCTTTGATATTTAATGCAATCGCCTTATACTCCAAAAATCTTTGTTCGGAATTACTTAATACTAATGGTTTTAAGCCTGTCTGAAGCCAAATTTGTTCTAAAATGATCGGAAGATTTTTAGCTTCTCTAACTGCTGTTGTCGCACAGATTCTTATACTGTCTATAGGATATTCTTTTATTGTCTGTTGAAAACGCGAAAGTACCTCACAAAGTTTGCGAATAGTTGCATTTTGTAATCTTTTATATCGAAAAGTATCTTTGCCTAATTCTAAACGTTGTCTTGCACAACATAATTCTTTTCTTACATTCTTTTTTATCTCAAATAACTTTAATTCCATCTCATAAGATTCAATACAAATTGCCGCTAAAATCTTCATAAAAGACTATTTTTTCCCTCCTGTACTAAACGTTTTGCAATGACTACTGCTTCTTTAGCATCTTTCGAATATCCATCCGCTCCGATTTCCTCACAATAACTTTGTGTAATCACTGCACCTCCAATCATAACTTTTGCTCTTAGTCCAGCTTCCTTTTTCAGTCGTACAACTTCCTTCATTTCTAACATTGTCGTTGTCATCAGTGCAGAAAGAGCAATAATATCCGCATCTTCTTTTTTAGCTGTTTCTATAATCTCCTCTGATGGTACATCTTTTCCTAAGTCAATAACATGAAATCCATAATTTTTTAACATCAATGCCACTAAATTTTTTCCAATATCATGGATATCTCCTGCTACTGTTGCAATGACTACTGTTCCAGAATCAGAAGAGTTTTGACTTTCTTTTAATAGAAGTTCTAGTCTTTCTAGTGCAATTTTCATCGTTTCTGCTGAGGAAATTAATTGAGGAAGAAAATAGATTCCCTTTTCAAATAATTTTCCTGTTTCATTGATCGCTGGAATCAGTTTCTCATCTAAAATTTCCTTCGCAGAAATATTTTGGGATAACTCTTCTTCTACCAATTCACTAATTTTTTTTCGTTTTCCTGTAAGAACTGCCTCAAAAATAGCGGAATTTCCTTGAAAAGAATCTTCCTTCTTTTGTATAGTCTTTGATTCTTTTTCCGAAACTGTACTGATAGGATTACTAGAAACTCTTGTAATATACCGATTCGCTGCTTCTTCTTTTCCTTGAAGAACTTCTGCTGCTAATGCAGTATGAACTAATAATTCCTGACATGGATTTGAAATTGCCATAGTAAGTCCTGCCTGTATTGCCATTGTTAAAAATACTGTATTGATCAGGGCTCTTTCTGGCAGACCAAATGAAATATTAGAAAGACCACACACCGTTGCAAGTCCCAACTCTTCCTTACAATATCGGATAGTTTCTATTGTTTCAAGTGCTGCTTTAGGATTAGCACCTATCGTATTTACTAATCCATCTACAACAATATCTTCTTTTTTTAGTCCTTTTGCTTTTGCCTCTTTGATAATTGTGTGGATAATCTCCTTTTTCTCCTTTAAATCTTTTGGAAGTCCTGTGTCCGAAAGAGGAAGTAAAATAAACATTGCTCCATATTTTTTAGCAATCGCAAGCAGTTTTTGCATTTTTTCTTTTTCCATTGAAATAGAATTAATTAACGCTCTTCCCGGATATATTCGAAGAGCTGCCTCTATAATATCTGTATGGCTGGAATCAATAGAAAGTGGTAGATCGGAAACTGCCATCACTTCTTGTATTGCATAAAGCATCATCTCTTTTTCATCAATTCCGTTCATTCCCATATTCAAATCCAAAATTCCTGCTCCTGCTTTTGTCTGTTCCTGTGCCATAGTTGTAACTAAATCAAATTTTCCCTCTTTTAATTCTTGCTGTAAAGCCTTCTTTCCCGTTGGATTGATTCTCTCTCCAATAATTTGAAATGCTCCATCTAATGGCAAAAAGAGTGTCTTTCTTTCGGTTGTCAACGCTCGGACTATTCTTTTTTCTATCACTGGAACCTCAAATTCTTTTGTCATTTCTTTTAAATGGTGAATATGTTTTGGAGTTGTACCACAGCATCCTCCTAAAATTCCTGCTCCTGCTACAATTAACTGTTTGGATTTTTGTGCAAATTCCTCTGCTTCCATTTCATATACTGCTTGCTTACCATAGAGTTTTGGAAGTCCTGCATTTGGTTTTGCAATTAAAGGAATTCCTGCATACTGCTTCATTTCTGATAGAATTTGAACCATATCTTCTGGTCCTGTAGAACAATTTATGCCGACTGCTGCTGCGCCCATTGCTTCTAATACGATAATGGCAGTTTTTGGATCCGTTCCATAGAGCGTTCTTTTATCCTGACCAAATGTCAAAGTAATCATTACTGGAAGATCACAGCTTTCTTTTGCTGCGAGAAGAGCCGCACGACATTCTTGTAAACTCATCATAGTTTCTATCACTAATAAATCCACACCTGAATCAACTAAACTTTGAATTTGCTCTTTATATACCTCTATCAATTCTTCAAACTGCAACGTTCCCATCGGAGCAAGTTGTACTCCTGTCATAGTAAGATCTCCAGCTAGATAAACTTTACGATTTGCAGATGTTTCTTCATAAAATCGCTTTACTGCTTCTTTAGAAAGAGAAACTAATTTCTGATTTAATGATTCAACCTGTCCTTCTAGTCCATATTCAGCTAATTTTAATCGATTGCCTGAAAAGGTAGGTGTATATAAAATATCTGTACCTGCTTTTAAATACTCTGTTTGAAGATTGATTAAAATATCTGGATGTTCTAAGATCCATAATTCTGGACAAACTCCCGATGTCATTCCATTTAAAAATAGATTACTTCCTGTTGCCCCATCTAAAAGAATAATATTTTGACTTGTCCATTTATCCCATTCTTGTCTTGTCATTTTTCTATTGTACCTTCCTATTATTTTAAATTTCTTTTTTAGAATTGAATTTTTTCCATAAAGCTTGCCCGATTAAATTGGAGCATTATATAATAGCCATCTGCAATATCTTCTAATTCTTTTATGATTTCCTTTGCTATCTTAGCTCCTGTCCATTCTGCTTCTTCTCTTGTCATATCTTGATGATATTTTTCAACAATCTCGTTTGGAATATGAATTCCTGCAACTTCATTTTTTATAAAAACTGCATTTTTATAACTGGTAAGAGGCATAATTCCACATAAAATCTTTGTTGAAACTCTTTGTTTAATCTGTGCAATTCGTTCTATATCTTCTTTTGAATAAATTGGTTGAGTTAAAAAGAAAGAAGCCCCTGCTTCAATTTTTCGTTCCATTCGTTCTATGATTTTTTCTAAATTAGGAAAATTATAATTTAGTGCTCCTCCGTAAATAAAAGGATCTTTTGCAAAATGTTCTCGATTCATTTCTTCTACATAGTGCATCAATGGAATAGAATAATAATCAAAAACCCCTGTTGTTTTTGTTCGAACATTTTGTGGTACAGGATCTCCTGTGACTAATAATAGATTGCGGATATTATTAACATAAGCTCCAAGAAGACTTGCCCTCATAGAGATCATATTCCGATCTCTGCAACATATATGTGGCATAACTGGCATCTGTGTTATATGATGTAACTTACACGCCATAAGAATAGAATCAATTCGACTTTTTCCCATAGGAGAATCCGCAATTGTAATCATATCTACACTACATTGTTTTAATATTTTGGTAGCGGCTAAGATCTTGGAATCATCTGCATCATAAGGTGGATCGAGTTCACAGGCGATCACTTTTTTCCCCTCTGATAGTTTCTTATAAAAATCATTTTTCTTTGGTTGTTTTTCTTCTGATACTGGCTGTTTTAATTGTGGTTCAACATAGATTGTGATTTGCTTTTCATTTTTATTTATCTGTATCAGTTTCTTATTTAAAGCACGAATATATTCTGGGGTACTTCCACAACACGCTCCTATTACTTTAGCACCCATCTGACAAATCTGTTTCATATTATCTGCAAAATATTCTGCATTATTTACAAAAACCATTCTATTTTGAAGCTGTTCTGGATATCCAGCGTTTGGTACAACTACAAAATATTTTTCTCCCGATTGAATGGCTTCTGGGAAAAGCAGTGTTTTTGTCAAAGTCAGCATATGTCCCGAACCAATCCCACAGTTAAATCCCACCGCATCTGTTGCAGGATGTAATGCCATTTTTTCTAAAATTCTTTGTGCACTTAATCCATTTCCAGCATATCCATTTCGTTCTAATGCTATTTGTGTTATTACAAACATATCTGGATTTTTTTCTTTAATATATTGTGCAATTTTTAATGGTGTTTGTTCCTCTGAAAATGTTTCACATACAATAGCATCAACCCCTTTTGAAAGAAAGATATCTACAATATCACAATATTCCTTCCATGCCTCTTCCTCTTTTTCTTCTGGAAGACATCCTAAAATTGAACCAATATCTCCCGCTAGAAAGGGAGATATTTTTGTTTCTTCCCTAAATTCTTTTATTGTCTGTTTTGCAATGTTGAGTGCTGCCTCAATTCGTTTTGTTCTTTCCCTCTCAGAACTTTTTAACGTAATCTTATTTGCCGCAAATGTATTTGTACGCACTAACATTGCGCCAGCTTCTAAATACTGTCTATGAATTTTTGCAATGACTTCTGGTTCAGTAAGGTTTGCATCTTCTGGTAAAACTGTCGCCCCTTTTAAATTTAAACTCGCATAATAAGTTCCCATTGCACCGTCGGTCAAAAGATAATGTTTCTTTAAATATTCTCTTAATGTCAAGAAAAATCCTCCCTGTCTTTTTTCACCTGTAAAGTCTTTTTTTAAGTATAGCACATCCCTTACTTTTGTGTAAAGCATACAACAAACATCTGACCTATACTTGCTTTTTTTTAATAGTAGAGCTATACTAATATAAAAGGACGTGAATTACAAATGAATTTAAAACCTATTTTTTCAAATCGTTTTTTTCAGCGCCTGTTTTCTTTTTTTTCTGTGGAGCATATGTTGCCTAAAGATATTTTAGGTTCTGTCCCAAGTACAAAACAGGCATATACTACTTTTCTTTCTGTAGCTTGGCCATCTGCCTTAGAATCTTTATTGGTTGGGCTTGTTGGTTCTATTGATACTATGATGGTTGGATCATTAGGTCAAGGTGCTATTGCTGCTGTTGGAATTACAAATCAACCCAAATTTATTTTACTTGCTATGATCTTTTCTTTAAATGTTGGAGTGACTGCTGTAGTTGCAAGACGAAAAGGGCAAAATGATCAAGAGGGTGCAAATCGAACATTACGTACTGCTATTTTATTAAGTTTTATAATTTCTTTATTTACTTCTTTATTAGGTTTTATTTTTGCCAAAGAGATTATGTTGATTGCTGGGGCAGAGGAAAATTATTTACAGGATGCGATTCATTATTTTCAAATCTTAGTAATTGGTATTGTATTTACTTCGCTAAATTTAACAATCAATGCTGCCCAACGAGGATGTGGCAACACAAGAATTGCAATGAAAACGAATATTATTGCAAATATTATTAATTTAATATTCAATTATCTATTGATTAATGGAATTGGCCCATTTCCACGTATGGAAGTAAGAGGTGCTGCGGTAGCTACTGTATTGGGGGCATTTGCCTCTTTAATTATCTCTATGCTCGCACTTTTAAAAAGAGATTCTTATGTGAACCTTTTCTATCGGTGTAGCTGGAAATTTCGACGAGCAGTTCTTGCACCAGTGATGAAAGTGAGTAGCAGTGCATTAATAGAACAGGTATTTATGCGAATTGGATTTTTAGCGTATGCTGCTATTGTTGCTCGCCTTGGAACTACAGCCTATGCAACACATCTGATCTGTATGAATATTTTAAATCTTTCTTTTTGTTTTGGCGATGGATTCGGAATTGCTGCTTCTTCTTTAGTTGGACAAAATCTTGGTGCAACACGACCTGATATTGCCTCTATTTATGGAAAGATTGGACAGAGGGCCGCGTTTGTTGCCTCTACTGTATTATTTTTAATTTTTATTTTTGCAAGACACCCTTTAATCTGGTTATTTAATAAAGATAGTGAAGTCATTTTATTAGGTGGGCAAATTATGATCCTAATGGCACTGTCTACGCATTTTCAGACTTCTCAGGTTGTTTTAAATGGCTGTCTGCGTGGAGCTGGCGATTCTGCTTATGTAGCAGTAACTTCTATGATTAGTATTGCCATTGTACGACCAATTTTAACATGGGTTTTATGTTTTCCAATGGGACTTGGACTTGCAGGAGCATGGATCTCTTTAATCATCGATCAGGGATTCCGCTTTTTAGCTTCTTTTATGCGCTTTAACAGTGGAAAATGGAGTAAAATAAAATTATAAAAAAAAGAGTTTCTTAATATGAGATTAAGAAACTCTTTTTGATAGCTCTATTATTCTTGTTTTTCCTCTACCTCAATCTTTCTAATTGTTTTTGTACGAATTTCTTCACAAACGGTATTGATAAAGTCAGATAATTTTTTCTGTCCCTCATCTCCTAAAAATCTGCTGCGTACTGCTACCAAGCCTTCTTCCTCTTCTTTTTGTCCTACCACTAACATATAAGGAATACGCTGTAATCTTGTTTCACGAATTTTATATCCTATTTTTTCTGCACGGTTGTCTACTGTTGCTAAAATTTTATTTTTGCTAAGTTCTGCTTTTACTTTTTCTGCATAGTCATTATATTTTTCTGAAATAGGAAGCACACGAACTTGTTCTGGACAAAGCCATGTTGGAAATTTTCCTGCATATTTTTCAATCAGCCAAGCAAGTGTTCTTTCATAACATCCTATACTGGTTCTGTGAATAATAAATGGGCGGACTTTATTTCCATTTTGATCTACATAATACATATCAAATTGCTCTGCAAGTGCCAAGTCAAGTTGAATCGTTATCATAGTATCTTCTTTTCCATATACATTTTTTGCCTGAATATCTAACTTTGGCCCATAAAATGCAGCTTCTCCATCTGCCTCTGTAAAATTTAAGTTTAATTCACTGAGGAATTCTCGCATCATCCCTTGTGTCTTTTCCCAATATTCAGGTGAGCCAATATATTTTTCTCTATTATTGGAGTCCCATTTAGACAGCCGATACGTAACATCATCTTGAAGCCCTAATGTTGTCAAACAGTAAACAGCAAGTTCTACACAACTTTTAAACTCTTCCCCAATTTGGTCTGGACGTACAATTAAATGTGCCTCTGAAATTGTAAACTGGCGAACTCTTGTTAAACCGTGCATCTCTCCTGAATCTTCATTTCTAAATAA
This sequence comes from uncultured Lachnospiraceae bacterium, assembly GCA_910586015.1. GTDB lineage: Bacteria > Bacillota > Clostridia > Lachnospirales > Lachnospiraceae > MGBC140009. Next base: position 119,286 of record CAJUGJ010000002.1, read on the forward strand.
AGTCGAAGTCTCTCCATATCGAATCGGCAGATCTCTATAACTTTTTTGACTTGCTTTATAAACATAATATTGGAATGGACAAGTCATAGGGCGTAGTGCAAATACTTCCTCCTCTTTTTCTTCCTCTCCAAGCACAAACATTCCTTCTTTATAGTGATCCCAGTGTCCCGAAATCTTATACAGATCACTCTTTGCCATCAGAGGTGTTTTTGTTCTGACATAACCGCGACTTTCTTCTTCATCTTCAATCCAGCGTTGGAGCGTTTGAATAATTTTTGTTCCCTTTGGCATCAGAAGAGGAAGTCCTTGACCAATTACATCTACTGTGGTAAATAACTCCATCTCACGCCCTAGTTTATTATGATCTCTTTTTTTGATGTCCTCTAAATGTACAAGATATTCTTCTAAATCTGCATTTTTGGTAAACGCTGTTCCATATACTCTGGTCAGCATTTTATTTTTTTCACTGCCTCTCCAATATGCTCCTGAGGAAGAAATCAGTTTAATTGCTTTAATTGGTTTTGTACTCATTAAATGAGGTCCTGCACACAGATCCACAAAATCCCCCTGCTGATAGAACGAAATCTCTTCATCCTCTGGCAGATCTTGAATTAATTCTACCTTATATGGCTCTTTTCTTTCTTCCATTAAATGAATTGCTTCTTGTCTTGGAAGAGTAAAGCGTTTTAATTCTTCTCCCTCTTTTATTATTTTTTTCATTTCCTTTTCTAATTCATCTAATGCCGCACGATCAAACGGTGGACAGTCAAAATCATAATAAAAACCAGTATCTATCGATGGCCCAATCGCCAGCTTTGTTTCTGGATATAGGCGTTTTACTGCCTGTGCAAGCACATGAGATGTTGTATGGCGATATGCTGCTTTTCCTTCTTCATCATTAAACGTTAAAATATTTAATTCACAGTCTGAATCTACTACAGTACGTAGATCCACTGTCTTTTGGTTGATTTCTCCTGCACAGGCTACTCGTGCCAAACCTTCACTGATATCTTTTGCAATCTCTAAAACCGTTTTTGAATCACTATATTCTTTTACTGATCCATCTTTTAATGTAATCCTCATTTTAATCTCCTCCATTAAAATAAAAAAACTCGTTCCTTTCGCTGTATCATAACAGACGAAAGGGACGAGTATTCACTCGTGGTTCCACCCTCTTTGGCTCAAATAAAACCCACTTCATTCGACGATAACGGAATCACCGGGCTGGATTAGAGCCACTCCGAGGTAGTATTCGGCAGGTCGTACAATGGAATATTTTCAGCAAATCATATTCCTCTCTGGAAAGTGTCCACTGCTTACTCTTCTCATCACTGCATTTTCCTAATTGATGGAATTAATTATAACACCTGAAAGTAAATTGTCAAGAGGAAAATTTTTTTCATATGTTTAGTTTTCTAACTTATCAGCTTTAAGAATGTTGTTCTAATTTCTTGTGTAGTATCTAATTTAACTTTATAGCTTTCCATTTCTTCTATGTTCTTTTTCTCTACAGCCGCTGCATAATTAATTCTCCACTCTTTTGGCATGGTAATAAATTGAATCAGATAGTCTTCACAAAATTTCTTTTTTCGTTCTTCTGGTTTAATTGATTTGTTTAATGTTACTTTTAACATACTGGCATTTAGCATTGTAGTAAAGATATCGTATACATCTAATTTCTCCATTTCCAGTTTTGCCGCTTTTTCATCTCCCTTTTGTTGCAACTCTTTTATCTGTCGCTGCATCTTTACTTTGCCCTGTGTTAAATAAGCTTCCATTTGTTGTTTTAATTCACTTACTTCCATATAAACCTTCTCCACTCTCATATTTTTTATACTTCACAGACTTCGTAACTTCGGATCGTCCGATTGGATTTTTCGATACAGTTGCCGCAAAATAGGACGGATTCCATAGATGCCCGCCCCTTAGTTTCTTTTTTAATTTCATATGATACTCTTTCATGAGAAGCCTTGCAGACACTCCTTTTAATGTCTTAATCATATTAGGTATGTAATGTTGTGGAAACCGTTAATTAGAAAATGTATATGGTCTTTATTCGTATCGAATTCCAGTATCTGAAAGCCATTGTTCTCCACTATTTTGTTTAAATCTACTTTCCATTCCAGATGAAATAAGCTTGTACCTGTATTTTATATACCAAACAATGTGATATTGAATGGAATCTACATATCCACGTCCATGCACCACTTCCATATGTTATCATCTTGTTACAATGATAACATATGTGTTTTAATATGTATAGTGTTTTATACGATTTTATCTAAAAAATATTTAACATATGTCAACAATTCATCCCACGACTAAATGCTCACATACAGTAAAGAAACACACAAGAATTTAATAGATATCATTCTATTATTTTATAACATAAAGAGAAATTTGCTATTTTTTGAAAATGTTAAAATGCGTTGCTTGTGGCAACAGGCAGTTTAGCCTACAATAGGGGTGATAACTGAAAGGAAGGAGGCTATCTTTAATGCTTAATGAAAATATTAAAGCAATCAGAAAATCAAAGGGACTTTCACAACAAGAGCTTGCTGTCAAGCTGAACGTCGTGCGACAGACAATTTCTAAATGGGAGCAAGGACTATCAGTTCCTGATTCTGATATGTTAATCTCTATATCGGAAGTGCTTGAAACACCTGTAAGTACACTATTGGGAGAAACTGTTATCGAAACAGAAATCGATACTTTAAAAGCCATTTCCGAAAAATTGGAGGTGATAAACTTGCAACTGGCACAACGGAAAACCACAAGAAGAAAATTTATTCATTGGTTGTTTATTTCATTATGTGTAATCATAGTAATCGTTTTTGCAATCTTATTGGCATTAAAAAGTTCTTACTTGGGGTGGAATTATAGTAATCCCGAAACCGCTGTTCTTGAAGTGGCATTTCACTCATTTGAATGGCTATTTGTCAGAGTAGCACCGATTATCCTTATTGGTGTAATCATTGGAATTTTCTTAACACGGAAGAAAGAATAAAACCATCTTGTTTTTGGGGCAAAGCTCGGACTTTATCTTGAAGATTTATTGCAATGAGTAAACAGCTTGCCTGTTTTTGCTGTTGGGCAATCAAAGGGTGACAACAAAAAGTGTTGTCACCCTTTTCTATGCTACGGCTCTTGTCCGACTGCCAGAACAGACGCAGAGAAAATCTTTTTGTATTACTTCTAGTGCTAGATGCAGAAAACAATCGGGAACAAGTCGTGGGTGTTCTTGCATTATTCATAAAAATCGTTTATAGTATAAAAGTTGATATTTTAACATAATTTTTTAGGAGGTAATTATGAATTTGAAAAAACCAAATTTATTGGTACTTACTACCGGAGGAACGATTGCTTCTAAAGATAGTTCTGAAGGATTAATTCCTGCAATGAATGGCAGTAGTATGTTTTCTTCTATTAATGGAATTTCCAAAAATTATAATTTAACAGTAAAAGATATTCTTCATTTAGATAGTTCCAATATCCAACCAGAAGAATGGGTTATGATTGCAAGACATATTTATGAAGCATATGGACAGTATGATGGTATCGTTATCACACATGGAACGGATACTATGGCATATACCTCTTCTATTTTATCTTTTATGCTTCCAAATCCTCCTTTACCTATTGTACTGACTGGCTCTCAGCTTCCTTTATCCCATCCCTTAACAGATGCTGCCGATAATCTGCGTTACTCTTTAGCTATGGCATCCAGTGGTATTTGTGGTATTTTTCTTTCTTTTAACCGAAAGATTATTTTAGGTTGTCGTGCAGTAAAGGTTCGTACTACTGGTTTTGACGCATTTGAAAGTGTGAATTATCCATATATTGCTCAAATTGATTCCTCTGGCTTAAATATTAATCATTCTGTTTTGCCTACTAATAACGGTAATCCTGCTTTTTTAGGCAATTTATGTTCAGATGTTTTTCTAATTAAACTGACACCGGGGTTAAATCCTAAAATATTTGATATGTTATTAGAAATGCAGTATAAAGGCATTATCATAGAAGCATTTGGAGCAGGCGGACTTCATTTTATTCATCGAGATTTAATTGCAAAACTTTCTAAGTTGACAGAACTTGGACTTCCTATCGTCATTTCAAGTCAATGTCTCTATGAACGAAGTGATCTTTCTATTTATCAGACTGGACAATTAGCTCTTCGTCAAGGAGTAATCAGTGCCTATGATATGACTACAGAAGCTGCTGTCACTAAACTGATTTGGGCATTGGGACAAGATCCTAGTTTATCGGCTGTTCGTAAAGTATTTGCCACAAATTATGTCGGTGAGATTACATTATAAGCTTCTCACCGACATATCCTTTTTAGAGCTCTTTTAGTTTTACTAAAGTGTCCTGATAGTCTTTTTCTAATTGAATTTTTTGTTCTTTTGACAAATGCTTTTGACATAACTCACTATTTAGTCTTGCCAGTTGAAGTTCTAATACAATACGCTCCTGATGAGAAGAAGCTCTGTTTTTTCTTAAAGAATGAGAGTGTTTTTCTTCTTCCCATGCTTTTAATGAACCATCAAAAGAAGTTAACTTACCATTTTCTAATTCTAAAACAGCATCTGCTGTTGCTTGTATAAACCATTTGTCATGGCTGACAAATAGAATCGCTCCCTGATAGTCTGAAATCATTTTTTGGAGTGCTGTCAGGGAAGGAAGATCTAAATAGTTGGTTGGCTCATCTAAAATTAATAAATTATGTTCTGAAACAAATAGTTTTGCTAAAGAGAGTTTTACTAATTCCCCTCCACTTAAAATTCCAGCAGATTTAAAAAGGGCGTCTTCTGTAAATAAAAGACCTGCTAAAACATCAAATACTGTCTGACGGCTTTGTACTGCATCGGAAAACGCATTGTCCCAAACGGTTTTTGTTCGGTCAATATTCTTAAAATCCTGTTCTAAACAGCCAATACTAAGTCCAGAAACAAAAGAAATCTTTTCGTTATCCTTTTTATTTCTTTCATTCCTTCTATCTTCATACTCTGAAAAAATCAAGTGTAGTAATGTTGTCTTTCCAGAACCATTTTTCCCTAGAAGAGCTGTTTTTTTTCGATTTGCTATATCAAAAGAAACATGATCTAAAACTTTTTTATTGTCATAGGAAAAGCTTATATCCTCACATCGAATCAGGAAACGACTTTTTGGAGGATTTGTTTTTTGATAGTTAAATCGAATCACTTCTTGTTTTTTTGGCTTTTCTTTTACTTCGAGATGTTCTACTCTTTTTTGTACTGCCTCAGCAGCACGATTTAGTCTCAATTCTTTTCCACTATAACTTCTAGTTGTATTTAAAAACTCCCTTACTTTTGCTTCTCTTGGTGTCATATTTTTAGGGGTTTTTCGCATTTTTGCAGCTTCTGATTTCTTTTCCTGATAAATAGTAAGAAGACGTTGCTTTTCCTTTTGATAGGCTTCATATTCTTCTTCCTTTTTTCTCTCTTCCGCTTTTCTTTGTACTAGATACGCATTATAGTTTCCTGTATAACTAAATAACTTTTGTTCCCGTAGTTCTACAATTCTAGTACATACCTCATTTAATAACTCTCTATCATGACTGACTAACAAAAAACTTTCAATCTGTTTTAAATTTCGTTGTAACAGTTTTTGATGTACCTGATCTAAATTGGCACTTGGTTCATCGAATACAGAAAGTAAAAAACGATTTTGAAATGCTTTTTTTAATTTCTCGTTCGCTTTTTCCCCTCCACTATAGGCTTTGCTTTCTGTTTGATCTATTTCCTCTAACTGTCTGCAATAGGATATTTCACCATATCGTTCTATTATTCCTTCATCTATTTCTTCATATCCAGTAAAAATATTTAAAAGAGTTGTCTTTCCTGTTCCGTTGGCTCCAATCAGTCCAACTCGTTCTCCCGAATAAATACTAAATTGTTCTATTTCAAACAAAAGTCGATCTCCAAAACTCTTTTTTCCGTGGTTTATCTGTAATAATAACATAAATTTCCTCCTAAAAACCGCCGGAAAGAGACCATCTTTTTGCTGTGCAGGGCAAAAAAAGGGCAGGCAACATAAAAATGGATTCTTTATCCGGCAAACTGACACAAAAGTATAGAAAAGGGCATACTTCCCCTATTTCTATCTTTCCTTTTATAGTCCGATTACCAAATAAACATCCTTTTATCACCTGCTAAGAGTATTCTCTTATTTCCTTTCTTCTTTTCTAATGTCAGTATAGTCTTTTCTTTGATTTCTGTCAAGAAATTTTTGTTAAGATTTATATTTATCTTGCAAACTGGCTTTGATATAATTCGCTGTAGAATCCCTTCTTTTGTAGCAACTCCTTATGATTTCCCTGTTCAATAATATGTCCGTCTTTCATGACCAAAATACTATCTGCTTCTTGAATAGTAGAAAGTCTATGTGCTACGATAAAGCTAGTTCTTCCTTCCATAAGTCTTTCAAAAGCCTTTTGTATCATGACTTCTGTTCTGGTATCAATAGAAGAAGTAGCTTCGTCTAAAATTAACATTGGAGGTTGACATAACATTACTCTTGAAATACAAAGAAGCTGTTTTTGACCTTGGGATAATCCTCCTCCATCTTCACTGATCATAGTATCATATCCATTTTGTAGTCGCTTAATAAATCCATGAGCATGAGATGCTTTCGCCGCGGCAATCATTTCTTCTTCTGTAGCATCTGGTTTTCCCATACAGATATTTTCTCTGATTGTGCCTGCTTTTAACCATGTATCCTGTAATACCATACCAAATCCAGAACGTAGACTTTTTCTGGTAAGTTTACGGATATCAATTCCATCTACTAAAATACTTCCCGTATTTACATCATAAAAACGCATCAACAAATTAATTAGAGTTGTTTTTCCACAGCCTGTTGGCCCAACAATCGCAATTCGTTTTCCCTGTGTGACCTCTAAATTTAATTGTTCAATAAGGGGTCTATTTGGTACATAAGAAAAACCAACATTTTTTAAGCTGATTTCTCCTCTGACTCTTTCTAATGAAACTGCATCAGAAGTTTCTGGAATCTGTGGTTTTTCCTCAATCAATTCAAAAATTCGTTCTGCACAGGCAAACGCATTTTGAAGTTCTGTAATAACTCCAGATATTTCGTTAAATGGCTTTGTATACTGATTTGCATAACTTAAAAGGCTGCTGAGTTTTCCAACATCAATTCTTCCATTTACTGCGGAAATTGCACCTACAATTCCAACGCCGGTATATACTAAACTATTTACAAATCTTGTAGATGGATTTGTTAAAGAGGAAAAGAAAGTAGCTTGTAGAGAGTATTTTTCTAGTCTTTGATTGATTTCATCAAACCGCTCCATTGCTTTATCTTCATAACCATAGGCTTGTACCACTTTTTGATTTCCGATCATTTCATCAATCAGGGCAGTTTGTTCTCCTCTTGTTTCAGACTGTTTTTTAAACATTACATGTGTTTTTTTCGCAATAAATGCCGCAACAAATAAGGAAACAGGCGTGATGCAGACAACTACAATCGTTACAGTCACATTAATAGAAAACATAAATAATAGTGTTCCTAAAATTGTCATAACTCCGGTAAATAATTGAGTAAATCCCATCAAAAGACCATCTGCAAATTGATCGACATCTGCAATTACTCTACTGACAATATCACCATAGGAATGATTATCAATATAACTTAATGGCAGAATTTCAATTTTATGAAATGCCTCTGAACGTAGATCTCTGACTACATGATAAGTAATCTTATTGTTACAAATACTCATAATCCATTGAAATAAAGCAGTTAATATGATAACTACAATTATTTTTATAATAATAGAACCTAACCCTTTGAAATCTACTGCTCCCTTTGTAACAATTTTATTAATAGCATCTCCTATTAAAATTGGAACATATAAAGTAAGGATTACTGTCACAGCCGCAAATAAAATTGATAAAAACACAAAAAACCAATACTTTTTTATTCTTTGTAAAATTTTATGAATGATTTCTTTTTGATTTCCCTTTGTCTTTTCCATAAAGATCTCCTATTTTTTCTGGCTTTGCTGTGAATAATAAATTTCTTGATAGACGCTACAGTTTTCTAATAACTCCTCATGAGTTCCAATTCCAACCAAAATACCATCATCTAATACTAAAATCTGATCAGAATGTAGAATGGAGGATGCTCTTTGGGATACTAAAAAGACAGTTGGCTGTTCTTTCATTTCACGGATTGCTTTTCTTAATTTTGCATCTGTAGCATAATCTAAGGCAGAAGCACTATCATCCAAAATTAAAATTTCTGGTTTTCGGACTAAAGCTCTTGCAATAGACAATCTTTGTTTTTGTCCTCCAGATAAATTTTTCCCGCCTTGAGCAATAATAGCGTCTAATTTCCCTTCCTTTTGATCGACAAACTCTTTGGACTGGGATATACTAAGTGCCTCTTCCATCTCTTCTTCTGAAGCATTTAGATTTCCAAATTTTAAATTATCTCGAATTGTTCCTGAAAATAGAACTGCTTTTTGCATTACAATACCAATTTTACTTCTTAATTCTTTAACAGAATATTCCTCTATTGCCTTTCCATTAATTAAAATTTTTCCTTTTGTAATATCATAAAATCTTGGAATTAAATTTACTAAAGAAGATTTTCCAGAACCTGTACCTCCAATAATTCCTATTGTCTGTCCCGGTTTTGCGCAAAAACTGATATCACTTAATGATTCTGCCCCTGCCATTTGATATTTTAGGCTCACATGTTCAAATTCTACACGTGCACCTTTTATATCTTTCAAGGAAACATTTGAATCTGCCTCTACAAAGTTTGGTTCCATTTCAAATATCTGTTGAATTCGATTAGCACATGCTAAGGCTTTTGTTACTGTAATAATTAAGTTTGCAAGCTTTACTAATTCTACTAAGATCTGAGACATGTAATTTACCAGTGCCCAAACTTCTCCCTGCGTTAAAATACCAGAATCTACCTGAAGTGCACCACTGTATAATAGAGCCGTAATCGCTATATTGACAATTACATACGTAATAGGGTTCATCAGTGCAGATATTCTTCCTGCAAACATCTGTCGTTTATAAAGGGTATTATTTTTTTCTTCAAAATTTTCAACTTCTGACTCTTCTTTATTAAATGCCCGAATAACTCTGATTCCTGTTAAATTTTGTCTTGTTGCTAATAATACCTGATCTAGTCCTGCCTGTACTCGTTTAAATAATGGCATAGAGCCTAACATTACCCCAAAGACAACAACAGATAATAGTGGAATTGTAACAACAAAAATTAAGGCGGCTTTTACATTAATGGAAAATGCCATTACCATTGCCCCAAAAACAACAAATGGAGAACGTAAAAAGAGTCTTAAAACTAAATTGACTCCATTTTGTACCTGATTGATATCACTTGTCATTCTAGTAATTAAAGTAGATGTTCCAAGTTGATCCATCTTTGTAAATGATAGCTTTTGGATATGTGAAAATAGAGCATGTTTTAGTTTTGCTGCAAATCCTACAGCTGCTTTTGCAGCATAATATTGTGCAGTAATAGAACAGATTAGACCAATAATACCCAGTGCAATCATATAAAGACACATTCTAATGATATAGGACTTATCTCCATTTTTAATTCCAGTATCAATTACTGCTGCCATCACTAATGGTACAAGTAGTTCAAAGGAAGCTTCCAAAAGCTTAAATAATGGTCCTAAGATCGATTCCTTTCGATATTCCTTTAAATAGATTAAAAGTTTCTTCACAGCTAAAATCCTCTCCTATGGATAAAATTATAAAATCATACTCAAAGCAATTCTTTTTTTAGGGATATCAATACTTAGTACCTTTACTTCTACAATATCTCCTACACTCACAACATCTAATGGATGTTTCACAAACTTTCCCTTTGCCATCTGCGAAATGTGTACCAATCCATCTTGATGTACTCCAATATCTATAAAAGCACCAAAATCAATTACATTACGTACTGTCCCTTTCAAAATCATACCTTCTGTCAAATCCTTTAATTCTAAAACATCGGTACGTAAAATCGGCTTTGGCATTTCTTCTCGTGGATCTCTTCCCGGTTTTTCTAATTCACGAATGATATCATCTAATGTTATTTCTCCAATATGAAGTTCTTTTGCCAACGCTTTTTTATTTGAAATCATCGAACCAAGTTTAGATAGCTCTTCTGATTTTAAACTTTCTTGTTTTGGCTGTTTGGTCTTTTCCTTCATTGCTCCTAATAATGCCTGTGCCATTGTAGTATTTGTTGTTTTCAGATGTAATGTCTGTTCTTTCGATTTATTTTTCTTTTGTTTTTTCTCCTGACTTTCAGAACTTTCTTTTCTATTCTTTCTTAATTCTTTAATATCTGCTGTAGTAAATCCCAATCGCTGAAGTAATTTTTGTGCAGCATCATAAGATTCTGGATGTACACTGGTACTATCGAGTGGGTTTTCTCCATCATTAATTCTTAAAAATCCTGCACATTGTTCAAAGGCTTTTGGCCCAAGTTTTGGTACTTTTAATAATTCATTCCTACTTTTATACTTTCCATTTTTTTCTCGATAAGATACAATATTTTTTGCAATTGGTTTAGAAATTCCTGAAATATATTCTAATAAAGAGGCTGACGCTGTATTTAAGTCCACTCCAACTTTATTTACACAATCCTCTACTACCCCTGTTAAAGCCTCGGTCAGTTTTTTCTGATTCATATCGTGTTGGTATTGTCCAACTCCAATTGCTTTTGGTTCAATCTTTACCAGTTCCGCTAAAGGATCTTGAATTCTTCTGGCAATTGAAACTGCACTTCGCTGTGCCACATCATAGTCTGGAAATTCTTCAGTGGCAAGACGACTGGCAGAATAGACAGAAGCCCCTGCTTCACTTACGATTATATACTGTACAGGAAGTTGTTCTTTTTTTATCAAATTAACCAAAAACTGTTCTGATTCTCTGGAAGCTGTCCCATTTCCAACAGAAATCAGATTGACATGATATCTTTTTATTAAGTTTGTGACAATGTCTTCTGCTTTTTTTACTGCTCCTTCTGAACCAGCAGTTGCCATAACAACTGCGGTGTCTAATACCTTTCCTGTCGGATCTACAACAGCCAGTTTACAGCCAGTTCGAAATCCGGGATCCCATCCTAACACGATTTGTCCCTCAATAGGAGGCTGCATTAATAACTGTTTTAGATTCTGTCCAAAAATTTGAATTGCTCCATCTTCTGCCTTTTCTGTTAATTCATTTCGAATTTCTCGCTCAATTGCAGGGGCGATTAAGCGTTCATAACTATCTTGTATAACTTCTTTTAAAATTTCTTTTGTATATGGATTTGGTTTTTTAATAATTTGTTCTTCCATCCAAGAAAAAATTTTATCGACAGGAGCAGTGACTTTTACAGAAAGAACCTTCTCTTCCTCTGCACGATTTAAAGCTAAAACTCGATGTCCTACTGTTTTGGAGAGTTTTTCTCCAAAATCATAATACATTTCATAGACCGATTCTTTCTCCTTATCCTTTGCTGTAGATACAATACTTCCCTCTTCCATTGTCATTTTTCGCAAATGGATTCGATAGTCTGCACAATCAGAAATCATTTCTGCCACAATATCCTTTGCTCCAGCTAAGGCCTGTGTAGCATCTGCTACTTCCTTTTCTTTTGAAATATATCCATCTGCTTCTTTTAGAGCAGGTTGTTTTAATGATTCTGATAAAATTAATTGTGCAAGTGGTTCTAATCCTTTTTCTTTTGCAATCGTTGCTCTTGTTCTACGTTTTGGACGAAATGGTCGATACAGATCTTCTACCACTACCATAGTAGTTGCTACAAGAATCTGTTGCTTTAACTCACTGGTCAGTTTTCCTTGTTCTTCGATACTTGCAAGAACCTGCTGCTTTTTCTCTTCTAAATTTCTTAGATATTCTAAACGCTCATATAAATTCCTTAGTATCTCATCATTTAATGCTCCTGTTACTTCTTTTCGATATCTTGCAATAAATGGAATTGTATTTCCTTCATCAATCAGACGAACTGCTGCTTCTACCTGTTGTGGTCGAATTTTTAATTCTTCTGCTAATTGTTTTATAATATCCATTTGTTTCCTCCCATATCTTTTATCCTTCTTCTTTTAAATTTTTACTCTTATTAAAATGTAAATACCATCGCTTTAAATATTTCCAAAGTCGCTTTGGTATTACTTTCTTTAATTGTACTTTCCAATAAGGTGTAAACTTATGATTAGCATAATGTTCGGATATATAGGCAAATCCATAATCTTTGTAATCTTTCCAAAACTGTTCCCGAAACTCTGGACAATTAGAGGGATGTTTCATATTTGTATGTCGATATGGATATCCTGTTGTATCCTTATAATAGACATTCTTTTTTACAACATCAAATAACTGTTTTCCTCTATTAGAATTAATAAGCACCAAAGACACGCCTCTATTATCTTCATGAAATCCTGGGACTGCTTTTTCATGTCCCCAAAAATCCGCTAAGGTAATATCTCCGGGACGTTCTTTTTTTGTGTATTTGCATTGATAACAAGCTGGACGTAGAACTGCATTTTGATAAAAAAGTTTAGTATAAATTCTAGAATAATATTTTTTTTCATCTATTGTAATAGATTCATAATGTGCAGCCCACCCATAATCCTCTTTATCTCGAAAACTGACACTACTAATTGCTCCATGAAGTTCTTTCTCTCTCATACATAAAAAATCTTCCCAAACTTTTGGGCTAGGTGTTCCATGGCAGACAAGATCTATAGTAAATAAATTATAATATCGTCTTTTTAGATATTTTCTTAAACCCGCTACCTGACAGGCAGTTCCAGAAAATAATACCTTCTTTCCATCCTCTAAATCTTTCTTTACTTGGCGGAAACAATCTCCCATATCACTTTGTACATATTTTGAACCACGAAATTCATCTCTTTCTTCTTTCGTCTGGGCTCTTTTATGCAAAACAACAAAATGTTTTCCATAACCTGCCCCATAAACTGTACCACCCTTTGATAAAATATAATCTGTCAAAGCTGTAAACATTCCTCCAGAACGACTTTGTTCTCTTATTTCTTCCTTTTTATGTCGAATCGCAAAACCCAATGGTGGTTTAAAATCCTTTTTATTTTTAATTCCCTTTTGAAATGCACAAACTGTTATACATTGTCCACAGGAAACACAAAGACTTTCATCAATATGTGGATATAAAAAACCTTCTTCATCTGGCTGCATAGAAATGGCATGTTTTCCACAAATACTTGCACATGCAGAACATCCACAACAATCTTCTTTTTTTTGAAATAACTCCATTTTTGCCTTCTTTCAGTCCATTCCTTCTGATTTGTTTTTAACTGCTTTACAAGTATATCACACTTCTTCCTAAAAATACATACCCTATTCCTTCAACAAAAAAGGAGTTGTTACAAAATAAAATGTTCCTACCATATATGGTAGCTAAACTCTATTTTGCAACAACTCCTTTTTATTTTTATTCTTTTTTATTATTTTCCTGTTCTTTTTGTCTTGAAAAGTATGCTTCAAATGGGTCGTCTGAGGAAGCCGTCTGAGCAAATGGGTCGTCAGAAGAAGTCGTCTGAGCAAATGGATCATCTGCTGGTTGTTCTGTAAGATTGTCCTCTGTTTCTATTTCTTGTGAGAAACTTTCAGCTCGATTATATCTTAAATCTAAGAAGGAATTAAAATCTTTGCGGAACATACGAGCCACTTCATCATCATAGCCAACTAAAATATTTGGAAATGTATTGACTAGGTATTCCAAAATGCTATTTGCACTTGCTTCGTTACTAACTCCAATGTGGTGTGCCTTTTTGTCTTTATCATACATCATAACTTCATAAGAAGTTCCCGTCTTTATACCATTTGTTGTATGTGTAGTTTTATGTAGATATGCCCAAACAAGTTGTGCATTTTTAACGGCATACGTTTTGTTCTTATTCCAATAATATGTATAGATTTTTCCGATTTTAGTATCGTTAGCAAGTGCCTTAGCTGCAATATAATCTTTTTCTGCAATATCCATTGCACCTTCTCCATCTTTTTTAATGGCTTTAATCAAATGTTTTTGATTCTTGCCTGCACGAAGTCTTAAATAACGGAATAAACAGTATAGCAATATAAGGACGCCCGCAACTTCTGCTAAAATGACCAATTCAACTCTTTTATTTCCAACAAAACCTTCTTTAATAAAATATGGAAGGAAATATGTTCTTAATTCTTCTTCTGTATATCCCATATTTCTAAAAAAGACAGTCATATTGTCGTATCGATTGTCTTCCATTTTTGTAATTGTTCCAGTATATACTTTTTCATAATCGTAGTTTTCAGGATAATTATCCATTAAAATTTGAAAAGAAGTATCAACTATAACACCCATTGTTTCCTCTTCTTTCGCAGGTACTCGAAGTCCTATATAAGCAACTTGATTCATATCTTCTGTTCGAATAATATAGTAAAGCCAATCTGTTCTTCTCTTATTTGTGTTAGTATACTTTGTATAATCTTCTTCATAACAGCCAAGTGAAAACCATACTGTAGCTTTCACATATTTGTCAGCTGTAATCTCTTCATTCGTTAAACTTTCAAAAGCAGTTGGTCCTTTGATCAACATAATCGTTTCTTTTGCAAAAGCCACAATAAGAGCAACGCCAATAATAATACAAATAATTTGACTAACTCTTTCCTTTTTTAGTGATTTTTTTCTCAACTCTTCTAACATCCTTCAACCTCCATTATACTTTCTTTTTAGCAAATACAAACTCCTGTTCGTATCGTACCATTCTGCTATAAAAATGTCAAGAACATTTTTTCGATTACTGAACAAAATATCGAATCTTAAAAAAAATTCTGTCTGAATTGTAGATGACAGACAGAATTTTTTATATCTAATCATTATCTTGATAATCTTTTTGACATTTCATATAAGTAGGAATCTAAATCTTTTTTCATTGCAAGGGCTTCATTGATGTCATAATCTATAAATTGTCCATTTTTATATGCAACTACCCGCATACTGTCACCATTACATAAAATATCTACTGCTTTTGCCCCCATAGCAGACGCATATACACGATCTTTACAAGTTGGGCTTCCACCTCTTTGAATATGTCCAATAATAGTTGCTCTGGTTTCCATTCCTGTAGCAGCCTCAATTCGCTTTGCCATTCCATAGGAATCTCCAATTCCTTCTGCATTTACAATAATATGATGCTTTTTCCCTCTTTTTTTCTTTTCTTTAATATTATTGATAATTCTTTCTTCATCACGGTCATACTTCTCTGTTGTCAAAATATCTTCAGCTCCATTGGCAATTCCACACCAAAGAGCAATATAGCCTGCATTTCTTCCCATAACTTCTACAATACTGCACCGTTCATGAGAAGTAGAAGTATCCCGAATTTTATCAATTGCTTCCATTGCTGTATTTACTGCTGTATCAAAACCAATCGTATATTCTGTACAGGCAATATCTAAATCAATTGTTCCTGGAAGTCCTACTGTATTAATTCCACGGGCAGCAAGTTGTTTTGCACCTTGAAATGAACCATCACCGCCAATTACTACAAGTCCATCAATTCCATGTTTTCTGCAAATTGCCGCACCTTTATCTTGTCCTTCCTTTGTCATAAATTCAGGACACCTTGCTGTGTATAAAATAGTCCCGCCTTTTTGGATAATATCAGACACACTTTTTGCTTCCATGTCTATGATATCTTCCTCTAAAAGTCCTGTATATCCTCTTCGAATTCCTTTCACTTTTAGTCCATTGGCTAGGCCAGTTCTGACTACAGCACGGATCGCGGCATTCATGCCCGGTGCATCACCACCACTTGTTAAAACACCTATTGTCTTAAGTGCAGGCATTCCCGACGCATTTTCTACTTTGCTCGCTGTTGTACCCATATTCCTATACCTCCAAACCTTATAACTCTTAATCTGTGTAATCCTTTTTTCCGAACCTAATACTTCCTTATTGTACCGCTTTTACATATGTTTTTCAATACTCTTTTCGACAATGCGGATATTTAATTTTCCATAGGTCTCATATAATTTAGATAAAATTTGGTCGTTTACTTGAATATTACGTTGACTTGGCAACCTTTTTATTACTTTTTCACTTTCGCAATAAATGACAATCGAATCGTTTCCGTCATATTCGCTTAACAAATCATACAACTTTTGTTCATTTTCCACAAAACTTCGTTTATTCGGATATTTTATCCATACCTCCTTTAAAATATCCGAGAATGGAATGATTTCCTGACAAATGAATTTTGCTGCACGTTCTTCTTCCGCAGATACTCTTCCTCGAATAAAAACTTTATTATCTGGTTCTGTAAGAGTACGATTTTTTTCAAAATCTCTTGAAAATAAAATGACTTCTACTGTTCCTGTCAAATCTTCTAATGTTAAAAATGCCATCATGTTATTATTTTTAGTCACTTTTAAACTTCTAGCTGTAATCATTCCGCCAATCGTCTGAAAACTTCCATCCATTACACGAGCTCTGTTTGTTTCCTCTTCTAGTAAAAAGTCAACTGCAGAAGCTGTTGTATTCTTTTTTATCTGTTCTTCGTACTGTTCTAATGGATGTCCACTGATATAGATCCCAAGTACTTCTTTTTCAAATGCTAAAAGTTCTTCTTTGCTATATTCTTCTACATTTAAAAAGACTTCTGCTTCTTGTTTAGATTGTGGTGCTACAAGTTCAAATAAACTCAACTGTCCATCTATCGATCGTTTTCTTTCCTGTGTAATATCATCTAAAATTTTTATATATGTCTGCATCTTTTGCTTTCTTGTTCCGGGTAGTGTATCAAATGCTCCTGATTTAATAAAACTTTCCATTGTTCTTTTATTTACTTCTTTTCCAGAAAGCCTAGACACAAAATCTCTAAGTCCTCGATAAGTACCATTTAATTCTCTTTCTTTTATCAAAGCTTCTATTACTGGTCGCCCTAATCCTTTAATTGCAGATAAACCATATCGAATATTTTTTCCATCTACATTAAATCCCATCTCCCCAATATTAACATCAGGTGGCAAAATTTGAATACCCATCTGGCGGCAGGCGGTTATATATTCTGCTACTTTTGCGGGCGTATCAATTACAGAAGTCATAAGAGCTGCCATAAATTCAATTGGATAGTAATATTTTAAATATGCAGTCTGATAGGAAATTACTGCATAGGCAGCTGCATGTGATTTATTAAAAGCATATTTTGCAAAATCAATCATTTCATCATAAATATGATTTGCTGTCTGTTCAGAAATTCCTTTGGCAATACATCCCGGAACTTTTTCTTCTTCATTTCCATAGACAAAGTTATGGCGTTCTTTTTCCATTACAGAGGCCTTCTTTTTAGACATGGCACGACGTACTAAATCACTTCTTCCATAACTATACCCTGCTAAATCCCTTACAATCTGCATAACTTGTTCCTGATATACAATACATCCATAAGTTGGTCTTAAAATTGGCTCTAGCTGTGGACATTCATATACAATATTTTTCTGATCATTTTTCCCTTGAATATATTTTGGAATAAAATCCATTGGTCCGGGGCGATATAGAGAAATTCCTGCAATAACATCTTCTAGATTATGTGGCTTTAATTCTTTTATGAAATTTTTCATACCAGTACTTTCTAGCTGAAATACACCTTCGTTCTTTCCAGTACTAAGCATTTCGTAAATTTTAGGATCGGAAAAATCAATTTTGTCAATATCTAATGGAGATTCGTTCTTCTGTTTTCTTCCCTTGTTGACTAATTTTACTGCATTTTGAATTACAGTCAATGTTCGAAGACCCAAAAAATCTATTTTTAGAAGCCCTAATTCTTCTAAGGTAGTCATAGTAAATTGAGTTGTAATAGTATCATCTGTTGCCTTAGAAAGTGGTACATAGTCGTCAGCTGGTGCATTACTAATAACAACTCCCGCAGCGTGCATAGAAGTATGTCTAGGCAGTCCTTCCAATCGTTTTGACATATCAATTAAATTATGAATTTCCTCATCATTTTCATAGACCTGTCGTAGTTCTGGATTGGAATTTAACGCCTTATTAATTGTAATTCCAAGTTCTGTTGGGATCATTTTAGCGATCACATCTACTTGAGAATAAGGCATATCTAGAGCACGTCCTACATCTCTGATTACAGCCTTTGCTGCCATTGTTCCAAAAGTGACAATTTGAACAACTCGATCCTTTCCATACTTTTCAACCACATAATCGATTACTTCCTGTCTGCGTTCAAAACAAAAGTCAATATCAATATCTGGCATGGTCAATCGCTTTGGATTTAAAAATCGCTCAAACAAAAGATTATAACGAACGGGATCAATATTTGTAATACCTAATGTATACGAAACTAAACTTCCTGCTGCACTTCCTCTTCCCGGTCCTACTATAATTTGATGATCCCTTGCAAACTTAATAAAATCCCACACAATTAAAAAGTAATCTACAAATCCCATACTATAAATAGTTTCTAATTCATAGCTTAGACGAGATGAAAGTTCTTGTGCCTGTTGTTTTTCATAGCGTTTATAAAGTCCTTCCCAACACAATTTTTGAAGATATTCCCATGAGGTAAAGTTAGGAGGAACATCAAATTTTGGAAGCTTATAATGTCCAAACTCGATCTCTACTTCACATCGCATTGCTATCTTATGTGTATTTTCCAATGCCTCTTTCGCATATGAAAATAATTCTTCCATTTCATTTGGAGACTTAATATAATATTGTCCTCCTTCATACCGCATCCGATCCTGATCTCCTACCTTTTTTTGAGTTTGTATACAAAGTAAGATATCATGGGCAGCTGCATCAGAAGCTAAGGTGTAATGAATATCATTTGTTGCTACTAAAGGAATTTTTGTTTCTCTGCTCATTCGGATCAAACCCTGATTAACCAGTTTTTGTTCTGGAATTCCGTGATCTTGAAGTTCTAAGAAAAAATTATTTTCTCCAAAGACTTCTCTTAAATGAAGTGCGACTTTTTTTGCCTCTTCATAAAATCCTCTGCGTAATTGAACTGCCACTTCACCAGCAAGACAGGCAGATAGAGCAATAATTCCTTCTTTATATTTTTCTAAAACCTCATAATCTACTCTTGGCTTATAATAAAAACCTTCTGTAAATCCGCGGGATACTAATTTCATTAAATTAGAATATCCTATGTTATTTTCTGCCAATAATACCAAATGATAATATTTTTCTTCTGATGCACCTCCTTCCTTATCAAAACGGGATTTAGGAGCTACATAGACCTCACATCCTAAGATCGGACGAATTCCTTGAGCTTTACAAGCACGGTAAAAATCAATCACTCCATACATAACCCCATGATCAGTGATAGCTAAACTATCCATACCTAATTCCTTTGTTCGTGCTACCATCTCCGAAATTTTTCCTGAGCCATCTAGTAGACTGTATTCGGTATGCACATGTAAATGTGTAAAATTCATATCCTACTCCATTTCTATTTCAGTTTTGGTCTTGCAGGATCAATAACTTTACTTAAATCAAAGAGATCTGCAAGACGTTCTGGAAACTGAAGCATTGCCTGACCGTCTAATGGTCTTCTTGTCATACGAATATAATTTTTTCTGACTTGAATCCAAGGTTCTTTAAAAACACCACAGTAAAAACGAAATCCTTTTTCAAAAAGTTTCTCAAATTTATAGCTTTTATATCCTGAAATGGTATTTTCAATATCAATACCATATGGAAAGATATAAACATCGGTTTCTCCTACTAAAGATCCTACATTTTCCAACCAATTATCTGTATCATATACTAAAAATTCATTTGTACAAGTTTCCATATTTCGATGTCCATTACTATGACAGGCAAATTCCCACCCCCATTCCTTCATGACTTTAGCAACTTCACGAACCGTTTCTTTATCCTGTTCGTAGGTTGGAGAATCTTTTGACGCTGGATCTGTACGATATCCTAATGCACCCTCATAACCAGTCAATGCAATTAATCCTCTTGCACCACGATAAGAAAAATCCGGATGTGTTTCAAGAAACGTTTCTAAAACAGGAACTAAATCATAATCTCCTATCACATAACTTCCATCTTCTAGTAACATCTTTGTAGAAGGACGTCCATTCTCATCGATCACCATACAAGAAGCAAATCCGTCACCATCCATATAGTCATAATAATTTACATCATCTTGGGATAATACAAATGGCTTTTTATCTGGAGGTAAAAGAATAGAACCTTCTTCATAAGCCATTGTGCCGTCCTCTTGTTCTACAAGTTGAACTACGTCATGAATACTAACCAAAACATACCCTTGATCGTACATCTGCTGCATCATTTCCTGAAACTCAGAAATCGTAGTCATATAATAATTATATCCATTGGAATCATAGTCATTGTCAAATGCCTTTGAAGTATCTGCAATAAGTGAGTGAAAAAAGATATGATTTACCTGTGCGGAGGAAGAATATGCTCCAAATGGCACACATTCTGCTTTTTTTATTTCTATTTCACTTAATAACGTCTGAAACTCACTATTTGCTTCATAACCATGATAAGATTGAATTAATTCGATAGCACTATCATAATCATATCCTGTAGCGAGAAATTTTGCCTGCTCTAAAATCTTTTGTTGTTCTTCTTTCTGTTTTGCTATTTCCTCTTCTTGTTTTTGCTTAAGTAGTTGTTCTTCGTCTGATTTTTGTTCGTTTTCTTTTTCGTTGTCTTTTTCGTTTTTTTGCTCTTTCTCTTTTTCATTTTTCTGTGTGCTGATTTGATTACTTTCCTGTTCATTTTCTACTCTGTTTTGTTTATTATCCTGTGGCTGTGCCCTTTTTATTGCAGATACAATCAAAAGACACAATATTAAAGTAAGTAAGATTACTCCTTCTACTAAAATAATTTTACTTACTTTTCTTTCTTTTTTTATCTTTTTATTGTTTTTATTTTCTTTATTCATTTGAATTCCTCCACTCTTACTTCTTGATTCTTCCAAAAAAGGAGCTACTGCCTATTTTGGCTGTCAGCTCCCTGTCTTTGAGTTTTTCTACTTACCACATAAATATTTTTCAATATTCTCCATTGCCTCTTTCTCGTCTACTCCTTCTATTACAACTACGATTTCTTCTCCTTCTGGAAGCCCCATACTCATCATTCCCATAATACTTTTGGCATTTACTCTTTTTTTTCCACATTCAATATAAATACTACTTTCAAATTGACTCGCTACTTGTACAAGTAATGCAACTGGTCTGGCTTCTAACCCTGCCGGAATTTGAATTGTGATTTTTTTTGTAATCATTTCACTTTTGCCCTCCTTTTCCCTCAAAACCTCTGCAATACTACACAACTTCTTTAACCGATGATTGACTCCCGACTTTCCAACTTTTGGGCAAAGCAAGTCCCCCAATTCTTTTAATGTTGCGTCTGGATAGTCAATTCTAAGCTGTGCAATTTCCTCTAAACCTTCTGTCAAATACTCTAAACCAACTGTATTTTTAATATAATTAATATCCTGAATTTGACGAGAAGCTGCTGTAACAGTCTTTTGGATATTGGCCGTTTCACAATTTACCTTTCGGTTGACGGAATTTCGTACTTCTTTTAATATTCTAACATTTTCTAATTCCATCAAAGCAATTGGTGCCTGCATAATATTTAATAGCTCTACAATCTGTGATCCTTCTTTTAAATATACAACGTAATAGTGTTTTCGAGAAATGATTTTTGCCTCTACTTCGAAAGAATTCATAATTGTCTGTAACTGTTGTGCTAAAATATCATTTAAAAATACCATTTCTAAATGATACGTCTTTTCTGGATCTGCAACAGAACCTACACTTAAAAAAGCGCCTCGAATAAATGCCCGTTTACAGCAGGTATTTTGTACAACAAGGTGATCTGTATAAAGAAACAAAGAACCGGAAGGTGATATTTGCTGTTTTAATTTTAAAGTCTCCATCACAATTTGTACTGTTTTTGTTCCTTCCAAAACTAAAGTATAAACAAAAACTTTCTTTCTTCGACGTACTATAATTTTGGCACAAATTTTAAAAATATCTTCAATTAACCAAAATGCTCGTCTGCTGACAGAAATATTTTCTGTCTGTAATACTAAACATTCTAATTTCTCTTCCTTTTTTTCTATCCTTTCACTACAACATTCCATCATCGCTGCTAATTCAGCAATATTACAATGTCTTCCAAAGGAGTTGACTTTTTCCAGCTCTTTCTTTACTTTTTTTGAAAATGACACCATTTTTAACCTTTCTAAAGATATCTGCTATGTTTTTTCAATATCTCGATGATCCGCTTTTACTCCATATTCTGTTTTCTTAAATCGCCGGACAAGTTCATTTGTAATCGTTACAGAACGATGTTTTCCACCAGTACATCCAATTCCCACAACTAATTGATTTTTTCCTTCTGCAATATAATTTGGAATCAGAAAATTTAAAAGATCTTCTAACTTGTCCAAAAAGATCCCTGACTGAGGTGTATTGAGAACATAATCTCTCACAGTAATATTATTGCCTGTTTGTTGTTTTAATTCTGGCACATAATATGGATTGGCAAGAAAGCGTACATCAAATACTAAATCTGCATCAAGCAGTATACCATACTTAAAACCAAAGGATACTACTGTAATAAAAAAGTTATGGTAAGAACCATTTTCTAAAAAGATATGATCAATTTCTGCCTTTAATTCCCGTACTAATAAATGACTTGTATCTAAAATATAATCTGCTTCTTCTTTTAAAAATTGAAGCTGTCTGCGTTCCTCTTCAATTCCTTTGTCTACTCTTCCAGAGCCTGCTACTGGATGAGTTCTACGAGTTTCTTTATAGCGTTTAACAAGAACCTCTGTTGAAGCATCTAAAAACAGGATTTCTCTATGAATTCCTTTTTCATCCATTTGTGCCATCACTGGACGAAACTCCTCTAATGTTTGACCATTTCGAATATCAATTCCAATTGCAGCTTTACCAATTTGTTTATTTTGAGTTGTAAGATTCGCAAATGTTAAAATTAATGGTACGGGCAGATTATCTACACAGAAATATCCCACATCTTCTAACATTTTTAAAACAGAACTTTTTCCTGCACCAGACATTCCAGTTACTATTACAAGCCGCATTGCCCTCTCCCTTTTCATCTACCATGTTTCTGGAAATTCTCCTACCATTTTTATTTCTGGTTCAAGAAGAATACCTGATTGTTCTTTTACTCTTTGTTGTATCATTCGCATCAGACAAATTACATCTTGAGATGTAGCTTCCCCTGTATTAATAACAAAACCACAATGTTTTTCGGAAACTTGTGCTCCCCCAACCTTAACACCTTTTAGTCCTGCTTCCATAATCAATTTTCCTGCATAATTACCTTCTGGGCGTTTAAATGTACTTCCAGCACTTGGATATTCTAATGGCTGTTTTTCCTTTCGTGTTTGAGCATATTGATTGATTTGAGCTTTGATCTGTTCTTTTTGTCCTTTTTTTAGTAAAAATACTGCTCGTAGTACAACGTCAGAAATGTTTTGAAATATACTGGTTCGATAGCCATATTGTAACTGCTGTTTTTGTAATGTCTTTTCCTGTCCAAATTCATCTAACACATCTACAGAAACTAAAAAATCTTTTATTTCACTGCCATAAGCACCTGCATTCATTACAACTGCTCCACCAAAACTTCCTGGAATTCCAGTAGCAAATTCCAGTCCTTCCAAACCTGCTTCTGCTGCAAATAAAGAAATTTTAGAAAGTGGCAGATCTGCGTCGGCTGATAATAAGATTCCCCTTTTTTCTTCTTGTAACTTTGGTAAAGTTTTGAATTCATTATGAATAACTACTCCTCGAAATCCCCGATCAGAAACTAGCAAATTACTTCCATTTCCCAAAATCATATAAGGTACTTTCTCTTGTTTACATAAAAGTAAGAGGTCTTTTAACTCTCTCGTGCATGATGGTACTGCAAAATAATCTGCAGGACCACCGATTCGAAATGTAGTATGTCTGCTCAATGGTTCATTTTTCTGCACGCCTTTCGCCTTTAGAATACGTGTTAATTCTCGATAAAATAAATCCTCCATCTTTTTACTCCCATTCTTTATGGCAACTCCGAACAGATGCAGAACCGAAGCCTTTCTTAATACTTATAGCATGAATTTATGCAAATAGCTATATTTTAATGTTAGAATTTTCGTTTTTGCCATATTGTCTCAATTCACTCACTATTTACTATATGTATATCCTCTATATTTAGGGGATATTACTATTTCTTTGATAAAATTAATTTAGCACAACCATAAATTCCAGCATCATTTCCAAGTTCCGCTAAACGAAATTCTTTATTTGAAAGTGCAGATAAAATATTTTTATTATAATATTTTCGTATTACATCAATCAAAATTGCCCCTGCCTTTGAAACACCACCACCAATAACAAATATTTGTGGATCGACTACTGCTGCTACGTGAGAAAGTGCAAGTGCTAAGTATTGTCCAAGTTCTTCCACTAACTCCATAGCTATACTATCCCCATTTTTAGCAGTGTCAAAGACATCTTTTGCAGTCAAATCTTTATATTTACGTAGAACCGATTCCTGTGTCTGTTCAGAAAGTAGTTTTTTTGCCATACGTACAATTCCAGTTGCAGAAGCATATTGCTCTAAATGTCCATGACCACCACAGCCACATTGATCCATTTCTGTTGGATTTACTATAATATGTCCTATTTCTCCACCTGCACCATTACTACCAGCAACTACAGAACCACCGACGATCACACCTCCACCAACACCTGTTCCAAGTGTTACCATAATAATATTTTCATAGCCTTTTCCGCCTCCCTGCCACATTTCACCTAATGCTGCTACATTGGCATCATTGGCAGCTGCTACCTTTAGTCCTGTTAATGTACTCATTTTTTCACTGACATTAAAAATACTCCATCCTAAATTTGCACATTTTAAAACAGTTCCATCTTGTGTAACTGGTCCCGGTACACCAATTCCAACTCCTATTACTTCCTCATCTTTTAAATCTTTTTCCTTTATTTTTTTAAGAATAGTATCTGCTACATCTTGAGGAACCGATTCTCCATGATTTTCTCTATTTGTTGGAATCTCCCACTTTTCTTTTAATTCTCCCTCTTTTGTAAAAAGTCCACATTTTATAGAAGTTCCTCCAATATCAATTCCAAAGCAATACTGCTGCATATTTCACACTTCCCTTCTAATTTTTCTTCATTAAATTACTAGTAACCGTATTATATAACTCTTGGGCTGCATTATAACCCATTTTCTTTTGACGGAAATTTACAGCTGCTGACTCACAAATCACCGCAAGATTTCTACCCGGACGGATTGGAATGTTATGGCAGACAACACGATTTCCTAAAAATTCAGTATACTGTTCTTCTAATCCTAAACGATCATATTCCTTATCTTTTACCCATTCTTCTAATTTAATTACCAAATCAATAGATTGTGTATTTTTTACACTTTCTACTCCAAATAATGTTTTTACATTAATAATTCCAATTCCTCTAAGTTCAATAAAATGCCTTGTAATATCTGGTGCTGTACCAATTAAAGTTTCGTCACTCACTTTTTTTATCTCAACTACATCATCACTGACTAAACGGTGTCCTCTTTTTATCAACTCTAGTGCCGCTTCACTTTTACCAATTCCGCTCTCTCCCATTATTAGAATACCTTCTCCATAGACATCTACTAAAACGCCATGTATGGAAATTCTAGGAGCTAGCTCTACATTTAGCCATCTGATTACCTCTGCCATAAAAGAAGATGTTGTTTTATCTGTACGAAATAATGGCACTCCAACTTCTGTTGCAATTTTACGAATATCTTCTTTAATCTCAATTCCACGGCAGAATACAATACAAGGCATTTTAAAACTCAGTAGTTTTTTCATAATTCCTGTTCCATGATCGTCTTCCATTTTTTGCAGATAAGCATATTCTACATTCCCAATTACCTGAACCCGATCGGAATCGAAATAATCAAAAAAACCGGTCAATTGTAATGCAGGGCGGTTTACATCAGGTTGTGTAATTTTGATACTACTAATATCCAATTCTGGTGTACAATTTTCAAGTTTCATTTTTTCGACTAATTTACTCAGTTCAACGGTATACATTTTCTTCTCCTTTTTCTATATAAATTCACGATACTATCTTTTACTGACTTATCTTATCATATTTTTGCTGCTTAATCAACTATTCTTGTTGAGCTGCTATACCTTAAATTTAGACATTTCTTGTTCCATCTCTACAGAAACTAGAGATAAGTTTTTTACACGTTCTGCAACAATACAAATTCCTTCATATTGTTCTTGTAAAGAAGAAAAGGAATCCTTTGTAAGCTCAGCAGTATTTTTAGAAATATTACTGATTCTATTAATTGCAGATACAACAGAATTATTAATTTGATACATTTCATTTACCATTTCTTCTATTTTTTGAATAGAACTTGTAGTTTTAGAATTCATTTCCTCTAATTTATCAAATGTCTGACCTACTATCATAACAGCTTTCATTTGATTTATCATCTTTTCCTGCATTTCTTTTATATTTCCTACTGTATTATCAATATCTTTACAAAATTCTTGAATAATTTGTTCGATATCTTTTGCTGCAACTGTAGAGTCTGATGCCAACTTACCAATAGATTTTGCTACGACAGCAAATCCTTGTTCTCCCGATCTAGCTGCTTCAATACTTGCATTAAGTGATAACAATTTTGTTTGAGAGGAAATCTTTTGAATTGTAGTGACAATTTCTGAAATCCTTTTTGACTGTTCTTCTAGCTTTATAATTTTTTTATAAGAATCTTTCATCATCTGAGTTGTTATTTCGTTTTGTTTGCTTAATTCCTCTATATTTTTTATTCCCTGTTTTCGAAGTTCTATTGATAATTTATTGTCCGTTATTAATAATTCACTTTTCTCTCTTAATTGTGTAAATCTTTTTTCCATCTGTTCTGTATGTATTATTACCTGTTTTACATCTTGATTTTGACTATCTGTTCCTTGAGAAATTTCATGTACTGATTCACGAATACAACCAATCTTTTTCTCTATATCTACTAAATGACTAGAACTTTGAATTACTCCTTTTGTAAATATAGTAATTTTACTTAAAATACCTGATATCTTTGTGATCATACGATTAAAACTTTTTGATAAAGTTCCAAGCTCATTATTACTATTCTCCTCTGCCTGTATTGAAAAATCTCCATCAGAAGCATTTTTTACTAATTTATTTAATGTTATGATTGGTTTTGTCAATTTTTGTGTCTGTATAATAATTATTATAATAGCTCCTGAAATTGCAACTGATACAATGAATACTAAAATGAAAATCATTCTATTTAATAATGCTTTTGCAGTTGACTTTTCTTGAAGTGTAATAATAGACCAAGAATCAGACTCTCCCTTTAACGTAATCGGTGCATAGCTTACATAATAATCCTTTTCCTGATCTGTAATCTCTTTTACTCCGCTATTTCCTGTCATAACCTCTTTAATAATATTCTGATAATCTTTTGAAATTTCAAAGTTTTGTTCTTCTGTTACAATATTTCCATTTGTATCGATATGTATTTTACCATCATTATCTTTAAGAGAAACTGTTTTTGTAAGTGTTTTGTAGTTATATTGTTCCTGAATTTGAATGCTTTCTGGATGTGCTACTACAACACCCTCTCCATCAATAATAAAAGAAATTACCTTTCGTTTTGTATCCGAATATTTATCAATCATACCTTGTAGATAATCCAATTTTAAATCAGCAGCAAAGACGCCAATAAATTCATTTTCTTGATACATTGGGAAAAAAATCGAGGCACAGGGCATACCTGTGTTGACTGAATAATAAGACTGAGAAATAAATGCCTTTCTTTGTTCCATCATTTGAACAAACCACCAACGATTAGAACGATCTGCTAATGTTCCTGAAGAACGTCCTGTCTGCATTCCATCTGTTCCTTGTATATAAAGTAATTCTAAATAGGGATTTCGTTTTGTACAGTCTTTTAAAATAGAGGTTTGTATCTCTGTCTGCATAGTAAGAATACTTGGATTTGTCGCCAGTTCTTCTGTCACCATATATGCAGCATCTACAAAAATTTTAATACTTTCTGCAATAAGTTCTGCCTGATCTCGATTTCTACTTTGAATTTCTTTTTCATGAAGGGATGTAAAAAATATGGCTATAATGATAACTAATACCATAGCAAGTAACACTACTATTGTAATCATTGGTATTAACATCTGTCTAAAAATACTTTTATTTTTCATATTTGTTTCTCCTTATGTGTTCAAGAACACTATTGGTATTCTTGCAATTTTTATTATATCGTATCAAAATAAGGAGTGCAACGAAAAATTCATTATAGTATCCTTGGAACGATTCTAAGATGAATTCATAGATTAAAGCTAGGAATTGATTGACACTTTTCTAAGTTTATGTTAGGATATTTTTTTAAATTAAATATAGAAAGGAATGAAGGTTATGTGTGGTATTATCGGATTCGCTGGTTATAAAAATGCTCCAGAAGCTCTGTTAAATGGATTATCCGAATTAGAATATCGTGGTTATGACAGTGCTGGAATTGCCTGTTTTTCTAACGGAGTTATTAAGGTTTTAAAGTCTGTGGGAAAAGTTTCTAATCTGCGTAAAGAACTCCCACCTGATTTAGTTTCTTTTTGTGGTATTGGTCACACACGTTGGGCAACTCATGGTGGTGTTTCTAAAGTAAATGCCCACCCACATACATTTGGTTGTGTTACTCTTATTCATAATGGAATTATCGAAAACTATCACGAACTAGAACTTACTTTAAAACAGCAGGGAAAACTTCCGATTTCCCAAACAGATAGTGAGATTGCAGCGATGTTAATTGATAGTTTTTATCAAGGTAATGCCTATACTGCCATTCGAGATGCTGTTTTACAGTTCTCTGGATCTTATGCGTTTTGTATTATGTTTTCTGATCAACCAGAAACGATTTATTGTATTCGAAAAGGTAGCCCTCTTGTCTGTTGTTGTTCGGAACAGGGATCGGTTGTAGCTTCTGATATGGTGGCCCTATTACGTTATTCAAAAGATTATTTTGTGCTTCCAGAACTTCAGATTGCCAAAGTAACTCGAAATTCAATTTTAGTTACAGATTTAGAGGGACAAGAATGTATTCCAAAATTGCTTTCTATTACATGGGATTTATCTTCTGCACAAAAAAATGGATTTAAGCATTATATGTTAAAAGAAATTTATGAACAGCCCCAATCCTTACATCGTACCCTTATGCCAAGACTGCATAAAATGGATGATTCTACTCTTTTACTTCCAGATTTTAAGGAAGATCATATTCCTGATTCTCTTTTTTCCAATGTAAATCGTATTATTATTACTGCCTGTGGAACAGCTATGCACGCTGGATTGATTGGAAGAATTTTGTTAGAACGTCTTCTTCGAATTCCTGTCAGTGTAGAAATTGCTTCTGAGTTTCGCTATGAAAATCCAATCTTAGATAAATATACTCTTGTCATTACTGTTTCCCAGTCTGGAGAAACTGCAGATACATTAGCTGCCCTTCGGCTTGCAAAAAATTTAGGAGCAAAGACTCTTTCTATTGTTAATGTAAAGGGATCTTCGATAGCAAGAGAAAGTAATGCTGTATTTTATACTCATGCTGGTCCTGAAATTGCTGTTGCTAGTACAAAAGCCTATACTGCCCAATTAGCTGCTTTTTATCTTATTGCATTTCGTTTTGCATATTTAACAAAACTTCAGACCAAGGCACAATGTGCTGAACTCTCCTCAAAACTTTTTCATATTATTCCAGATGTGGAACAGGTTTTAATGCTTGCAGATAAAGTTAAAAAAATCAGCCGAAATCTCGTTTCTGCCACTGATCTTTTTTTTATCGGAAGAGGTCTCGATTATGCCCTCTCTTGTGAGGGTTCCATTAAATTAAAAGAAATTACTTATATTCATTCCGAAGCCTATGCTGCTGGAGAGTTAAAACATGGAACTCTTTCTCTTGTTACAGAAGGTGTTCCTGTTATTGCACTTGTCACTCAGCCTGACGTCTTTTCTAAAATGATTTCCAATATCAAAGAAGTACGTGCAAGGGGTGCATTTGTTATTTGTATTACTACACAAGACATGGTTATTGATCCAACACTTTATGATCAAAAACTTATTTTGCCACCAATCGATCCTTTATTTACACCATTTTGTGCTGCTGTTCTTTTGCAATTACTTGCTTATTATACTTCTCTTCTTCGTGGTCTAGATGTAGATCAACCAAGAAACTTAGCAAAATCTGTAACTGTAGAATAATTTTAACATAAAAAGAGTGGTATAAAATAGCCACTCTTTCTTACAAAAATTCTTTTATTTCACATTAAATTTATAGATTGTAGTACTTTTAAACTCTTCTTTAGCAGCTAATCTTCCACTTGGTACATTTTTCATATTAATGGAATTTGGATAGAACTGAGTTTCAAAACAAATTCCAGACCTTGATGGATACTTACGACCACCTTTTCCATGATCTTCCTTTGGAAGAAAATTAGAAGAATAAAATTGTAATCCTGGAAGATCTGTAAATACTTCCATTAAACGTCCACTTTTTTCTTCCCATAACTCTGCTACTTTCTGTACTTCACCTCGTTTCGTATGAAGTACAAAATTTTGATCATATCCATTTCCATAATGAAGAGCTGGAAAATCGGCATCAATCTCTTTACCAATTTCCTTAAACTCTCTAAAATCTAATGGAGTCCCTGCAACATCTGCAAATATACCTGTTGGAATCAATTCAGAATCTGTTTCTGTGTACTGATCTGCAAAAATCCTCACTTTATGCTTTAATACACTTTCTGAGTCTTCTCCCTCCAGATTAAAATAACTATGGTTTGTAAAATTGATTACAGTATCTTTATCACTTACTGCAAAATATTCAATTTTTAATTCATTTTTTTCTGTTAGAGAATATGTCACTGATACCTCTAAATTTCCCGGAAATCCCTGTTCCATATCAGGACTTACTCTGGAAAATTTAACAAACCCACCATCTTCTCCATCTTGACATTGTGTTTGATACATATATTTATTATAACTATTACTTCCACTATGTAAACAGTTTTTTCCATCATTTTGTTCTAAATGATATTCTATTTCATTGACAACAAACTTTGCGTCTGCAATTCGATTTGCATGACGTCCTAAAAAAGAACCGTATGCTGGAGGATTCACTTCATACCCTGATACATCATCATATCCAAGTACAACATCTTTTAAAATCCCCTGTTTATCTGGTACATAGATCTCGACAATATTTGCCCCATAATCTGTAAAAGATACTTTCATTCCATTTTGATTAGAAATGGTATAAAGTGTTGCTTGTTTGTTATCTTTTGTTATACCAAATGGTTTCTTGGTTAGAAAACTCATCCTTTTATCTCCTTTTTGCTATAAAGAAAGGAGCTGTTGCAAACAGCCCCTGCTAATCAATTTCGTTATTACAATATACTAATTCTGCATAATATAATATATCTATATATATAGAAAAAGGTACACTGAAAACTTCTTGATTATATTCTTGTTACGTTTGTTGCCTGTGGTCCCTTTGCTCCCTGAACAACTTCGAACTCTACTTCCTGACCCTCTTCTAAAGACTTAAAGCCTTCCATATTGAGTCCAGAGTAATGAACGAATACATCGTTGCCCTGCTCGTCAGAGATGAAACCATAACCTTTTTGATTGTTAAACCATTTTACTGTACCTTTGTTCATGTGTAATTCCTCCAAAAAAAATATTATTTCTATGTTGTAACTTACAACACATTTATGATACCATCTTTATCCGAAAATGTCAAATCATATTTTCAATTTTTCAAGGAAATTCTTATCTTTTTTGCATCTTATGCGTTAAAAATTCCTTCCATATTTCTGTCGAACGATTGATTACTAATTCTTCCGGAAACTGTATTTCTTTTAATAATTCTATTGCTCTTTTATGATTTCCAACATCAGTATCTATATGTGCATCACTATTTATTATAATATCAACTTGTTCTATTTTACAAAGATTTAAATAATGTAACATATTTTCTCTGACATTTTTTCTAAATGTATTTGGAGAAAGCGAACTATTATTTACTTCTATTAACACATGATTTTCTTTTGCAGCACGTACTATTTTTTCATAATCTAATTCAAATCTTCCATCATCAGGGTGTCCTAATATAGTGACATAAGGATTTTCGATTGCCTTTAAAACCGCATTTGTATTCTGTTCTTTTGTATGTTCTTTTGGAAAACAAGGAGGATGAATACTTGCAATACATAGATCTAGTTTTTTTAATACACTTTCTGGCAGATCGACAGAACCTTTAAAATCTAAAATATTTAATTCACTTCCAAATAATAATTCAACTCCATACCGTTTTCTTGGGATAACACTAAGATTTTGAAAATAAAATAACTGACAAGTTCCCGGTATTGTTGGAGCATGTTCTGTAATTCCTAAAATTTTAACTCCTTGTTTGGAGGCTGCCTTTGCCATCTCAGTAATGGTACTATAAGCATGACCACTTGCTAGTGTATGGGTATGCAGATCTAAAATATCAATCATCACTTTCCCTCATTTCTACTCTCTTTTTATCATTCTTTTGTTTACTCTATATTATCAGAATCCAACATTCGATCTAAAACTGCTTTATAAATTAAAATAATTCGTGCGTCCAAGTAGCAATACTTATTTATAATAAATTCGTGTGTCTTTACCACAAAACAAATACTTAACAAAACCAAAGCAGTTATTGTAACTGCTGGGTGCAGTCCCTGTATAATTAAATAAAGTGAAGCAAATAGATATACTAAAAATAAAAGCAGATACGTTCGATTAATTCGATAAGCATATAGTAATGTTTCTTCCAAACGTTTTTGCATTTTATTTAGCATCTGCTCATCTCTACCTTCTAATTGTAAAACAATATCTTCAAAAACAGGTTTTGTATCAGGTTCAGGATTTTCTACATTTTTTCGAAAACAGTCCAAGTATTTTTTATAATTTGTTTCTCCAAACTCTTGTTTTATGAGTTTTTGAAATACATTTGCCATAAGATACTCCCTTCTATATATGGTTTTTCTTGTTTTAGTATTTGTCAAATTGAACAAGAAAACGAATGTAAAATCTTGAAAATCTTGAAATATTCACAAATTGTTCATAAGTTAGCCATAGTAATTCCATATCTATCTTTTATAATAAATTTATCAAAAATGCTTACAAGATATTTTTTCATAAAACAAAGCCTGGCAGATATCCTCTCCCCCTTCTGTCAGGCTTCTCCTCTTTTTATCCTTCTACTTCTCCCGGAGAGAAATGTTTTGCAAGAAGACGAAACACAATTTCAATTAAGACAGTTAAAAATAAATAAAACAAAAGTGAAAAGAAAATAGAAAAAAACGGGTAACTTGTTCTTTGACCAATCCGCTCCATGACGTTAGAAAGATCATTTACTCCAATATATCCTGCGGTTACTGTCCACTGAAGTAAATGAATTGTTAAACGTTTTATAGAAAACCATGATTCTTCTATTGCCTGTGGAAATGCAATAGAGTAAAATAAATGTCCAAGTCTTGCCGTAACTGCTTCATCTTGTCTTCTTTGAGCGTTTCGAATAGAATGGGAAATAATTTCTGCAAAATGTCCTGCTCCCCAACATCCTAATGCACCTCCAGCAATAAGAACAGAACCAGAATGAGCTTTTTTCCATAAAACATAATAAAAAAATAGAATTAACAAAGGAACAGGTGCACTGCGCAAAAAAAAGCAAATTCCCCCTGTCAATCCAGAGAGCAGCCGTTTGCGATAACACATAAAGTAACTTAATAACCCTCCTAATAAAAAGGAAATCAGCCATGCAATTCCTGTAATAATAACTGTAACAAAAGCACTTTTTAGAATCAGATAATAGGCGTTTCCCGAAATTAGGTTGCTAGATATCGCATCCAGTAGATTTCGTATCATACTCATTCGTATCCTCCTAGTTCAGTGTAAGAAAGACATATTTTCTCATTGGATAATACCCTTCTGTTGTAATATATGACCTCTTTGTATCTATCGTTCCCGGATCTAGGGTAGACTCTCCAGAACCCCAGCAAAAAATGGCATCGACACGCCCACTCATTAGACTAGAAAATGCCGACTCATTTGAAAGAACAACAAATGTTACCTTCCTATTCATAATTTGTCCGATTTCATCCATGAAAGCAACGCAAAAACCATAGGGTCGATCTTGTGTATCCAATAGATCAAGCGGAGGTGTTGCTCCAGTGACACCAATATAAATAGTATCTTTTGCACTAAATTGTTTTTGATTTACTTTCATATCCTCAGGATAAAATGGTTCTAACTCGTTTCCCGTTGTCAAATAGGAAGCAATCAATTCATTCAACTGTCCATTTTGTTTTAATTCTAACAGTGCTTTATTTAACTCATCTCTTAATTGCTCTTTCTCTGGTTTTAATGCCAGTGCAAATAAAAATCGTTCTTCTTGTGGATCAGGTGTCTTTAATTCCCTTAAATCTTTTTGATTACGAAGTAGCCAATAAGCAGTGAGATCTGGAACCCAGATCGAAGAAACGGTTCCAGATCTCAGCGCATATAATACCTCGTCCATTGTTTGAAAAGAACGATATCCGGATAGAGAAACTCCCAATAAACTTTCAAAAAATATTTTTGCACTGGTATCAGGCATTTTTGTCTGTAATCCTCCTAACCATCGATTGGATAATTCGGATATTGCTTCAATTTTTTGTTCTGCTGTCAGTTTTTTTGGTTCAAACCATCCAAACGCTGTTGTAAGACAGCCAAAAAGAATAAATAACAAGATAACTGTCATTTTCTTTTTTGTTGTAATGATATATCCCTTCATCCTAGCCTCCATGCTAAATCTCTATGAATTACTTAATTTCCACACCGATGATTTGTTCATTTCTTGTTCCAACTACTAAACGATTCCCAAAAATGGCTGGAGTTGCCTCAATTCCAGTACCAAAATTCATCTGATCAACAACCTCTCCTGTTTGTGCATCTATTAATAGTAAATCACCATTTTGACAACCTTGAATCAAATAAGCTCCTCCATTTTCTGGATAGATTACTCCCCCTGAACTCCAAGAGTACGTATCCAGTTTTCGTTCCCAAATTACTTCTCCTGTTTTAGTATCTAATGATACCAGATATCCGCTCCCAATGGAAGGAGTTTTTGAAACAGAATATAAAATAGTTCCAGAAATAGGACCATTTCCCAATATTCCAGTGGACAAAATTCCACCTGCAAGTCCTGAAACAGTATGTACTTCATATGGTTTTTTCCAAATGATTGCTCCTGTCATAGCATTTAATTTATAAATTGCTGCTTGTCCCATAGAATGACTTCCAATTTCAAATTTTAAAGTTGTTGCGACATAGAGATATTTATTTCCATCCTTATCGATTTCTAAAATGGGAGAGGAATTTACATCTTCTTTTACTTCCTGTGCCCATATCATTTTCATAGTATTCAAATCAATACAAAAAATTGTTCCACCATTGTCTCCAAGAAAAATATAATTCCCCCAAACTGCACCACTACATTCACTTCCATACCTTTTATCTTCATCATACTTTTTTTCTGTAAAAGTATAGTTTACAATTTCAGAAGGGGCAACAGTAAGAGTTTTTGATGCTTTATTATAAGTAGTATTTAATTTTAGAGTATATAAAACACCATTTTCCCCTGGATAGATTAAAGTATCTGTCGGAGTATGAAAAATGGGAGAACTATCATAAGCATGCCATATTCTTGGTGCAAAAGAATCATTTGCTCCGAATTCATATAATTTACTTCCATCAATTAAACTATAAATATAGACTCTTGGACTTATACATTCTCCATATGGTCCTGTTTGAGCATCACCTGATCCACAGATTAACATAGGAATTCCATCTGGATGTAGCGACGCTGTACCTTTAAATGTCATTCCGACATTAATAGCATCTCTTGTGGGATTTCCAGTTTCAAAGTCCAAAAAATGGATCATTCCGTCCATTCCCGGATAAATTACTTCAATTAAATTTCTTTTCTTTTTACTTTCTTCATATAAGTTCATAATCTGTTTTGTTTCTTCATCCCACTGAACAACAATTGGCTGTCCTGTCCATCCATTTCCTGACCAATAATCTACGCCATTGCTCTTTAATACTTTTCCTGTTTTATAAGACCAATAATTTCGATTAAATTTTTTTTCTTTCAGTTCTACTGTCCCATATACTGGAGCACTTCTCATATAATTTCCACGAAAGGTAAGTAGTCCAGGTAGATTTGAAAAATTAGAAAGAATTGTATTATCAAAATAAATCGGTTCACTTCGTTCATACTTTGTACTTTCTATCCCATTGACAGAAATTTTTTCTGTAATAGAAAGTTCTGATGGTTCTGTTCCTGAAACCGCTTGAGCTATGACTAAATTTGCTCCAAACGCATTTTCTAAGGAATACTCTGTTGGAAGTCCACCTGCGGTATTGTGCATATAATTATACAGATACTTTATGTTTCCCACTCGAACCATCAGTTTAAATAATGCTGCTGCTCCGATTAGAAAAACCAAAGCCAGTGCCAAAAGCACTAGCTTCCATCTGTGTCGTTTCATCAATTATTTTTCCTCCACTATTTCTTTGTGTTTCAACGATATTGTTTCGCGAGTGCTGCAAGTACCTGATAGTTTTTTTCAAAAATACTTTTAAATTCACTAGATGCAAGTGGAGCTGTTTTTGTACCAATTTCAATGGTCACAGAGGGAATTTTTTTTACCATCACTACCCAATCTCCATATCCTGCTGCATCTTGAGGATCTGTCTGTGAATCCTTTTTTTCATATCCTGTCACTGAATGAAGTAAATTCACTAACGTTTCACAGGACTGTTTTAACTCTCCTGTCTGTCCATAGTCCCAATATAAAACCGATCCGCTCGCATGATAGCTAATTGCAACAACGGGTTTTAACTGTTCTGTCAAAGAGATCAAAGCGGCTGTTTCTGGTTCAGAACCCGGAGAAATTCCTTTATACTTTTCTGCCGCTGGCTCAGCCACTCCTTTAAATTCATTCCACCCATAATCAAAATTTCGATTTAGATCTACACCATTTGCATTTGCTTTAAATCGGAGTAGATAATCGGAAAATGCGGCAGTTGTAATACCATTTCCAAAATCTCTGTCATACCACTCTTTTAGTTTATTTCGTGTTAAGGTACTATTGATCCCTGTACTTCCTAATTGGCTGATTGTTACACCGTCAGGATTTACCATTGGAATAATATGAAATGCTACTGAATTTAAAAGTTCAGAATATGTTACACCATCATAACTTTCTGTTTTTTCATTCGCCAGATAATATTCAATCTGTTTCATAACTAATTGTGCTGTCATATATTCTCTGGCGTGTATGGAAGCTTGAATTAAAATATTTTTTGAAGAAGATGAATTTCCAAGCACAATATCATATACATTTCTTCCATCTTTTGTTACTGTCAATTTATTAACAGTAA
This sequence comes from uncultured Lachnospiraceae bacterium, assembly GCA_910586015.1. Taxonomy (GTDB): domain Bacteria; phylum Bacillota; class Clostridia; order Lachnospirales; family Lachnospiraceae; genus MGBC140009. The sequence continues at coordinate 156,932 of CAJUGJ010000002.1, forward strand.
GTTTTCCGGGATAGGCTTTACTTAATGCCTGTAGATCTTCGCACATTTCTTCATAGGTATACTTTTGCTTTTCTACATCTACTATGGAAAGTCCGTTCATAGATCCCCCTCCCTTATTTCCTTCTTCTTTACTTTTTACTGGCTTTAAATACTGTGCAGAAGCATATACTGTTTCTCCTTGATATAAAAGTCTATCCCATCCTTTGTCACCTGTTGCAGTTCTTGTAAATTTATCTCCAGACTGAGCTAAAATCACAACATCATAACTTGTCGCAGGACCTTTTCTTAAGTTTAGTTTGGATGCACTGATATAAACCTCATCGTCAACAGGAGTGAATGTCTGCCCATCTACCACTGAAACAGATGGTTCTGTAGTTGGTGTCGGTATTGGTGTCGATGTCACTCCATCTTCTGGTTTTGGAGCTTGTGATGCTGGAGAATCTAAAATTTGATGTTCGTATTTTGTAATATCTTTGTTATCCTGTTTTGGTTTGGAACATCCACTGATTGCTAGACAAAGTATCCCGCAGATCGCAATGAAATGTATCCCTCTTTTGTTCAACTACTGTCGCCACCCTTCCTAAAAAAGGGCTTCGCAAAATATACGTAATGGAATGTATTTTGCAAAAGCCCTGAATATTCCTTCTGCTAAAAACTTTTTAATTCTAATTTTCTAATAAAAGAATATCATACATCCCTTCAAGAAAACTTCTCTGGATTGCAATTTCTTCTTCTATTTCATGAACATGGGACAGGGAATTTTCCTGTCCAAGCTTTAAACGTTGTAATACTTTAACCAACTCTTCTAACAGTGGCAATGCTTTCGTCATTAAATTGCTATTTTGTAGATCTTGTGTATCTACTTCTAAGCCAATAGTATCCATATGGGTAAGAACTTCGATTAACAGCTGCATACCATCTGTAATTGCTGCCAACTGCTTATCCTGCTGGTTAAACGCTTCGAATATAAGTACTTCTATTTTTGTCTGAATCGTTTCTAACTGTCCAGCTAAATCCGTCAGTTCTTTTTTTGCATTACTATCCATATGTTATACCTCTCTAATCCTTTTTTCTATAACAATTTAGCAAATTCCCGAACACTGCTGATTCCGAGAAGACGAATCTTTTTATCTCCTATCTTTTCCACATTTGCTTTTGGCAAAATACAAAGTTCATATCCCAATTTTTCAGCTTCTGCTACTCGTTGTTGTGCTTGACTTACTCCTCGAACCTCTCCTGTCAAGCCTACTTCACCAAAAACAAGTGTTTTATCTTTAAGAGCATGGTTTTTATAACTAGACAATAATGCTGCTACAATCGCCAAATCAAGAGCAGGTTCTCCAACTCGAATTCCACCTGCTACATTAAGATAAGCATCACAAAATGCCATCGAAATTCCAAGACGTTTTTCTAAAACTGCCATCAAAAGATTCATTCGGTTAAAATCTGTTCCTGCTGCTGTTCTTCGTGGCATATTAAAATTTGTTTTACATACCAATGCTTGTACTTCTACAAGCATTGGTCTAGTTCCTTCTAAAACAACAGATACTACTGAACCTGGTTCATCTTGTGGACGTCCTTTTAACATATAATCAGATGGATTCACTACCTCTTTTAACCCGTCTGATTCCATTTCAAAAACACCTATTTCATTTGTTGAGCCAAAACGATTTTTTACTGCACGTAAAATACGATAGGAAGCAGAATTTTCACCCTCAAAATAAAGAACTGTATCCACCATATGCTCTAACAGACGTGGTCCTGCAACCATTCCTTCTTTTGTAACATGTCCAATAATAAAAACAGTAACTCCAAGCCCTTTCGCAATTCGCAGTAAACCAGAAGTACACTCTTTTACCTGACTTACACTTCCCGGAGAAGCAGCAACATCTTCTTTATACATTGTTTGAATGGAATCGATCATAAGTACATCTGGATGAATTTGTTCTGTCTGACTTTCTATTGTATCTAAGTTTGTTTCTGATAAAAGCATAATATCGCCTTCAAATGTTCCAAGTCGATCTGCACGCATTTTAATCTGACGTAAAGACTCTTCTCCTGAAACATAAAGAATCTGCTTTTTCATTGCAGAGAGTTTTTTGCCTACCTGAAGCATTAATGTCGACTTCCCAATTCCAGGATCTCCACCAATTAAAACAAGTGAGCCCTTTACAATTCCTCCACCTAACACTCTATCAAACTCCGCAATTTCTGTTTTTGTACGAAGCTCTTCTTCTGTTTCCACTTCCGAAAGCTTCTTTGGTTTCATCATCTGTATACGATCTTGCCCTATCGTCAAACCGATGGTATTCTTTTTTGCTGCGGGTTCTTCTACAAAACTATTCCACTCTTTACAACCCGGGCATTGTCCTAACCACTTTGAAGATTCGTATCCGCATGATTTACAAAAAAACACGGTCTTATTTTTTGCCATTTCCTGTATTCTTCCTCCTGCCAACGAAATCTTCTTTTAGTACATAGTAGTAATTTTTAAATTTAACATTTTACAACACGCACATTTGAAACACACTGAGGTTCTAATTCAACGGAAAACACTAGCTTTCCACCTAAGTTAGTCTTCATCTTTCCCACATTTGTATCATCAAGAAAAATCTTATACTCCTTTTCTGGTTCCAATTCTAGTGTAATCTGTGCATCTTCCTCTCCTTGTACAGAAAACCGAACTTCTTTATCTGTAATAAACAATCCATTAACACTAGTTCCCGGAACAGATTCATAGACAAATATACCATTCTTTTCTAATTTTGTAATCTCTTTAAATGTCTTTACTTTATATAAATCACCATTATGCTCAAAATCTGATACTTTCGTCTTTTGTTCAAGTGTATAATCCCCAAAGCTAATCGTCCCATCTGCTTCTTTTCTGATGATTGCTTCAAATAATGCCATGTCTATTATCCTCCTGTACTTGGCTAATTAATTTCACATTTACTAATAAAACATTCTTACTGCTTTATTATATACTATCACAGACAAAAATTCTAGTAAATATTCAATGTTTTTTCTTTTTTATATGAAACACGACAAAGTATTATTTTATATTCCTTATGGATTACATTTTTTGCATGGGCTATAGCCTTCTTGTTCCAGTTCCTCTTTACTTTTTTGTGAATCTTCTCGATTGACTTCTGGAACTAAACTACAATCTGGAAGATGAAATTTTTTTGTATCTGTATTTAATACATATACTGTTTCTTTAGAAGGCTTTACTTTATCAGCTTTTGGAGTAGGACTGACACTGGACTTTGTGGCTTCTCCTGTCTGCCACGTTTCAGAAGGAGAGGCATTCCATGTAATTTCTTTTCCATCTGAAACAGCTAAAATCGTACCTTGTTCATCTGTACGATATACTTTTATCCCACGATCTCGAAATTCATTTAACACTTTTGCATGTGGAAATCCATATGAGTTTCCTTCTTTACAGCTTATTACAGAAAATTTTGGAGATACTGCATCTAATAAAATTTCACTTGATGCAGTTTTACTTCCATGATGTCCAGCATGATAAACATCTGCTTGTATAGAACGCCCTGACTCTACAATATCCTCTTCTGCCTCTTCCTCAGCATCTCCTGTAAATAAAAATGTGGTATCTCCGTTTTTTAGTAGTAGAGCAATGGAAGCATTATTTGGATCGCTATATGTATTAATTGGTGCAAGAATTGTAAATTCTGCACTTCCCAGAGAATAAACTTCTCCCGGTATAGGAGTAAAATAATCTACCTTTTTATCGTCTAATGCCTGTATTAACTTCTGATATGTTTTAGTATCCTTCTCATAATTGGAAATAAATGTGGTATCAATTTCAAACTTTGTTATAATAACTGCTGCACTTCCAATATGATCGGCATCTGGGTGAGTTAATACTAAATAGTCTAACTTATCTACTCCATTTTTACTTAAATAATTTTGAATTGCTGTTCCTTGATCTGATGTACTGGTATCAATCACCATTGCTGCATCACCACATTTAATTAAAGTACAATCTCCCTGACCTACATCTAAAAAATGAACCTCCATTAAGTCATAGGTATTGTCTAATACTTCCTCTTGCTGTTTTGTCTGTACAGAATGATTATCTGCTTCTGTATCAATTTCTCCACAGCCTATAAGAGAAAATGCAAGCAACATAGAAAGCATACCAAGCAAAATTTTTCTTCGCTTCATTTTAACCGACCCTCCAAGTCTTTTTCTTTCATTTTTTAATTGTAGCATAAAAAAATAAAACTGCCAATCCTGTTTCCAGAATTGACAGTTGATAAATTATTTTGTCCTTTTTTTACGAATCGAAAGTTTTACCTCTTCATCCTTTGCGGTCAAAGATATGGTATCTCCCGGAGCAATCCTTCCCTCTAAAATCGCTTCTGCCATCCGATCTTCTACCATGGTTTGAATCGTACGTCTTAGTGGTCTTGCACCATATTTTTCATCAAAACCCTTTTGTACAATCAATTCAACAAATAGTTCGTCTGTTTTTACGTTCAATTCCATTTGTAACTTACAGCGTTTTATAATCTCTTTTAACATAACTTGGACAATTTCATGAACTTCTTCTTTTCCAAGAGCATGGAAAACAATGATTTCATCAATCCGGTTTAAAAATTCCGGTTTGAAAATACGTTTTACCTCTTCCATTACATTGTCTTTCATACGCTTATAATCCGCTTGAGAATCTTCACTTGAAACAAATCCAAGTTTTTTGGGAGAAATAATATTTTGAGCACCAGCATTCGAAGTCATAATAATAATAGTGTTTTTAAAGCTGACTTTTCTTCCCTGAGCATCTGTAATATGACCATCATCTAATACCTGTAAAAGGATATTAAAAACATCTGGATGTGCCTTTTCAATTTCATCAAATAAAATTACAGAATAAGGGTTTCTACGTACTTTTTCACTTAATTGACCCCCTTCTTCATATCCGACATATCCTGGCGGAGAACCGATCATTTTAGATACGCTATGTTTTTCCATATATTCGGACATATCGACCCGAATCATTGCACTCTCTTTTCCAAACATCGCTTCCGCTAATGCTTTAGACAGTTCTGTCTTTCCAACACCAGTTGGTCCAAGAAATAAAAAAGAACCTATCGGACGATTTGGATCTTTTAATCCTACTCTTCCTCTTCGAATTGCTCTTGCCACTGCTGTAACCGCTTCTTTTTGTCCAATCACTCGCTCATGTAAAATATCTTCTAATTTTAATAATCTCTCACTTTCTCCTTCTTCCAGCTTTTGAACTGGAATTTTTGTCCAACCCGAAACAACATCTGCAATTTCTGTAGCTGTAACACTCAACTGTGCTTCCTCTCGCTCTTTTTCCTGTTCTAATTTCAAGCGGTTTAATGTATCTTTTAACTTTTGTTGTTTCTTTTTAATTTCTCCTGCCTTCTCAAAAGATTCGCTTTTTATTGCTTCCTCTTTTTCTTGTTCTAAAGCAGTAATCTTTTCTTCTAATTCTTTTACCTTTGGAGAAACGATATACACACTAAGACGAACTTTAGAAGCTGCTTCATCCATCACATCAATAGCTTTATCTGGTAAATAGCGATCATTAATATAACGACTGGAAAGTTTAACTGCTGCCTCTACTGCTTCGTCTGTGATAGTTACACGATGATGTGTTTCGTATCGTGGGCGAATTCCATGTAAAATCTGAATGGTTTCCTCTTCCGATGGCTCTTCTACTACTACAGGCTGAAATCTTCGCTCTAATGCGGCATCCTTTTCGATATATTTACGATATTCCTCTCTAGTTGTTGCTCCAATCAACTGAAGTTCCCCTCTTGCTAAAGATGGTTTTAAAATATTCGATGCGTCTATTGCTCCTTCTGCACCTCCTGCACCAATAATCGTATGCAGTTCGTCGATAAAGAGAAGTACATTTCCATCATAGATCACTTCTGAAATTGCCTTTTTAATTCTTTCTTCAAATTCTCCACGGTATTTTGAACCTGCTACCATTCCTGATAAATCTAAAGTAAGCACTCTCTTATCCTTAATGGTATCAGGAACATCCCCCTGTACAATTTTTTGAGCTAAACCTTCTGCTACTGCTGTTTTCCCAACTCCCGGTTCTCCAACTAAACAAGGATTATTTTTTGTACGTCTACTTAAAATTTGAATTACTCTTTGAATTTCTTTTTCTCTTCCAATAACTGGATCTAACTTTTCTTCTCTTGCATAGGCAGTCAAATCTCTACTATATTGATCTAAGGTTGGAGTTTGACTTTTTCCACGCCCTTTTCCCTTACTCGCAGAATATTCATTTTTCGCTGTTCCTGAATCAATTCCCATAGCATTTAACAAATCAACATAGATCTTTTGAAGATTGACTCCCAACGTATTTAAAAGACGGACTGCAATACAATCCTGCATTTTTAATAATGCCAATAAAATATGCTCTGTACCAATAAATTCTGAACCTACCCTTTTTGCCTCTTTGTCACTTTGCTGCAAAATTCCCTGTGCTCTTGGAGTTAATTTTCCCTCCCCTTCATATTCTGCAACAGTATTTGTTGATATAAGCTGACTGACTAACTCTAAAATTCGTTCTTCTTGAACGTTATTCTCCTTTAGAACACTTGCTGCTGCTCCATTTGTATGAAGTAGCCCAAGTAAAAGATGTTCTGTTCCAATATAGCCATGTGCTAATTGTTTGGCAGCTTCTGCTGCCAGATTAATTGCCATTCTAGCATTCTCTGTAAATCGTTCTTTCATTTTTAGCCTCCATGCTGCAACTGTTTTTTAAAAGTAATGAATGATTATATTAGTTCTGGTATTCGCTGATTTAGATACTCTGCTCTAACTCGATCCCTATCTCCATTTCCAATGCTTTTTCCATAGTGACGTTGTATACTAGCAGGCTGAATTTCCATCATTACTTGATGGAAATTTGTCTGACCTTTTAAGCTGATTAAGCCTGTATCCATTCCTAATTTTACTTGGGATAATAGAGTCATTGCATCTATGGTATTTAAAAGTTTTGCATACTTTAGTATTCCATAAGAACGGTATACTTTATCTGTAATTTCTTCTTTATTTACCATTAACATATATTCCCGATATTTTCGTTCCAATTTAATAATCTGATCTAAAATTTGAGCTAAGTTTTCTAGTATTTCTTGCTCAGAACTTCCAAGTGTCTTTTGATTCGAGATCTGGTAAATAAATCCTAACGCTTTTGTTCCCTCTCCATAAATACCTCGAATTGTAATACCATATTTTCTAACTTCCTCTGATAGACGCTCCACCTTTCCAGTCATAGTAAGTGCAGGAAGAAAAACCATATAGGAAGCTCGTAGTCCTGTTCCAGTATTGGTTGGACAAGTAGTTAGATATCCAAATTTTCCATCATAGGCAAATGGCATTTGACTACTTAATAAATCGTCAATTTTATCTGCCTTTGCCAATGCCTGTTTCATCTTCATACCACCTGTTACTGTTTGAATTCGAAGATGATCTTCTTCATTCACCATAATACTAACATCTTCATCTTCTGAAAGCAAAAGTCCTGTCTTTTCCTGCTTTTTTGCTAACTGCGGGCTGATAATATGCCATTCTACCAAAGCAGTTCGCTCAATTTCTGCCAATTTATTAATTTGACAGTAATAATATTTTGTATTTTCTTTTTCTCTAAGCAAAGCAGTACAATCTTTGACCGCTTGAAATAATACATTTGATTCTTCCTTTGACATTCGTTCCGCAAACCTTAGATTTTTTAAATTCCTTGCCAATCGGATTCGACTAGAAATTACAACATCGTCAACATCTGTTGTTTCTTCATACCATTTTGTCATCCTCTTTCCCCTCCTTCGATGATACATTTCGCTTTACTTTTTGTTTCTGTTTTAAATCACGAATGATATCTCGAAGTCTTGCGGCTTCTTCAAATTCCTCTGCTTCAACTGCCTGTTGTAATTGTAGTGTTAGTCGTTCTATTTCTGAAAGATTCGATTCTTGACTGTAATTTTCTTTTTGCGTAGATTCTATACTTAAATCATTTTTCTTTAGATGTTTTCCACAGTGACAATCAGCTCCATGAAGATTTTTAAGAAGTTTTTCTAAAAAAGGAGCAAATGTATGATAACATTGGGCACATCCAAATCTCCCCTGTTTTAAAAATTCTTCATATCCTAATCCACAGACTGGACAGATTGTTTCTTTTTGTTTTTCTTGTTGTGTTCCCGCTGCACCAAGAAGTAAACCTGACAAAATTCCCCCTAACCCAGAAACATTTTTTATGATTAAAGAAGGTGTATACTCTGTTGCACACTCTTCACATAAATGCTGTTCTTGTTTTTCTCCATTTTTTATTTCTGTATAAAAAATTTTTGCTTCTCTTTTTTTACAGATATCACATAACATGGAAATTCCTCCCTCTATCCGGTATTCCAAATCATTTTCCATCTTCGCAAAATTCCTGACAGATCGTATCTACGATTTGATGTATTTCGTCTACTGTTACATTTTTGCAAATCGCCTGTGCTAAAATCACACGTAATCGTTCTCTTAACTGTATCAGAGTATGTTCTTTATTACAATCTACCGCAATAACAGCACCTTTACGCCGATCCAGTTTTACATAGCCTTCCTGTTTTAATATAGTATATGCTTTATTTACTGTATGCATATTAATCCCAATATTTTCCGCTAATTCACGAACAGAAGGAAGATTATCTCCTTCCTGAATTTCTGACATTGCTATACTTAGTATGATCTGATTACGCAGTTGAATATACAAAGCCTCATCACTATTAAAATCAATGGTCACTATCATCTTATCCTCATTTCTGCGCCTATCCTGTCTTTTTGCACATAGGTAACTTTTCAGTTCATCTCAAATTATATTCTATAGAAAAATCGATTGCCTTCTGTTATACATATTATAGCACAGATTGTTATATTTTCAATACCTTATTTTTATTTTAAATACTAAATACAGATAAAGGAGTTGTTGTACTAAGAACTAAATATACAAGATATAGTATTGATATCCCATTAAATTCTACAATATCTTGTATCTAATTTTCTTAGTGCAACAACTCCTTGTATCACTCAATCGTCTAAATTTTTCCGACGAATAAGAAGTGCTATAACACTGATCAATAAAATAAGACAAATACCCGCTGCTACTGCAAGTGCAAGACTTAATTTACTAATAGTTTGTTCATATCTCATTAAGTCTGAAGCATCCTGTAAAAACTCTTGTTCCTCTAAACTTTTACTTGTATTTGAAATAACATTCTTTTCTTGTAGATATCTCTGAATTGTTTTTTCTACACGATCATAGCGATATAATCCTGTTTCTCCTGCTTCATTTTCTAAAATTAACAGCAAAAAATCGGAATCTGAATCTTCTGTTTTTGTATATGCCCAAATAGTAACTCCATTCATAATAAAAGAGGTTTTTGTATAACCTGCTGGAATTGTAACACTAGCATCCTTTTCTTTTATAGTATAAAAGTATTGTCCAGTTAGTTTAAAAACTCCACTCTCTTCATAAACTTCAAATCGCCATTCTGGTGCCTCTGTTTCTGGTATAGGTGTTGCACTTGGCGTAATTAGTGCCTCTTTTGCAACATGAATTGTATAGATTAACTCATTGCCCGCTGGAGCCTTTACATGAATTTCAACTATATTATTTCCTTCTTTTAATTCACTATTTCCCGTAACCGACACTTTACATTCCAGATCTTCTGGAACTGCACTGACTGTCAATTTGATTGTATCATTATCTACAACTGTGCTATATTCAAAAATTCCACTTTCAAAAGTTGGTGTTAAATTGCCCGGACTAATTTTCATCGCTGCAAGTCTTGCGTTATCAGATTCTTGTGGAGCAGGTAAAATAGTAAACCCTAAAACTCCACTAGAAACAGACATTGTATTTCCTGTGTCATATTCATAGGCAACTGGATTATTTGTCATTTCAAATTGACAGGTACCTTCTTGTAGTACGCGAAATGTCATTCGATAATTTCTTGCATCCCAACTTGGTGAAGCCCCTATATCAGAAATGGTTAATAATCCATTCTCTCCTGTAATACAGGAAGGACCAGATACATATTCTAATAAACTAGAACTATAAATAAGTGAACCTTCAAAATCTCCAAGTGTCGTATCGGAACCTACCATCATTTGAACTGAAATTTCTTCTCCAACATAAACCTCTTTTTCTGGTGCTTCAAACCAAATGGTAGCACTTGCAGCATATAAATTTTTATCTTTTGAAAACCAAATTCCTAATATAACAAGTCCCAGACAAATACACCATTTTTTGTACTTGTTTCCCATCAGCTTCCTCCTTATTGTCCCGCATCCTTTCTAATAATGTTGAATTGATACTTTCTGGTATCTCCATTTTCTGCTACAACAAAAAGACTGATCTGATTTGTTCCAACATTTAAATCATAGTATGATGTTCCACTTACTACTGCTTTTTTGTTTACTGTTTCTGCTGCAATCTGGATAACATCACAAGAATTATCTACAACTAAATAATATTCCTGATCTAATGTCATATCGAACTCTGGTGTCATATTTAACTGTGCTCCAGATAGATCAAAAATCTTTAGTGTTTTTAGCCAATTATTTGGATTGAGTTTTGTCTGTGGTATAGGAGATGCTATTTCTGGCATATTTAAATAAACTGGAATAGAAAAAACAATTGGTAAATTTTCAACATTTGTATATCCAGCATAGACCTTTCTTCCTTCTGAATAAGGTGCTTCCACATTTGCCATATATTGATGGGAATAGGTAGAAGAAGGTGTTACATTAAATTTCTGTAAATATATCGTATTTTGTCCTTTACTGATATAGGAATTTCCAATAATATATGCTCCACCTACAATAGCACGATATCGATTTGTCCATGGAATCAATGAATTAGAATTTAATGTCGCATTGGTACTTCCATTTTTTGCATATTTTAAACCATTTGCAATTGCTCCACCTGCTGCTGTACTGTTATATGCTCCGATATTATAAAAATTATAATATCCTTCCCATCCTTTAAATGTTCCTGAAACACTACTGCTCATTGTCGTTGCTCCAGTTACTACTTCTTGCTTTACTCGACTTGCTAGATGATATGGACTGACATTTGAATATTGAGCAGCTTGAATAAATGTTTCTCCATAAGTAATATTTCGTGATATTCCCTGTTCATCTTTGTAAGTATAAGATGTCTGATACATTGGTGTATACTGTAAAATATCTTCTACACCGGATAAATTTTGGTAGGATGGTTCATAAGTTAATAGTTCAAACTGAAAAATACTTTTTTCATCCAAAAAATTTCTAGGATCCATATAGTAAGCGGTTGCTTCTTTGGAAGCAGTTACCCAAGTAGAGCCATCAAATACAATAAAACTATCTGTTTTCCAATTATATGCTCCGTTTTCAAGTGATTTCCATTCAATGCCTTTACTATTTGGAATTAAATTTTTTCCTGCAACACTTTCATTTTCTATTACTGTATTCCAATCCAAACCAGTATGATATGCGTGAAATTCCCATTTAGGATATTTTTTGTGTAATTGTCGAAGTAATTTTTTATAGTCTTCTGGAAAGCCTTGAGCTGCTAATTTAGCCTCAAAATCACTATAATCGGAAACTGGTGTTGGGGTTGGACTTAACATGGGAGTTGGTGTCAATATAATACTTGGTTTAGCATTGCCCTGACCATCATCTTGAAGCTCTAAAAATTCTTCTGCTATATATCCAGTATATATTCCGCTTTGCCATTGAAATTGTACTTGATACCAAAGCATTTCCTCTCCATTTACTACTTTTAGAAGTGTTACTGCAAATCCACTGCTCAATAAAATTGGTGAACCATGATTGTCACAGACTACACCACCAAAATATCCCGGCTCTGAACGAATAATTAAAGCTTGTGCATTCTTAATAATAGCTTTTGTCGTTGGTAAGACTGGAGTTGGACTTGGCATAGGTGTAGGAGTTGGACTTGGGGTTGGCGTAGGAGTTGGACTTGGGGTTGGCGTTGGACTTGGCGTAGGCGTTGGACTTAACGTGGGAGTTGGTGTTTCCTTCTCCCATGTTAAATCCACTTCACTCGCTGGAATATATCCTTGATAAGAAGTATTTTCACTTTCAAATTTTGCTAAAAACCATTTTTGCTGTCCGTCTGTTTTTTCTCCTAATAGTGTCAAAAATGTTCCTTTTTTTAAAGAAAGAATATTTTTATCTTTATTTTTGACATAAGCGGCATCCTTTTCAATAGAAACTTTTGGGCGAATATTATTTCCAGTTAAGATGCCATAAACGGGAGAATTATAATCTAGTGCAATATAAAGACTTAATGCGTATCCTGTTATTTTCTTTTTATTTACTACCGTCTCTATCTGATACCAAGTCCCATTGGAAGTATCTTCTTCTCCTATCACTGTAACTTTTGTCTTATTTGTTAAAGAGGCTAATTTTTCACTATCTGTTGTTGCCTTGCTTCTTAAATTAAGTGTTCCTGCATTCACTGTTGCAGAAAGTGAGAGTTTTTGTTCTTGTGACGGTGGCGTCGTTGGTGTTGGACTTGGTGTTGTCACTGCTGTTTTTTTTCCCAGTAACTCTACTTGATCTGCTGTAACATATCCTCTATAACTTGTTCCTGATATGGTAACTCCTACACGGAACCACTTTTTTCCACCTACAGTTTTCTCATCAGAAATCCAAACCTGTCTTGGCCCTAAGCTTAACTTAGAACCATCTGACATAGTGACTGCTTTATTTCCTCCTGCTGTTTCCAAAGGAATGGTATTATCATTTAGTAATTTACCATAAAAACCACTTCCAAATGTAATGGCAATATAATCACTTAATACATATCCTGAAATGGTTTTACCATCAGATTTTGCATTGATCTGATACCAAAATTCTGAGCCATTTTTCTTTCTTCCGATAATGGTAACTGTATCATCACGATGTAGTTCTGCTAACTTTTCATAAGAAGTTCCTGCACCTTTACGAACATTTAATGTAGAACCTGTTACCTTTGCAGATAATTTTAACTCCATTTCATATGTTTCCGGCTGCTCTGGCGTAGTAGTTGGCTTTGGAGTAGGCTCTGTTTGTGATGTCTTGCTTCCTAATAATTTTAATGATTGTGCTGGAACATAGCCACTATACTCTTTTCCTGAGATTGTAAGTGTAACACAAAACCATTTTCCATCATTTACATTCTCTTCATCGGACAAAAGTACCTGTTCATCATTTAAAACCATTTGTGAACCATCATCTAATAATGTAGGCGTTGTTCCTCCTGCATACGTTACTACTGTAATATCCTCTTGTTTTATTTGTGCATAAAATTGAGAATCAAACTGTAGTTGAATATGTGTACTATCTACATAACCAGTATAATTTTTTTTATCAACTTGTGCTGTAATATAATAAAATCTTTCTTCTTGTGTTTCTTTTATTCCTGTTACTGTAACCTCTGCTTTATTTAAGAGTAGTGCAAGGCTTTCGGAATCCTCATCTGCGTCTTGCCAGATGTCGAGTTCACTAGCTGTTACAGTTCCAGTAACATTCATCCGAAATCCTGGTGCATTCGTTGGTGCAGGTAAAACACTAGGCGTTGGTGTTGGTGTTTTTGTAGGAGCTAAAGTTGGTGTCACTGTCGATGTTGTGTTTTGTGTCTTTTTTATATATTGAACACTGGAATATCCTTCAATCTGTGTTCCTAAGAATACTGCACGTAAATGATACCAACCATTTTCCTCTCCTAAAATAGTGATACTTTGTCCCTTTGTAAGATAAACTTCTGTATTATTTACTTTGATTTTATCATAGTTTAATCCCGGACCTTTTCGAACCATAAGTGTATTTGCTGTACAGATTCCATTTTCATTGTTATTTGTTGTATCAGAAACAGTTTGAATATATTTTGCCAAGGAATAACCTGTCACCTGCTTTCCTCGAAACTCAGTCTTTAAATAATACCAACCATTTTTTGAATCTAAAATTTCTACTATTTGGTTTTTCGTTAAATATGCCTCTTCTTTATTTACTATAACACTGTCATATTCTGTTCCTGGTCCAGTTCGAATCATTAACATATTTGCAGTACATACGCCCTTTCCTGCTGCCAATACCAAAATCTTTGGCATACCAATGACTTCAAGCAGGATACAAAGACACAGTAAAATGGACAATCTGCGGCTTTTTTTCCACTTTTGTATATTCATTTTAAATTCCTCATTTCCTGATCATTTTTGCAAATCATCTTAGAAGACACATATGGCAGTTATGTGGCAAAACTGTGGTCATTCCGTGTGTAATCATCAAGAAACGAGAAAAACTGATTAGATCTCATCAATAGCCTTTCCAATGTCATGACGCATATATTGTTTTTCAAAGTGAATCCAATCAGTCGCTTCATAGGCATTTGCTCTTGCTTGTTTTAGAGTTTTACCCAAGGCGGTAACTCCAAGCACTCTTCCTCCGCTTGTTACTACCTCTCCATTTTCCTCTTTTGTTCCAGCATGAAACAGATAATATCCTTCTTTATTTTTGAAATGCTTTAAACCATGAATTGGGAATCCCTTTTCATAATGTTCTGGATATCCTCCTGATGCAAGAACTACACAAACTGCTGCATTTTCCTCAAATTCTAATGTAATATCTGATAAACGCCCGTCAATGCAGGCTTCAAATACATCAACAATATCATTTTTCATTCGAGGAAGGACTACTTGTGTTTCTGGATCTCCAAATCTTGCATTATACTCTAATACTTTTGGACCATCTTTCGTCAACATCAGCCCAACAAACAAAACTCCAATAAAACTACGTCCTTCCTTTTTCATTGCGTCGATAGTTGGCTGATAAATATGGGTATGACAATATTCATCAATTTCTTTCGTATAAAATGGGCTAGGAGAAAATGTTCCCATGCCTCCAGTATTTAAGCCTTCGTCATTATCTTTTGCACGTTTATGATCTTGGGCACTTGTCATAAGTTTAATTGTAGTACCATCACAAAAACAAAGAGCAGAAACTTCTGGTCCTGTTATAAATTCTTCAATTACAATCGTATTACCTGCTGTTCCAAACTGTTTTTTTAGCATTAAAGTATTGACTCCATCTATTGCCTCTTCTAATGTATTACAGATTAGAACTCCTTTTCCAAGAGCAAGACCATCTGCTTTTAGTACAACTGGATAGTTTATGGTATGTAAATAAGAAAGTGCCTCGTCTGCTTTATGAAATATTTCATATGCTGCAGTTGGAATATTATATTTTTTCATCAAATCTTTGGAAAATGCCTTTGAACTTTCAATCACGGCTGCATTTTTACGAGGACCAAAAATTCGAAGTCCGTTTTGTTCAAAAACATCTACAATTCCAGCCGCTAATGGTTCATCCATTCCAACTATTGTTAGATCGATCTTCTTTTCTTTTGCAAACTCTGCTAACTGCTCAAATTCCATTGTACTGATTGGAACACATTCTGCAATCTCTGCAATTCCTGCATTTCCGGGAGCACAGTAAATTTTTTCTACCCGACTGCTTTTTGCAATCTTAAAACAGATAGCATGTTCTCTACCGCCTCCGCCAATGACTAATACCTTCATACTTTTCTCCATTTCTCTATTCCATAATTTCTGTCTGTTTTCCATTTACTTTTACTTTTCCTGCTGCAATTAGACGAATTGTCTCTGGAAGTAAAATCCATTCTGCTTCTTCCATTACTCTCTTTTGAAGTGTTTCTGGTGTATCCATCTGGTGTACCTGTACCGCCTTTTGTAATAAGATTGGACCTGTATCTGTACCATCATCTACAAAATGCACTGTTGCACCTGTCACTTTACAGCCACGTTCTAATACCATTTCATGTACTTTTAATCCGTAACACCCTGCTCCACAAAAGGAAGGAATTAAAGAAGGATGAATATTTATAATCTTATTTTCATATTTTGTAATTAGCTCTTTTGGCAGAATAACAAGAAAACCTGCAAGTACAATCAGATCTGGAGAAAAGGCATCAACCTGTTTTATAAGTTCTTGATTAAATTCCTCTTTAACAGGAAAGTCCTTTTTAGATACACAGATAGCTGAAATTCCATATTTTTTAGCTCTTTCTAATGCGTAAGCATCTTTTTTGTTACTAATCACCCCAACTATCTGTACATCATTTAGTGAACCATCTGTAATCCGATCTAAAATTGCCTGTAGATTTGTTCCCCCTCCTGAAACCATGACTAAAATTTTTAGCATAATAAGATTCCTCTTTCTCCTTCTTTAATCTCTCCAATAATATAAGCTGCCTCTCCTGCTGCTTCTAATTGTTTCATGGCATCATTAGCATCATTTTTATCTACTACAACCATCATACCAATTCCCATATTAAATGTATTATACATGACATGTTCTGGAATATCTCCGTCTTTTGAAAGCATATCAAAAATTGGCGGTATTGGATAACTTCCTTTATGAATTAATGCAGCTACACCCTCTTTTAACATTCTTGGTACGTTTTCATAAAAGCCACCGCCAGTAATATGACAACATGCTTTTACTTCTAAATTATTTTCCTTTAGTGTCCGAAGAGCTTTTACATAGATTTTTGTTGGAGTAAGTAAAGTCTCTCCTAAAGTTGAGCCTAAACTTTCATAGTACATTTCAAGAGCCTCTTTTTTCATACGAAATACTTTACGTACTAAAGAATATCCATTGCTGTGAATTCCAGAAGAAGCAATTCCTAAAATAACATCTCCTGCTGTTAAATTCTGTCCTGTAATCATCTTTGGTGCATCGACAATTCCAACAGCAAAACCAGCTAAATCATATTCATCTACTGGATAAAATCCTGGCATTTCTGCTGTCTCTCCACCAATTAGGGCAGCACCTGCCTGTTTACAGCCATTTGCTACTCCAGAGACAATCGTGGCAATTTTTTCCGGATCGTTTTTTCCACAGGCAATATAATCGAGGAAAAAGAGCGGTTCGCCACCTGCACAGGCAATATCATTGACACACATAGCAACACAGTCAATTCCAATTGTATCATGCTTATCTAAAAGAAAGGCAAGTTTTAACTTTGTTCCAACACCATCTGTTCCAGATACCAGTGTTGGTTTTTCCATTGTCATAAATTTTTCTAAGGAAAATGCACCCGAAAAACCGCCTAGTCCTCCTAATACCTCACTTCTTGTCGTACTCTGTACATGCTTTTTCATTAATTCTACTGCCTTATATCCGGCTTCAATGTCAACTCCTGCTTTTTTATAGTCCATAATCTTCCTCCTTTAATTACAATTTCATTTTTATTATATCATCTCTCTTATTATTTGTCCTCTCTTTTTCCTACAAAATTTCTAATAATTTTGGTATTTCTTTTTATCAACAACATACTTTGCTATATAAAAAAGAGCCAAATAGATACAATCTATTCAGCCCTTTTTTTATTTTCGTTTATTATACCATAATTTTGTGCACATAAAATCAGAAGTTGAAACAATGTTTCTCTGTTTCAACATTATAACATATTATAAAGTTGTTTTATTTGTTCATATGCTTTTGTATCTTCCAATTTAGCAGAATCAATCAACTTACTAAGCTGTTCTCTGACTGAACGACTTGCGAAATTTTGTAGCATCTTTTCTGTATTATTCCAATTACCGATTAATGACATCATTTTTTCTGCAATACTACTTGTTTTATTAAAATGATTTTTGATATCTTGACATAAATTTCTCTTTGTTTTTTCATACTTTTCAGATAATTCATCAAAATATTTTGCCGCCCATCTTCTTCCGTCGCAAATACATACCATTGCATCATTTTGAACGATTAGTTTTGAAAACAGATTATCAAAATTAATACTTTTAAACCATTTTTCATCCAATAGCATATCTTTCCATGCCTCATAGGCTTTGATTCCTTTTGTATAGGTATCTTCTTCTCTTTCTCTCATAACATCAGTTGCCATTTTTATAACTTCTTTATCACTATAACATGTATCTGTCAGAGCACCAATACACATAACTGCTTGTGTATCTGTATTTTCCCACCAACTATCACATCGAAAATAACCATTATCCATTGAACTAACAGAAGAAGAAAACTCAGGATCATTTTGAAAAAAGTTCCATCCTATCATAACATCTCCATCACAATCATATCCTGTAATAATACATGGTTCTGGTGGCCCAATAATTCCTAATGCAATCACTGGATAGCCTTTTTTAATATTTGATTTTATATAATTTTTAAAATCTTCTTTCGTTGTATCCTTATCTCTTCCCAAGAAAGAAAATTCTCTTTTTAATGCCTTTGCTCCATACTGATAAATATCATTCGATTCATTTAAAGTATGGTATATATCAATATTACTCAACTCCCATATTTCCCGATTCCATACTAAACGAAAAGCTGCTCCAGTTGCTGCCATAATAAAGGCATATGGAATATTATCCCCAAAATATTCTGATATTGCTTTAATGCAAATCGGAAACATTGTGTTACTTTCATATGTACCTTGTTCAATTTTTCGAACTCCATATAATATTGTATTTTCATGATCTTGTTTCATAATTGACTTATCGCTCCTTTTCTCTTTACTAATAAGTTGCCTTTTTTCAATTAAGGATCGATTCAGGCGAAACTCACTTGGCGACATACCAAAAATTTTTCGGAAAGCTCTAGTATATGATTCATGGTTAGAAAATCCACTTTCCAATGCAATATCAACTATTTTCTTATTGGAGTATAATACATCAAAAGCAGAAATAAGAAGACGCCTTCTTTTATAATACTGCATAATAGGCATATCTATATTCTTTAAAAACAGTTCTCGAATATAGATCTCCGAAAAGCCAAAACTCTTTGACATCTTTTTAATATCAAAGTCTTCTATATAACTTTCTATATAGCTAATCAAGGCATGTGCTATAGTTGAATAACTCATTTTATTTCCTTCTTTTCATCATGATCTGACACTCCAACGGCTAAAGCACGTTGGGTTCTTATATACATTCACTTCCCAATATACTCGAAAGCATATAAGACTAATGAATTTCTATAAGACTTTCTCTTCTTGATACTTTTCTGTCTTTAACAGAAATTCGACAATAAAGTTTTCCATAATATTCACCTCACTTTCTAAATATACATATACACTATTTCATATTTTTTGTGCTATCCATTCCACACCTAAAGGAGTGGGCTTTTCGCACAATTTCTTGTAATCTTAGTATAACAATTCTTTTAAAGTATGTCTTGACTATTTTATGGTTCATATTAAAAAGTGTGTTTTAAAAATATAGAATCGGAAAAAACAGCAAGGTTCGAAGAATATTTGTAGTTGTTTCTTAACTTCTCTCTGTTATAATAAGAGTATTCAAAAAAGGATTGTAAGCGTAAAAATACGTAGAAATGAGGCTTATATTATGAAAAAAGCGACGATTTGTATTGACAAAAATTTTGAGGTATCCGATATTGATAAACGAATTTATGGTTCTTTTATTGAGCATTTAGGACGAGCTGTTTATGAAGGAATTTATCAGCCAGACAGTCCATTAGCAGATGAATCAGGATTTCGTAAGGATGTTTTAAAATTGATTCAACAATTAAATGTTCCTATTGTTCGATATCCGGGTGGAAATTTTGTATCAGGATACCATTGGGAAGATGGGGTTGGTGAAAAACAAAAACGTCCTGAAAAGTTAGATTTAGCTTGGGAAGTTATTGAGACAAACCAATTTGGCTTAAATGAATTTATGGATTGGGCAAAGAAAGCGAATACCAGTGCTATGATGGCTGTTAATTTAGGAACTAGAGGAATCGAAGATGCCAAGAATATCATAGAGTATTGTAATATCAAAGGCGGAAGCTATTATAGTGATCTTCGTAAATCTCACGGTTATCAAGATCCTCATAACATTAAGCTTTGGTGTCTTGGTAATGAAATGGATGGGCCTTGGCAAATGGGACATAAAACTGCTGCAGAATATGGACGGACTGCTGCGGAAGCTGGACGACTTATGAAAATGGTGGATCCTACGATTGAATTGGTTGCCTGTGGCAGTTCTTCTCTGATGATGGATACCTTTGGAACTTGGGAGGATACAGTTCTTTCAGAGTGTTATGATCAAGTAGATTATTTGTCTCTACATCAGTATTATGGAAATCAGGAAAATAATACACCTGAATTTCTTGCAAATACAGTTGCAATGGATAAATTTATCACTTCTGTCATTTCTATTTGTGATGCGGTAAAAGCAAAACAGAGAAAGAAAAAATCGATCCATTTATCTTTTGATGAATGGAATGTATGGTATCACTCCAATGATCAGAAAATTGAACGTTGGTGTAAAGCTCCTCATCAATTAGAAGATATTTATAATTTTGAAGATGCTCTATTAGTCGCAGGTATGATGATTACATTACTACGTCATGCAGATCGTGTAAAAGTTGCCTGTTTAGCACAACTTGTCAATGTAATCGCCCCAATTATGACTTCTGATACTGGAGCATGGAAACAGACTATCTACTATCCATTTGAACTAATCAGCAATTATGGAAGAGGTACTGTACTTCAAACAGTTGTACAATCTCCAGTCTACGAAAGTAAACAAGGAGATGCTCCTTATTTAGATGCTGTCTGTATTAGAAATAAAGAAAAAGAAGAACTGGTGATTTTTGCTGTCAATAAAGACTTAGAAGATTCTATGGAATTGACTTGTGATCTGCGTCAATTTGAAGGATATCAGATAAAAGAACATCTCACTCTTACCAATCCAGATCTTAAAGCAGTAAATACACAAGAAAATCCAGATACTGTATCATTATCTACTGGCACTGGTGCAAAAATAGAAAATGGAGTTCTCCATGCCCTTTTATGTGATAAGAGTTTTCATATGATTCGGTTAGGAAAATAATTATAAATCTTAGAGTAGAAGAACCAAAAATGATAGAAAGATTTTTGGTTCTTCTGCTTTTTAGATTTTCATTTTATAAAATGGAATTTATGCCTTTAAATATTCCTGATATCCTACCTTTTCTAATTTTTCTTTCTTTGCTACTACACCTTTCTTTAACTCTTCTTTATATGCCTTTATCTTTTCCAAAAGTTCTGGATCAGAAGCAGCTAAAATTTTTGCTGCTAGAATTCCTGCATTTGCACCTCCATCGATTGCAACAGTTGCAACTGGAATTCCAGAAGGCATTTGAACAATAGAATATAAAGAATCTACACCATTTAATGTCTTTGTATGAATTGGTACACCGATAACAGGAAGTGGAAAAATTGCTGCTGCCATTCCCGGAAGATGAGCAGCTCCACCTGCCCCTGCAATAATTACCTTCCAGCCTTTTTTTTCTGCATTGTTTGCATATTCAAAGAAAATATCTGGCATCCGATGTGCAGAGATTACAGTCATCTCATATTCTATTCCAAATTTTTCTAACATCTGTGCTGCTTTACTCATAACAGGAAGATCCGAATCACTCCCCATAACAATACCAACTTTAGCCATAACTATTCCTTCCTTTCCCTTTTTTATTTTTTTATAATGGTTCATTCAGCACTTCTACTTCAGGAAGTACAAACCGACCATTTTGAATGATAAGAATTTTTGTATTATCCTTTTGCACCGAAGCAATTTCTCCAATTTCATCGTATGGAATTGTAATATCTGTATGACAGTTAAAGTAAGCTTTTTCTATCTCTGTCTTACGAAGAGCAGAACATTCATTTTCTCTTGCTATCATCTCTTTGCCGTTTGGATTATACATTTTATGATCTTCACTCATCTTATAACAAGTATCACCTATTGCAAAATGAGGACCTGTTTTCTCTGCAATTAAAATCGGAAGCTTGTCCTGAATTTGATATTTTTGTGCCATAGCATAAGCAGTTGTATTTGTTCCAATCGCAAATTCTCCCATTGGCAGAGTAATATGTCCAAACATCAGATTTTCTTTTAGAAATGTCTTATTTTCTTCTTTTGATTTAAAATTTTTGCAATCATAAGAAACGATCATTCCATCTTTAAATACTAAAGATAAATCTCTATAATACAGCCCCATTAAATATACTTTTTTAACATGGAGTAGTCCATTTGTTCCTTTCAAAACGGGAGAAGTAAATACTTCCCCAACTGGAATATTCACATCTGCTGTACAATTTTCAAATTTTGTTTCTCTTTCTGGATCAGAAATAGATTGTAAATGAATTGTCAAATCAGTTTTGTTTCCATTTTGTCCTTTTATTGTCACCCATTCTCCACAGTCGAGAACATCAATAAGACATTGTCCAATCTTTTGATAAAGTGTATTATCTAATGTATTAATTTTAACGGTTTCTTTAAAAATCTCTTCAAAATCCTTTCCAATACTAGGAATGGGATAAGCAATTATTGTATAGGAAGTTTCTTCTGAATTAATATATTCTCTTTGTAAAATATTGATATCTCTTTGTTGTTTTGTTATCAATTCTTGTTGTTTTACATTTCTTTGAATTGCCTGTGCTTTTAAATATGGAGTGTATTCTGGTTCTCCAAAAGATTGTACTACTGCAGGTCCTGCAAAAAGGGTGGCTTTTTCCTTAAACTGTTCTAATGCTGTTTTTCTTGCATTCCATGCAGTTTCTTTTAATTTTTTATCATATAGCAAACCATCGTCAAAACGGTGATCATAATCATATTGTGGATTTGGAGTGGTTGAACTATGTCCACCTCTTCTTCCCTGAATACGTCCAGCAAGTGATATAGCGCGAATATGGATTGTCACTTCTTTTCCGATTTGTTCTAAGCGTTTTATAGCAATCTGTATCATACGTTCAAATCCAATCGGATAGCGAATGGATACAATATTTTTCTTTTCAAAACTTAATCCCATTACTGAAAATCCACGAATATATCCTTCAACATAGGTATCTGCCATAGCAGAGAGCTGTTTTTCTGGTAAGGAATTTAAAAAGGCAGCCATTCTTTTTTCATTTTCTGAAATATATTCTCCATAAAAATATAGAATTTTACTATCTGTAACATCTTCCTTGATTAAAAGATCTCGAATAAAACAATCCTTTGGATCAAAATCTTCTTTTAAGAACTGAATTGTAAACTCTTCCATATAGTCATGAACATAATAATATAAAGCATTGTGAAATTCCTGATATAATTCTTCTGTATCCTCTATTGTTTGAAAATATTGATATATTTCTAAAAATAATTCAAATCCAACCGTTAATTCAAACAGTTGTCCTTTAAATGCCGGGGTAATTAAACTTCTTAGCTCTGTCATAAGACAAGACATCGCTTTTCCAATCCGTCCTCCAAATAGTAAAACTGTATATTCTGGATTTGTATAGCTTGTCTGATATGCTTCTACAAGAATATCTTCATATAATTTATGATTATACTCTGATAACTCTTTTTCTGTTTTTTTATACAGAGAACCATCTCTTACCTGTTTTGAGATCTCTGCTAATAAAAGCAAAAAATTTGCTCCTTTTTTAAAATAATCTAAGTACTGTTCTGGAACTGTCTGCTCATTTGGAATCTGACAAATTCTCTCAAGGCTAAGTTCAAAGCGTTCCTTTAATATCTCCATACTATTCCTCATTCTCTTTTTTTCCAATAGGAAGTCTTTTTTGTTCTACATTTTTATCAATTATGTCCTTTGCATAATTCCAAAGTATTTCTGAACCCAAATGGGTATTTTGATTTCTCTGTAATACTTGTTCTAGCACTACCTCATGTTCTCTCCACGATCTTCCTTCTGTTTGATCATTTAATAAAAGAGGTTGCAGTTTATCTAAAGTAATCGCAAATCTAGCCTCTTTTGTGATTCCTTCTTCAAATTCATCCCATAAACTTCTAAGATACTCTGCTTGATCCTTTGGAAGCAAGTGATAGATTCTTTCTGCCGCCGCTATCTCACGTACCTTTTTTGTTTTATTTGCAGTAGTATCATAAGCATAGGTATCTCCTGCGTCAATCTCAATAATATCATGAATTAAAACCATTGTCATGGTTTTTAAAACATCAATTGGTTCATTGGAATATTCACTTAACAATATGCACATCAATGCTAAATGCCAAGAATGTTCTGCATCATTTTCTTTTCTGCTTCCATCTGCAAGATAAGTCTGTCTAATTATCTTCTTTACCTTATCTACTTCCATTAAAAAATTCATCTGCTGTTTTAACCGTTCCATTTTTTCTCCTCATTTCCGTACAGCTTTTTGTGTATCATTTCTTATGACATAAAGCCAATAAAATATAAGCTCAAATATAAAATCATCAACAACCCATTTATAATGACACCAGTTAGAGGCGCAATATAGTAAATATCTTGTTCTTTAAATCCGATATATCCCAAAATAAATCCAATAATAGAAAGAAAAAAGCACGAAAATCCTGTCAATCCAATCCAAGAACCACTGTTTCCTCCCTGACTACCAGAGATTCCTACTGTAATAAAAAATAAGATCAGAACAAAACAACCAATTATTACAGAAAAATTTCCCCGTACGGAATGTTTCCGTCCTTTGAACTTAAAGCTTTCTCTTTTTCTAAACACTATTCTCCCCCTGTTTTCTTTCTTTTGGTTTTAGGTTAGTATGACGCCTTAATATCCATCTACAAAATCGATAAGTAAGAAAACCGATGACTCCACCTATTGTATTTAAGAAAAGATCGTCTACATCAAAACAGCCAATTTTATAAAATAACTGAATACATTCGATTAATAAACTAAAACAAAATGTTGCTATTAAAACCCGAAATAATCGATTGTCCTTACTACTTAACATTGGAAGACAAAAACCATAGGGTGCAAAAGCCAAAACATTTCCAAAAATATTTACTAAAAAACCTTCCAATCCAATTTCTTTTCGATAAGTAATAAATCGGCGAATTTCTCGGAATAATACTAGATTATAACGATACTCTTCTGTATTTCCTGATCTTCCAAACCGTTCACTAAAGAACATAAAATAGGATATCCCAATTAAATATAAAATAAAAAGCAGCCAGCAAACTGCCCTTATGAGAGTGCGAGTTTGTGTTTTCACTAAAAATCTCCAATCTAATTTATAGCTTTTTTTATTATACACTAGCCTAAAAAGAGTTGCAAGGGTTCTTTTCATCTATTCAAAGGAGCTGTTACAAAATATTGTTTTTCTATTTTGTAACAGCTCCTATACTACTTAAAAAGAAATGTTTTTATTGTACAGATACATACCTTGGTGTATTTAAAGGAATATCTGCTTTATTGTTATAAATGTCATATAATTCATTACTTGTAACA
Organism: uncultured Lachnospiraceae bacterium; assembly: GCA_910586015.1. Classification (GTDB taxonomy): domain Bacteria; phylum Bacillota; class Clostridia; order Lachnospirales; family Lachnospiraceae; genus MGBC140009. Next base: position 182,237 of record CAJUGJ010000002.1, read on the forward strand.
ACATAATAAATATTAGTAGAGGATGTCGGATTTACTAAAGATATGTATAAAATTCCATCGTAAAGCACAGTAGAACAAGCAACTGGCACTCCGTTGAGATAGACAATCACTTCACAGTTTCCTGTGATATTTTCTGAAAATTCTACTTCAATTGAAGAAGTTGAAGTTAGTCTTGAACGTTTAATATATGGTGTTACATTCTCTACCAATCCAAACTGTCCTGTATATTCTTGTAGTGGTCCATAGGAACCAGCATATCCACTCACTCCTTTTAATACAAATGGATAGCTTGTTGAATAAGGGAAAGCACCACTTGCAAAAGTCAGTTTGATCTGTGAATCTGTTTCGGTCTGGGAAACACATTCTGCACTGATTGGATAAGATTCTCCAAATTTATAATTAGATAAATTTGTTATAGAAGTCAAATCTAACTTATTATTAAAATACAAATTTATGACACTTGGATTAGTCAGATCCTGTTCAATTCTTGTTGGCTTTGGAAGTGTCATAGAAGAATCTCCTGTGCGGTTTGTCGCAACAGATTGTTGTTTTGAAAAGTTTTCAAACTTATCTATAACAAGCCCTTCTGGTAAAGTAAAGGTATAGACTCCACCTTCTGTTCCCTCTCCTACGTCAAAGGTAAGTATAACTTTAGAATCTCTAGAAGAAGCAGTATAGTGAAATGTTTTATTTAATATTGTTCCATCATTACCGTGAACTTTAGCTGTAATTGTTCCTGTAATTGCACTAATTGTCACTGGTTCACTATAAGTTAAATTGAGTACTGTTTTGGATACATTATTTTCAGTTGTTGTTCCCATCTCTGCTTTAATGACAGAAGGTGGTTGTGTATCCAATGTAAAATTGATGTATCTGGTTTCATTTGCACTTTGGAAGGTATTTGCATTTACACTTGACCAATTAGTCAGACTAACCACTTGATTTCCTGTTAGATTTTTCAAGGTATCAGGAATGGTATAGTAGACAATTTTTTGATCCTTCTCATCAATCACGCCTTGAAGTTCTACATTATTTAATATAAGCCTTCCGCCATAAGTAATCGAGCGATCAAATGTTGCCTGAAGTAAACTCTTTGAAGTTCTTTTAATCTCTATTAGTTTCGCTAATGGTTTTACTCCTGCATCTGTATAGACATTGACACTTGTAATCCAAGGATCAGCAAGATTTCCAGCCATATCTTTAATTCCTGTCATCTGAACTGCTGCACCCATCTTTTCAACGCCACCATAACTTAGATCAATTAAAATAGACTTTTTATCATCACTTAAACGATAATTTGTCTTCTCCTGAAGTAAATATTTTAATGTATCATTTAATGCACCATTGACACTGACAATTTGCAGTCCGCTGATATCTAATGCTTCATTAAAGGTAATTGTATTAAGATATCCTGCGTCGTCAACCGTTGTCTTAACATAGTTTGGTCCTGTTTTATCTTTTAATTCGCATTGTTTTGTATATGCAGCAATACTTCTACCATCTACTGTCTTTACATTTTCTGAGATCGTTATAATATAGGTTCCATTAAATTGTTCTGTCGTTGTCAGATATAGTTTTGTTTTATCTTTACTTATCTTAGGAACAATCGTTCCTACAGATGCTGCATTATTTAATCCAGTCACAAACACAGTTCCTGAAATAAGACGTTCTGTTCCATCAATAACCGAAGTATCATCAATCGGAGTACTAAAAGCAATCTCTAACTCTCTAGAACTATTTAACTGAATAGCAAGTACCTGAGGTGCTATATTCGGTGTTGGTGTTGGGGTTGGAGTCAAAATTGGTACACCTGTTGGAATTGGCGTTGGTGTAATGCTTGGAAGAGGAGTGATAGGTATCTCCGACGGAACTGGCGTTGGAGTATAGATTGGCGTTGGGGTTGGAGTTGTAACATTTCCTTCCTTTGGCAAGATTAATAAAAATACTGAATCAACTGCTTTATTTCCGTCTCTTTCTGAATCACTTTGATTTACTCCAAGACGTACCCAAAGTTTTGTTACTCCGGGTTTTAGTGCTGTCACTACACCAGAACTTGAAACCTTTGCATACTCTGTATTCTCTACAGAAAAATAAGCATAATCCGTTGTATTAGAAGGTGACTTTTGCCATGTTGTAGTAAATTTTTCTCCAACAGAGAGAATCTGTGCATTCATCTCTGAAGTATCTAGGTTTTTAAACTGGATCGATGTTCCCTCTACGCGTTTCTTTACTGTAACATTACAAGAAAGCGTTTTTGTTGAATTGTCACTAAATGTCAACTTACATTTTACTACTGCTTTTCCTACTGCAACCGCTGTTATAACCCCTCTGCTACTTACAGTACAAACAGATTTTTTAGAAGACGACCAGACCGTAGAAACAGCACTGGAAGCATTATTTACTGTAAGGGTTGCTGTTCTTCCTACCACAATACTAAGCTTTGTCTTATTAAATGCAGGGTCATTAGCAGCATATATAGATGTCGGTGCTGAAAATAACACTGTAGTTATAAGAAGCAATAGGGCAAGTACGAGGGAAAATACTCGAAAACACTTCTTCTTCATTCTTAACCTCATTTCTGTGCTGTACACAAACTTGATTTTTTCTTTACTTATATGACAGAATGTTATAAAATTCCTTTTCTGCCTATCTTTTCTTCTAAATCATATTCAGCATATATGTCAAAAGTATGATAAAATTCTTTCAATCTTATGATCTCTGCTTACAAAAACCTAGAGCTGTTGTAAAGTAAAATTTCACACCAACTCTAGGTTTTATAGTTATTGTCTCAATTCAATTCCAAGTTCTGATAGTCCTTTTAAAATCTTATTCATTGCTGCAGTGATTTCTTTTTCCTCTAAAGTTTTATCTTTCGCTCGAAAACAGATAGAATATGCCATAGATTTATATCCTTGTTGAATTTGTTCTCCCTCATAAATATCAAACAAATGATAACTTTCCATATGTTTTCCACCTTGTTTTCGAATGACTTCTTCAATTTGACCTGCTAAAATCTCTTTCTTTACTAGCATACTAATATCTCTTGTCACTGCTGGAAATTTTGCAATACCCATATATTTAATTTCAAAATTTGCCAGTTCTGTAACCTTTGGCATATCTAAAACAGCAATATAGGTCTTTTCTCCAATTTCATAACGATCCAGTACTTCTGGGTGTATCTCTCCTAAATACCCTATTGACTCTTGTTCATAATAAATCTCTGCACGACGTCCCGGATGAAAATAGTTGCGATTTGTATTTGGCTGATAGGTCAGAGGTTTTTTTATTCCTATTTTTTCTAAAAATTCCTCTACTACTCCTTTTAAATCATAGAAATCTCCCTTTCCATACATTCCGAGAATAAACTGCATTCTCTCGTCTGGAAGTTTTGTACTATCTTCTTTTGGTAGATAGATATTTGCCAGTTCATAAAGTCTTACGTCTTTATTTCTACGGTTGTAATTGGTTGCTAAAGAAGATAACATCCCATTAAGTGGAAGAGTTCTCATAATGCTATAGTCTTCTCCTAAAGGATTTGAAATCACGATAGTTTGTCTTAATGGATCGTTAGGCTCTAATAAAAGTTTATCAAATACCTTTGGACTTTCAAATGAATAAGTCTGTGCTTCTGAAAATCCAAACTGTTGTGCTAAATCTCTTGCCATACTCTCTAAACGCAGTTTAAAAGAAAGTCTGCCTGTCATGGCTTCTCCACTTGGCAAAGTAACAGGTATTTTATCATAGCCATAAAATCTGGCTACCTCTTCATCTAAATCTGCCTGACAAGCAATATCTTGTCTCCATGTCGGAACTATGACTTCGTTTGTTGCTTCGTCATATTCTAAATCGATCTTTTTGAAATAAGAAATCATTTCTTCTTTTGAAATATCCGTTCCAAGTAGACGATTTGTATGGGTATAATCAAACTTTACACGAGTTTTTTCTCTTCTATTTGGATAAATATCTACTGCTCCACCAACTACTTCTCCAGCATTTAATTCTTCAATCAGTTGACAGGCACGATTCATCGCTTCCATTGCGGTATTTGGATCTAATCCTTTTTCAAATTTTGCTTGAGCATCTGTTCTCATTCCAAGTTTCTTTCCAGACAGACGAATATTAGTTCCATCAAAACAAGCAGCTTCAAATAAAAGTGTTTTAACATCATCTGTTATTTTTGAGTTTTCCCCACCCATAATTCCAGCAATTCCAATCGGTTTTTGGGCATCACAAATCATAAGAATAGAAGAATCCAATGTTCTCATCTGTCCATCTAATGTCTGAAATTGTTCTCCTTCATTACTGCGTCGAACAATAATCTTTCTACCTTCAATCTGATCTAAATCATAGGCGTGCATTGGTTGAGAGTATTCTTCCATAACATAATTTGTAATATCTACAATATTATTGATTGGACGAATTCCATTTGCTGCAAGTCTTCTCTGCATCCAAGTAGGAGATGGTGCAAGTTTAATATTTTTTACTACCCTTGCTACATATCTACTACAAAGATTGGGATCTTTTATTTCTGCCGAAATATAATCGGATACATTCTCTGAATTACCAATTTCTTTTATGACAGGAGGTATAAAGTCTTTTTTAAATGTAGCAGCAGCCTCTCTTGCAATACCAAGAACGCCAAAACAGTCTACCCGATTTGAAGTAATTTCATATTCGAATACAATATCATCTAAACCTAAAGCAGAAATAGCAGAAGATCCTAATTTTAATCCTTGATACGTAGGATTATCACTAAAAATATAAATTCCATTCTCAGGAGCATCTGGATATAATTCTTTTGAAGAACCTAACTCTTCGATAGAACAAAGCATTCCATTTGATTCTACTCCCCTTAATTTTCCTTTTTTAATTTTTACTCCACCAGATACTTTCTCTCCGTCATGTCCTCCTGCAACACGTCCTCCATCTAATACAACTGGAACAACATCTCCCTCTTTGACATTAGGAGCACCTGTAACAATCTGAACACTTGTTCCTTCTTCGTCAATTTGTACCTGACAGATAACTAATTTATCTGCATCAGGATGTTTTTCTATTTTATTGATTCTTCCTACAATAATCTGATCTAAATCTGCGTCAAGTCTCTCATAACCTTCAACTTTTGTTCCCGTCAAAGTCATAGCGTCCATATATTCTTGCGCATTACAATCTAAATCTGGCACATAGGCACGAATCCAAGAAAGTGGTGTATTCATAATTTCCCTCATTTCTGCATTGTGTTTTCATTTAAAATTGTTTCAAAAATCTAGTATCATTTTCATATAACAATCTCATATCATCAATCTCATATTTTAATAATGCAATTCGCTCTAAACCGACACCAAATGCAAAACCGGAGTATTCTTTTGGATCAATTCCGCTCATTTCTAATACCTTTGGATGTACCATACCACAACCTAAAATTTCAATCCACCCTGAGCCTTTACAAAATCTGCATCCACTTCCTCCACATTTAAAGCAAGTAACATCTACTTCTGCAGATGGTTCTGTAAACGGGAAATGATGTGGTCGAAATTTTACTTTTGTTTCCTGTCCGAATAACTCTTTGGCAATCTGGGCAAGTGTTCCTTTTAAATCAGCAAATGTGATATTTTTATCAATAACTAACCCTTCGATCTGATGAAAACTTGGTGAATGTGTAGCATCTACTTCGTCCGAACGAAAAACACGACCCGGAGCAATAATACGGATAGGAGGCTTCTTTTGTTCCATCACACGTACTTGAACAGGTGAAGTCTGAGTACGAAGCAAAATACTATCTGTAATATAAAACGTATCCTGTTCATCTCTAGCAGGATGGTTTTTTGGAATATTTAATGCCTCAAAATTGTAGTAATCGTATTCAATTTCTGGTCCTTCTACTACTTCATACCCCATTCCAACAAAAATTCGCTCTACTTCTTCTAAGGCAATCGTATTGGGATGTCTGTGTCCCAACATTGGTTTTCTGGCAGGTAAAGTAACATCTATTGTCTCTGCCTTCATCTTCTCTTCTCTAAGTTTCTTTTCTAACGTACGCTTTTTTTCTTCTAATTTTTCTTCAATCATAGATCTTGCATCATTGACTAGCTGTCCAAAAGCAGGTCGTTCCTGAGGGGCTATTTCTTTTAATGATTTTAATACGGAGGTTATCTCTCCTTTTTTCCCAAGAAAAGCTACTCGAATTTCATTTAGCTTTTCCAAGCCCCCAGCCGCATTAATTTGTGAAAGTGCAGCCTCTTTTAATGTCTGAAGCTTTTCCTTCATATGCTTTCCTCCATTTCTGGCAGAATCTAATCGCCATCTATTTCTTTATATTCTTTGGATAAAGGGTAAAAAAACTCCATCCCTTCACCCTGAAGGGACGGAGTTATATGATCCGTGGTACCACCCTAATTTTTGTATATAAAGATTAATATGTCTTTCTATACAAACACTCTTTAGCTGATAACGTACGCTAAACGTCATCTCCTACTTACCGAAACAATTCGGTTTCAAAGATGCGGCTCTGGTGGGAAAATTCAGTGATATTCTGAACGTAACGAGGCTTTCAGCCAATGACCTCATCTCTCTAAACGAAGTATATTACCTAGAAAACACCTTCATCGCCTTTGATATGTTTTTTATTTTAACATAAAATACAATCTTGTCAAGAATATATTTCACAAGAAACATATAAAATCGATTCATATGTTTATCGTGAAATATAGCTATTTTTTGTCGTATTTACAGTAAATGAAATAAGAATAGACAAACAACAGTAAAATCCCTATAAGAAACCATAAAAATGTAACTATATATATTTGTTTGTTTCCTAAAATGCCTCCTAAACAAAGAAGTAGTCCCAAAGTTACAAATAGATATCCTCCTAATCGGTTTGTTTTTTTCCAACTTATCTCTCCTTGTAGTGTGAAAGGAGTTCGTATACCTAAAAAATAATTCTTTCTAACGATAGGAAGGTAGTTTCCAATCAAGATAAGACAAAGACCCAAAAAGAAAGGAAATATCTGAAATTTTTCTGTGTTTTTTATATGTTCCTCAAAGGAAAAATATATTGTAACCCAGTTCATACCCAAAAATAAAAGGGAGAGTATAGATATAAAAATATCATAAACATAGATATTTTTTTCTAAATCTGTCTTCATTGGCTCAATTTTCTTTAAAAACTTTCCAGAAAGATAACACAAGAGAGGGGAAATTCCTATCAGAAAAATCCATTCTTTGTTTGCATATCTATCTGGTTGAAAATCAATATCAAAATGGACTGGTATTTGTTCTGGAAGATAAAAATAACTAATGTAGGTTGCAATCAAAGAAATGATACAAATTCCTAAAATGATTAATGTTTGTCTTTTCATCTTTATCCTCCATACTAATTATCTTTTTTGGTAAAGTCAAAAAACCATTTTACTAAATCTTGAAATACTGTCATATTGAGAGAGTAAATAATATTTTGTCCCTGTCGCTCATCTATCACCAAATCTGCATTTTTTAAAATACTTAAGTGATGGCTGATCGATGGTTTACTGATTTTAAAATAGTCTGCGATCTCGCCTGCATTTTTATCCCCTTCGGACAAAAGCTCTAGTATTTTTCGTCTTGTTGGGTCTGCTAAAGCTTTAAATGCGTTATTCAATCGTTTTTCTACTCCTTTCCCCTTTTTTAATTTTTTTCTTTTTCTATAATCTATATAACTTGACTATAATTTCTCTATGTGTTAAAATTCATTGCATGGAGGTGATTATATGGCTATTTCCAAAGACAAGACGGGTGTTCTCATAAATATGGACAAAACATTAAAAACCGAATTAGAACGTCTTGCAAAAGAAGATAATCGTTCTTTAACTGGTTATATTATTAATATTTTAAAAAAACACGTTGACGAAATTAATAAAAATTCAAGTGTATTATAGGGACTCAAATCTCTTTATGCCCCATGTTGTTAATATTTTCCAAAACAGTAATATAAGCAGTCCAACAACAAGTGCTGTCCCTGCAAAAATCCATTTTGCAGGGATCGAAAAAAACGTTAACAGTAAAATCGGAATAATTCCACATAACATTCCCCCTAAAGAGGTGAGCATAGACGCCGCACTCTGTTTAATGACTACAGTTTCATTTGTCCAATTCAATAGTGGAAACTTTAAATTGAGTAAAAGTCCACCAATGGAAACGAAACCTGAGTATAATACAGGAATCAAAAAGGTAATGACAAATTCTAAGAGAGAAAGCTTAAAAAAAACTCCAAGTAAAATTGTATTTATGGTCAAAAGAGGAAGTACTAAAATTAAATTAACTGCAATTTTACTTTTAAAAATTGTTTTAACATCTACTGGAACAGAACGTAAAATCCATAAGCTTTTTCCCTCTAATGAAATAGAACAGGAAGCAGAAAATGTCATTCCTACTAACATCGCCAATAAAAAAGGCATCATCTGTTTTATTAAAGACATCATCTGTGGAACCTGTAACATTTGTATTATTTTTTCTGGTCTTACTATTGTTACAACTAATACAGCTATTGTCATAAGTATCATACTGATACAGGAATTTAAAAAATATATGGTAGAGGAAAATACTCGTTTAATTTCCTTAAAAAATAAAGCTCGAAACGGAGTTGTTTTTTTGTACTCTTTTATTTTATAATTACTTTTTGTAGTTACACCAGTAATTGAAGTATTTAACTTTAAAAATAATTTCCCTATAATGATACAAAAAACGATAAAAGCACTTCCTGATATAATCAAAAATACTCCTAACTGTATCCAATTTCCTTCTACAACTCCATGTATATACATTCCAGCTAATGGATATATTCTTTCTATCTGTTTTGTCAGTGCATCACCTAATACAGCAATTTGTTCTTCCTGCTGCATTTGAAATGATATGCCAAAGATGAAAAGAATTAAGATTAAAAATAATATTGTATTTACTAAGTTGCTATGTCGAAACTTTGATGCTATTGCTGCTGCCAATATACCAAATACACATGCTAAAATCATAGGTACAAGTGGAACAAAAGCTAAAGCAAAGAAAAATCTAAGATAAAATTCAACTGGTGGTCTTGCCAGATACCCATATATTATCATATTTGGAATCGCAAGTATAGCGGTAAAAAAGAAATTAATACAATAAAGCAGCAAAATTCGACTGGCTACTATATAGGTAGTTGGCACAGGAAGTGACATTAAAATATCATAATCCTTCGTTCCAAATAAAGTTCCCTTTACCTTATAAATTGTCATTGTTAGAGTAACCATACAGACTACTGCCATCATAAATCCTGGCAATAATGTAAGTTGTCCTGCCATTTGAAAAGATAACCCAAAAACATAACTGTATGCTCCAGATATTATAGCAAATAAAATTCCTGTCATTAAAAAAATAAGAGAAACACTTTTATTTTTTGTTTTTGTATTTTTTTTTCGAAAAAGTGAAATAAAATCTAATGCAGAGCCTAGCTGAACTTGTGTCAGCCTTAAAATCATCTTCATACTTAACCTCGACTTTCTATTATTTAAAATCTTCAATTAATTCCATGAAAACTTCTTCTAAACTTTGATTTCCCTTTACTTCTTCTGTTGTTCCATCTGCAATCAATTTTCCTCCCTTAATTACTGCGATCTTATTACATAACTTTTCTGCTACTTCTAAAACATGTGTAGAAAAGAAAATTGCACTTCCCTCCTTACATAATTCTGCCATAAATCCTTTTAGAAGATGCGCTGCTTTTGGATCTAAGCCTACAAACGGCTCGTCTAGTAACATTAACTTTGGCTTGTGAATCAGAGCTGAGATCACTGCAAGTTTCTGCTTCATACCATGTGAATAAGAACCTATCGCGTCACCAAGATTCTTTGTCAGTTCAAATGCGTCTGCATACTTAGAAATTTGTTCTGAACGCTGTTTTTTGTCTACTTGAAATAAATCCGCAATAAAATTTAAGTATTGAATTCCTGACAGATGTTCATATAGATCTGGATTATCTGGAATATATGCCATAACCTGTTTACATGCGATTGGATTTTCGTGGATGGATTTTTGATCAACAAAAATTTCTCCCTCCTCAAAGTCTAAAACTCCTGCAATAGCACGTAATGTCGTTGTTTTTCCTGCTCCATTGTGACCGATAAATCCATAGATATCTCCAGCTTCTACAGTAAGATTTAACTTATCTACAGCTCTCTTTCCTCCTTTATATACTTTGGAAAAATTTTTAATTTTTAACATTGACATTTTTATCCCCCTTTTCTTTATTTGATAGTGAAAAGCAATTAATAGATATTTAGACAATCATCTAAATATCTATCTATATTCTACCATATCCCTACTTTTATGTAAAGTAAAATTTTTTGCTTAAAATAGTTGATTATCTTAAAAAAGTCTTGATTTACGGGTATGCAAGCTGACATTTGTTTCAAGTACAAGGGGAAGAAGTCGCTGACCGAAGTCTAGCAAATCTTACTTATAGTGGTGCAAGGCTACCTAAAAGGCGTGATGAACGACAAGACCACCCTGCCCGTAAAGGCATGGAAAGCGAAGTATGCCAAGCTCACTGCCGAGAGAAATACACTCAATCAGCGGTATCTTGCATTGAAAGAGGAAGTCGCTGAAGCCGAAACCGTCAAGCCTTGTGTAGAACAGGTAATACCACCGACAGAGCAGAGAAAAGAGAAGGCAAAGACGCAAGATATATCATTGTGATCCAGTCGGGTGTGTGCTATAATTTCAATGTCGTTGACAGCGACAAATCGGAATTTATTTTCTAATACAATATAAATATAGATAAGAAGGCGGTTGAGAATTCTATGGACAAGAAGGAAGCAAGTTCTGTAAGCATTATTGGCGGAGCTGATGGACCAACATCTATTTTCTTAATTGGTGGAAAAAGTTCAAAAAGAACTCTAAAGCAGAAGATTCAAAAAGAACTTTTCACATTAAGAAAAAAACATATTGCGAAATCATTGAAAGCAAATCCACATACTATGGAACAAGTGATAGAATATGCTAAAAATAAATGGGGTTATACTGCTATCAGTAAAGAATCAGAAGAATATAAAATGGAATATGTACAGCTGCGTGCTGCGTTTATTTTGCAGTATAATCCCGAATTGTTGGGCAAATTCAAAGATTATCCCCAATTAAAAGGAAGGGATGAAGATAGCATAAATTATTTTATGATGTTAATAAATCAAAGGCAAAAAGCCGCAGAAGATATTCCCACAGAACTGTTTGATATTGATTTATGTATTATGGAAACGAATGAAGCAGAATTTGTATCAAAGCTGATTTTGGAGAAGAATTATGGATATATTGGGGCTTCAGCATCAGGAGAATCTAATAAAGCAATGAAAAAACATCATAGAGTATTTCGTGATATATATCAATATTATGGTGTTACTCAGACTGATATTGATAATCAGACAAAGAGATATGATGAGTTACTTAGAACATTGGCTACAAGATAAAATTCCGGTTTGTAAGTTTTTCCATATCTTTTCCCTTGTTTTTGCCTTTATGGGCAGGTTACAAGGGAAAGTTTTTCTTATTCAGTTTTTGTTCCTAATTCATTTCCACCACCTTATCCAAAAGTTTTGTGGAATTTCACTTAGTCTCTCTTGTAACGTGTACATAGACATTCATGGTAGTGCTTATGTTCGAGTGTCCTAAAAGTTCCTGCACATCTTTTGGCTGCGCATCGTTTGATGGCAGATTTGTTGTGTAGGTGTGTCTTAATGTGTGAAAGTGAAATCCTTCTAACTCTGGTACCTTCCTTGCCGCTGTCTGGTAGGCTGTTTCTATGGTGGCAAAAAGTTCAAGGCAGCCATCTTCCTTCAGACATACAAAGAAGATTTCCGTATAATACCTCGGCACATTCTCTGTCATTTAAGATTTACAAGAAACTGGAACGACAGAATGAGATCATTTTTGAGGCAGAGAAGGAATGCAATGCTTCAGAGGTTGAGCGTGACGACCTGAAAGGGCTTGCGAAATTTACCAAGAAAGGCGAATTGTAAAGCAGGATTAACCGTAAAAATGAGAAGATTGACATCTTAAAAATCGGATTGTCAGGCATTGCTAAAAGATATGGCTATCAGAACGTGGAGGATTTCTACCGAATTTACTACAAGGCAGAGGGGCGAGGTAATCTCCTCTCATCTTTGCTGTGTTTGCTGGATGATGGGAAGATATGGTGCTGTTTGGGTTAACATAAGTATTGACAAAATAAAGAAGTTGTGATAAGGTACCATCAATAACATAAGAAAAGCGAAGACGGAAAAAGTAGTTTAGTTGGAAGCATCCAGAGAGAATAGCACTTGGTGGAAGCTATTTATGTAGAAATTAGACGAAAACCATTCCAGAGCTGTAATGCTGAAATGAGTAAGTGTTACCGTATGCCTGCGTTAAAGGATAGGATTTGATAGAATCTGAAGTGAAAAGTTAAGGTGGAACCGTGCTAAGTGCACCCTTAAGACTATGTGATTATGGTCTTATGGGTGCTTTTCTTATGTTGTTGCTAAATAGTTAAAGCTGAAAAGAGAAAGGAGCAACAAATTATGAAGGTTCTACGAAAAAACGGAGAAATTGTAGAAGTAAACTTTGAAGAACAGGAGGGCAAAAAGGCATTTTGGCATACGAGTGCACATGTGCTTGCACAGGCTGTAAAACGTTTATATCCGGAAACAAAGTGTGCCATTGGTCCGGCAATCGAAAATGGATTTTATTATGATTTTCAGTTTGAATTTTCATTTTCAGAAGATCATTTAAAGACAATCGAAGCAGAAATGCGAAAGATCGTAAAGGAGTCTCTATCCTTGCAAGTCTATGAGAAGTCAAAAGAAGAAGCTCTTAGCTTTATGGAGAATGCAGATGAAAAGTATAAAATTGAACTGATTCAAGAACTGAATGATACAGAGCAAATTAGCTTCTATAAGCAGGGAGAATATGAGGAGTTTTGTGCAGGACCACATATTTCTAATGTGTGTCAGATTAAAGCAATCAAACTATTGTCAGTGGCTGGAGCCTATTGGAGAGGCAACGAAAAAAATCAAATGCTTACAAGAATCTATGGTATATCTTTTCCAAAAGCGGCACAATTAGATGAATATCTGCATATGGTTGAAGAAGCAAAAGCAAGAGACCACAGAAAATTGGGAAAGGAACTCGGAATATTTACAATTTTTGATGAGGGACCGGGATTACCGGTATTCCTGCCAAAAGGAATGATATTGAAGAACCTGCTGATTGATTATTGGAGGAAAATCCATCGCAGAGAAGGATATGTTGAAATTTCTACGCCTATTATGTTGGAACGAAGTCTTTGGGAGACATCTGGCCATTGGGATTATTATAGAGATAGCATGTACGCTCTCAAGGTTGAAGATGATGATTATGCAATCAAACCAATGAGCTGCCCGGGTGGAATGCTCGTGTATAAACTGGAACCAAGGTCATATAAGGAGCTTCCTATGCGAATGGGAGAATTAGGGCTTGTGCATCGCAATGAAAAGTCTGGAACTTTACACGGTCTCATGAGAGTACGTTCATTTACACAGGATGACGCTCACATTTTTATGAGAGAAGATCAGGTATTGGATGAGATACAAGGTGTTATGCGTCTTATTGATGAGGTTTACCGAAAGTTTGGTTTTTCATATGAAATTGAATTGTCAACGAGACCAGAGCATTCCATAGGAAGTGATGAAGATTGGCAGCTTGCTACGGAAGCTTTAGAAAAAGCAGTGCAGGGAATGGGTAAATCTTATGTAGTAAATGAAGGAGATGGTGCATTCTATGGACCGAAACTTGATTTTCATCTAAAAGATTCCATAGGCAGAACGTGGCAATGCGGAACAATACAGCTTGATTTCCAGCTTCCGCAAAGATTTGATATTGACTATATTGGGGCAGATGGAGAGAAACATCGTCCGATTATGCTGCATAGAGTTATATTTGGATCGATAGAACGTTTTATTGGCATTTTATTAGAACATTATGCGGGAAAATTTCCTGCGTGGATTGCACCTGTACAGGTTAAGGTTCTTCCAGTTTCAGATAAATATAATGATTATGCTAAGAAAGTTGAGGAATTTTTGGAAGAAAATGATATCCGGGCAGAAGTGGATGTTCGAAGTGAGAAACTTGGATATAAAATTCGTGAAGCACGAATGGATAAGGTGCCATATATGATTATCGTAGGCGAAAACGAGAAAAATAATATGTCTGTATCCGTAAGACAAAGAGACGCAGAGTTTGATAAACAGGACATGGGAGAAATGAGTCTTGAACAAGTGGTCAATTTGATAAAGAGAGGTGAGATAGAATGAAAGCAACAATTGTTTTAATTGCAGAGAATTATGGTAGAAAATTGATGCTGGAAGCAAATAGGCATGGAAAGATGGGGTTTGAAATGGCAAGACTACCACAGCATATTTCCTTAAAGCAGCCATTTGCGATTCCTAGTTTAAAGAATATGGAAGTATTCTTTGATGGATTCGCAAAGGAACTATGTCCATTTGATATTGAATTTGTGGATATGGATATATTCCCATCTAATATATTAGGTGGAGTCGAATCTGGATGTATGAATATCAATGATGACGTTGTGTAAGTGTTTTAGGAGATTGCTGATTTATTTACTAATTTCTGGAGAGATAAGATTACCAGTAAGTATAAGTCAAAGAAATAGTCAATTCTAGCCTATACAGAAACGAATTGATTTTTATGGGGTGTGCATTTAGGAATTTTCAATTGGAATTTTGTCTCAAATGTATTTAAGATTGTATCAGAATATGAAAAAAGTAGAGAATTACAAAATTTCCAAAGAATTTTCTGCATCTATCCACATTTGCAGATTGCCATCAAGGGCTAATAAATCCATCGGAAATCCGATGGATTGCATATTCAAGCGAATTGTCTATTGCTAATAAAAGCAAAAAAGCAATCCCCGACGGAATAGAAAAAATTTGTTTATGGTTAAAAAGTGGCGGGCGGCATTATAAAACTTTGCATTCAGATAAAGGCTAAAGAGAAGCTTTTATCTGAATGCAAAGTTTACTAAAGGGTAGGGCGGAACGCCTGTAGGGAATTGTCGTTTTCCCTGTTGCCTGCCTTACGGCAGGCAACGCCCGCATTGATAGGAAATATACTGCAAAATGCTGTTGAAGCAGCGATAAAAGCAGATGTTCCCAGAATACGTGTTGAATTTATAGAACAAAGGTACACAGCCATGAAATTACACTTTGTAATGGATTAAAGGTAATCATTGGGAGAGCCCATAGTAAAGAGTTTAAGAAGGATTTTTTTGAATGGAGAATGTGGTTTGATAATTCATTTTTGTGTCGTTTGTGCAAAAATGATGTCGTTTGTGCATATAGTATTTTTTTATCTTTTTTGTTGTGGTATAGATAAAGCATCAAGAGTTATACCACATACTGCCAATGTTTCACTGGAGGGAACTATTATGATGAAAAAAATCTTTTTGCTGGTTTTGATATGTCTTGTTTTATTATCTGCCTGTTCTACAAATAAGAATACAGGATACACAGATGTTGCCCCCGTTCAAATTGAAAATACTGGCAACGATATTAATCTACCTGAAGAAAGCACTTCTGATATACGACAGACGTCCCCATCTGAAATGCACGAATCCGAGCAATCCACAGCCACAGAGGAAATATCGAAAATAGAATCTCAGACAGAAATGACGCAAATTCTAGAAATTTATGAAGGAGAATATACGGGTAATACTATAAACGACCCTAATTATGACGGTCTGGAGATTCAAAAAAATGAAGATGATACTTATGAAATACAGGTTAAAATCCCGTTTCTAACCAAGTTGTATGAATGTACAGGTTATCAGTCAGAAAATATAATCCTGTTTTCCACCTCTGAATGGGGTACAGACAAAAAGGTGGAGGGAAGTATCTTTCTTGATGATGATTCTGCCACAGTGACATTTACTTCCGGATGGTATCAGACAGCCACTACGGAAAGCTCCTATCAATACCATAAAACATCAGATACTCCCCATCTGGAAAACTGCCCTGATGCACGCCCCAACTATAGTTTTTTCACAGGAGAATACTGCGATGCCAACGATGATCCAAGTCTTGAAATCCAACTAAATGAGGATGGCTCTTATCTCATACAGATTAGTCTTTTCCGTGAAATAGGATATGATGCGTGTATTGGCAGTCTATCGGAAGAAAAAATGTCTTTCACATCCGATCAACGCGGCGGTGTAAGCGGCAGCATAACTCTTGACAATGACCTTGCGGTCGTCCAGTTTGAACAGATTGGTTATTTTAAGAACTCTAAAGTAACAACCTATTTGTTTCATAAGACATCCGACAATCCAAATATTGATGAACAACTTAATTAAACTGCAGAATTCTTTCAACAGCCTTTGATTGATTTGCAGGTATTTTCTGATGACACAGTTTTTTTAGCTATTATATGTATAGTACGGATGGGATAAATGTGTATTACACAAAATCTGCGGATGAAGAAGGATAATCAGTAAATTGATAAGTTATCAAAATCTTAGGTAGGTTGATTTACGCTTGCTATTAAAGCGTAGGTATAGAACAACTTAAAATAATATTTTAATAGCAGAGATTCGAGAGAGTCCCTGCTTTTTTTGCGCAAAATTAAATTCATCACTTAACAATGTTGCATAGAGCTTAGGACACAGGACGAGATCGCCGTTATGGACGGAGGCAAGTGCATTTTACAGGTGCTTGGGGTGCCCCTGTTCTTTTCGGATAAATTTGACATCACAAAGCACCCGAAATGCAAGCAACCGAAAACAAGAGATATGCCACCAGTACCATACTATTCCGAACTAAAAAAGCAAAGACCAAAAAGACAAGCATTGTGGAAATGTGCATAACTGGCTATCTTTCATATCTTTTTGTAAATTCTTAAATTTTTTTTAGGGTATTGCATTATCACCTACGAAGTGTTAATATAATTATACACCCACAAAGTGTTAATATAAAAAGAGGACAAAATGGCACAGCAAATTTCTGAATCCGAATTGGTACTAATGAAAATTATTTGGAAGAATGGAGGGACAGCTTTATACTCCCTCATCATGAAGGAATTGGAAAAAGACAAAAACGAATGGAAGAACAACACCGTACTCACGCTGCTTTCCCGATTAGGTGAAAAAAGTTCTTAAAAGTCAAAGGCGGGAATGTGAAAAATTTAGTGTCAACCTTGTTGTGGTAGGATATTCTTTCGACAGACGAATTGAAAGAGATTGAAACATTTTGGAGAAAAGAAAATGAATGAGTTTA
>CAJUGJ010000003.1 GCA_910586015.1 uncultured Lachnospiraceae bacterium
GATACCTGCAGGGGCAGACGGGATGTAAGGTTTATTCCGGCGGCATAGAGGCGGCTTTTACAAAATACCCGGTACTGGAGCCGTCCTTCCTTTACGGCGGTTATCCGTGTAAGGATTTGCGGCATAAGTTCCTGATGGCGCAGGAAAGCGATGTGGTGGATTTTTCAGATCAGAGTTTCCCGAAGGAAATAGAGGTGATACCACTGCCGGGGCATTTCTTTGACATGGTGGGGTTCCGTATGCCGGACAATGTGGTGTTCCTTGCGGACTGTATCAGCAGCAGGGAGACGCTGGATAAATATGCGGTTTCCGTTATCTATGACGTGGGTGCTTATCTGGAAACGCTGGATAAAGTAGAGCAGATGGAGGCGGTCATATTCGTTCCCACCCAGGTGGCTTTAAACAATAAATAGAGGAAGTAGACAACTGTTTTTGCAGAACAAGTTTTTCCTCACTGCAGAAGATAATTTTTGCTGATGGGGTAACAAAAAGTCAATAGAAACGAACCAAATCGAGGATCTATTTTCTTTCTGCGTTCTCTCTTGGGATGGGGAGAGTGTGGAGGGAGAGGAGGAAAAATTAAAATCTGCATACAGTGAAAACTTCTTCTGCAAGCACATAGTATATTCTTAAGATTGTATTTTGGGCATTTTTATCTGCCCAAAATCACTGAAAAATTGCCCATTTTGCTTTGATTTCGCCCAAAATGTCTGAAAAATAATCAAAATCATGCCCCAAATTAAATTCGGGGCATTTTTTAAAAATTTGGGTCGAAAATATTGATAACTCTTTGTGGTTCAGGGCTTCTAAGTGGAAAAATTTATAGACATTTTATGTACTTTTTCGTTATTATAAGATAGCATAGTAATCACAATACACACGAACTCCGTCCTCCCAACATTTTTTCAACGAAGCTACAGAATTTTTTACATATTCATGATCTGACGCAGCACATGGTTCGACATATTCATTTCCTGGATCCCAACTTTCCCATCTAAATTTTACATCATCAATTTCTTCAGCTCCTGTTATTGTTGAAATGTATACATCTCCAGACCAGTCAACTCTTAATTGATACGAAATACAATCATTTGTAATTAATTCTGATGCTTCTTGTAGATTCTTTTCGACTAAGGCATTGCATCTTATGTAAATACATTTTAATTCGATTTTCCATTCCCATTTTTGAGTGTTATATTTGGAAAAATCTACAGAATATCTATCTTGTTTCTTCCCTAAAATAAAAAAATAGATTTTGTCATAATCCTTATTGACATTATTCTTAACAATCTGTTCCAAAGAATCTGAAATTTTTTTACTCGTCTTAGTTGATGTAACTTGAACTCCAATACGTCTTTCCTTATCTCCTAAAATTTATCCGGATGGTTCTAGATGGGTGTATTGAATTTGTGGCAAGCGGAGTGTTGGTAGAGGTATTAGACTAAGTATTATGTTTAAGGTAACTAAATAAAAAGCTGTTTAAGGACGTAGAGACTGTAAAAGTTGATACGTCCTTTTCTAATCTAAATTGTAATACTGGGCGAAGAATTAAATTTATCATTTGACAATGTTATATAGGAAAGTATAACTAGAAATGGTTAAAACGGAGAAATTGGCGAAATAGCAAAAAAATGTTATAATAGAAGTTAAGTCTATAGATTGACAAAAGAAATCTTTTTGAGAATAGAGGAAAGTAGAAAATAATATAAAACAAAATATAAAACGTTCTGATATATAATAGTGGATTAAGGATTGTTAATATAGGTGAAAAAGAAAAAAATTAGTATAAACGTGTTTATTCATATCTGCGAAATACTGGATTGTGGCATAATATTAAATAGGAGAAAAATATGATTTATATTGTAGACAACATTTTAAATTATTTAATATATCTGTTTATAATTTATTTTGGATTTAAAATAAATCCAAGAAAAAGCAAATTTTTCCTTGGTGCATCTGTGTTGATCGTGCTTTTTGCAGGTATTTTCAATACATATTTTGATATAAATTCTCCAACTGTCTATATACTTTGGAGTATGCTTTCCATAAGTTTATTTTTTGAGGATCGTTTAGGGCATTTGGTTGTATTAAGTGTTGCCCTCATGTATTTTACTGGAATTATTGATACATTCAGTGTTATGTTGATACAGGTTATGTTAATAGGTGGAGGGATTGCTGATACAGAGATAACATGGTGGATGGAATCCGCCTATCTGATCTCGTTTCTTATATATTTTTTGGTATATTTACGTCTTCTTAAAAAAAATGAAGTATATCTGTGCGATATCGAATTTAAATATAAGTGTGCACTTTTAATACAGGGCAGTATTTTTCAAATGTTTTATAATTTTGTTTTTGTTTTCTTTAACGAAAATCACACAATGTATGATTGGGACGCGTATATAGTATTTTTTATTAGTATAGTAGGTGTGATTTATTCTATTTTTTTTACGCTTAGTCTTGCTATTAAAAATATACTATCAAACAGGCAGAATAGGGAGCTTCAATCTTTTATGTATATGCAAAAACAGCATTACGATTACCAGTTACAACAGTCGGTGGCTATACGACGTTTAAAACATGATCTAATAAATCATATTGGTGCTCTTAGAGAGTTGATGAATCAAAAAAAGATGGAGGCAGCCAAAGAGTATATAGATACAATCTGGGATATTCAGGATAAGTTTGATTTAAAAATTCATACAGGAGATAGTTTTCTCGATGTTATTATGAATTATTATTTATATTTGGCAACAAAGGAAAATATAGAGTTTGTTGTATCGGGAAAACTGACAGAAAAAATGTATCTTGAGATGTTTGATATTACAACACTGATAGGAAATATATTACAGAATGCTATGGAAGCTACAATAAAAGCAGTAGTTCCCAGAATCCGAGTTGAACTTGTAGAACATAAGAAAGAATTTTTTATTGTTGTCAGTAATAGTGTAGTCGAAAAAATAAATACAAAAAAAGATTTCTTTATGACCTCAAAAAACGATAAGATAAATCATGGATTTGGTCTGAAAAATATTATTGCGACAGTTGAAAAGTATCATGGTGAATACTATATAGAGTCCATAGTAGAAAATGGAGAAGCAATGTTTAAAATTAGTATTGCTATCCCAAGGGAGAATAGGATATGAAAATAGGTATCGTAGAGGATGAGGCAGTATGGAGAGATAAGATACAGGCTGTTATCGAAAAATATTGCAGGGATAAAAATATTTCATCTCAAATCAATTCATATAGCAACGGAAAAGATTTTATGAAAAATGCAGATGTAGATTTACTGTTTTTGGATATTGAATTCCCAGAAGGTGAAGATGGTTTTGAGATTGCTCAACAATTAATGAATTCCAGAAACCAATGTAAAATATGCTTTTTAACTTCACATACAGAACTAGCCAGATTGGGTTATAGAGTGAATGCTTTTAGATATATCGACAAAAAACATTTGGAGGAAATCAACGAGGCACTTGATTTTTTCCTTAAAACTAAGATTCAGGATCGAATTGTTTATTGTAATAATACCACTGGAATTCACATAAAGATAAATCTAAATGAACTTTTACTTGTTGAAACATATGGAAGAAAACTAAGATATCTCATGTTGGATGACAGAGAACATTTTTGTGAAGGAAGAATATCTGAAACAGCGAAAAAGTTATCCCCATTTGGATTTTTTCAGATACAACGGTCGTATATTGTCAATTTAAAATATATTGAAAAGGTAAACAGTCATGAAGTTACACTTTCTAATGGGTTAAAGGTAGTAATCGGAAGAGTTCGTAGTAAGGAGTTTAAGAAAGAATTTTTTAAATGGAGAATGTACTTTGATAATTAATTTGTGCGGTTTATACTAAATTTATGTCGTTTATGCAGATAGTATTTTTTTATTTTTTTTGTTGTGATATAAATAAAGCATCAAGAGTTATACCACATAGGAGGATGAAAAATGGTACAAGTACAACATATTTCTTTTAAAGATTAAAGATTGGAACCCGATTGAAAAATCACGCAAAAAGCCACATGGAAACAGCGAAGATTTGCGAGCAGTGTGAAAGATGGAACTTTAAGTGATGCCGGTTTAAAAAGAAGTTATGAATGTAATGGGTTTTAATGACACAGAAAGTTAAGTCACTACTTTCCGATTTTAATTATAGATATGCTAAAAAATATCTCTACAAGAATGATACGAATCGAGATACAGATGTAAAAGCATATGTTGACCGAAATTTCGGATTAAAGACTAGAAGAAATGAAGAATATATAATATTTTCGGAAAAGAAGTTTTTAGTCTAATGATAGGGGGATGAAATTTGAAAAAGAACGTTGTTAGTCTAATAGGTATTTGGGTTGTTATATCATTGGCTGCTTGTAGTAATAAACTGAAAGCTCAGAGGGGGATACACAGAATGTGCAGACAAAACAAGAACCTACTAAGGTTGAACAGGAAACTGAAACTATGACAGATGATTTGCCTAAACAGGGCGAAATAAGTCAGTCAGAGACTACAGTAATAGAGAACAGCAATCAAGATAAAGCTATTGAACTTTATGTAAATGTACTTCGTAATTATATATCGGTGGGCAAAACGAATTTTACCGTTTCATTTATTGATTTAGATGATGATAGCACTAGAGAAATGGTTGTTTTCTTCGGAGAATCACAAGCAGATGGCGGATATTTGTTCACAATTAAAAATGAGGAAGCAATCCAAGTTTTGTCGGAGGGTGGCGACTGCTTTGGACAATATGGAGAATTTACATATAAGGAAAAAGGAAATGTTTTTGTTACAGAAAATGAATCTGTAACAGGAGCGCAAATTTCCAACCAAATTTTCTATTATACAATGGAAAATGGGAATGCTATCTGTAAAGATGTTACACAAAGCATCACACAATTTGATAGTGATGAAAGCAAGTTTTATGTAAATGATACAGAAGTCAAAAGTGAAAAATTTAATAGCATAGCAGAAAATTATGGATTATTGGAAATGTCAACTGTAAGCTATTCAGATGGTGTTCCTGTAATGAATGAGCAAATGGATATGGTACAAGTGTTATTCCAACAGACGTTTATGTACCAATAACAGATGAAGGTAGTAGAAAAGCATATCCCAATGAATTATAAAAAGACATCTGACTTTGTAAAGTTGATTTAGAATCATTATAACAATATGAGGAATGACACATAGTGTGAAACATTATTTAAAGAGCAGAGATTCGAGAGAGTTCCTATGATATAAATAAGACGTTAATTTATAGTAGGAGGACTATAAGGTTGAAAAAGAAAATTGTAGGTATTTTACTGAGCATTACAACAGCAACTACTTTGTTTGTAGTATGCGAAAATAAAGTAGCTACTGTAAATTTAATAGAAAAAGACAAATTAGACAAGGGAATAGAAAATGTAGTGATAACAGAGGATATAAGTGATACAGCAAAAAAAAATTTAATGGATAACCATTTCAATGATCATTCTATAAACACAGTTACAGAAAAAATTGTAGATTATGAGACACTTGGAATTAAGGAATATGAATATCCTTCGGAATTTTACATAGGAGATAATTTAAAAACTGCAATTACTCAGTTGGCACTCAGCTATGAAAATTTTAATAAGGATTCCATTAGCAATGAGAACTGGAAAGAAGACTTTATTGCCAAGTTCATTCAAAATTCAAGGTTATCGTTTGATTATTTAGATAGGATTTCCAATAAGAATAATGGACAGATTAGCACGAAAGAACTTAATTATATCCAATATTCCCTTACGAATACAGAACTGGATTTTTCATCCTATGTTGATAGCACTGTAAATAGAAATGATTCTGCAAGTTCACTAAACTATGGTTGGATATCGGAATATGATTATGAGTATACAAATATCGGAGTGGTTATTACTGCTAATTTTGAGGTAGGATATGATGGAATAGACTCCATACAGAAACGTGAAATTACAGTAGAATTAATTAAGAATCCATATAGCTGTTTTGACGGATATAGTGTGATTGCTGTTTCATCTAAGACAGTAACCTCAAGTTTTCAGAATAAAGCAAATAATGATAATCAAATAAAAAAGGATGATGAGTTAGAAAATTTAATAGGAGAATATGATTATTTATCGGATGATGGAATTGGTAAGTTAATTATAAAAAAAACATCCTATGGATATGATATTTCCGATTATGAATCAGAATCTTCCTATCGCTTTTTAGCGGATTCCTCTAACATAGAAACTATAGAAAACAATAGGATATATATAAAGTATCCCGAACAGGTATTTTCTGATGACACAGTTATCTTTAACTATTATATTTTAGAATATAGTACAGATGAAATAAAAGTGTATTACAGAAAATCTGTACTTGAAGAGGCTCAATTTTTATATCATGCCATAAAGAAAAATGAAGAGGACATAGATAATAAGAATAAAAGTAGAACACAAAATGCAAATAGTATATAATATAAAAAATGTTAATTATAAAACACTTAGTTCAAGAGTATTGTTTGATTATCTGAATAGTATTTCCGATAAAAACAATGAATACATTAGTATAGATGAACTTAATTATATCTCATATTCCTTTACGAACACCGAATTGGATTTTTCATCTTATTCATAATTTCATTTAGAATACAAGTAAGAGAGTGTCAATCGACACTCTTCTTTTTATGTATAAAAGATTAATCTCATTACACTTTGGAACACGGATTAATAGCATAACGAACCTTACAAATATCAATTCAATCATACTTTTAAAGGATATAATATTTGAATTGGCAAGCAAACAATTATATAAAATGCTATAAAATCTACTTCGAAAAGATAGAAAAAAAGAAGGAGAAAATAATGAAAATAACAGAAAATCATTATAACTTACTTTTTTATTTAATATAATAAGATATTACATAAAAATATTGATAAAATCTAAATAATATTGTAGAATAACTACAAAATATAAAAGAATAGAAATTATTCTTTAAATAAACCTAAGAGAAGGGAATCATAATGTCAAAAAGGGTAAAAAATAAACTAAAGGGGGTTCGTATTGGTGGAGATTATGTAGGTGGAGAGCAGTTTTCCAAAAAGTTAGAAAGGAAAAAGAACAGTTTTTCTTTCTTATAGCTGAGAGGATGCAGAAATATTTTGGTTACATTCAGAATGTTTCAATTAAATCTTGATGGACAGGAAGATAGGATATATCAAAAATACTGAAATCTTTATAATACACATTTTGTAGAAAGGGATATATAAATTTCTGTCTGTCATAATCTCCTCTCATGAAATGTTTCAGTTGCTGATCTAAAGTTGGAAAAATGATAAAATCATACTTGTAGATATAGCACATTAAGACCTTAAAGAACTATTCTTAAATGAGAATCGTATAAATCACAAATATAATAATAAATCAGGAGTAAAATATATGATACCTATTATACAAAGTGGAAACGATAAACAGAAGATCAAACGTATTGGTCGTAAGGTGGGAAATTTGGTTGCAGCAATGTTAGGTATGAGCATCACTATGGTTGTAGTGTTGTGTGTATTGATGTCCTATCGACTTACTATGTCTATGATGCAAAATGAATGTGTTAGTGGCACGAATGTACTAGCTTATGAGTTGGCTGCCTATTCTGGTGATAACAAGACAGAACTTTTAGATACACTCAAGCAAGAAATGGGATGTGAGTTTACTATTTTTCATGGAGATGAAAGAATGTATACTACCATTCTACAAAATGGGCAAAGAGCTGTAGGTACCCGTCTTTCTAGTGATATTGCTGAGATAGTATTGAAACAAGGAAAAAGCTATGTAGGAAAGACCACTATTTTAGGAGAGAAGCATCTTTGTTCCTATGTTCCTACATATGATGCCAATGGTCAAATCGATGGTTTGGTTTTTTCTGGAATTTCCATGTCTTCTGTCATAAAACAAATTAGTCTAACAGTTGTACTATCCTGTTTAATTGGTATTGCATTGATTATTATTGGAATTTTGATTGTTGAGGCCTATATTAAAAGGACTGTTTCTGATCCTCTTTTCCACCTGACCATATTAGCACAGACATTAGAGCAAGGAAATTTGGGGTTAAATCAGCACGAAACTATGATGGCGAAAATCGATTCTAATGATGAAATCGGAATTTTGTCTAAAAGCTTTGATAATATCATTAGTCGCCTGAAAAATTATATCGGGGAAATATCTAATATACTGAAGGCTATCGCCAGTGGTGATCTGACAGCAAAGATTACTCAGGATTATATTGGTGATTTTGCAACTATCCATATATCCTTAAATGATATTCTTCAAAGACTCAATACCACAGTAGGACAAATCGTCTCCAGTGCGGAGTATGTCTCCAGTGGAGCAGAGCAGATGTCTACTGTCGCTCAAGCACTCAACCAGGGTTCTATAGAGCAGAATGGTGCTGTAGAGGAATTGGAGGAAACTATTGACTCTGTCACAAATAGTGTCAAGCAAACTGCAGAAAGTGTCCAGCGTGCACGGGAGCAGGTTGGAGGGATGCGTTGTCAACTTGCTGAGGGAAATCAAAAGATGCAGGAAATGATAATTGCTATGGGAGAAATTAGAAATAGCTCCAATGAGATTGAAAAAATTATCAAAACGATTGAAGATATTGCATTTCAAACGAACATCCTTGCTCTGAATGCAGCTATAGAGGCAGCTCGTGCTGGTGAGGCAGGCAAAGGATTTGTTGTAGTTGCCGATGAAGTTCGCAACATGGCAGCTAAGAGCGCAGAAGCATCTCAATCTACTTCGGCACTGATTCGGCACTCTATTGCCACAGTGAATCAGGGAACACAAATTGCGGATGCCACTGCTAAACAACTGGAAAATATAGTAGCGGGTGCACATGAGATTGTGGAAATTATTAATGGGATTGCTACTGATGCACAAACTCAGGCAGGAGCAGTGGAGCAGATCCAAGATCAGATTGGACAAATTACCAGTGTTGTACAGACCAATTCTTCTACAGCAAAAGAGAGTGCAGCTACCAGTCAGGAACTCAGCGATCAGTCCAGTGTATTGAAGCAACTGGTCAAAACATTCCAGCTTCTCCAGATATAATAGTCAAAAGATGGTTGCAGAAAAATTATATAGAAATTACTAAATTTACAGTAGAATGAAAAGGATTTCCTACTTTTCATTCTACTCAATAAATAGAAAGTTTTATCGAAAATCAGAAAATGGATTTTCGGTATAAATCATATATATCAATATTTGCTTCTACAAAGGCATCTATCAATTTTTGATAACCATTTTTATAGTTTGAAGCGAATTTTCAAAAACCATTTTTAGTCGTTGCAAAACCAAATACTTTTGTTTCATATCCAAACAGGTTTGCTCCATACAATTATTAGTATAATCGTCTTTTTCCAAATGAACATACTCATCAATCATGTAAAATTTCTCCCTTCCATGTTACAATCTGTGAAAATAATTCTTCCATATTAATTTTTGAGAAATCTGTTGTATCAACTTTAATCTGTCTGCCATCAACTAAGAAAGCATCAAATCCCCTTTGTTCTATTCCATGTACAAAATTTTCATAAGAAATAGTTTTTGTCTTTAATGCCTTTAGATTATCTGGATAACAGTCATTTACAACATGTCCTCTATGTCTGTCAGGACTGCTTTCCCGTTCCAGAAAA
This sequence comes from uncultured Lachnospiraceae bacterium, assembly GCA_910586015.1. Classification (GTDB taxonomy): domain Bacteria; phylum Bacillota; class Clostridia; order Lachnospirales; family Lachnospiraceae; genus MGBC140009. The sequence goes on from CAJUGJ010000003.1 coordinate 9,685, forward strand.
CGCTGGTAGATTACTTTGTAATCACCTGTTAATGTAATAGTTAATGCACAATACTGATATTTTTCTAAAAGATTTTTTATTCCATGTTCTGACGAATATTCAAAATTATTCTCTAATATAAAAGATTGTCCTACTTTCATAAGCTGACCTGCGACATAGTACATAATTTCCATACTGGCAACTCCAAGATTTACTTTTTCCTCTCTTGACTGAAAGCCAACATTATCAAATAACAATTCTTTTATGGTATCTTTTGAAATAACAGGTAGTTTCAACCTTTTTGAAAGGACTTTTGCCATCGTGCTTTTTCCTGCTGCGGGAATACCTGTCACTAATATACAATACATTTTTCATACTCCCTTCAAATCAATTTCTACTCTCTATCATAGTTTTTAACTTTGGCAATCGTATGAAAATAATGATGGCATATACGATTAGTCCAGATATACCAATCAGCCCAGTTGGATTTGGGCCTAACAGCCCATTTTTATGTGACACTGAAATAAAAACAGGAATTTCACCTATTACATTGACTACTCCATGTATGATGGCACAATACATAACATTATTGCTTATTGCCATAACATAGGAACAGATGATACCCAATGTCATACATACTATTATCATCATAAACATATTACTCCACGGTGCTCCTATATTTTCTGAGCTATAATTAAATCCAAAGAAAATTAATGGTAAATGTGCTATCCCCCAAAAAAATCCATTTAATAATACTCCTTTTCTAATTCCATACTCTGCAATTTGTTTTGGAAGCAAATATTCTCGCCAACCGATTTCTTCTCCAAGTTCTAATAATTGAATAGGAATACATATTGCTGCAATTAACATACAAACTATAGCAAATGAAAATGGATTATGGATGGATATTGTGTAATTTTTTTCTAATAAGCTACCAATATCAAAAAATCCGCTATATTGTTTAGGAAATATAATAAAATATAATATAGTCCCTATTACAATTAAAATATTTGGGATAAATGCACAAAAAATCCATAGTGTTGGATTTTTCCAAACCTTTATGGAAAATCGCCATTGTGTTTTGTCTTTCGTAATACGTCTTGTTATAACAGCAGATATAACAGGAAATACTGTAAATCCTTTTTGCAAAATCTGATATATAAGATTTTCGTTAGGACTTTGTGTAAAATATGCTATTATACCAAGAAAAAAGCAGACACCTAATACCAAAAATAGATATATTTTGATTTGCACTTTATTATCACTCATAATATTGTACTCCTTGTTCTTTCTCTTTGATATGTTGTATTTTTCTTGTATATAAGAAATCAACATCACAATCAATTCTATCAACGATCACTTCCATATATAAAATATCCTTATATATAGGCTTGCTATAAACAAGATATATTTACGTATCCTGTCAAAAAATCAACTATATTAATCACCTCTTTTTCAGTTTTCTTACGGTTATTTTTTACTAAAATCTGCTATGTATATAGATTTCTTTGTTTTATATATTACATAATAACAGACTAATTGTAAATCCTAACAAAGGTAACATACAAAAAGAAAGGATAAGTTACAGTTTATTAGTCTAAAAAAATTTTTTGGATTGATGTAGTATTAGCTGTTAAAACTGTAGTATATAAGTGAAAATGAAAAAGGAGGTGTTACAATTTGATAGAAGATGAAAAAATTATTGAAATGTTTTTTCAACGTTCAGAACAAGCCATACAAGAGTTGGATATAAAATATGGTAAATTTTTTCGTAAGCTCTCGTACAATATCGTAAACAATATACAAGACTCAGAAGAATGTGTGAATGATGCTTATTTAGGCGCATGGAACACAATTCCACCAACAAAACCCAATCCACTACTGACTTATATTTGTAAAATTGTTCGAAATATTTCATTGAATATCTATTACAAAAAAGAAGCAGCCAAACGAAATAGTGCTTACACAATTATGGCAGAAGAGATTGAGGCTTGTATAACAGATCCAAATACAGTGGAATCCGAAATTGAAGCCAAAGAGTTAGCTCGTATTATTGAGAGTTTTTTAGATACACTGACCACCGAAAACCGCGTTATTTTTATATATCGCTATTGGTTTTCTAATAGTTACAAGGATATAGCCAAACTGGTAGGACTTACTGAAAAAAATATATCTGTTCGACTTACCCGCATTCGTCAAAGAATGAAAGACTATTTAATTGAAAGGGGAGTATTTATATGAATTCGAAGAAATTTTCTGAAGCTATGAATGAAATCGATAATAAATATATTAATGAGGCTATTCGCTACAAAAAGAGAACAAAGAAGTTTGGTTGGATTAAATGGTGGGGAGTTGTAGCTTGCTTTATAGTTACTATTTTGGGGATAAATTTATTTCAAAAAGTATTGTTTGACAACAATATTGATACAGCTATCTTACATAATGGAGATGAAATTAAGTTTATTGAATCTGATACAGTTGGTACTTTATCATTGAATATAGATGTAACTACAAGACAACTTACAAAAGAAGAAGTTTATACTTTATTTGGGGATTTACCAGTTACAGCTAATGCAATTTTTCTTGCGAATGGTACTGCTGATAATAGTATACAAAATTTAATTGGTTTTGATGGAAAAGTTGGAAATATAAAGATGATTATAGCTACATCAGATATACAGCTACTTGATACTGCGATAATTGGAAGTGAAGAAAATACAAAAGTCAATAACACAAATATAACAGCAGGCTATTTTATAACAAAACCTAATAGCAAAGGAGAGCAGAACATAATCTATTATGCTACATTTAAGCTGGAAAACAACACTATATATGTTGAAAACGCAGGAACAAAGAAGGAAAGAGAAAAAGTGAAAAACGATTTAGTAAAGGTTATCCAAGAATTAATAAATAAAGGTGCACTTAATCTAAGTTCCTTCATGAAATAGTATACCCTAAAAATTTAATGAACAAATTTTGAATTTTTAAATCAAGTAATGAAATATCCTACAATCTTAAGATAGACTTTGTCTTTACCATATAAAAAAAATAATTGCCTTTCCCTGTTGTGCCGTTTCTGCAAAATATTTTTTTAAAATCATCAGATAAAAATAGATATATTCATAAAAATCATCTTCTTTATCAAGGTCAGTAAGTGGATACACTTTATTTCTTTGTAATGCCTTAAAATCATACATTTCTTTCAAGGTATTATCGTCTAATGAATTAAGAAAGTCGGAGGCTTCTTTAACTTGTTCAACTGTAATGTAAGATGCACCATAATCTAGGTCACAATCTATTACATTATCCTTTGGGACGATATATTTCATAGGTGCTTTTCCGTAAAATCTATCTTTACAAAGAATATAATGAATGGCATCCCATGACTTTTCAATATTGATACAGGGCTTAAAGATAATATCATAGATATCTTTATCGCCATGTATGATCTGTTGTAATACAGAATCTTCAACGGTTATGTATTGTCCGATCATACTCATATGAATCACCTCCAAATTTGTTAAAGTTATCTATTTCATTTTACTTTAAAATAATTTTATCACAGATTGATAGAGAAATCATTAAAAAAATCATTAAAATCAAAAATAGTAAACAGGAAGTGTACAACTTAAAAATACATTTCCTGTTTTTGTATGTAAAACTATTATCATAAATAAATTAATGTTATTCATAAAATAATTATTGTTTTTCATTTATTTTTGTTATATAATCACAATCAGAACATATTAATTGTTCTGAAAATACAGTTGTAGTATGTGTGATATTTTACACAATAAAAAGGCTACACAGAAAAGAGGTTAAAAATGGAGGCAAATCGATTAAAAATCAGAAACGCAAGCAAAAAAATGACAGTTATTCTTAGAATAGGAGGTGTTATATCAAGTATTATTGCAGTATTAGCATTAATAGGAATTTATATTTTAATATTTTCGAAAGAAGATATAAAAATGTCTTTTCTTTCTGCTTTTCATGTCACAGCAAATAATGGGACTATAATAGAGCTCTCTTTACAGCAACTATTACTTATGTTTGCTTTTATGTTGGTAGATACGATACTTATAACAATTATTATACTTTTTGTTCATGCTATTTTTAATCATATACAAAAAGGTGATACACCCTTTTCCCATCAAAATACAATTCGAATTAAAAAAATTGCAATCGTAACAATTATTTTAAGTATAGTGGGAAGTTATTCCGACGCATTAGTTGATTATTATACAATTGGACAATTAACATGGAAAATGAATGTAGTTGGGTTGATAGTTGGCATAATTATTTATTGTATATCTTTGATATTTGACTATGGCTGTGAGTTACAACAGCAATCAGATGAAACTTTGTGAGGTGATAATATGCCAATCATTATGAGATTAGATAGAGTTATGGCAGATAGAAAAATATCTTTAAAAGAGTTATCGGAAAAGGTAGGAGTTGCCAATGTGAACCTATCAAAAATAAAAACAGGAAAAATTAGTGCAATCCGTTTTTCGACTTTAGAAGCAATCTGTGATGTACTAGACTGTCAGCCAGGAGATATTTTAGAATATAAGAAAGAAGAGAAGAAATTAGGAGAATAAAATGAAAATATTTGGACGTATTTTAGCAATCATTTATGCTATTTTAATGATATTTGCAATATTAAAAGCAAAATCAAAAACAGTTTCATCTCTATTTATAGTAGTCGGATGTTTTTTGATTTTAATATATTCTATAAGGGGCATAGTTTGGTATAAAAGTCCTATTACTATGTTAATAATTGGAATGATAAATGTTTCTATTGGTACATTCCTAAATGGTATGAAACAAAATAATATACATATTAGTCATCATATAATACGACTTGTTATTGAAAGTATTATTACTATAATTTGCTGGATAGGTAAATAGAACTATAGGCGAGAATTTAGGAAGTAAAGATTGTATAACTAGATTATTTGTATTATCATAGAAGAAGAAAAGGAAGTGATTAATTAAAAAATAAAGATAAAAAATACTACCGTTTACAGCCAAAAAATAACCGTTAAAATCCAATTTATTGACAGAAAAAAAGGTAATATTAAAATAGGATTTATAAATTTAAGAATATTTTCTTTGTTTACAAAATTTTGAGGGAGATAGATAAAATGTTAAAAAAAGATATATTCTTATTTCATTATGTTTTCTATTGATGTGTTACTTGTTAAGTGGCTGTACAAAAACAGAGAACAAAAAGGAAGAAAATTCTTCTAATATTCAAAAAGAAAATGTAACGGATGATGAGAAACTTTCTGACAGTCAGAAGGGAGATGAAACAGATAATACAGAACCATCAGATAAAAGTGAATTAGAAGATACAAATAAAAACGAGGAAGAAGTTACGTTTGATCTTTTGGAAAATTATAAAGAGAGAAATATTCCTTCTGTATACGAACAGGGAAATGGAGAGGAATATTACTCCAATGTCTGCTTAAACAAAAACAAAAAAATCCAATACTATACTTATTGATATCGCAACAAACTCTCTCAATATTTATTCCTTAAAGAAGAATGAAGTTATTCTTGATATGATATCTGAGTTTCAAGATAAGTACCCAAATACTGAGATTATTTATGAAACAGGAGAAGGCTCGAAAGGAACCGTTACGGTAGCGGATCGTATTCGAGCTTTAAATGCCAGAATTTTAGCAGGCGATGGATGGTTCAGATATTTTGGTTTTAGATGGGCTGCCGACAGAATCGTATATAAAGAAAGGGATTCTCGCAGACTTAAATCCAGTGTTGGGAGATTTAAAGGAAGAATTATTGCCTTCTGTTCTGTCTGCCTATACGGTAGAAGGAAACATGTATATGTTGCCTACTTATATTTCCGATCTGGGAGATCTTAGAGGAGGAATCGATAGGATATTTAAAGGGAGATAGGGAACTGAAAGAAAGTGTAGATGCGATTACAAGTCGTATTCAGTTATATTTATATGAACAATAAAAAAGGAGAACAAAATGTTTAAAAAGGGATATATTTTTATTTCCTTATGTCTTCTATTAACGTGTTTTCTGTTACTTGGCTGTACAAAAACAGAGAATAAAAAGGAAGAAAACCCTTCTGACACTCAGAAAGAAAATGTAACGGATGATGAGAAACTTTCTGATAACCAAAAAGAAAACATAACAGACAATCACGAACCTTCTGAGAATGAAACAGATAATACAGAACTATCAGATGAAAGTGAATTAGAAGATACAGATAAAAACGAGGAAGAAGTTACGTTTGATCTTTTGGAAAATTATAAAGAGAGAAATATTCTTTCTGTATACGAACAGGGAAATGGAGAGGAACATTATTCCAATGTCTGCTTAAACAAAAACAAAGAAATCCAATACTATACTTGCAGTAAAGATGCAGAAGGATATCACATCTGGAAATACACCCTAACGGAAAACGAGGAGGAAAAGTCTGCATCTTGGAAGCGGGAAGCAGTTTTATGGACAGAAGGGATTCAAAAAGAAATTTTAAATGGATTGATAACTGTGTTTTTGGGACAAGATGGGAATGAGTATGCGTGGTATTTAGGAGAGGATGAGAATGCTCATTTGGTGAAACAAAATGGGGATTCTTTCATAGAGATAAAAGGACTTGACTGGGGATATACCGAGTTTATTGAGCCTGCTGTACTTGAAAATGGAAATATTGTTTCAGCAGATTTAGGAAAGAACTGTTCAATCTATAATCCAGAGGATGGAAGCGTTTTAAAACGTTTTCCATGTGGGTTTTATCAAAGCCTATGTGTGGAGGAAAATCAAATTTACATAGCAGATCCAACAGGTTCCTCAGTTCAGCATTATGATGCAAAAAAAGAGGAGTTTGCATCCACAATAGAAGCAGGATTTGAGACAACCATTCGAGTGGCAATTCAGGATGAGGATATTTATGTCTGTACTGTGACAGGGATTTATCGTGCCAAAAAGGAGGGAGGAAAGTTTCAGAAGGTACTGGATGCAGGAACCTACCATTTTGCAAAAGAAGGGGGGACTTTACTAAAGTTTTTTGTAATAGGGGATGCGTTTTATGTTGTCTATGGAGAAGATGGAGGTGCGATAAAAAAATATTCTCCTGCAAGAGAAGACGATATCGCAACAAACTCTCTCAATATTTATTCCTTAAAGAAGAATGAAGTTATTCTTGATATGATATCTGAGTTTCAAGATAAGTACCCAAATACTGAGATTATTTATGAAACAGGAGAAGGCTCGAAAGGAACCGTTACGGTAGCGGATCGTATTCGAGCTTTAAATGCCAGAATTTTAGCAGGCGATGGTCCAGACATTTTGGTCTTAGATGGGCTGCCGACAGAATCGTACATAGAAAAAGGGATTCTTGCAGACTTAAATCCATTGTTGGGAGATTTAAAGGAAGAATTACTGCCTTCTGTCCTGTCTGCCTATACGGTAGAAGGAAACATGTATATGTTGCCTACCCATATTTCGTTTGCAATGTTTCTTACATCTGGACAGGAAGAATCCGTATATTCTTCTTTGGAAGCCCTAGTGGAGTATTCCGAGAAAGAGGAAGGAGTTCTACCACCACGTTATAGTTATGGAGATTACTTGGAAGTTTTATATTATAATTATCGCCCAGAATTAATTTCAGAGGATAAAACAATAAATGAAAAAAATCTGGAAGAGTTTTTAAGTTTAACAAAAAGACTGTGCGAATCCGAACAGGCAGTAGAAGAGTCGACTTGGGTCGCTACGTATCAGGAAGGAAGAGATCCAAGTTTCTCATTTTTTGAAAAGGAAGCAGATCTTGCATTTGTGTTTATGAATTCTCCTTATAGTTTGGACACATATCCATATGTAGTGGAAACAAGGGGAGGAGAATTAGTACCAAATGGAGAGATATTCTTTCCAAGTAACTTGCTTGGAGTCAATCGCTTATCAAAGAAAACAGACTTAACTGAAACTTTTATTCAATTTGCTTTTTCGTATGAAATACAAGAAAGATATATAGGACGCAGTGGTGGCTTTCAAATTCATACAAAAGTATTAGATGAGTTTGCAAAGATAGATCATTCTGGTTGGACTTCATCACGTAGCGATGGTGTTACACTAAAAGGAGCAGGTCAGGAAAAATATGAATGGTTGATTCAGGTGGTCAAAGAAAAATTACGTACACCATTCACAGTAGAAGAAACCATTTGGAAGATCATAGAGGAGGAATCGATAGGATATTTAAAAGGAGATAGGGAACTGAAAGAAAGTGTAAATGCAATTACAAGTCGAATTCAGTTATATTTATATGAACAATAAAAAAGGAGAACAAAATGTTTAAAAAGGGATATATTTTTATTTCCTTATGTCTTCTATTAACGTGTTTTCTGTTACTTGGCTGTACAAAAACAGAGAAGAAAAGGGAAGAAAACCCCTCTGACATACAGAAAGAGGATCTGATAGATAATCACGAACCTTCTGAGAATGAAAAAGATGATACAGAACAATCAGATGAAGGGGAATCGGAAGATACATTTGATCTTTTGGAAAATTATAAGGAGAGGAATATTCCTTCTGTCTATACAGAAGATAATAAGAAAGAAAGCTATTGTAATGTTATTTTAAATGAAAACAATCAAATAGAATACTATACCTATAGCGAGGAAGCAGACGGCGATTCTATATGGAAATATACCTTGATAGAAAATGAAGAGGAAAAGTCTGCATCTTGGAAGCGAGAAGCAGTTTCATGGCTTAATGGTTTACAAGGAGAAATCAGTAATGGAAGAATAACACCATTTCGAGGTGAAGATCTCAATAATTATGCAGTGTATATAGATGATATGGATAATCCACATGTAGTAAAACAAAATGGAGATTCCTTTACAGAGATTTTAGGACTTGATATACGAAAAACAGATTACAGACAGGTTGATGTACTTAAAAATGGAAATATTGTATTAGCGGATTTAGGAAGGGAGTGTTTTGTTTATAAACAAGAAGATGGGAGTCTGCTGACAAGTTTTCGTAGTGGATGGTATGAAAGTTTATGTGTCAAGGAAAACCAAATTTATATCACAGATCCAACAGGTTCCTCGGTTCAGCATTATGATGCAGAAAAACAAGAATTTAAAACGACTGTCGAAGCAGATTTTAAGACAGATGTAAGGGTTGCCATAGATAAAGATGATATTTATGTCTGTACAAAAATGGGCATTTATCGTGCGAAACAAAATGGAAAGGAATTTCAAAAAGTTTTAGATGCAGGAACCTACCATTTTGCAAAAGATAGTGGAGTTTTGCTAAAATTCTTTGTGATAGGAGATGCTTTTTATGTTGTCTATGGAGAAGATAGAGGTGCGATAAAAAAATATTCTCCTGCAAAAGAAGACGATATTGCGACAAAATCGCTTACTATTTATTCTATGAAATCAAATGATGTTATCTTGGATATGATATCCGAATTTCAAGATAAGTATCCAGATACCGAAATTATTTATGAAACAGGAGAGGGTTCAGAAGCAAGTGTTACAGCCGCGGATCGTATCCGAACTTTAAATGCCAGAATTTTAGCAGGAGATGGTCCAGATATTTTAGTCTTAGATGGATTACCAACAGAATCGTACATAAAAAAAGGAATTCTTGCAGACTTAAATCCAGTGTTGGGAGATTTAAAGGAAGAATTACTGCCTTCCATTCTATCAGCTTATACAGTAGAGGATAAGATTTATATGCTTCCATCTAGGTTCTCGATTCCAATGTTTCTTACTTCTGGTCAAGACCCTGAAGTTTATGCTTCTCTAAAATCTTTTGTAGAATATTCAGAAGCCGAGGGTGGTGTTTTGCCAGAAGATTATTCCTATTTCGATTTTCTGCAAATTCTATATTATAATTATCCGCCAGAAATAATAGAAAAGGATAAAACAGTAAATAAAGAAAACTTAAAGGAGTTTTTAGAGTTGGTAAAAAGACTTTGCGAATCCGAACAGGCAATAGAACAGACGCTTTTTACTTATTTAGAAGGAAGAGGTAGTGATATTCCTTTTGTAAAAGGAGATGCGGACTTTAGTTTTATCAATATCAAGGGAGGATATGGACTGAGTACTTACCCCCATGCAGCAGAACTAAGAAATGGAGAATTGGTTACAAACAAAGATATATTTTTCCCAGAAACTTTACTTGGAATCAATGCGTTATCAAAAAATAAAGAACTGATATCGACTTTTATCCAATTTGCATTTTCCTATGAAATACAGGAACGATATATTGCTTCTTCTGGTTATCAAATCTGTACAAAGGTATTAGACGAGTTTGCAAACAGTGATCTTTCTTATTTATTAACAGGCGATGCTACTACTGTATTACGAGGTGCAAATCAAAAAGAAAATGAACAAATGATTGAGATTGTAAAAAAGGCATGTACACCGTTTACAGTAGACGAAAGTATCTGGCAGATCATAGAAGAAGAGTCTATAAAATATCTAAAAGAAAATAGGGAACTAACAGAAAGCGTAGATGCGATTGCAAGCCGTATTCAGCTATATTTATATGAGCAATAAATGGATGTAGGAAACATAGAAATGGGGAGTAATAAATGGAAAGAAAAACTCAAAAAGTAAAAAGTCTGCAAAAACAAAAGCGAAAGTTTCGTAAGGAATTATTGTTTTTATTGCCAAGTGTTATTGGAGTAATCATTTTTTATTTTATTCCGTTTTGTGATGTTCTTTTACGCTCATTTCGCCCAGAGTTTGGCAGTGGTTTTGCAGGATTTGATAATTATAAGACTGTCCTTGAAAACAAAGCATTTAAAATTGCAGTAGAAAATACATTAAAATTTGTAGTAATCTATATTCCTATCTTGTTAATCTTTTCTTTGTTTCTTGCCGTTTTACTAGATTATTTAAAAGAGAAACAAAAAATATACAAAAAGATTTTTCTGCTTCCTATGGCAATTCCAGTAGCATCACTGGTACTGATTTGGAAGGTATTTTTCGGTGAGTTTGGTCTAGTTAACCGAATTTTGTCCTGTTTTCATGTGACAGGTCCAGACTATTTTCATACTTCCTCTGCATTTTTGGTACTTGGTATCACTTATCTTTGGAGAAATTTTGGATATGATATGCTGCTGTGGAAGACAGGAATTGATGCAATTGATGCAGATTTATATGAAGCTGCTGCTTTGGATGGTGCTGGATTTCTTAAACGGTTTTGGTACATTACACTGCCACAGTTAAAAGAGATGGGTTTTGTCATTATAGTAATTTCTGTGATCAATTCGTTTAAGGTATTTAGAGAGGCATATCTAATTGGCGGAGATTATCCAAATCAAAGCATCTATATGCTTCAACATTTATTTAATAACTGGTTTGTACAACTAGAGCTTGGAAAACTGACAGCAGCGGCAATTATATTAGCATGTGTTGTAATCTTTTTTGTTGCTTGTATTGAAAAGATTTTAACACCAAAAGAGGGATAAAGTGAAAAAGTTAATTAATCTTTGTATGATGTTTTTGGTGCTGTTAATTTTCGCACCAATCTTTATTACGATAATTCATTCCTTTATGGGAATGTCTGAACTTGAGTTAAATATTGGAGGAATTTTAAGTAGCTCACAAAAGCCAGTAGCGATCTCTTTGTTACCCTCCTATCCTACACTGAAAAATTATAAGGAGCTTTTACTCTATTCGGAAGCTTTCTATCAAATGTTTTGGAATTCTGCCTTCCAGTCTATTTTAACGATTTTAGGACAGGTTATAGTGGCGGCACCCGCCGCCTTTGTGATAGCAAAATATCAGTTTCGTGGTAAACGTCTTCTATTTTGGATTTATCTGATTGTAATGTTAATGCCCTTTCAGATATTGATGGTTTCAGAATATTTAATCTTAAAAAATTTATCTATCATTAATACACACTGGGCAATCATTCTTCCGGGTATTTTTGGAACATATCCAGTCTTTATTCTGACAAAAGTATTTATGAACATTTCAGATGATGTTATGGAAGCAGCAAGACTAGATGGAGCAAACAGTTTGACTTTACTTTGTAAGATCGTATTACCAATAGGAAAGGGAGGTATCATAGCAGTTATGATACTAGATTTCCTAGAATGTATTAACAATATCGAAACACCATTAGTATTTTTAAAAGATAAAGCCTTATTGCCTCTGTCTTTATTTTTCCCACAAGTGTCGATTTATAATGCAGGTGCAGTATTTGCAGCCTCAGTCGTCATTATGTTACCAACTGTTTTAGTATTTATAATCGGAGATGAATATTTGGAAACAGGATTTCAGGCATTTCAGATAAAAGGATAAAAAATTTGGAGAGTATTATGAAAAAGAAAACAAAAAAACTGACCTATATCATCCTAGCCGTTTTTTTAGTTAGTATGATAGTAATGACTATCGTATCTAGAATTATGAATGAGTCCCATATTCCTATCGTAGAAACACAAACTCCAAGATCGGCTTCTTTAGTGTTGGATGCTATTGGAAGAGGTGTCATTCGATTAGCAACAGGATTAGATACAAAAGTTCAAGATGGACTTTTTGAAAAAGATACCTATTATGTCGAAGGATACTTTTTCGATAAAGAATATGTAGAAAATACTTTAGAAGGAAGTAAGATCCAACTTTCTATCGATGGAAAAAAGGTAGAGGGAACTCTTGTTACTAAGACGTACAATTACAGAGAAGATACTATAGACGTAGTGATTTCTCTGCCACAAGAAAAAGATTATGTGGCAGGAAATGAGATAGAATTTGTTTTAGAAAATACAAAAGTAAAATATCCATGTTGTATTGCAAAAGATTTGATTTATGAGGAAGATGGTACTTATTATGTGTATCTTTTAAAAGAGAGAGAAAGTATCCTTGGAAATGTTACAATCGCTGTAAAAACACAAATCCACATTATAGCACAGAATAAAAATGCTGCTGCGATTTCAGAAGAATTTGGAAAAGAAACAGAAATTATTGCTAAGGGTGTGAAATTAGAAGATGGAATCAAGGTAAGAAAAAAAGAATGGTAAGAAATAATTATATTATATCTCCTAATATGGTATCTTAATTGTAAGACAATAATTACTTATACAAAAAGATGGAGATTAATATAATGCAGATTGTAATTGTGGATGATGATAAAAATTTTGTAAAAGCAGTAGAAAAAACATTAAAAGATTTTTTTAAGAACAGAAAAGAAACTACTAAAATTATAAGTTTTGAAAGTAGTACACTAATTGACAATTTAAAGAAACAAAATAATTATGATATTTATTTGCTAGATATAGAAATGCCCGTAATGAACGGATTAAAACTGGCAGAGAAAATATATGCTTTACATGCAAACGCAAGGATTGTATTTTTAACATCTTATGAAAAATATGCTCTTAGCAGTATCAAAATAGGAGCGTATTACTATATAATAAAAGACTCCTACAAGGAAGAATTAATCAAACTGTTAGAAAGAATATGTAAAGAGGAGGAAGAAAATAAAGAAGAATATTATACTATTTTATCAGAAATGAAATACTGTAAAATCTCGGTAGATGATATTTTATACCTGACAAAAGAAAAAAAATATACTGTGTTTCATTGTTTAGAAGAAGAGAAATATAAGGAGAGAGTCCTTACAGACTATTTATTTGCGTCTGCCCAAAGAACGATTTGTATTTATTGATAAGGGGATTATAGTAAATATGAAACATATTGTTTCGTTGACAAAGTTAGAAGTCACAATGAGGTGTGGAACAGTTCTTCCTGTCAGCAGACGTGCACGGGCAGACGTACAAGAAAAATTGGCAAATTATTGGAGTGAAGCATGGTAATAGTATTTTATTATTTATGTGATGGTATCAATATGGCAGTACGAACATGGTTTATCCTAAATTTACTAGAGGAAATTTTTGAACCAAAATGGAACAAAAAGAAAATCAATATAGGAAATATATTGATTATTATATTGGGTAGTTACACACAAGTTTCACAGAGTTATATGTATAAAATACTGTTTTCGAATGGCATGTTAACTGCTATGATTTTTAATATAACTATAGCAAGTTTATTGTTTTATAAATGTAATTTTCGTGATGTTATTTGGATTAATATATTGGGTTGGATAGCACTATCTTTAATAGATTTTTTTCTTCAGATCTGTGCATATCTTATTTTAGATAAGCTAGGAAAAAAAGTAGATCTTTTTCTTTCTGTAAATATATGGAGGGCATATTATTTAATAATATATACAATAGTGTTTATATTCATAGGAATTAAATTAAGAAAATGGTTAAAGGAGAAAAGTCAAAAAATTCTTAAATATCAAAAACAGGGATTGATTTTATGCCTTCTTTTAACACCATGTCTAATTTATTTTCAAAGGATCTATTTAAAAATGGGATCTATATTGTTGTTTAATCAATGGTGGATTTTTCTGCTTACTTTTATGTTGATAGTTTTAGTATTCTGGCTTAATCTTATAAAACAAAAGTCAGAAGAAGAAATCAAGATACAACAACTAGAAAACAAAATGCTGGAAGAGAATTATCAGGCTTTACTACAAAGTTATAATGATAAGTCAATCTTAATACATGATATAAAAAATCATATGAGAACGATTCAGAAAATGATAGAAGAAAATCAACAAAAAGAGTCTTTGGAATATATTCTACAAATTACAGGAGAAATACAGCAAGGAGAGCATATTGTCTGGACAAATCATAAAATATTGGATTTAATTTTAAATATGAAATTTCAGCGGGCAAAAGAAACACAAATTAAAGTTCAGTGCAGAGCAGATGATATGAGTAATCTCATATTAAATTCAGCCGAAATATGTGCTCTTTTTGCAAATCTATTAGATAATGCGATAGAAGCAAGTGAAAAGTGTGAGATAAAAGAGGAACGCAGCATAAATGTAATATGCAAAAAACACGGAAAAATGTTGGTTATTTCTATATTTAATCTGATACCAAAAGAGATGAATCATCAAAGTAAACTCCCTTTAAAAACAACAAAAAAAGAGAAAGATACACATGGATTTGGTATACTTAGTATGAAAAAAGTAATTTATGATCACGATGGATATATGAAAGTAAATGTGTATAAAGATCAGTTTCAAGTAGTAATCTATTTGAATGGATTTTAATATGCTTATAAAGCATAGTATATCTTTTAATTTAAGTATTTGCTATTTGAAAAAAGCAGTATTAAAATAAAGGCAATGAAAAATAAAAGGGAGATTTTGATATGGAAGAAAAATTGATTTTGACACAGGAATGGGATAAAACTTTTCCAAAAAGTGATAAGGTAAATCACAATAAAATAACTTTTCATAATCGTTATGGTATTACTTTAGCAGCAGATAGATATATACCAAAAGATGCAAAAGGCAAACTGCCTGCTATTGCTGTAAGTGGTCCTTTTGGGGCAGTTAAAGAACAGGCAGCGGGTCTATATGCACAGACGATGGCAGAGAGAGGATTTCTTACGATTGCCTTTGATCCATCTTTTACTGGAGAAAGTGGAGGACAGCCTCGTTATGTAGCATCTCCTGACATTAATACAGAAGATTTTCAGGCAGCAGTAGATTTTCTTTCTGTACAGGAAAATGTTGATCCAGAAAGAATTGGTATTATTGGTATCTGTGGCTGGGGAGGAATGGCACTGAATGTCGCTGCTATTGATACAAGAATCAAAGCTACAGTCGCATCAACTATGTATGACATGACCCGTGTCAATGCAAAAGGGTATTTTGACGCTGAGGACAGCAAAGAGTTACGTTATGAGAAACGTAAAGCTATGAATATACAGAGAATAGAAGATTATAAAGGTGGAACATATGCACTCGCCGGTGGTGTAGCGGATTCAATGCCAGAAGATGCTCCATTCTACTTTAAAGATTATCATAACTATTACAAGACAGATCGTGGATATCATATACGTTCCTTAAATTCTAATGGTGGATGGAATATAACATCTTCTCTATCTTTTTTAAATATGCCAATTTTACAGTATGCAGACGAAATTCGCAGTGCAGTTTTATTGATACATGGTGAAAAAGCTCATTCCTGCTATTTTAGTAAAGATACATACAAAATGCTGACAGGTGACAACAAAGAGCTGCTGATGATTCAAAATGCAGTACATACCGATCTATATGATAAGATGGATATTATTCCATTTGATAAGATGACAGAGTTCTTTCAAAAATATATGTAAAGAATTCCCCTATAACTGATTTTTTATTTCAGTTATAGGGGAATTCTTTAGGGTTATTCTGTTATTTTCAGCTTTTTATTTGCACTTACAATAAAACCAATATTATGAATCGAACTACCAGAGGAGATACTGCCATTATAATCTTTCGAAGTAATATGAAGTGTTTTACCAGATATAGAATAATTTCCGTTCCATCCATCTGAAAGGGTTATTGTATTATTGAAAGGAATATCAATTTCCCATGTATCACAGTTTTTATCTGAGATATTTTCTAAAGTCAGTTCATATTGATAAAAATATTTTTTATCCGATTCCCAACTATTCTTTAATTGAGCTGTAAAGGAAATGTCACCATTACTTAAAGAAATAGTAGATGTTGAACTTTGATCTTGAGTTGGTTTTTTCGAATCCTCTTTTTGCTTTTGGGAGGTAGTAGTCGAAGTATCTTTATCAGTCGGTTGTTTTGAATCCTCTTTTTCCTTTTTAGAAGTAGTAGGAGCAGTTTCACCAGTCAGCATGTGATACAGCCATTTTCCAGAGGCACTTAAATCAGAGTTTGCAAAATCGGAAGTTTTACTACAATTACTGTTTAAAATAGCAGAGGTTTCATTTTTATTGGATAAATTCCATGCAACATAACTGACATCATATTCATTCATAATATTGATCCATTCATTTGCCTGTTTTTCATCGATAGCACCATTTCCGCTTGCGTCGCAGATTCCATATTCTGTAACAAATATCGGAAGTTCCTCTTTAATTGCAGCAGCCATTGTATTTCTTAAAGAATCTGTATGTGTTGCAGCATAAAAATGCAGAGTATACATAATATTGTCATAGCCAGTTATAGGATCTGCCGCTGCTTGATCGACATATTGTGACCAGTTTGGTGTACCTACAATAATAATTCCATCTTTATCATATTTACGAATTGTAGAAATCACTTCTTTGGCATAGGCTTTTATGTCACGCCAGCTTGTGCCACCATTTGGTTCATTACAGATTTCATATAATACATTATCATATTCCGCATACTGTTTTGCCATTTCAGCAAAAAAGGCTTTTGCTTCCTTTTTATGTGTATTAGGATTATTGTCAGAGAGAATATGCCAGTCAATAATAACATACATATCCAATTCTGTTGCATAAGTTACACCATCTTTTATTAGTTTCTTTAAAGCCTCTTTGTCGCCACCACTACAATATCCACCATATTCTTCTGTATACATGGCAAGTCTGATAACATTTACATTCCATTCCTCACGTAGTTGTTGAAAACACTCTTTATTCACATAGTCAGGAAACCATGAAAGTCCATGAGTACTAATTCCCTTTAACTGAACAATATTGTCATTACTATCAATCAGTTTCGTTCCTTCTACATGGAGTGCTCCTGATGAAGATGGAAAAGCAATATCTGTTTTGGTTGTATCCGGTTTTGCAGTATTTTTCTCCGATTTTTTGTCTGGAGCTTTGGTAGGCTTTGCAGTATCCTTTGATTTAGAAGGTTTCTTTTTAGAGTGAACAGAAATATCGTTTACAATCTCTGACTTCACTTCAGAAGACTGACCTGCTGTTTCTATACCACATCCTTGCCAAAATAAAGACAGACCCAAAAAAATTGCCATACCTGCCATATAGATTTTCTTTTTTTTCATATTTTAAACACCATCCTTTCAAAAAGATTTTGTAACTAGAAATTATTTATGATATAATGTCTTTAAAATAATTGTATCATATAATATACTTTGGTTCAACAATTAACAGCAAGAATTCCCCTTCCTCTTAGGTAGGGGAGGAATTGATAAAAACAATTTAACGGCAGTAGCAGGCGAGTATCACCTACTGCCATGAAGCAATCCACATCATTGTCTTGCTCTTAACTGCCACGAGTGGATTGAAACAACACATAATCATAGTAATACACAACAAGCAAAAGGAGTTTATTTATGAATATATCACCAACATATGTTTTTTTGCTATGGCATAATCATGATTTGACCGATGATTTTGGCACACATGAAGAAATAAAATTAATTGGAGTTTTTTCGTCTGAAGCGAAAGCACAAGAAACGATAGAACGTCTCAAAGATAAAGAGGGATTTCGGGATTATCCATTAAGCTGTTTTGAAATAGCTAAAACAAAAATCGACCAGACAAGTTGGGCAGATGGATTTTTTATCGCTCGTTGGACAGAATAGTCCTTGTAGGATACAAAAAATTAATCGAACTATGAGGTATTTATGTGGGGAATTTGTTTTGATATCAATACATATCCAGATATATATGGTTTAGTGATTGAATATAAGTTATTTAACCAAGATAAAGCATTTGTTATCTTACCTAAAAAGAGCTATCAATTAAATCCAAAAGAAATTAAAAAGTTGCCAGATCCTCCAAAATATATTTATGGGCAACAAGTTTCTCCTTGTAATCATCCTGAAATGATAGGTGTCATTTCAAAAATCGGTTGGCATTTTAAGAAAAATTGTTATTATTATAAAATACGAATTGGAAAAAAATTAAAAAGCAAACGATATTTTGATACTGATTTAAACGAGGTAAAATTATGATAACTGATATTTTGATAGATAAATTAGACAAATTTGATTTTAGAAATATGGATTTTGACACAATGCTGGACAGAAGAGATTTGCCTATATTTGATGACGAATGGATTCGCGTTTACCATGAGGTTGAATTATTAAAAAGAAAGTCAAACGTATACATAGATGGCAATAATGATTCAGACAATATACGTAAGCAAACATTTCTTAAAACGTTTAAGTTGACACAAGATGATGAAATAGCGGCATATATTTCGGATGATTTTGGTTTAATATATGACAGCGAAATGTTAGGATATCATGACGAGTGGCTTGATAGGCTAATAAATTGCTATCATAGTTTTCAATTTCCTTCTGGTGAATTATAAAAATTGTATATATTAATGTAGCTGTATAACTTTATTGTAAAAGCCGGTTTCTTCTTCATGGGTAATTTTAAAAATAATACAATCCTTTCGATTATTCAACAATTAACAGAATTGTCTTGCTCTTAACTGTCGTGAGTAAATTGAAATCATCTAATATAATCACAGAACTATTTTGATATCGCAGTAATAGTTTCATTAAAAGTAGCTTTTCATTTAATTCCAGAATTTCTCTGCCTAACCAATCAAGAGAATAAATCTATCCAATATGAACAAAATTATTTAATAAAAGTAAAATGGAATAAAAACTTTTAATAATTATAATTGACAAAATAGAAATATTTCATTATAATAAGTAATATATGTTACGTAACTAATGTTGCGTAACATATATTATCTAAAAGGAGAACATATAAATGCCGCCTAATTTTAAATTTACAAAAGAAGAAATTTTAAAATCTGCTTTAGATATAATAAGAGAAAAGGGAATGTCAGCTCTGACAGCCAGATCATTAGCTGCAAAACTTGGTTGTTCTGTTAAACCTATTTTTGGATTATTCCGTAATATGGAGGAAGTACAACAAGGAGTTTTCCTTGCAGCGAATAGTATGTATCAAAACTATTTACAGGAAGATATGTCAAAAGGAGAATATCCTCCTTATAAAGCAAGTGGTATAGCATATATCCGATTTGCAAAAGAGGAAAAGGAACTCTTTAAATTGCTTTTTATGCGTGATCGTTCCAATGAAGAGGAAAAACAAGATAATGAAGAAATAAAACAAATTATTGAATTAATTAAAAAAAACACAGGGCTTGACAAAGAAGATGCGTATTTGTTTCATATTGAAATGTGGCTGTATGTTCATGGTATTGCAACAATGATTGCAACTTCTTATTTAGATTGGGATATAGAATTTATCAGTAAGGCTTTAACAGACGGATATATTGGTCTGAAATATCGTTACTGTAAAGAGGGGAAAATAGATGGAAGCAATTAAAACAGTAGGTCTGACAAAAAAATATAAAGATTTAACCGCAGTAGATAATCTCGATTTAGTTGTAGAACAAGGAGAATTATTTTCCCTGTTAGGGATTAATGGTGCAGGAAAAACAACTACAATTAAGATGCTTTCCTGTCTTATACAGCCCACAAAAGGGAATGCCTTTTTAAATGGAAAAAGTATTATATCAGATCCGACACAAGTAAAGAAAATGATAGCAGTATCACCACAGGAAACGGCAGTTGCTCCTAATTTAACAGTAAAAGAAAATCTGGAATTGATGTGTGGTATCTATAGTGTTTCTAAGGATAAAACAACAAGAAAAGTAACAGATCTTTCAAAGCAGTTTGCTCTTATCTCTATACTTAATAAAAGAGCAGGAAAATTATCAGGGGGTTGGAAACGCAGATTAAGTATTGTTATGGCTCTTATTAGTGAACCTGAAATTTTATTTTTAGATGAGCCGACACTAGGGTTGGATGTCATTGTCCGAAGTGATTTATGGGAGATTATTTGCTCTTTGAAGGGTAAAGTTACGATTATATTGACTACTCATTATATGGAAGAAGCACAGGCTCTTTCTGACCGAATCGGTATTATGAAAGATGGAAGACTTCTTGTAATAGGAACTGCCAACGAATTAAAAGAGAAGGCAGAGACAGACAAATTTGAGGATGCCTTTGTGAAGATTGTAAAGGGGATGATAAAATGAGATGGAGGACTTTTTCAGGGCGTACTGCAAAAGAAATTTTGCGTGATCCTTTAAATTTAATCTTTGGAATAGGATTTCCAACGATTTTAATAGTATTGCTTAGTGTCATACAAAAAAATATTCCTGTCAGTTTATTTGAGATAAAAAATCTTACTCCCGGAATTACAGTATTTGGGCTCTCTTTTATGACTTTATTTGCAGCTACTTTGATTGCAAAGGATAGAGAAAGTGCATTATTGCAAAGACTTTATACTACACCACTTCATGCGACTGATTTTATACTTGGCTATATTTTGCCCATTTTGCCCATTGCTGTAGTACAAAGTATAATTTGTTATATTACTGCAATCGTACTTGGACTTCCTATCACAGTAACTATTTTATATGCAGTAATATTTATTTTACCTGTATCGTTGTTTTTTATTGCACTTGGACTTCTTTGTGGAAGTATTTTTAACATAAAACAAGTAGGAGGTATCTGTGGTGCGTTACTTACCAATCTTACTGCTTGGCTTTCAGGTGTATGGTTTGATCTTGAGCTTGTAGGTGGAACTTTTAAAAAAGTTGCAAATATTTTGCCTTTTATCCATGCAGTAGAATTAGAAAGAGCTGTATTAAAAGGAGATTACATAAATATATTTCCCCATATTTACTGGGTATTAGGATATATAATTATTACACTTATTGTTTCGATATTACTTTTTTTATATCAAATGAAGAAACAATAAAAATTATATATAGAAATGGAGAAAAAAATGGATGAGAAACTATTATTAATAGAAAAATATAAACTAAAACATGAAAACAACGCATGGTATTCAGAAAGAGAAAATTCTCATAAACACTTAATTTTCAAGGACACATTTTTTGAAAAAACAGATGTGCTCGGTCTTCTATTTCGTATCAATAAGCTATGTATAGCAAAAGTAAAATACTTTCGAAAAAATATTATGAGATATGAACCATTAAAGTATGATTATAAGAAAGGTTTTTTCGTTGTTCCATTATGGGATGCAGATTTTTTAAGACACCTTTCTTCTGGTTATATTCTCGATTTTCGTTATCTTCAGACAATTACTGTTTATGATGATTTTGTCCATCTATGTAATGAATTAGAATCCTTTGAATCAAATATATAACTTTATTTCTTTTTTAAAAGAAGATTTCCTGTCACCATAATGATATATAAAATCAAGAGATAATATGGGAAAAGTACAGTGTTTATGTGTTGTGCAATCAATCCAAATAGGGCAGGAGATAGCAAAATTCCTATATAAGATGCTGCCATTTGTATTCCCATAACAGATTGGGAAATATTCTTTCCAAAATTTTGTGGAGTTTGATGTATCATACTTGGAAATACAGGTCCATTTCCAAATCCAATCAAAAATAATGCAAAACCACAAAGAACAGGGGGAAGAGGAAGAAGCAATAAAATAATTGCTGTTAAAGTTATAGTTTGTCCTATTTTTATAAGCTGACGACTAGTAAATCGGACTGCGAATATGCCAGAGAAAAAACGACCTAATGCCATTCCAACATAGAAAAATGTAATCATCAGTGCAGCGGTATCCGTTGACATTTCTTTGACTTTGACAAGAAAGGTACTACCCCAAATACCACAGGTATATTCAAGACCACAAGAGCCAATAAACACGAGACAAGCTATACGTACTTTAGATTTTTTGATCAAAGTGAAAAAAGGAATAAGTTTATTGTTTTCTTCTTCATTATTTTCAAAAGAATGTTTCACCTTTTTCCAGATAGGAAGTGATACAATAGTTAAAAGAGCAATTCCAAATTGAAACCAAAACATCAAACGATATCCAGTTCTCCATGTATCATGAGAAAGAACCATAGACATTAAAAAAGGACTTAAAGAAACTCCAATACCATAAAAACAATGTAAAAAATTCATGTGGGTTACTTTATAGTAAAGTGCAACATAATTATTTAACGCTGTGTCAATAGCACCTGCTCCCAATCCAAGAGGAATTGCAAATAAACATAGCCATAACATATTGTTGGAACAAGAAAAGCCAAAGAGAGCAAATGCGGTTACAGTTGTACTAATAGCTGTTATACTAGCAGTTCCAAAACGATGAATTAAGTTTGCAGAAAATAGGCTAGAAGTAATAGTTCCTCCAGAAATAATCATAGTGATAAAATTGGCATATGATACAGGAAGGTTAAGTTCTGTATAGATAGCGGGCCATGCTGATCCGAGAAGGGAATCTGGAATTCCAAGCCCGATAAATGCAATATAAATAACAATTAAAAGTAGAGTTGACATTTTATATAATCTCCTTATTTTCTAAATTTTATTTTATTATATCAATACAGTTCTATTTAATCTATACATTTTTGATATTCTGATTTTGAACTTCTGATTTCGAAATTTTCATATTTCATAGTTCGCAAAAGAATTTATAAAAAATTTCTAATATATCTGTTATATATTAAAGACATCTGTTATAATTTAAAAAATCGGATTAATTAACCAATATATAAAGTTATATAAATACATTTAAAGTTAAAATTAGTATTTTAACTTTCTAAAATAAATTTCTTTGGAAAAATATAAAACATCATTGACATTTCTATCCTTCTAATAGATAATAGTCTTATCAATAAATCGAAACGTTATTTTAAAAATGATAATTTGTATTATTGTAAATACTAAAGAGGCAAAAGGTGAAAAAAATTCAGATAATAAAAACTTATAATGAAGCCTGTAGAAAGTTATTTATACAGGAAAAAATAAAACGAAAAATCAGTGATGAACAATTATCAAAAGGAATTTGTGAAAGGAGAACTCTTACAAATTTAAAGAATGGAAAGACACACTGGACAAAAGTGACAGGAGATATTTTAATGCAGCGAATGGGAGTTTATAATGAATATTTCGAGGTCGCAGCTTCAGCAGAAGAATTAAAACGTTGGAGAGCAAGAGAAGATATCTGTCTTTTATTTGGAGAACAGCCACAAAAGGCAATAGAAAATATAAAACAGTACCGAGAGCTTTATAAAAAACGTCAACCAGTGGAGGAACAATTTCTCTTACGAATAGAAGCAGCGATATTATTACTTGAAAATAGAAAAGAAAGCGAATATAAAGAAAAAGTTTTTAATATGACAAAAAGGGCAGTAGAATGTACAGTATCTGAAAATTTATATACCAATCTTTCTCAGCTTTTATTAGCACCTGCGGAACTAGAAGCATTTATTTTATTAGCAGCCGCTTATCATATCTGTGGAAAAGAAGAAGAAGCATGGCAGATCCAGCAACAAGTATGGCATTATCCAAAACAGCACCAATGGGAAGAGCGCATGGAATGTCTGATTCGACCACAAACAGCAATTTTAGGTATGATATTATGTCAGAAAAAAAAAGAATGGGAACGTGCCTTTCTTATGGGAAAAAGGGCATTAGAATGTCTGCGAAGACATTTTCAGCAGAGATATGTTTTAGATCTACTAGAATTATTATGTGTAATACCAAAAGAAGAAATTGCAAAACCACAATATATAGAAGAATTAGAAAAATATAGACAGACATTTTTGCAACTTTATCAGTTATACGAATGTCCAAATAAAAGGATATGGCAAACGATATCCATAAATAATACGTTAGAAGTAGGAACGATGTTGCGTATGTTACGACACGCAAATAAAATGACACAAGAAAGGGCAATTAGTTATTCACAGGGAAATGAAATTATTTCTGAAAAGCAGTTATCTAAAATTGAGAAGGGAACGCATATTCCATCAACAAAACATTATATAGAGTTATTAGAAAGATATGGAAAGAAAGAGGATTGGAAACATCCATTGTTAGAAACAAATTCAGTAGAAGTACTTTCTCTGCGACAAGATATTTGCACAATGCTTAGTAAAGGACAATGGGAACAGGCAAGACAAGCAGTGAAACGATTGGAAAAGCTGACAGATGAAAAGGAAATTCATGTAAAGCAACATTTACTTTCATGGAATGTTATTATTGATTGGAAAATGGGACAAATATCTTCAAAGCAATGTCTTTTGAAACTTTTAGCTGCTCTTAACCTTACCATTTCAGATATAAAAAATAAAAACCTTAAATATTGGGTATTTGAGCGTAGAGAAGGACAGATAGCAAGTGTAATAGCTGATATTTATAGAAAACAAGGCAAATATGAGAAGTCAGAACAGTGGTATCAAAGTCTTTTACATTCACAAACTATGTTGATGAACTATACAAAAATACCTACTTGGAATTATGGTTTGACAATAGAGGGGTATCTTGGGCTGATGGGAGATTTAAAACGTCATGAAGAAGCAATACATCTAGCAGATATGGGAATAAAAATATCCTTAAAAGATAGTAATATCAGTGATGTAATTCCCCTTTTATATGAGTGGGTTTGGAATATTTATGAATCTGCTCGTAATGACACTGAAAAACAACGGATGTATCAAGAAAAGTGGAAGAACAAATTTATACAGTGTCATACATTAGCAGAATTTTATTATTATAATGAAAAAATACAATTTCTCAATGAAAGAAAGGAAAAGTATTTATTTATCGACCCTAGGATCTTGATCGGAATATAGACATAGGCTAGGAGTTGATAATAGAGAGAACTCTTCAAATTCCAACAGCGTTATTTCTGATTCAAAAGGATCTACATTTTTGGCAGGGGTAGGTGTAATAGAAGTAATACAAAAACTTGCCATAGCAATAGATAGTGATAAAGATACATATTTTCTTAATTTCATAATAATACCTCCTAATTTATATTTAAAGATGTGGGTTTTTATTTTAACCCGCATCTTTTTTCCAAAAAGATGGAATCAAAACAATGTGTACTTTTAGAAAAATTCATCTAAAATATATAATATAGTACTAATTATAAAACAAATTTTGTTAAAAATAAAGAACAATTTTTGATATTTCCTAAATATGTTTATCAATGTATGAAAATACAGATGATAATAAACAAATGAAAAAGGGGGTAAACAAATGAAAAAACAAGGAAAACGTTTTGTAGCAATGATGGCAGCTATGTTCTTAACTCAGACAGTATGTTCTTTTCCGCAAGGAATAGTTCATGCAAAAGCACAGACTATGGAAAAAAGTCAGATTGAACTGTCAGATCAGGATATTGCTAATCTATATCAAACTACAGGATATAACTGGCAATCCGTACATGATCCATCTATTGTAGCTACAGACGAGGCAAGTGGAAGGGTATATCGAGTATTTGGCTCACATATGGGAGTGGCAAAAACAACAGATCTGATGAACTGGAGCGCAGTGACAAATGAAACGCCAGATAGTACACTATTTGGAACTGTACAAGAAAATGGGACGATTACACCAGTATCTTATCAGACAGCATTTTCAGATAATGCTGTGAAAGGGACTACTGTTTTGTATACACAAAATGGTGAAACATATACAGTAGATTTTGGTACATACAATATCAATGAATGGCTTTCACCAAGTAATATTCAAGGAAATATGTGGGCACCAGATGTTATCTATAACCCAATCATGAATAAATGGTGTATGTATTTAAGTTTAAACGGGCCAAGCTGGAATTCAGCAGTACTCCTTTTAACATCTGATCAAGTAGAGGGACCATATGTCTATCAGGGACCTGTTGTATTTTCTGGTTTTCAGTCTTCTAATAATATAACCCAATCAGGAACAGTTACAAGAAGTTACAAAAATACAGATTTAGAGCTTGTACTTGGAGAACTTGCTACACTTCCAGAAAAATATGACAAGGGAAATCAGTGGGGAACATTTTGGCCACATGCTATCGATCCATGTGTTTTTTATGACGATAACGGGAAATTATGGATGAGCTATGGATCTTGGTCAGGCGGCATCTATGTATTAGAACTAGATGAAAGAACAGGATTTAGAGATTATTCTGTGAACTATGCAAGTGACTATGATCAAAAAGGTGCAAGTGTAACAACAGATGCTTATTTTGGAAAAAAGATAGCTGGTGGTTATTATTCTTCTGGAGAGGGTTCTTATATTGAAAAGATCGGAAGTAAATACTGTCTTTTTATGTCATATGGATTTTATTCACCAGAAGGTGGTTATGAAATGAGAGTATTTTATTCTGATAACCCAGATGGGCCATATACAGATACTGCAGGTATTAGTGCTATTTATACAAATTATCAGATGAATTATGGGCCAAATGCTGTTACAAACCGTGGACAGAAAATACTAGGAAATTATCGGTGGGATACTATGGTTGTACCAGAAATTGCACAGGGACATAATTCAGCATTTGTAGATTCCGATGGTCGTGCTTATGTGATCTATCATACAAAATTTGACGATGGTATGGCAGGACATCAGCTACGTGTACATGAACTTTTTCAGACAAAATCAGGTTATCTTTTAGCATCTCCATATGAATATTCTAATCAAAATGCTATAATTAGTTCAACAACTTCTTATGACAGTGCATCGTTGACGGGTTCTTATGATGTTATTGTACATAAATATAAGACAAAATGTGAAGAACATGGGGATGAAACAGAAGTTATTGAACCAGTTAAAGTGACATTAAATAACAATGGAACAATTACAGGAGAAATGACAGGTACATGGACAAATGAAGCAGGAAGTCCCTATGCAGTATTTGTTTTAGATGGAAAAACATATCATGGTATCTTTGTAAGACAAAATGTAACTGGCACAAATACCAATACAATGTGTTTCACACTTTTAGATCCGACAACTGGACTTTGTGTTTGGGGTTCCCATGAACTAGAAGATAGCGTTTCCGTTGCTAAAAGTGTAAATTCCTATGAAATGACACAGGCAGTTATGCCAACTACCTATACCGATTTACAGCTTCCGTCTGAAACAGAAGACGGTGCAATCGTAAACTGGGTATCTTCGAATCCTTCTATTATTTCTAATAGTGGAGTTGTGACAGCACCTACACAAGATACTACAGTTACAATGACAGCACAAATTTCTAAGGGAAATTATTATTATACCAAATCCTACACGACAACCGTTAAGGCGGGAGGAATTCAAAATGCTGACTGTACTTCTAATTTAGAAGCAGTATATGATTTTGAAGGAAGTTTAGTAAATGGTATAAATGCTTCTGAAATTGGAGCGATAAAGAATTCAGGTATGGGAAGATTTCCAAAATATCAGTATGATAAAGAGCGTGATAGTTATGTACTACATCAATATTTTGGTGATATAAATAATGCAAGTTATGCTGAGTTTGTCAACCCTTTAAAGGGAGAAGCATTACAAGGTGCAACAGTATCTTTATGGGTAAAACGTTTTGGTACAGAGCCATTATTAGATGCAATCTGGTCATTTCTGGATATAGATAATACAGATGGAGTAGAGGGAAGGCTTTATTTAACTCCAAACGCATATATTGGCTATAATGGTACAGGTGGATGGTTTGACTGCAATCATCCTTCTACAGTTATAACAAATGCTATTGCAGTAAGGGAATGGAATCTTGTTACAGTAACTTTTTCAGACAGTGGTTTTGGAATTTATGTTAATGGACATTTGCTTTATACACAGACACAAAATGAGGCATTAGCTTCCTCTGCTGATATATCTTCTATGTATCAGAGTGTTTTAAATCTTTTAAGTTCCGCAGATCATTTTTATTTAGGCTATGGTTCATGGTGGGGTTCTGCGCCTCTTCTTATGGATAACTTAAAAATTTATAGCAGAGCACTTAACGAAAGTGATGTAGCAAAATTATATTTAGAAGAATTAAATGGTGAAGAAACTGTTAATAAAAACAACTATTTTTATTATGAAGATTATAATAATATAAATACTATATCTTCTGTATGGTCATCCATTAATGCAAATGATTCTTTGACATTAAATACAGATTCGGATAAGAACCATTTAAAATATGTGCAATTTGCTACAGGTAATGCAAATTCCAGATCGGCATATACGCCATTTACAATCAATCATTCTTTGTCCGATTGTTATACAGTAGAATTTGATACAAAGTTATCGGCTGGAAATAATCAAGAAACTCAATTAGCTTTAACAAATACAGAATATCAATATAGTGGAAATAATACGAATAATGGAATTGGAAACGGATATATCTGGAAGATGAGTACCACAAATAATACAGAATGGACAATTACAGGTGGTGGTATTGTTACTATTCCAAAAGATGTATGGGTACATATTCGTACAGATATTTCAAGAACACAAAATATTGCTAAGATTAAAATTACAAATGGAAATACCGTTTTATATTCTGGTACAATTCCATATCAAAGTACAGAAAGTGCAGCCGGAATTTATGTGTTAAATGGAAGATATTATGCGGTTACTTGTTTTGATAATGTAGAAGTTAAGACATCCTTAGCAGATGGATTAATCGGAGAATATTTATTCCAAAATTCTTTAGTTGACAGTCTGCATCCAAATCAATATGCAGCACTTGTTCAAAGCACTTCTGAGGATACGAAATCTGTAATCACAACAGATCCTATTGGAAGTCGTGGCAGTGTCATGGAAATGAACGGAACATGGCAGGCAACAGGATATCTGGAAATGCCTTTGGGATATCTAAATACAATAGAAAATGGTTTCACAGTTTCTATGTGGGCAAAAGCAAATAATTCTAAGAGTGTAGATGGTATTTGCGGAACAGAAGCGAGTCTGTTTAATTTCAAGACTACTCCAGATTCTTGGACAGACGATGTTCTAGGTTATACACCGGGCTTTGTTTCATTAGATGTCAGTCTTCATCCTTGGATTAATGATTATCACGGAAATTGGGTAGACAGGGCAGATACTGCAATACATCTGTCAAGTGAAAAATGGCAGCAGATTATAATGAGTATTGATGGAACACAAAATCAAATCTATGTTTATATAGATGGAAAATTAGCAGAAACAGTGACATTAGGAGGAGGTACTTGTGCATCACTTCTATCAAGTATCAAGTCAAATACAACAGCAATTCAAATTGGAACGTGTCTTCCTTGGTGGAATGTATGGGATTTCCGTGGCTATGTAGATGATATCCGCTTTTATAATAAAGCACTTTCTGCTAGAGAGGCACAAGAACTTTATCAGATATCAGCAGATGAATCAGTAGTAATTCAATAATGGTAAGTGAATTTAAAAAACGCTGTAGGTTCTATGCCTACAGCGTTTTTTTAATATAAAATGGAATCTCTATAGATAATTTCAGGATTAATATAAGTGAGCTCATAAGGTGCGTCCGTATTCTGTATACGATATATAATTTGCATAGACAAACGTCTTCCTAGTAGACCTGTCTTAACATGTGCAGTAGTAATCATTCCGTTTATATTAGAATATTCTTTACTTCCATCATATCCAGTTACAAGAATACCATTAGGGATACGATCTGCGTGCTCTGTAAAATAGCGTTGTAGGAAATGGGCGATAAAATCACTAACACAGATAAATGCCTGTGGCAATATCGGCAAAGAATCTAGAAAACTACTAAGTTCCTGATAATAAGAAAAAATTCCAATACGATGTGTTAAGCAGAATTTCTCATCAATTTCTAAATGATGATCTTTCATACACTGACAAAATCCTTCATAGCGATCGAGGTTTGTTCTGGCATAATGTATATCACCAATAAAACCAAGCTGTGTCAATCCATGAGAGAGAACAGACTTTGTAATTTGATAGAGGGAGGCATGACCTTCAAGTAGAATCAAATCACCATGAAGTGCACGTATGCCAATTTGTGGGACTGTATCCAAAAATACTTTTGGCAGTTCTAAATCGTTAATTAATTGGATAAGTTTAGTGTCATAGACATTTAGGATAATAGCACCTTGAATAATACCACTGGTCAGGATAGAAGGCAAAGTAAACCCTTCGGTATAAATAGATGGCATATAGGTATACATCAGATTTATATTATGGTAGGAAAGTTCTTGTGCTATTCGATGAATGATATTTGTCCAAAAGGTAGAAGAATCTGGTCTTGAAACGATTAGGGAAACGGTTTTCTCTTCTTCAGTAGAAGCAGTAGAAAGGCTACTTTTGGCATAACCGAGTTCTTTTGCTTTATTCAAAATATTTTCCCGAAGTGTGGTAGAAACACCACTGTGGTTATTAAATACTTTCCAGACTGTGACACGTGAAATTCCCAGTGCATCTGCAATATCCTGCATAGTTACTTTACTCATTAGTACCCATCCCTTTATAATTTTATGTTAATCTTTAAGTGGTCATATCATATCTTTGAGTTATCAAAAAAAGGAAACATAGACCACCAAAAAGTTATCTAATGTTCAGTATATCATACTTCTTAATAGTTGACTAGATATCATAATTAAATTTCTGCTATCTCACAAATCCTGATAAAATAGGGTTTTTTAAATGCTTTTTTAAATTGATAAATTGAAATAGAATCTATCGTAAATAGCATCTAAAACACAAATATATTTAACAAAAGTTAAAAGTATTAAATGTGACAAGAAATACAAATCAAACTAAAAAAAATATGAAAAAAAACAAAAAAATACAAATGAAATTTAAACTGATATGTCAAAATGCACAATAGATGATGGAAAAACAAGAAAAAATATTAAGATTATATTGACAAAACGAAAACTAGATGTTAATATTCAATTATAACAAAAGTTAACGAGAACAAAACTAAGAAATAGAAAGAAGGGAAAATATGAGCAAAATTATAGGGCAATCATTACCGAATATTCCTTGGGAGGAAAAGCCACAAGGATACCAAATGCCACTATGGCGTTACAGCAAAAATCCTATTATTGGGAGAGATGGCAATAAGGTATCTAACAGTGTATTCAATAGTGCTGTAGTACCATTTGAAGATGGATATGCAGGAGTGTTTCGCTGTGATAGCAGATCGATCAGTATGGATATTTTTGTAGGAAAGAGTAAAGATGGTATCCATTGGGAAATCGAAGATGAACCAGTACAATTTGAAGGGGCAGATACAGAAGTATTAAACCGAGAATATCGGTATGATCCAAGAGTCTGTTTCTTAGAAGACCGATATTATATTACTTGGTGTAATGGCTATCATGGACCGACAATTGGAGTAGCATACACCTTTGATTTTAAAAAATTTGTGCAATTAGAGAATGCGTTTTTACCATGTAATCGAAACGGAGTTCTCTTTCCAAGAAAAATTAATAATATGTATATGATGTTAAGTAGACCAAGCGACAATGGACATACACCTTTCGGTGATATTTTTATTAGTCAAAGCAAGGATATGGAATTTTGGGGAAAGCATCGTCATCTTATGAGTCCAATTAAAGGAGATCCTTCTGCATGGCAAGGAACAAAAGTAGGACCTGGACCAATTCCAATTGAAACGGATGAAGGATGGTTACTTATCTATCATGGAGTTATTACAACATGTAATGGCTTTGTATATCGTATGGGTGCGGCATTGTTAGATTTAGAACAGCCTTGGAAGGTATTATACCGCTCGAAAGATTATATCCTTGCACCATATGAATATTATGAATGTGTAGGGGATGTTCCGAATGTAGTATTTCCATGTGCAGCACTGGCAGATGCTGATACTGGAAGAATTGCAGTTTATTATGGATGTGCGGACACAGTAACAGGAATTGCCTTTACTACAGTGGACGAGCTATTATCTTATTTAAAAGAACATCATATGTGACAGGAGAAAATAGTATGGATTTTTTAGATAAAAGGGTCATGGGAATCTGCAAGGAATTAGAGAAATTAAAAGTAAAGAATCGACTTGCAGTGGAAAAATGGAAATATAAAGAAGGATATTTTATTGATCCGGAAGATGTAAAAAATGATACAAACGAGTGGCAGGAATTTGACTGCAAGACTATGCACTGGTATGGTCCTGATCGTCACTATTGGTTTTGCAATACATTCACTGTACCAAAGGAATTTGAAGGAAAAAGTCTATGGATGAATGTTCGTACACAAATTGATGAATGGGATGATGCAAAGAATCCACAGTTTCTTCTTTTTGTGAATGGAAATCCAATTCAAGGCATAGATATGAATCATAGAGATGTACTGCTTTGTACAAAGGCATCAGAAGGAGAAACATTTGATATTGGGATGCAGGCATACACAGGAATACTACATAGTGAATTTGCTCTGACAGTAGAAATGTGCGAAATTGATCCTGAGATTGAAAAACTTTACTATGATTTATGGGTACCACTTTCCGCATTTCCTCGTATGGATGTGGAAGATAGAAATAGAAAAGAGTTAGAGTATGTTCTAAATGAAACAATTAATTTTTTAGATTTAAGAACTCCTTATTCTGAAGAATTTTATGTATCCCTTCGGGCAGCCTCTGATTATATTGATAAAGCATTATATACAGATATGGCAGGATATCAAGATATTGTGGCAACCTGTATTGGACATACACATATTGATGTAGCATGGTGGTGGACAGTAGCACAGACAAGAGAAAAAGTAGCCAGAAGTTTTGCAACCGTTTTAAAGTTGATGGAAGAGTATCCTAATTACCACTTTATGTCAAGTCAGCCTCAATTATATCAATTTTTAAAAGAACGCTATCCACAGTTATATGCGAAAGTAAAAGAACGGATAAAAGAAAAACGATGGGAACCAGAAGGCGGCATGTGGGTAGAAGCAGACTGTAATCTCACTTCTGGAGAATCATTAGTACGTCAATTTATACATGGAAAGAGATTTTTTAAGGAAGAATTTGGTGTAGATAATAAAATCCTTTGGCTTCCTGATGTGTTTGGTTATTCTGGTGCATTACCTCAGATTATGAAAAAATCTGGGATAGATTATTTCATGACAACAAAGTTAGCTTGGAATCAGTTTAATAAAGTACCTTATGATACAATGCGTTGGAGAGGAATTGACGGAACAGAAATACTTACTCATTTGGTTACAACATTAGATGTTGGACAGTCTACAGCAAACTTTTTCACCACATATAATGGAAGACTTCATCCAGATTCTATTATGGGTGGATGGATGCGATATCAAAACAAAGATATTAACAATGATATTTTAGTTTCTTATGGCTATGGCGATGGTGGTGGTGGTCCAGACAGAATTATGCTGGAAACATCAAAGCGTATGGAAAAGGGAATAAAGGGAATTCCAAAAGTACGTCAGACATTTACACGTACCTACTTTGATGAATTAAATGAACGTATAAAAGATGATAGAAGACTTCCAGTTTGGGAAGGTGAATTATATTTTGAATATCACCGCGGAACATATACATCTATGGCACGTAATAAGCGTTCTAACCGCAAAGCAGAACTTGGACTGATGGATTTGGAACTTTTATCTGTGATGTCAGAAGAGATAATACCATATCCAGCAAAAGATCTGGAAGCAATGTGGAAAAAGGTTTTGATAAATCAATTTCATGATATCCTTCCAGGCTCATCTATTCATGAGGTATATGAAGTTACAAAACAAGAGTATGCACAACTTGAGGTGAAACGAGAAGAATTAGTTCAAGAACGTTTAAAAACACTTGCAAAAGAAGGAGAAGGCATATCTATATTTAATACAATTGGCAGGGTACGCAGTGATATCGTAGAACTAAAAGGAATTGAAGCAGAGGCTCTTTTGGATGAAAAAGGAAATATTTATCCGGTACAAAAGACAAAAGAGGGTAATGTTGTTTATGTAGAGAATTTGCCATCAAAAGGTTATAAGACATTTGCACGAACAAAGATAGAAGATATTCCATCTCCATTTGTATTAGTAAATGATAGAATGCTTGAAACACCTTATTATACAGTACAATTAGATGAAAATGGACTTTTTACAAGTATTTATGATAAGGAAAATGACAGAGAAGTCATAAAGCAAGGAGAACAGGCTAACCTGATGCGGATGTATGAGGACAAGCCAATTTATTATGATAACTGGGATATTGATATTTATTATACAGAAAAATCATGGGATGTAACTCAACTTGAAAAAATGGAGTGGACAGAGAATGGAGCTGTTAGAGCAACACTTGAATTAACCAGAAAAATTAGTAACTCTCTCATTCGACAGAAAATCCATTTTTATGCAAAGAGCAGACGAATTGATTTTGAAACTTATGTAGATTGGAAAGAACATCAACATCTTTTAAAAGTACATTTTCCAGTAGATGTTCATACAGATGAAGCAACCTTTGACATTCAGTTTGGTAATTTAACCAGAAAAGTTCATCGAAATACAAGCTGGGATAAGGCACGTTTCGAAAGTTGTGGACA
Organism: uncultured Lachnospiraceae bacterium; assembly: GCA_910586015.1. Classification (GTDB taxonomy): domain Bacteria; phylum Bacillota; class Clostridia; order Lachnospirales; family Lachnospiraceae; genus MGBC140009. Next base: position 44,776 of record CAJUGJ010000003.1, read on the forward strand.
AAAATGGATGGATCTTTCCGAAGGGCATTATGGAGTTAGCTTATTAAACGACTGCAAATATGGTCATTCTGTAAAGGATGGCAATATGGCATTGACTTTGATAAAATCAGGTATTGAGCCGAATCCAGTAACAGATCAGGAAGAGCATTTCTTTACTTATGCTATCTATCCACATGCTGAAAACTGGAGACAGGCAGGTACAGTGCGACAAGCTTATATGCTAAATCAACCCGCACTTGTAGTAGATAGTGGACAACCGAACTGCTGTCAATCTCTTGCTTTTGTAGACAAGGAGAATGTAGTTCTTGAAACGATAAAAGCGGCAGAAGATGGCATAGGAACAATTTTGCGTCTGTTTGAATCAGAAAACGCAAAAACAAAAGTAAAGCTTGTGGTAAACAAAGATTTTTCAAAAGCGTATATCTGTAATTTACTTGAACAAGAGGAACAGGAGATATCAGTTGAGGGAAATCAGATTGAAATTTTATGTAAACCATATGAGATTGTCACAGTTAAGGTTGTATAACTATATGCAGGAAAAAAAGGGAGGAGGGATGTGACATGCTGATTGGAGGAATCGAAGCAGGAGGAACAAAGATGGTCTGTGCAGTGGCAGATGAAAACGGGAATCTAAAAGATAGAATATCTATGCCAACTAGACAACCAAAAGAAACTTTAGGTGAACTGGTTTCTTATTTAAAAAAATGGGAGATAAGTGCACTTGGTATTGGATGTTTTGGACCACTTGATTTAAACCCCTGTTCCGATACATACGGATATATCACCAAAACGCCAAAAGCTGGTTGGGAAAACTGTAATATTGTTGGCATTTTTAAGGAGGCACTACAAATTCCAGTTGGATTTGACACAGATGTAAATGGCGCTATTCTTGGAGAAGTAACTTGGGGGGCAGCAAAGGGATGTGATAGTGCTGTTTATGTTACAATAGGAACAGGAGTAGGAGTAGGAGTTTATTGTAATGGTAAACTACTGCATGGTTTGGTACATCCAGAAGCAGGTCATATTTTCTTAGCAAGGCATCCAAAGGATCACTATGCTGGAAGATGTCCTTTCCATCCAAATTGTATGGAGGGACTTGCTAGTGGACCTGCCATAGAAGAACGTTGGGGAAAACCAGCGGCTTCTCTTGCAGAAAACAGTGAAGTATGGGAGTTAGAAGCGTTTTATATCGCCCAAGCAGTGGCAGATTACATTCTAACGTATTCTCCACAAAAAATTATTCTTTGGGGAGGTGTGATGCACCAGAAAAAATTATTCGCATTAGTAAGAAGTCAAGTGAAGGAATTGTTAAACGGATATGTTCATCACAAATCACTTTATGATGGAATAGAAGATTACATTGTAGCACCTGCACTTGGGGAAGATCCGGGAATTTTGGGAGCAGTAAAATTGGGGATGCTAGAATTAGAAAAAAGTTCTAGCTGTTAAATAAGGAAGGAGGATTTCTTAAATGAATTTAGAGAAACTGAAACATATTTCATGTCGTATGCTGGTTGGAGGAATGTCAGCAGCAATGGTACTTGGAATGTCAGCTTGTAAAAAGACAGAATCAGATGCTGATAATACTCCTACGCCTACACAGGGAACAACACAGGCAACATCTACACCAGAGGCAACACCTACATCAGAACCAGAAGTTACACCACCAGAAGATACCAATAAGGGTAGCAATTATTCCCCTACAGAAGAAAATGAAAATACACAAATGGTAATGAATGGTCAGCCAGAATCTTCTTATTGGTTTCCACAGCAACTTTTAGATTGGAATCCAGATGAAGATCCAGATTTTGCTTATAATGTAAGTACTGTACCTCTTGCAAAAAGAGTGGATATAGAAAAATTAAAAACAGTAAACAGTACACAAAATCATAAAACAAAAGTAATGGCAATTTCCATTATGAACAGTAGTACCAGTGGAAATGCACCTCATGGATTGAATGTATTTAAGAGTAATACATTTGGCTATTTGCAGTATGTTGACTTATTGGTATATTGGGGTGGATCTTCAGGAGAAGGAATTATTGTTCCTCCTAGTCCAGATGTAACAGATATGGCACATAAAAATGGTGTCAAAGTAGTTGGAACTTGCTTTTTACCACAGATGGCACATGGCGGCAAGATGGAATGGTTAGATACCTTCCTAAAGAAAAATGATGATGGTACTTTTCCAGTAGCAGATAAATTGGCACAAGTTGCAAAGCTATATGGTTTTGATGGATGGTTTATCAATCAGGAATCAGAGGGTACAGAAGCAGAACCTTTGACAAAAGAACATGCAGCATTAATGCAGGAATTTATCAAGGCGTTTAAGACAGCATATCCTGAATTAGAATTAGTATATTATGATTCTATGACTGTGGATGGAGAAATGGATTGGCAGAACGCATTGACTGATAAAAATGCAGCATTTATGAAAGACGATCAGGGAAATGCAGTAGCAGATAGTATGTTTTTGAATTTCTGGTGGACAGTAAGTTCACTAGCAGATCAGGAATTATTAAAGGCATCTGCACAAAAAGCACAGGAAATGGGTGTTGATCCTTATGACTTGTATGCAGGTATGGATATTCAGGCAAATGGTTATCTGACACAAGAACGTTGGGATTTATTTGAAAATGGAGAAGGTGGTACATTTACTTCTTTAGGACTTTACTGTCCAAGCTGGGCATGGGTAACTTCCAGTGATCCAAATGATATGGAAAAGAAAGAAAATATTATTTGGGTTAATGGAAAGGGAGATCCTTCAATAGATGTAGAATATACAGAAAATACAGCATGGAGAGGTATTTCTACTTATGTTGTAGAACGGACTGCTTTAACAACATTGCCTTTTACAACGAATTTTAATGTTGGAAATGGGTATAATTTCTTTATCAGAGGTGAGAAGGCATCTGAAATGGACTGGAATAACAGAAGTCTTGCAGATGTGCTTCCAACTTACCGCTGGATTATGAAACATGATGGCAGCAATAAGCTTTCACCTAGTTTTTATATGGGAGATGCTTATTATGGTGGCAATAGTTTAAGATTATTTGGTAAGATGGGTGCAGGAGATGCTAGTGTTATCAAATTATATAGCTCTGAGCTTTCACTTCCAAAGGGAACAAACTTTACAACAATTGCTAAATCTTCACAGTCCACTGCACTTGATTTAGTGTTAACATTAGAGGATGGTTCTGAAGTTACAGTAACAGGAAGTACAAAAGTAGGTCAGGATTGGACTACTGTAAGTTATGATGTTTCTGAAGTAGATGGCAAGACGGTAACAGCAATTTCTTATCGTATTACATCAGATACAGCAGATGATGCTTATGAATTACTGCTTGGAAATATTTCAATCGGCGATATAGGAGCTGGCACAGTAAGTACAGTTTCAAATTTAAAGGTTGATCAGTCTGAGTTTGATGAAGATGCAGTATTAGCAGGTGCAAGACTTTCTTGGAGTGTAGATAAACCAGCAGATTATTATCAGGTATTTCGTATCAATCAGGATGGAACAAAATCTTTGTTAGGTGCTTCTAATACTACATGTTTCTATGTTAATACATTACCAAGAACAGATGATACCAATAAAACTAACTTTGAGGTAATTCCTGTAAATAAGGCATTAGAAGAAGGTACAGGTGCACAAGTTACTATGGACTGGCCAGATAACAGCCTTCCTAAGTCTGATTTCACAGCAGATAGAACTTTAATTGGTCCTGGTATGTCAATAACATTTGAGAGTATGGCTTCTCAAAATACTACAGGAGTAGAATGGAGCTTTGAAGGTGGAGAACCTGCAACTAGTACAGATTTAGCACCAAGTGTTACTTATGCTCAAGCAGGTGTCTATAAAGTTACCATGAAGGCAAAGAACGAAAAAGGTGAACATGAAAATACAAAAGATGCGTTTATCATTGTATCAGATGCAGCAGCTGGCGATCTTGCTCTACTTTCAGGAGGAAAGCCAACAGAAGCAACGGCATATGTAAACGCAAATGAAGCACCAGAATTTGCAGTAGACGGTGATGTAACGAAGAAATGGTGTGCAACAGGTACACCTCCTCATGAGATTACGATTGATCTTGGTGATGTAAAGACAATCAGTAGAGTTAGTATTTCACATGCTCAGGCAGGTGGAGAATCTTATGATATGAATACAAAGAGCTATGTGATTTCTGTCAGTGAAGACGGCAGCAGTTATACAGATGTAGTAACAGTAACAAGAAATACAAAGGATGTTACTCACGATTCCTTTGCTCCAATTAATGCAAGATATGTAAAACTTTCTGTTGTAAAACCTACACAGGGCGCTGATACAGCAGCACGTATCTATGAGATTGAAGTTTATGGTACAGAAAATGTAGCAAAATAATCTGCCGCACTGATTTAGCTCTAATATTATTAAAACACCCTGACAGGGAAAGGAGACTTCATGTTTTTAACCTATGAAAAGTTAGAATGTCGTATAAAGGAATTAAAGAAATATCGCTATCGGGATGTGAAAACGGCAGATCATATTCTGGTAAAGGAGGATACACAAAAAAAGACTAATCCAAAACCTCCAACTTCCTTTGACGGTTGGGATACTATGTTACTGGGAGACTTCTGGAAAGGCAGAGATAAATACCTCTGGCTGCATTTAGAAATAGAGATTCCTGCACAATGGAAAGGAAGAAGGGCTGTAGGGGTATTTGATTTCGGACTGACAGGAGAAGGAAATAATTCTGGTTTTGAATCCCTGCTCTATATTGACGAAAAACCCTATCAGGGTGTAGATATAAACCATAGAGAAGTGTTTTTTAAGGAAGAGATGTATGGCAGGAAGGTGAATCTCACCTTCCGCCTATGGTCTGGTTTAGAGGGTGGAGGAAAGCCGAAAGAGCTTCTCCACCAGCTTAAAAAAGCACAGCTTGGATGGTTAGACGAAGAAACAGATGATCTGTATTATACAGCAGATATGATATTAAAGACGATTGCTCAATTAAATCAAAATGATCCTATCAGGCATAATTTACAAACAGATCTCGATAGAGCTTTTTGCTGTATTGATTGGTCAGAACCGGGAAGTGATTTGTTTTATGAAACGGTTAAACAGGCAGATAGGCTTTTGAATGAAAAGATTGATGCAAAAGGGAAACATTCTGATATAAATGTATATGCAGTAGGGCATACCCATATTGATACAGCATGGCTGTGGAGATTAAAGCATACAAGAGAAAAGTGTTCCCGTTCTTTTAGTACTGTGTTACGTTTGATGGAAATGTTTCCAGAATATATTTTTCTTCAGACACAACCACAGTTATATGAATATGTAAAAGAAGATTTTCCTGAGTTATATGAAGAGATCAAAGAACGTATAAAACAAGAACGCTGGGAAGTAGATGGTGCTATGTGGGTAGAAGCAGACTGTAATCTGACCAGTGGAGAATCTTTAGTTCGCCAAATTTTGATTGGGAACCGTTTTATTAAACAGGAGTTTGGAAAAGATGTTCACTATTTATGGTTGCCAGATGTATTTGGTTATTCTTGGGCATTACCTCAGATTCTGAAAAAATCAGGTATTGATATTTTTATGACAACAAAGATTAGTTGGAATCAATACAACAGAATGCCACATGATACCTTTTACTGGAAGGGAATAGACGGAAGCTGTGTGCTTACACATTTTATTACAACGCCTACTCCAGATAGTCAGCCAGGAAGTTGGTTTTATACGTACAATGGACAAATTATCCCAAAGACAGTTCAAGGGGTTTGGGATGCTTACAGCGATAAAGACATCAATCAAGATCTTTTAATCTCCTATGGTTATGGAGACGGTGGTGGTGGAGTAAATCGTGATAATTTGGAACGCCGCCGCAGAATTGATCGCATAGAAGGGATGCCAAATTTAAAAACTTCTACTGCGGGAGCATATTTTGAGAAATTAAAAGAAAATGTTAAAAGCACAGATCAGTATGTGAACACATGGGATGGAGAATTATATTTGGAATATCACCGGGGTACTTATACAAGTCATGCCTATAACAAAAGGATGAACCGGAAGATGGAACTTCTCTATCGTAAAGTAGAGTGGTTCACAGTGATGAAAGCATTACTTGACAGTGGAAAACTAGAGCAGGCAATGCAGGAAAATTTGACAAAGGGCTGGAAACTTCTTTTAACAAATCAATTTCATGATATTATTCCAGGTTCTTCTATTTTTGAAGTATATGAAGATTGCAAAAAAGATTATGCCAAAATAGAAGAAATTGCAAAAGAAGTAGAAAAAGATTTCCTTTCTTTTGCTGTAAAAGAAGAAGAAAAAACGTATACAATTATTAATACAAATAGTTTTGCTATAGGAGGAGTTGTACTCTTGCCAGATATAGAGGCAAAAGTAGCATATTCTTCCGAAAAAACGCCACTTATGGTACAGCAAACAGACGAGGGATTACTGATTGGATTAGATTCTGTACCTCCGATGGGTTGTGTTAAAGTAACAGTAGAAAATACCGTAGAAAACCTAGAAAGTAGTACAGGGCATATCTTTCAGGTAGAAGACAAAAAGATTCTGACTCCATATTATATTGTTGTATATAATGAGTATGGACAGATTTCTCGCCTTTATGATCGTAGGGCAGATAGAGAAGTAATACCAAATGGACAGAGAGCAAATGTTTTACAGATCTTTGAAGATAAGCCATTAAATAATGATGCTTGGGATATTGATATTTTTTATCAGCAGAAGATGAAAGAAATCACAGATCTAAAATGTTTTGAAGTTATAGAAAATGGTTCATTACGCCTTACCTTACATTTTGAATGGCATTATATGAATTCTGCAATTTTTCAAGATATCATTTTTTATGCGGCAGATCCAAGAATTGATTTTGTAACAAAAGTGGATTTTCATGAAAAACATCAGTTGTTGAAGGCTGCATTTCCAGTGGATATTCGTACAACATATGGAACTTTCGATGTACAATATGGAAATGTACGACGTGCAAATCACTGGAATACAAGTTGGGATGAAGCAAAATTTGAAACAGTTGCTCATAGGTTTGCAGATTTATCCGAATATGGATATGGTGTCAGCTTGCTCAATGATTGTAAATATGGACATGATGTCAAGGATAATGTATTACGTCTTACCTTATTAAAGACAGCAACCAATCCAGATCACAATCAAGATCAAGGAGAACATTTTTTCACTTACTCATTACTTCCACATATGGGAGATTTTATAGAAGGACATACTGTACAAAAAGCTAGTGCATTAAATCAACCACTTTATGCAGTAGCAGGTTGTTTAGAACTTCCTTTTACAAGTTTTCTTTCTTTTGATAAAGAATGTGTGGAATTAGATGCAGTTAAAAAAACAGAGGATGGTAATTATCTTGCTGTAAGATTTCATGAATTTACAGGTGGAACGAATAGAATTACAGTAAAAACTGGATTTTTATGGAAACGCTATTGTATCAGTAATCTAATGGAGTATCCAATAGAAGAATGGAAGCAAGAAAAGGAGATAGTTCTTACGGTCAAGCCGTATGAAATCGTTACGTTGCTCTTTGAAGTTTAACAATTGACAGCAAGCATTCCCTTTCCTCTTAGGTAGGGGAGGAATTGCTAGGAACAATTGTAACGACAGTAGCAGGCGAGTATCACTTACTGCCATGAAGCAATCTACATCATTGTCTTACTCTTAATTGCTGCGAGTGGATTGAAACAACGATAAAGTCTATAGTTCTGTCAGGGAGGATGAGCAATGGAAAAGATGGTACTGGCAGAAGCTGAAAAAAGAATTCTGCAAGAGTTTGAAAACTTTAAATTCCTAAACGGTGAAATGAAAAAAGAAGAACGGTATCAATATCTAAAGGAGATTGATGTTAAAACGGAAGTAAAGGCAGCATATGCAGCACTTATGAGAATCCAAATCTCCACATTAGAAAGACACAGAATTACAGAAGTGATACATTTTGCACTGACAAGGAATAACACAAAGGAAAAATTGCAGATTTATTATTTGGGAAGCAGTCATTTACTATTGCTTTTATATCTGCCAAAACAGCTTCTATCCTCTAAAGAATGGTTTTCTAATCTACAACATGATCTGAAAGTACAGATGGGGATATGTAGTTTTATCACCGTTTCTAATTGTTTTACTGACCTGACTGAATTGCCAGAAATATACCAAACGATTGAAAAAATGCAGAGATATCTATTGATAGATGGGTATGGAAGTTGTATAGACGAAACAGATATTTTAAATCGTACCTATACTAATATAATAGTCAATAAAGAAGAACTTGTATATTTCGTTTTACAAAAGGATATTTCTGCAATAAATCAGTATTTAGAAGAACTTTTAATTAACAATATACAAAAAAGTGCATCTATTGGAGTGATTTGTGAAATTATAATTCGTCTTGCCCTTATTCTGGAAGAAATTCGTTTAGAATATAATTTGCCAGAAAAGGGCAGACAGTTGTTTGACACAGTTGAAAAAATACATAAAGCAGAGAATGTAGATTTAATAAAAACAATATTTTTATCAGAAATTACAGAACTTGTTTCTAGGATTGATACGGAAAATATACAATACTCTCCAGTAGTACGTCAAATTGCTGCTGAGGTAAAAAATGATTATCAAAATAATATGAACTTAAAAACGTTAGCAAGTAAATACCATATGAATACATCCTATCTAGGACAGATTTTTCAAAAAGAGATAGGATGTCCGTTTTCTCAATATCTAAATAATGTAAGAAATGACGTAGCAAAGAATCTGCTTTTGACTACCAATATGCGAATTAGTGATATTGCACATAAAGTGGGATATTCAAATACAAGTTATTTTTACAGAAAATTCAAGCAAAGTTATGGCGTTTCACCGATGGAATTACGAAATACAAAAAATTATTAATCGGTGAATTGCACAAAAAATAATAGGATTATTGAAAAAACTATAAAAAGTACATAAAAACTATAAGTTTTAAACTATGATATTAGGTGATTATTTGCTAAAATAGACATATGTAATTGGGGGCTTGGAGGTGAAATTGCACAAAATATAAGGATAGCTTAAAGCTTTATAAAAAAGAGGAGGGAGAAAATGAGTAACGAGAAACAGCCAAAACACAAAAAAAGAGACAGATGGGCGAAACGGGATACAGAACTCACACTTTTGACATTGCCAACGGTAATATGGTATATCTGTTTTTGTTATCTTCCGATGTTTGGTATTTTGATGGCATTTAAAAATTACAGAGTTATCGATGGTTCAAAAACTTTCTTTTATAACTTATTAAAAAGTAAATGGACTGGATTTAAGAATTTTGAATTCCTGTTCAGTTCCGGCTCTGGTGCACTGGTAGTAAAGTTGACATTATTATATAATATCGTATTTATTATACTTGGTATTGTAATTCCAGTTTGTTTGTCATTGATGATGAGTCAACTTCACCACAAACGATATGGAAAAGTATGTCAGACTCTTATGTTTCTACCTTACTTCATGTCTTGGGTTGTAGTAACTTATTTTGTATTTGCATTTTTAAGTCCAGATAAAGGATTAGCAAATTCTTTGTTAGCAAAGATGGGCAAGGACACGATAAGCTGGTATCAGCAGCCCAAATACTGGCCTGCAATTTTAATTTTCCTAAGTCAGTGGAAAGGAATGGGCTACGGCATGGTAGTATACCTTGCAACGATTACTGGTATTGATAATACATTGTATGAGGCAGCAATGATTGATGGAGCTACGAAATTTCAACAGGCAACAAAGATTACAATTCCTCTTATGAAGTCCGTTATTATCATGATGTTCATTTTAGCAATGGGCGGTTTAGTAAGAAGTGATTTCGGTTTGTTCTATCAGGTAACAAAAGCATCAGATTCTTTATATACTGTCACAGAAACAATCGATGTATTTATCTATAAGATGATTAAATCGCAGCCGAATCCAAACATGGGTTCTGCAGCAGCGTTCTTACAGTCTGTAGTAGGATGTATGCTGATTCTGTTAAGTAACAAGATTGTGAAAAAAGTTGATAAAGACAGCGCTATTATCTAAGGGGGTGAAGAGAATGGCTGAGAAAATTAAAAGACGAAAAGCGCAAAAAGAACCAGAGGTAGAGTCAAAAATTAATCGAGTCAAACCTGTGACCAATATAATTTTTAGTGCAGTTTTTGCAATATTAGCACTTACTTGTGTTATACCTGCAATTTTTATTGTCATTATTTCTTTTTCTAGTATGGAGAGTATCAATGAAATCGGTTATTCCTTCTGGCCAACCTCTTGGTCTTTAGATGCTTATAAATATCTATGGAATAATAGATCCATGATTGGAACCGCATTTTTAGTATCTGTATTTGTAACAATTGGAGGAACAGTAATCGGTCTCTATTTAACTGCTGCTATGGGATATGCTCTTTCAAGAAGCAGTTTTAAACTCAATAAACTTTATACCATTATTGTATTTATTCCAATGGTATTTGGCGGCGGTCTTGTTTCTACTTATAATGTTTACAGTTCTATGTTAAATATTAAGGATACAATATGGGTTTTGATTCTGCCTTTAGCAGTATCTTCCTTTAATGTAATTATCTGTAAGACATTCTTTAAGACAACCATTCCACAGTCTATCCTAGAGTCTGCGGAGATAGATGGGGCATCACAGATGCGTACCTATTTTACAATCGTACTTCCGATTTCCAAACCTTTGCTTGCAACAATCGGTATTCTGTTAAGCTTCTCTTATTGGAATGACTGGTTTTTATCTTTAATGTACATTTCCGATGCAGATATGTATTCGCTTCAGGCAGTTTTGATGAATGTGGAAAAGAATATCGAATTCCTTGCTCAAAATGCTAATACAATGGGAGCCTCTGCAGCAGCTTATGCGCTTAGTATGCCAAAAGAGCCAATGCGTATGGCAATGGCAGTACTTATTGTAACACCAATTGCATGTGTATATCCATTCTTCCAGCAGTATTTTGTTTCTGGTTTGACTATTGGATCAGTAAAGGAATAATACCTACATAGAAAGGAGTAATCTTATGAAGAAATTTTCTAAAATGATAGCCTCTATTCTTATTGTTGCCATGATGGGAATGATGTTAATAGGATGTGGCAAAACCGACACAAATAATAATGATAACAACAATAATACAAATATTGGTAATGATAACAATAATAATAACAACAATAATAACAATAATAATAACAATAACAACGATAACAACAAGAATGATAGAAAAGAAACAGTAATGCTCAAGTGGATTCAGATCGGTGGTAAACCACAAAATAATGACGCAGTTGTTAAGGCAATGAACGACTATTCCATCGAAAAGATCGGAATTGGAGTTGATATTACTTATTTAGACTGGAGTGTATGGAGTGATAAGGTAACTGCTATGATTAACTCTGGTGAGTATTGGGATATGATGTTTACAAATGGTGATAAGTTTACATCAGGTATTTCATTAGGTGCATTCCAAGATATTACAGATATGTTAGCAGATACTCCTGATCTGAAAAATTTCATACCGGATATAGTATGGCAAGGTGCTACAATAAACGATAAGATTTATGCAGTTCCTACATACAAGGATTCTTCACAGACACAGTATTGGGTATGGGATAAAGAAGTAGCAGATAAGTATAACATTGATTGGAAGAATATTCATACAGTAGATGATTTAGATCCAGTTTTATATCAAATTCAAGAAGCGATTAAAGCAGGAGAGATTCAAAATACACAGTATGCACTTTCTATTGCTTCTGACGGAATCAATGGTTTCTTAATGAACTATGAATCTCCAATTCCAGCAATTGGTGTACGTTATGATGACAAAGAATTAAAGGTTGTAAATGTATTTGAACAAGACGATATTATGAATGTTTTAAAACATATGCACAAATGGTATAACGATGGTTTAATTAATCCGGATGCAGCTACAACGGATCAAGGTCCAACGTGGTGTGTAGTTTCTTCAGGACAAGGATTCCCTGGTGCAGAAGTATCTTGGGCAGCAGGTCGTGGTAAAGATGTATATGCAGAGCCATTTGCAGGTCCTCTTTATTCTACTACTTCCATTTTAGGTTCTGTAAATGCTATTTCAGCTTCATCAAAATATAAAAAAGAAGCTCTGGAATATTTACAACTTGTTAATACAGATGAAACATTAAGAAATTTATTGGCATATGGAATCGAAGGTACCGATTATGTAAAGAATGAAGATGGAACAATCACTCGTTCAGATAACTGCTATAGTCCAGCAACTTATTCTCAGGCAACTTATTTTAACCTTTTTGCTGTAGCACCAAATCCTCCTGATCAATGGGATAAAGTAGAAGAGTGGAATAAAACTGCATCAAATTCTGTACTTTTAGGATTTAACTTCGATAAATCTGAAGTAGAAACAGAAGTAGCAAACTGCTCTCTTGTTATGGAGCGTTATAGAAAAGAATTATATACTGGTACAAGAAATCCAGAAGAAGCAGTGCCTGCATTATATGAAGCTTTAAAGAAAGCAGGTCTTGAAACAATTCGTACAGAATATCAAAATCAGATTAATGAGTGGAGTGCAACACATTAAAACTTATTAAAAAAACTGTCTAAGTAGTTATAAAAGAATGTAAAAAAGGACAGATAGAAAGTGATTACTTTTTATCTGTCCTTTTTGTTATACATTAGGAAGGAGAAAATTATGGGAGTAGAAAGTTTTAATATAATGGCGTTAGCTGAGGAAGTTAGTATAGTAAGAAAAAAAGAATATAGCTTCATAAATGGTAGTAGTAATGTGTATTATAAAAACTTTGAATTGGAATTAGAAAAATTGACAAATAAAAAAGATTATTTTTGGATACTAGATGAATGTATAGAAATAATTGGATATCATTCAAATGGATTTTTCCAAGGAATGGAACTCAGAGGTTGTTTCTCATATTTGGATAAAGGTATAGATTCATGTTTTGAATTAATAGAGACTATTAGTAAAAAAATAATCCCATTAAAAGTTTATATTCTTAATCAAAAAGTAAAAGTAGAAAATGCAAAACAATTAGATGAATGGATAAGACAACTGTACAATGAAAAAATAACTATTTTTCAAAAGTACTATGGCAATATTCAATTTAAAGTTACTTGTAGTGAATTTTATAAAGAAATAAATAAAAGAAGTAAATGGTACTATAAAATATTACATCAAAATTTATAATATGCCAAATCATAAAATAGCCAAGATTCTAATGTTTCTACGATTTCTGTCTTACTGCGGGAAGAAAATTCTAAAATAGGATTTTCCCAATCGCTATCTAATAGTGCTATAAGATGAAAAGAACCTTTTGGATCTCCATCAGGATACCAACCCAAATCAACAGTAATTGTATGTTCTATGTGTTTGTTAGTATATTTTCTATAGACATAAAGGATATCTTGTACAAATACAAAAAGCCATGCTCTATCTTCAGTAGATAATTCGGATGGTTCAAGATCTTCTAATTTATTATATCCAATAGACCAATAACTTGGTATGCGTAAAGGTTGTATTTGTTTCCACCACTGTTTTTTTTTCATAATAATCTCCATTCTTTTTATATTATATTTTATAATAAAAAAAATAAAAAGTCAACTTTTTATTATAAACAAATTTTAAAAAAATCTATTTAATTATAGACAAATATAAAATTGTTTGATATAATAAAAAAGAAAGGAGAAAAGAAAAATGCTTTGGAATTATTCTTTATCAGAACTAAAAAGAGGATATGTCAAAAAAGGAAATAAGCTTGTCTGTATATTATGTGGAAAAGTATTTGAAATAGGAAAGATTTATAAAATGGAAGATGAATTATATGATGCTTTAGGAGCAATCCGTTTTCACAATAAAAAAAGACATATAAGTATTACACAATACTTACTAAATCAGGAACTTAGTTTAACAGGAATTACAGAGAGTCAGTGTCGAATTTTACGACTTGTTTTAGAAGGAAACTCCGATCAGGAAATTGCAAAAAGGATGGGAATTGCTCCATCTACAGTGAGGAATCATAGGTTTAAACTGCGTGAAAAAGAAAAACAGGCAAAGTTATTTTTAGCACTTATGGAGTCTTTAGAACAGGAAACAAAAAGTAAAATTGAAAAAAGCAGTCTTGGCGTTATTAAGGAGATCCATCCATCAGCAACAATGGTAGATGAAAGATATAATATTACAGAACAAGAAGAAAAAAAGACAATAGCAACTTATTTTAATTCTTATGGAGCATTAAAACAGTTTCCTGCAAAGGAGAAGAAAAAGATAGTGGTTCTTCGAGAGATTATAAAAAGATTTAAAACAGATACTATCTATTCTGAATCAGAATTAAATCATATTTTATACGATATTTATGGATATGATGTTGCAACAATACGTAGAGCATTAATTGAATATGGATTTATGGAACGTTCTACAGACTGCAAAATTTATAGAGTAAAAAAATAAGTTCATATTTTTAAAACAGACAGTATTAACATTAATACTGTCTGTTTTAAAATGGTTTTTTGATTATTTTCCAGAGTATCGAATAACAGAGTCAACAGAATAATTTCTTAAACGTTCACGCCCGTTTAATCCTTCTAATTCCATTAAAAATATAATCTTTACTACTTCACCACCTAATTGTTCTACTAACTTTGTAATTGCTTCAATGGTGCCTCCAGTTGCAATTAAATCATCGATAATAACAACCTTTTGTCCCGAATGGATAGAATCTTTATGAATTTCAATCGATGCTGTACCATATTCTAAAGTATATTCCATCTCTATCGTTTCACCGGGAAGTTTTCCTTTTTTACGAATTGGAACAAATGGTTTATATAGATTATAGGCAATTGGCATACCAAAAATAAAGCCACGGGATTCTGGTCCAACGATAACATCAAAATCTATTCCATCTAATAACTGTTGCATCTGATCGATGGACATACGCAAACCGTCTCTGTCTTGTAATACAGAGGTAATATCACGAAAAATAATTCCCTGTTCCGGAAAGTCCGGAATACTTCTCACATAGTCTTTTAATGTTTTCACGGTTAACCTCATTTCTGTACAGTTTTGTTATGGTATGATTCGGCTTTAGTATAACACATTGGTATTTATTTTTAAAGGAAAAATTTTTAGTATGCCAGAATGATAGACAAGAATTCTTTCTTTCGCTATAATAAAAAAGAGAGGAAAGAAAGGAGGAGTAACTAAATGAATTTATTTGAACACCATTTAATGATGAAACCTAGACAGGCAATGTTAAAGATTACAGATTTGATTAGAAAAGATTTAGAAGAAAGTAAAATAAAAGAGGGAATTGCCATAATCTATTGTCCTCATACAACAGCTGGAATTACCATTAATGAAAATGCAGATCCAGATGTAGTGTCCGATATTATTTATGGAATGGAAAAAGTATTTCCAACTTCTGATACAGCATATAGACATTTTGAAGGAAATTCCCATGCACATATGAAATCTTCTGTAGTGGGGGCATCTGCACATTTAATTATCAGTAAAGGGGCACTTATTTTAGGAATATGGCAGGATGTTTATTTTTGTGAATTTGATGGACCTAGAAACAGAACTTTTTATGTAAAGTTACTAGAAGGGTAATGTAGTATTGTAGTATTAATGAGTTTGTAAGTTAGAATATACTGCCTTTGCATGAACACCGGTAAGATGACCGATCTTTCCGGTGAGTGCATTGATTTTATCTATAGGTGCATCAATAGCAACACTGATAATATTAATTTTTCTTTCTCTATAAGGAATTCCCATTCTTCCAATAATATATTGACTAAATTCGTGAAGAAGTTGATTTAAACGTTCTATAGAATCTGAATTTTCTATTATAATTCCAATAACAGCTACTCTAGTTTCCATACATTTTTACTCCTGTTAATTTTGATTATTTCAACATAAAATTATAACATAAAAAGACAGAAATGACAATGTTTGATCCATGTGATAAATCTATAGAAAATTTTGCCAATTAGTAAAAAAGCAGGGACAAAATTAACTTTTTTATGTTAATGATTGATTTTTCGGAAAAAATTCATTATAATCATCTAAATAAGATTTGTAATATTTAAAAAAGAAAGGAAATGGTTCTTATGGAAGATGGGTTGAGAGAACAAACAGAGCGTTCAGTGGAAACTCCGGTAGATTTTACAAGTCCGGAAGAGTTGTATAAAGACTTAGTAAAAGTAATACGCAACTATCATCCTTCCACGGATTTATCCGCAGTTGAGAAGGCGTATCAGGTTGCGTCAAAAGCACATAAAGATCAGAAGCGGAAATCTGGAGAACCATATATCATTCATCCCCTTTGTGTTGGTATTATTTTATCAGAATTACAATTAGATAAAGAAACAATTATTGCTGGAATTTTACATGATGTATTAGAAGATACCGATATTTCTTATGACGAATTAAAAGATTTATTTGGAGAAGAAGTGGTTCAGTTAGTAGAAGGAGTAACAAAACTGACACAACTGACGTATTCGAAAGATAAAGTAGAAGTTCAAGCAGAAAATTTAAGAAAGATGTTTTTGGCAATGGCAAAAGATATCCGTGTTATTTTAATTAAATTGGCGGATCGACTTCATAATATGCGTACAATGCAGTATCAGACACCAAAAAAGCAGATTGAAAAATCCAGAGAAACAATGGATATTTATGCCCCGATTGCACAGCGATTAGGAATCTCTAAAATTAAAATTGAACTAGATGATCTGTCTTTAAAATATTTAGAGCCAGAAGTGTATCACGATCTATCAGTGAAACTTGCTTCAAATAAGGAGGAACGAGAAAGTTTTATTGCACAGATTATTGATGAAGTCAGTGTTCAAATTAAAAAGGCAAGCATTGAAGCCAAAGTGGATGGAAGAGTAAAACATTTTTTTAGTATTTATAAGAAAATGATAAATCAGAATAAAACATTAGAACAGATCTATGATTTATTTGCTGTGCGGATTGTTGTGAATACAGTAAAGGATTGTTATGCTGCTTTAGGAATAATTCATGAGATGTATAAGCCAATTCCGGGACGGTTTAAAGATTATATTGCTATGCCAAAACCAAATATGTATCAGTCACTGCATACAACATTGATTGGTCCACAGGGGCAACCATTTGAAATTCAAATTCGAACATATGAGATGCACCGAATTGCTGAGTACGGAATTGCAGCTCATTGGAGATATAAAGAAGCACAGGATGGAAAGAAGTCAAGGGATACAGAAGAGGCAAAGTTAACTTGGCTTCGCCAGATTTTAGAGTGGCAAAAGGAAATGTCAGATAACAAAGAGTTTTTAAGGCTTTTAAAAAATGATTTGGATCTCTTTTCTGATTCTGTGTATTGTTTTACACCAACAGGAGATGTCAAAAATCTTCCCGCTGGTTCTACACCAATTGATTTTGCCTATAGTATTCATAGTGCAGTTGGTAATAAAATGGTGGGAGCAAGAGTCAGTGGTAGAATGGTAACGTTTGATTATGTAATTCAAAATGGCGATCAGATAGAAATTATTACTTCCCAAAATTCCAAAGGCCCAAGTCGTGATTGGCTTAATTTGGTGAAAAGTACACAGGCAAAAAATAAAATTAATCAGTGGTTTAAGGCGGAAATTAAAGAAGATAATATTATTCGTGGCAGAGAATTATTAAATGTTTATTGTAAGTCAAAAGGACTTATATTGGGTAATCTTACGAAACCAGAATATATAGAATCCTGTATTAGAAAGTATGGTCTTAAAGACTGGGAGTCGATTTGTGCAGCAGTCGGACATGGTGCATTAAAAGAAGGTCAAATTGTCAATCGACTACAGGAAGAGTATGAAAAGCGACACAAAAAAGAAATTTCAGATGCCACTATCTTAGAAATGTTAGAGGATATAAAATCTAACACTAATAAGAGAAAACCAAAAAGGAACAAAGGCGGAATTATAGTTCAGGGAATGGATGATTTAGAAGTTCATTTTTCAAGGTGTTGTTCTCCTGTACCAGGAGATGAGATCATTGGATTTATTACCAGAGGAAGAGGAGTTTCCATTCACCGGACAGATTGCATTAATATTATTAATATGCCGAAAGAGGAACGTATCCGCTTGATTGATGCTGAGTGGAATGTTCCAAAAAATGAATCTTCACAAACAAATAATTATATAGTAGAAATTAATATTTATGCTAATAATCACAAAGGAGTTTTATTAGGAATATCAAAAGTATTTACAGAAAATGATATTAATATAGAACATATCAATACAAAAAATAGTAAACGTGAAGTGACAACACTTTCCGCCCGTTTTGAAGTAAATGGAACAGAACAGTTAGATTTTATTATCAAAAAGTTGAGAAATATAGAAGATATCATAGATATTGAAAGAACTTCCGGTTAAAGAGAAAGGCGGATATTTTAGTGGAAGAATATAAAATTAGTTGTTTGACAGTTGGCATGGTACAGACAAATTGTTATTTGCTTCAAAATGTTTCTAAGGGGAAGGTAGTAATTGTAGATCCAGGAGCAGAGGCAGAAAAAATTAGTTTAACAGCCAAGAAGATGGGAATAGTAAGTGGAATTTTATTAACACATGGACATTTTGATCATATTGGAGCAGCTACAGAATTAGCAGAAAAATTTCATGTGAATTCTTATCTAGGAGAAGGAGATTTTGCTTTAGCCAAAGATCCGAAATTAAATTGTAGTAATTTATTTGGATGTCTTTGTAACTATTCTCAAGATGTTATAGTTTCTGATAAAGAACAGTTGAATTTAGGCGGATTTACCTTTCATGTAATTCATACACCCGGACACACGATAGGGGGAGTGTGTTATTACCTTCCAAGTCAAAAAGTTTTATTTTCAGGAGATACTCTATTTTTTCAGAGTGTTGGAAGAAGTGATTTTCCAACAGGAAAAGAGGAAGTATTATTAAATTCTGTAAAAGAAAAACTGTTTAGTCTACCTGATGAAACAGTAGTCTATCCGGGGCATGGAAGTCAAACAACAATTGGATACGAAAAGAAAAATAATCCCTTTTTTTAGGGAAGAAAGAATCTGGAATTAGAGTATGATTAAGTTGATCTTACTAGGAGAAGATTATGAACAGGATATTCGACCACTGGTTTTAGCATTTTATCCAGAGGAGATAATTACTGTTATAAAGACAGAAGAGAAAGAATGTGTAGAACAACCACTTCTTCAAATTATACTACATCTTTTGGAACAGAGTTTTCAAATAACACTTACTGGAACAGAAGTGCCAGAAAAAACACTTTTTGTTTCGGAGAAAGTTATTCTTTCTGGTGAAATAGAAGAAAAGAAAAGAGCTTATCGTATTAAACTGCAGCGCAGTCTATATCAGATGCTATCTGAATGGACAAAAAAGACACTGCCGTGGGGAACTCTTACAGGAGTTAGACCAGTAAAGTTAGTGCTTGATAAACTTGAACAGGGCATAAAAGAAGAAAAGATATATGATTTTATGAAAGAAACTTATCTTTGTTCCGAAGAAAAAATTTCAATTTGTCTTGAAATAGCAAAACGAGAAAGAGAAATTTTAGATATTATAAACGAAGAAAATAGTTATAGTTTGTATTTAGGAATTCCGTTTTGTCCAACTACTTGTGCATATTGCTCTTTTCCTTCTTATCCTTTAGAACATTTTTCTAAATTAGTAGAACCATATGTGGAGGCACTATATAAAGAAATCCTTTATACAGCAAATAGGATGCGAGATAGACCATTAAAAACCATTTACTTTGGAGGAGGAACTCCAACAACTTTAACGTCAAAACAGCTAAAAGAATTATTAAAATTTGTCTGGAATAATTTTGACTGTTCTAAAGTGGAAGAATTTACAGTGGAGGCCGGAAGACCCGATAGTATTACCAAAGAAAAGTTAGAGGTTTTAAAAGAAGAAAATGTGACAAGAATTTCTATCAATCCTCAGTCCATGCAGCAAAAAACACTTGATCTAATTGGCAGAAGACATACTGCAGAACAAATTGAAGAGGCGTTTTTTTTAGCAAGAGAAGTTGGGCATGAAAATATTAATATGGATTTAATTATTGGACTGCCGGGAGAAACTCCTGAGGATGTAGCATATACTCTTTCAAGAATAAAAGCTCTTGAACCAGATAGTTTAACTGTGCATACACTTGCGAGAAAACGAGCAGCAAGATTAAATACACAAAAAGAACAATATATGGGTTTAAAGGCGAAAGAAGTGGGAAAGATGCAGGAATTAACTAGACAATTTGCAAAAGAAAATGGATATTTCCCATATTATTTATACCGCCAAAAACATATGGAAGAAAATTTAGAGAATATTGGATATGCTAAAAAGGATAAAGAAGGAATTTATAATATTTTAATTATGGAAGAGCGTCAGACTATTTTGGCATTAGGTTCTGGAGCAACTTCAAAGTTTGTATTCCCAAAGACAGGACAGATTGAACGAGTTGAAAATGTTAAAAGTCTGACAGATTATATTACAAGAATTGATGAAATGATTCAGAGAAAACAAATGTTTTATCAGCAGTATGGGCAATAGGAGGACTATAGAACCATGCAACGAATCGAAATACTCAATTTTTTAATTTCTATGAAAAAGTACGCAACGATGGAAGATATTGAAGATGCAGTTGCACACGGAATTTTAGTGAGCCGTTTAGCTTATCTTTTATCAAAAGAACTTTCTTTAACAGAAGAGTTTTGTATAGAATTAGAACAAGCAGGATTAGTTCATGATATCGGAAAATTGAAATTAGGACAATATCTTTATGGAAGACAGAAAAATTCATTACAGATTGAAGAAATAAAATATGTCCGAATGCATCCAACGATTGGATATGAAATATTAAAATCAACAAATAAATTTAATGACAGAATTTTAATGGCAGTCTATCATCATCATGAAAATATAGATGGTTCAGGATATCCGGGAAATTTAAAAGGAGAAGATATTCCACTTGGAGCAAAAATTTTAAGACCTTGTGATGTATTTTCTGCTCTAGTATCAGAACGCCACTATAGGACAGCATTTGATATTGACACTACAATGGAACTTATGATTGATGAAGTTAAAAATTTTGATATGAAGATATTTTTAGCTTTTATGCGAGTAATACATTCCGAAGAATTTCAAGAGATTGAAAATTATATTATAAAAAGCAATCAGCAATTCGGAAAAAAGAGTAAAGCAGCTACTTATTAGACTTTTTTATATGAAAAACAGGAGGATAATAGTATAACTATGGCTGAATCAATGAAGGGATTAAAAAGAAGTCACAGATGTACCGAAGTTTCAAAACAGCAGATTGGGACAGATGTGACTGTGATGGGCTGGGTAGCAAAAAGTAGAAATAAAGGCGGAATTATTTTTGTCGATTTAAGAGATCGCAGTGGACTGTTACAGATTATTTTCGAGGAAAAAGATATTGGAACAGATGGATTTAAAAAGGCAGAAACGTTAAAAAGTGAGTATGTAATTGCTGTAGTAGGTAGAGTAGAAATACGTTCAGGTGCAGTAAATGAAGCACTTGCTACAGGTGAAATTGAAATTAGGGCAAGTGAATTAAGGATTTTATCAGAAGCAGAAACACCTCTATTTCCAATTGAAGAAAATTCGAAAACCAAAGAAGAATTGAGATTAAAATATCGATATTTGGATTTGAGAAGACCTGATTTACAAAGAAATTTAATGATGAGAAGTCGTGTAACAATGTTAACGCGTCAATTTTTAGACGAAGAAGGCTTTTTAGAAATTGAAACTCCAATGTTGACAAAGAGTACACCAGAAGGGGCGAGAGATTATTTAGTGCCAAGTAGAATTCATCAAGGAAATTTTTATGCCCTTCCACAGTCACCACAACTATTTAAGCAATTATTAATGTGTTCTGGCTATGATCGCTATTTTCAGATTGCAAGATGTTTTCGAGATGAAGATTTACGTGCAGATCGTCAGCCAGAATTTACACAGATTGATATGGAGTTATCTTTTGTAGATGTAGATGATGTCATTGATGTTAATGAAAGACTTTTAGCAAAATTATTCCGTGAATTATTAGGAGTAGATGTTTTGGTTCCAATTCCTAGAATGACTTGGAAGGAAGCTATGGAACGTTTTGGCTCAGATAAGCCAGATCTTCGATTTGGAATGGAATTAAAAGATGTGAGTAAGGTAGTAGAAAATTGTGAATTTTCTGTTTTTCGTTCCGCATTAGAAACAAAGGGTTCAGTACGTGGAATCAATGTTACAGGAAAAGCAGAAATGCCACGAAAAAAGATTGATGCTCTGATTGACTATGCAAAGGAATTTGGAGCAAAGGGATTAGCTTATTTAGCAGTTCTTACAGATGGTTCCTATAAATCTTCTTTTACAAAGTTTATGAAGGAACAGGAGCTATCTGCTTTAATAGAAACAATGGAGGCAAAACCGGGAGATTTAATGTTCTTTGCTGCGGATCGAGATAAAGTGGTTTTTGATGTACTGGGAAATTTACGTTTAAAACTAGCAAAAGAGTTCGAATTATTAGATAAAAAAGAATATAAGTTTGTTTGGATAACAGAATTCCCACTTTTAGAGTATTCTGAAGAAGAAAAACGCTATGTTGCAATGCACCATCCATTTACTATGCCAATGGAAGAAGATTTGGAGTTTTTAGAAACGAATCCAGGAAAAGTTCGTGCAAAAGCATATGATATTGTATTAAATGGTACAGAAATTGGTGGAGGAAGTGTTCGTATTTTCCAAAATCAAATTCAGGAAAAAATGTTTGAAGCTTTGGGATTTACAAAAGAAGCAGCTTATAACCAATTTGGATTTCTTTTGAATGCTTTTAAATATGGAGTTCCACCACATGCAGGACTTGCTTATGGGCTTGACCGTCTTGTTATGTTAATGGCAAAAGAAGATTCTATTCGAGATGTTATTGCATTTCCAAAAGTAAAAGACGCTTCCTGTCTTATGACACAAGCTCCAGATAAAGTAGATCAAAAACAGTTAGAGGAACTTGGAATTGAAGTTTCTAAGACATGAAAAAAATTTAACCTGACCTTGACCTTTCTTTAAAATAAGGATTGACATTTTTAAGTTCTACTGTTAAGATGTAAAATCATGAGCAAGGGCGTTCAAGAAAGAACGTTTTTGCTCTTTTTATTCTATATTAATAAATTAGTAAAAGAAATGGAGATATAATGAGCTACACCAGACAGGATATTTTAGAATTAATAGAAAAAGAAGATGTAGAATTTATTCGATTACAGTTTACAGATATTTTTGGAGAATTAAAAAATGTAGCAGTAACAACAAGTCAAATGGAAAGGGTATTAAATAACCAATATATGTTTGATGGTTCTGCAATTCGAGGTTTTACACAGCCACATGAAACAGATTTATTTTTACATCCTGATTTAGATAGTTTTGTAATCTTTCCATGGCGACCACAACAGGGAAAAGTAGCACGTTTTATTTGTGATGTTTACCGAGAAGATAATACACCATTTGAGGGTGATCCAAGATATTTATTAAAAAAGACAATTCATAGGGCAAAAGAACTTGGAATTACTTTTGAAGTTGGTCCAGAATGTGAGTTTTTTTTATTTAACACTTTGGAAAATGGAAATCCTACAACAGAAACAGAGGAAATGGGTGGATATTTTGATATTGGACCAGTAGATTTTGGAGAAAATGCGAGAAGAGAAATTGTTTTAACATTAGAAGAGATGGGATTTGAAGTGGAAACATCACATCACGAAGCTGCACCTGCACAACATGAAATTGATTTTAAATATGATAATGCACTAAAAACAGCCGATAATATTATGACATTTAAACTGGCAGTCAGAACAATAGCAAAACGTCATGGACTTCATGCAACTTTTATGCCAAAACCAAAGTATGGAGTAAATGGTTCGGGTATGCACGTCAATATGTCTTTATGGAAAGATGGAATGAATCTATTTGCTGATCCAAATGATAGTTTAGGATTAAGTCAAAATGCGTATCATTTTATCGCAGGTTTAATGAAACATATCTGTCCAATGACAGCGATTACAAATCCGCTTATAAATTCTTATAAACGACTTGTTTCAGGATACGAAGCTCCTATTTATATTGCATGGTCAGCAGTCAACCGCAGTCAATTAATTCGTATTCCAACTATTCGTGGAGATCATACAAGAATAGAGCTGCGTTGTCCTGATCCATCTTCTAATCCTTATCTTGTACTTGCCTGTTGTTTAGCAGCAGGTTTGGATGGAATTGAAAATAAGTTAAATCCCCCAACTCCACTTGATTTTAATCTAGCATTGTTAGATGAAGAAGAAAGGAAAAAGCATGAGATCCAACAGTTACCATACAGTTTACAAGAGGCTATAAAAGAGTTTGAATCCAGTGAATTTTTACAAAATGTATTAGGACAATATGTTTCTAAACGATATATTGAAGCAAAGAAAGAGGAATGGAAGGATTATATGATGCAGGTAACAGATTGGGAAATACGTAAGTATCTAAATCGGATCTAAAGCTTTTCTATAGAAAATATATATCATATGGCTAGACAGACAAGGTTATGAAGGGCGGAGGATATAGAATGTGTTAAGTATAATTGTTGCTTTTCCTAAAATAGAAGATGCAGAAAAAATAAAAAGACTGTTAATTCAGGAGGAGTTTGAAGTAAATGCCGTCTGTACCACCGGAGCACAAGTAGTATGGATTGCCAATGAGTTAGATGGAGGAATTGTAATTTGTGGATATCGATTACTTGATATGTTATATCGACAGCTAAACAGTTATTTGCCAAAGGGTTTTGAGTTATTATTAATAGCTTCACCAACAAAACTTTCTCAAAATATAGACGGCAATCTGGTAAGTCTTACTCTGCCTGTCAAACGAAAAGACTTAATAGATACCCTACGACTTATGACCTATAACTATAATCGAAAAAAGAAAAAAGAAGCAGATCGACCAAGAAAACGTTCTGAAAAGGAAAAGGAAATAATTATAAAAGCAAAATTAGTATTAATGGAACGAAATAATATGTCAGAGGAAGAGGCATACCGATATATCCAAAAAACAAGTATGGATAGTGGAATTAATATGGTAGAAATGGCAAAAATGATATTAAATTTAATATAGAAATGAGGATAGAAATGAAGTTTACAAAAATGCAGGGATGTGGAAATGATTATGTTTATATTAATTGTTTGAAAGAAAAAATTTTTGAACCAGCAGAATTAGCTAAAAAGGTAAGTGACAGACATTTTGGAATTGGTTCAGATGGTTTGATTTTAATTCTTCCATCTATAAAAGGTGATTTTAGAATGGATATGTACAATGCAGATGGCAGCAGAGGGGAAATGTGCGGAAATGCAATCCGTTGTGTTGGAAAGTATGTATATGAACATGGTATGACTTCAAAGACTGATCTTTGTATTGAAACACTTGCCGGTTTAAAAAAGTTAAACTTAATTATTGATAATAAAGAAGTAAAGGAAGTTACGGTAGAAATGGGACATCCGATTTTTACTCCAAAATTGATTCCAGTTCTGAGTGAAAAGGATTATATAATCGATGAACCAATTTTAGTGAATGAAACAGAATTTCATATGACATGTCTATCTGTTGGAAATCCACATGCTGTTATCTTTGTAGAAGATGTAGAAAACTTTCCACTAAACCTTTATGGACCTTTATTTGAATCTCACTCAGTTTTTCCAAAACGAGTAAATACAGAGTTTGTTCAAGTTCTCTCTCCTACAGAAATTAAAATGCGTGTATGGGAAAGAGGATCTGGGGAAACATTTGCCTGTGGTACAGGAGCTACAGCAAGTGTCTGTGCTGGAATTTGGAATCAGAAGACAGAGTCTGAGGTTATAGTACATATGATTGGTGGGGATCTTAGAATTCGATATCAAAAACAAGAAAATCTTTTATTTATGACAGGTTCTGCTATAACCGTTTTTGAAGGAGATTATTATGTTTAAAATAAATGAAAATTATTTAAAACTTCAGGGAAATTATTTATTTTCTACTATTGGAAAAAAGGTTGCAGCTTTTGTGAAAGAAAATCCTGAAAAGAAAATAATACGACTTGGAATAGGAGATGTTACACTTCCATTAGCTCCTGTAGTGATTGAAGCAATTCATAAAGCAACAGACGAGATGGCAGATGCAGAAACATTTCATGGCTATGCACCCGATTTAGGATATGAGTTTTTACGAAAGGCAATTTTAGAACAGGACTATCAGACAAGAGGAGCCAAAATAGAATTAGATGAGATCTTTATCAGTGATGGAGCAAAAAGTGATTCTGGAAATATTGGCGATATTTTTTCGGTAGAAAATAAAATTGCTGTGTGTGATCCCGTTTATCCTGTTTACGTGGATGCTAATGTTATGGCAGGAAGATGTGGAGAATATCTTCCTGATAAAAAATGTTGGAGCAATGTAATTTATATGCCTTGTACTTATGAAACTAATTTTTGTCCTGAACTTCCAAAAGAACGCCCTGATTTGATTTTTTTATGTTTTCCCAATAATCCAACTGGATCTACTATTACAAAAGGGGAGCTTCAAAAATGGGTGGATTATGCCAATAAACAAGGAACCGTTATTATTTATGATGCTGCTTATGAAGCTTATATTTCAGAACAAGAAGTTCCTCATACAATCTATGAATGTGATGGAGCAAAACAATGTGCAGTTGAGTTGAGAAGTTTTTCTAAAAACGCTGGATTTACTGGAACGAGATTAGGATTTACGGTTGTTCCAAAAGAATTAAAATGTGGAGAAGTGTCTTTAAATCAGCTATGGGCAAGAAGACATGGAACAAAATTTAATGGTGCACCTTATATCATTCAAAGGGCAGGAGAAGCAGTATATTCGAAAAAGGGACAACAGCAGACAAAAGAGCAGATTGCATACTATATGAAAAATGCCACTTTGATTAGAGAAGGCTTACAAAGGGCAGGCTATGAAATCTTTGGAGGAATTAATGCACCATATCTTTGGCTAAAAACTCCTAAAAATATGACATCATGGCAGTTTTTTGATTATTTATTAGAACAGGCAAATGTAGTAGGAACGCCAGGATCTGGTTTTGGACCAAGTGGAGAGGGATATTTTCGACTGACTGCATTTGGAAGCCATGAAAATACTAAGGAAGCTATAGAACGAATTTGTAAACTTTAAAAGTAGATCAGGCTTCAAAAAATCTTAAAAAAATAGCAATACAAAAGATCAGTTTTTATGATATGATATTTAGACAGAAGATAAAAAATAAGAGAGGATGTGAGTGAATTGATATATCCTGATTTTATTAAAACAGGAGATAAAATAGGTGTAACAGCTTGTTCTGACGGAAGGGTAGAAGTTTTAGATATTAAACGATTAGAACATGCGATAGAACAGTGGAGCAGGTTAGGGTATCATATTATAGAAACTTCTGATGTCAGAACAAGTCAGTTTGGAAGAAGTGCAGACGCAAGGTGTAGAGTAAAAGAATTGAATGAACTTCTAAAGCAAAAGGATATTCGTGCAATCTTTCAAGTTAGTGGTGGAGATTATTTATGTGAAATTTTTCCCTACTTAAACTTTGAATTATTTTTAGAAAATCCGAAATGGCTTCAAGGATTTTCTGATCCAACAGGCTTATTATATTTAGTTACTGTTTCTACTGGAATAGCAACAATCTATGGAAATAATTTTTGTGAATTTGGTATGAAAGATTGGGATCTCTCAATTCATAGAAATATCCAGTTTTTAGAAGGAAAGCTTTTAAAGCAAGATAGTTATAAGAAGTTTATGAATGGATATAAAAAAAGAAAAACCGGATTAGAAGGATATGATCTAAATCAAAAAGTACACTGGAAAGCTCTAACAGACGGAAATAGACAGTTTACAAAGGAAATAGAAAAGAAAATTACTATGTCAGGAAGACTTTTGGGAGGCTGTTTAGATGTTTTATTAGAAATTTCAGGTACTCGTTTTGATAAAACAAAAGAGTTTTGTTCTAAAGAGGGAAAAGACGGAATAGTTTGGTATCTAGAAAGCTTCCTCCTAAATAGTGAGCAACTTTATTTAGGATTATTAAGATTGAAAGAAACAGGATGGTTTGAAACAGCCGAAGGCTTTTGGTTTGGACGTCCTGCCTTTTATGAAAGTGCTTATGATATTGCCTATGAAGATGCTATATATGAAGCACTAAAAGATCTACATGTACCAATTATTTTAGATGCAGATTTTGGACATCTACCTCCTAGAATGACAGTTGTAAATGGAGCTTTTGGAACTGTTGTCTGTGAACATGGAATGGGAAGTTTAGAGATGAAGCTTTGTTAAAAGATACTACTTGAGAGGGGGAACTGTAGTACAATGAACACAGATAAAAATAAGGGGCATAATACTTCTTTTCTACTTGTTGTAGTATTTATGACACAGGAATTTCTATTTCATTTGTATGTATTTCGAAGCTTAACAGAGTCGATTCTATATCCCCTGCTGTTTTCA
The DNA here is from genome assembly GCA_910586015.1 of uncultured Lachnospiraceae bacterium. Classification (GTDB taxonomy): domain Bacteria; phylum Bacillota; class Clostridia; order Lachnospirales; family Lachnospiraceae; genus MGBC140009. Next base: position 73,308 of record CAJUGJ010000003.1, read on the forward strand.
GCGGCAGGGGGTCTTTTTCTTACAGCAATTATTTCCTGTTTTAAAGAAAAGATACAAAAGATATTATTCATTATTTTTGTATCTTTTTCAGCCATCATTTTTAGTGTACAGGCAGTATTTTTTCATATCTTTAAAACTTTCTTATCTATTTATTCGATTGGTACAAATGGCGGAGATGTTATAGAATTTTGGAAGGAAGCATTAAAAGGGATTTGGGAAACACTTCCCGGAATCTTGCTTTTCTTTTTTCCTGTAGTGTTATTTATTCTTTTGCTTCGAAAGTTTGAGTCTAAAAGAGAATGGAAAAAACCAATTTTTTATGGTACAAGTGCTATTACAATCTATCTTTTGACTTTAATTGCATTAACGATTTCAGGAAGAGCAGTACATTCTCCTTATGATCTTTATTTTGGAAGTTTTGTTATGGATTTAGGAATGGAGAAATTAGGAGTTGGAACATCGGTTCTTTTTGACATAAAACAAGTAGTATTTGGTGGAGATGAACTGGATCAGTTGACTTTTGTAGAACTGCCAGATAATTTAGTTTTAAAAGAAGAGCCTAGTATATCTCCAGTAATAAATAACATAAATAAAACTCCTTCCCCATCTATATCTATACGAAAGGATAACATTCCTTCTCCTATTCCAACACAAAGTCCAGTCGATACATCTCCAAATATACTAAATATAGATTTTGCAGCATTAGCAAAACAGGAAAAAAATAAGAAGATTCGTACACTACATGAATATTTTGCAAACGCAGTTCCAACCAAAAAGAATGAATATACAGGGTTTTTTAAAGGCTATAACTTAATTTTAATTACAGCCGAAGGCTATTCGCCTTTTGCAGTAGATAAAACAGTTACACCAACTCTTTACCAATTAACACATGAGGGTTTTGTATTCGAAAATTTTTATACTCCTATTTGGTGGACAAGTACCAGTGATGGAGAATATGTAGCTTGTACAGGATTGATTCCCTATGGTACAAACAGTTTTACAAAATCGGCAGATCATGCAATGCCATTTGGATTTGGATGGTTGTTTCAAAGTCTTGGATATACCACAAAAGCATATCATAATCACAGTTATACATACTATCATAGAAATTTGACACATCCCAATATGGGATATGAATTTATTGCTCCTTCCCATGGAATGGAGATTACAAAACGCTGGCCAGAGTCCGATTTAGAAATGATGGAAAATACAATTCCACAATATTTAAAGGAAGAACCATTTCATATTTATTATATGACTGTAAGTGGACATATGAATTATGATTTTAATGGAAATTCCATGTCCTATAAAAATAGAGATTTTGTAAAAGAGTTACCTTATGGAAAAGCTGGAAAGGCATATATCGCTTGCCAAAAAGAGTTAGATCTTGCATTAGAATATTTAATAGCACAACTAAAGGAAGCTAAAATTGCAGATCGTACTGTGATTGCTTTGAGTGCAGATCATTATCCATATGGACTTGAATTATCGGATATTAATGAATTAGCAGGACATACCGTAGAAGAAAATTTTGAATTATATAAAAATAATTTTATTTTGTGGAGTGCCTCGATGAAAGAACCAATTTTAATAGAAAAGTATTGCTCCAGTCTTGATATTGCTCCAACTTTATTAAATTTATTTGGTATTGAATATGATTCCAGACTTTATATGGGACAGGATATTCTATCAGATACTTCTGCATTGGTTATATTTAGCAATCGCAGTTTTATTACAGATAAAGCAAGGTATAATTCTAAGACAGGAGAGATAAAAACTATTTCTAAAGAAGAACTTCCAGAAGGATATATCGATCAAATCAATATGATTGTCAGAAACAAATTTACAGTATCTCAAGGAATTTTACAAAATGATTATTTTTCTTATTTGCTTCCATATCTAAGTCAAAAAGAAAAAAATGATGATAGTATAAATGAAAAGGAATGATAGAGTATGGAGATTACGCCAGAAACAATAGAATATATATCAACATTAGCAAATTTAAAATTAAAGGAAGAAGAAAAGGTTCAGACAAAAAAAGATTTAGAACAGATATTAGAGTATATTGGAATAATACAAGAATTGGATACAAAATCCATTGAGCCTTTAACTCATATTGTACAACAAAAGAATGTATTTCGAGAAGATGAGGTAAAAGAAAGTATAAACAGAGAACAGATTTTAAAAAATGCTCCAGTAATAAAAGAAGGCTGTTTTACTGTACCAAAAGCAGTAGATGCGTAGGTAAAAGGAGAAAATATTGTGGATATTACAAAAGTTTCAGCACTCCAATTAAGTAAAGCAATTCGATCAAAAGAATTGACAGTGAAAGAAGCAGTTTTAGCACAATTAAATGAGATTCGAAAAAGGGAACCTCTTTATCATTGCTATATTTCTATTCTTGAGGAACAGGCAATAAAACGGGCAGACGAAGTTCAAAAAAAGATAGAACAAGGAGAATATTCCAATTCTTTACTTGCAGGAGTACCAGTTGCAATTAAGGATAATATTTGTACAAAAGGAATAAAGACGACATGTGCTTCTCATATGCTCTCTGAATTTTGTCCCCTTTATGATGCTGAAGTGATTACTCGCTTAGAGGCAGCAGGGTGTATTATTCTTGGAAAGACAAATTTAGATGAATTTGCTATGGGGAGTACGACAGAAACATCTTACTTTGGTGTGACGAAAAATCCCAATCATATAAATTATGTTCCGGGAGGTTCTTCTGGTGGTTCTGCGGCAGCAGTAGCAGGAGGAGAAGCTATCATAGCATTAGGTTCAGATACAGGTGGATCAATCCGTCAACCCAGTTCCTTTTGTGGAGTTGTTGGGTTAAAACCGACATATGGAATGGTTTCTCGCTATGGGTTAATTGCTTATGCTTCTTCCTTAGATCAAATAGGACCAATAGGGAGAACTGTAGAAGATTGTACTGCAATATTGCAAATTATTGCAGGAAAAGACGAGAAAGATTCTACTTGTGCTGTCAATACAGTTAGTCCCTCTTTAAAGGCAATTAGACAATCTATACAGGGAAAAAGAATTGGACTCCCGGTTGAATATTTTGAAGAAGGGCTTTCTAAAGAAGTTCGAATAGCGATACTAAAAGTAATTGAAGTATTAAAAGAGTGTGGGGCTAATATAGAAGAAATAAAATTAAATACAAGTATTTATGGAGTTCCTGCTTACTATATACTTGCCTGTGCAGAAGCCAGCTCAAACCTATCTCGTTATGATGGGGTAAAGTATGGATTTCGTGCATCAAAATATGAAGATTTATCAGAACTTTATAAAGAAACAAGAAGTCTTGGATTTGGAACAGAGGTCAAACGTAGACTTTTAATTGGTTCATTTGTATTAAGTTCAGGTTATTATGATGCTTATTATAATAAAGCGTTAAAAGCAAAAAATATATTAAGAGAAGAGTTTCATCTCGCATTTGAAAAGGTTGATTTAATTTTAACTCCAGTAGCTCCGACGACTGCACCAAAACTAGGAGAAAGTCTTTTTGATCCATTAAAGATGTATTTAGGAGATAGTTATACTGTACCAGTTAATCTTACAGGGCTTCCTGCAATTTCTGTTCCATGTGCAAAAGATAAAAATAATCTTCCAATCGGATTTCAGTTAATTGGAAAGCCATTTGCAGAACAAGAGATCTTACAGACCGCATACCAATATGAACGTACAGTACAGAAAGGAGAAAAATGAAAAATTATGAAACGGTGATTGGGCTTGAAGTGCATGTTGAGCTTGCGACAAAAACAAAAATTTTCTGTGGCTGTACTACAAAGTTTGGAGGCGATCCCAATACACATTGTTGTCCAATCTGTATTGGAATGCCCGGAACACTTCCTGTACTCAATAAAAAGGCAGTGGAATTTGCTGTTGCAGTTGGATTGGCAATGGATTGTACAATTACAAAAAGATGCAAATTTGACCGAAAGAATTATTTTTACCCCGATCTACCAAAAGCATATCAGATTTCACAGTTCTATCTTCCTATTTGCAGAAATGGTAAAATTGGAATTGAAACAGATAGTGGAAAAAAGAAAATTGGAATTCATGAGATTCATCTTGAAGAGGATGCGGGAAAATTAATTCACGATCCCTCCAAAGAAATAACATTGATAGACTATAATCGCTGTGGTGTTCCGTTAATTGAAATTGTAAGTGAACCTGATATGCGATCAGCAGAAGAAGTAATAGCATATTTAGAAAAATTGAAACTAATTTTACAGTATCTTGAAGTTTCAGATTGCAAAATGCAGGAAGGATCTCTAAGGGCTGACATTAATCTTTCTGTTCGAGAAATAGGTTCAGATATTTTGGGTACTCGGACAGAAATGAAAAATATGAATTCCTTTAAAGCGATTGTAAAAGCTATAGAGGCAGAGAAAAAACGTCAGATTGAATGGATAGAATCGGGAAAAAAAGTAATTCAAGAAACAAGACGTTGGGATGATAATAAAAATACCAGTTTTGCAATGCGTAGTAAAGAGGATGCAAAGGACTATAGATATTTTCCAGAACCAGATCTGCCACCATTAGAACTTAGTAAAGAATGGTTGGAACAAATTAAAAAAAGACAGCCAGAACTAAGAGATCAAAAAATGCAGCGGTATCAAACAGAATATGGACTACCTGAATATGACGCAGCAATTTTGACAGGCTCTAAGCCGCTCGCAGAATTATTTGAAAAAACCACTGCTTTATGCAAAAAACCCAAAGAAGTTTCCAACTGGCTTATGGTAGAAACTCTGAGAATGATGAAGGAAAGGGAATTAGAACCAGATCAGTTAAGCCTACAACCAGAAAAATTGGCAGAATTAATTAGGATGGTAGAAGATGGAAAAATAAATCGTACTATATCGAAAGAGGTATTTGAACATATTTTCCTAGAAGATATTGATCCAAAAGAGTATGTAAAAGAAAATGGACTTGAAATAATCCGCGATGATACACTACTTAGAAAAACAGTAGAAAAGGTAATAGAAGAGAATCCACAATCTGTAAAGGACTATCAAAATGGAAAAGAAAAGATAGTAGGATATCTTGTAGGACAGACAATGAAAGTAATGAAAGGAAAAGCAGATCCAACTATAGTAAATCAAATGATAAAAGACATATTAAGAAATATTGTTATAAAATCTATATAAAATAACAAAAGGCTGTTACCTTGTTTGATTTTTTTAAGGTAACAGCCCTATTTATTTATATTTCTTTTAAATGAAATCTATTTACCAATTCATGCAAACGCTTAGATTGATTCGATAATTCTGCACTTGTAACAGCACTATTTTGAGCTGCGGAAGAATTAGATTGCACTACATTACTGATTAAATCCACATTCTCCGTAAGTTGTTTTAATATTATCTTTTGATTTTGTGAAGCATTACTAATCTTATCCATAGAAGTTAAGACTTCTTCTGAACCCTTTACAACACTTACAAGAGATTTTGCTGTATTATCTGCACTTTTCATACCATTTTCTACAGCTTTACGTGAACTTTCTATCAAAGTAGTAGTTTGCTTTACTGCTTCTGCACTTTTCGATGCCAGTTCATGAATCTGATTTGCTACAACAGCAAATCCTTTTCCTGCCACTCCTGCTCTTGCTGCCTCAATAGAGGCGTTTAACGAAAGCAGATTTGTCTGTGTAGCAATATCCTCAATTGTTTTAATAATCTTCTCAATTTCTATAGAAGAATAATTAATATCTGACATGGCATGAATTAAATCATCCATTTCTTTATTGCTTTCTTTTATACGTTGTCCCACTTCAAAAACAGTTGCATTTGCAGCTTTTGCATCACCAGCATTTGCGGATACATCATTTGCTAAACTTTCTATAGAAGCAGCCAATTCGTCTATTGCTGTTGCCTGCTCTACAGCACCATCAGAAAGAATCTGTGCGCCAGAAGATACGGTATCAGAACTAGCGGATACTTCATCTGCGGAAAGGACAATCTGATGCAGTGTATCATTTAAGGCATATGAAATTTTCTCAATAGAGATCTGAATAGGGATAAAATCACCAATATACTTTTGAGTAATAGCAATATCCATATTATTAGAAGCCATTTGAGAAAGCTGTTGAGAAATATCATTTACATAGTTATTCATAGTGACACTGATATGATTAAATGCCTGAGCAAGACGCCCAAGTTCATCATTAGAGGATATATCAATATGAATATTTAAGTCCCCTGCTTCTAATTTTGCAGCACCATCCATAATCTCTTTAATTGGAGTCAAATGCTTTTTAATAATAGAATTAACAGCCACCAATAGTAATATTGCAAATAATACTACCATAAAAGTCAACTTTCCAGTACCTTCAATAATATCATAATAAAATTCACTACTATCAATACTAAGATATAATGTCCATTGATTTCCACCACTTACATTTAGAGGTACCGTAACAGAAACTCCTTTTTTCCCTGTAGCAAAATTTTTTCCTTTACTAATAATAGAACAACTATTTACATAATCGCTTTTTGGCATAGAACGAATCTTATCGGCATTTGTCATTATAATATTATATCCTACATCAGCTGCGTTTTTACCCACTGTAGAATCATCAGCCGAATCTACTAAAATAGTTCCATCTTCGGAAACAGCTACTAAATGAACAGAATCATAATCTGTACTCACAAGCAATTTTTCCTGCATATTACTTAAACTTACATCAACGCCAGATACACCCCCAAAATCTCCTTGGGCATTCCAGATAGGAGAGATAATACTAATCATCATAATATTTTTACCCATGAGTTGATAGACATAAGGCTCCATAACATAAGGCTTACCCGAAGCTTTCATTTCACGGTAATATTCTTTTTCATAAGTATCAAAAGCATCTTCATGTTTTTCAAAAACATATCCTGTTTTTTCTTCATTTGGATATACTACTGCTTCATAAGCAATATCTTTTTTATGTACACTATAAGGTTCTCCATTTGCATCTGCAATAGTATTTTGTTCAAAATAGGCAAAAACGGTTGGAAAATTATCGCCACCTTCTAAAAGACCTACTAAAGCAGTATCAATAGCTTCCCGTTGAAACTTTGGATCAAGTATAGAAATATTTCGAAGAGAACCTGCAAAGCCTATAACCTTTCCATAAGCATTTTCAATATCGTTAGCAATTAAAAACGCATTTTCATAAGAAATTGCAGCCAGCTTATCATTATTAGCCTGAACTAATGATCTTGCGGCAAGAAGACCAGATGCCATAATGGTTAGTAAAAATATAATACTAACTATAAATGCCATTTTCAAAATAATCTTTTTGCTGAGACTTTTATCAGAAGATGTTGTCTCATTTCCTTTTGCCCTGTGCGACATAAATAATTCCTCCATAAATAAATTCTCAATAGATACTTATTATACAGCGATCCATTCAAGAAGTCAATTTGATGGAATATTTTTTTAGAAGAAATGCAAAACAGAAATAATATTGTAATAAAGATAGATATATGCTATAATTTTAGCGTTTTTACAAAGATAAATCAAAGTTTGGAGGTTGATTTTATGTTGAGAAAAAAATACTATTTTTACAAAAAAACTCTATTTTTGGTTTTGACATTATTTGTTGTAGGAATGTTTACAGCATGTGAACAAGAACAAAGTATAGACAACAAAACAGTGAATGATACTAATAAAACAGATAATACTAAAACAACGAAAAATATAATAGAAACTCTAAAAACAGAAGATATGAAAGAAAAATTTGGTGAAAATTGTATTAGTGAACAGACTTTTGAAGTTGAACTTAGCGAATATAGTGGTAAGGTCTATTTTGTTCCTTTTGCTCCTTCTAAAGATAATCAAGATTTTTCTATACAGATTATACAAGATGGAAAGGTTCTAACAAATATACATACCTATATTCCAGATGAATTAACAAAAGAGAAATTTAGCAGTTTAGATGCAGTTTCATTTTTTGATATAAACTATGATGGGAATACAGATATTGTACTGATTGAAACATATGGCGATAAAACATTTGCAGCCATTTATTATGGTTTTAGTTCCGATGCAGATGATTATGAAAAATTTTTTATTTCACAAGATGAGTTATCGAAAAAAATATCAAGTCAATTACAAGAAGTATCCATTCCTGAAATTCGTAACCTTTTATCAAATGGGAAAAAGAATGATAAGTTTACCAGTTATCAAGAAGCATATGAGGCAGTGAGTAAGTTATGTGAGATGGAAAGTACAGAGGAGAAAGGATATAATTTAATTTATTTTAATGATGATGATATACCTGAATTAGTAGTTGGGGTGAATGGTTATTATACAAGTCTATATACCTATAGTGATGGAAAAGTATATACATTAATGGATCATTGGACATATGGTGCTATGGGAAATGCAGGATATGAATATTGTCCTCGAAAAAACAGTTTAAGAAATTATAATAATGACTATGCAGGAGCGATTTTTTATACTACCTATATGACTATGAATAATCAATATTCTCTAGATACTGTGACACAGATAAAAACATATAATTTTGATGATGTGAATGGCAATGGAATTCCTGATGAAAATGAAACAGATTCTATTGGCTATTATAGTGTAAGTTATATCGGTGATACACAAATAACAGATGAAGAGTGTGCATCCTATAATGTGGGAGAATATCAATACATACAAACAGAAATGGATTTAGAGACTTTGAAAGCTAAATTAAATAATTAACGCTTGCAGAATTTTGGGCAATAGGTTATAATTTGGGCATATATAAACGTTAAAGAAAATCACAAATTTAGACACAATGGAGGATTTATGAGAGCGTTAATTAGTGTATCGGACAAGACAGGAATTGTAGATTTTGCAAAGGAATTAGTTGGGTTAGGAATTGAACTGATTTCTACAGGAGGAACTTATGCTAAGTTAAAAGAAGCAAATATAGAAGCAATGGAAGTTTCAGATTTGACAGGATTTCCAGAATGTTTAGACGGACGTGTCAAAACGTTACATCCTACAGTTCATGCGGGACTTTTAGCAATGAGAAGTAATCCAGAACATATGAAACAGTTAAATGAATTAAAAATTGAACCGATTGATTTTGTTATTGTAAATCTATACCCATTTAAGACAACTATTTTAAAAGATGGAGTAACACGTGCCGATGCAGTAGAAAACATTGATATTGGTGGGCCAACAATGCTTCGTGCAGCAGCAAAAAATTATCAGGATGTGGCTGTAGTAGTAGATCCAACAGACTATTCTTTGATATTAGAAGAGCTAAAAAAAGATGGAAAAGTTTCTCTTGATACTAAATTTTATCTTATGCAGAAAGTATTTATGCACACAGCAAACTATGATGCGATGATTGCCGACTATTTAAGAAAAGAGCGTAAAGACTATGAACTTCCAGAAACGCTGACTATGACGTTTGAAAAGGTTCAGGACATGAGATATGGAGAAAATCCTCATCAAAAAGCTGCATTTTACCGTGAAATCGGCAAGAAACAAGGCTCTATTACAGATGCCATTCAGCTAAATGGAAAAGAACTTTCTTTTAATAATATTAATGATACAAATGGTGCATTAGAATTATTAAAAGAGTTTACAGAACCAACTGTAGTTGCTTGCAAACATGGAAATCCATGTGGAGTTGGAAGTGCAGAAAATATTGAACAGGCATGGGATAAAGCATATGAAGCAGATAAAGTGTCTATTTTTGGTGGGATTATTACAATCAACTGTGAAGTAACAGCGGCACTTGCACAAAAAATGGCAAAGATTTTTTTAGAAGTCATTGTAGCACCATCTTATGAAAAAGAGGCACTAGAGATTTTATGCCAGAAGAAAAATGTTCGAGTTTTGCAGTTAGAAGACATTTCTATACCTCAAAGTGAACATGCTTATGATTTCAAAAAGGTAAATGGAGGATTAATTGTTCAGACAATAGACAGTAAATTATTAGATGAACAAGAGCTTAAAGTAGTAACCGATCGTGCTCCAAGTGAAAGAGAAATGGAAGATCTACGTTTTGCATGGAAAGTTGTAAAATTTGTAAAATCGAATGGAATTGCGATAGCAAAAGAAAAACAGACCTATGGAATTGGACCAGGACAAGTCAATCGAATCTGGGCGACAAAGCAATGTTTTGAACATGCCGACGAACTGATTGGCAAAGGAGCTGCAAATGGGTGTGTACTTGCTTCCGATGCCTTTTTCCCATTTGATGACTGTGTAGAAGCTGCTCATCAGGCAGGAATTACAGCTATTATTCAGCCGGGTGGATCGGTTCGAGATGAAGATTCCATCAAAAAAGCCAATGAATATGGTATTGCAATGATTTTTACAGGAATGAGACATTTTAAACATTAAAAGAAAAGTAAAGAAAAATAACAGAGAGGACAAAAGTACCTAGGTACTTTTGTCCTCTTTGTTTATAAGATTATCGAATAGTAATTTGACAATTTTTCATTGCTTGTAATGCAGTTTCATGTCCATTAGGAGTAGTACCTGCACAACATGAGGAATTTATAATAATTTCTGCTTCTGGTGCAGCCGCTTTTGCAATTATAGCATTTGAGATAACACAAATATCTGTACATAGACCGACAAATTCTATAGATTGTATAGGATGTTTAAGATTTTCCTGTTCTAAAAAATGACCTAGTTCCATAGAACCAAAAGAAGATTTATCAAAGGTTAAAGTGTCAGATTTACGTAGAGTTTCAATAACAGGAGCAAGTTCCCAACCATGACTTCCTTTAATACAATGTGGTACTGGTAAGTTCTTTCCTTCTCTTGTTTTTAAATAATCTTTTGTGTGAGTATCTCTAGTATAAATGATAGTTCCTTTAAAAGATTGTATTTTTTTTAAAACATCTACTACAATATGTTTTGCCTCTTCTGTACCAAGTACTCCATTAATAAAATCATTTTGCATATCAACAACAACAAGATAGTTCATTCTTGCCTCCATTCTGCCACATTTTAAGGCTTATTTTGTAAAACTGATATCCACTTTGTAAGATTTCTATATATCGTTATATAACAAAGATAGAAAAATAGCAAGTGAAATCTTTATGATTGTAGAATATATATAAAAGTATCCAAAAAAGTCTGGTGAATTCGTCATGTGAAAAACCCTTTACAAAATCAGGTCTATCCGTTATGATAATGTTATCTTAATGATTTGTTTGTGATGTTCTGGCAGACCTTATTGATAGGTCAATCGTTTTCCTCGATACAACAGTTTTCCGTACAGTTGACGGAAGATCTAATCTGGAGAGGAGTCATTTTGAATATTCCCTTTTGGAGTAATGAAAAAAGGAGTGGAACAACTGCCAATCTTGCGGCAGTAAGTGTTATGTGTACCTTAAAATCAACATATCGGGTTACTCTGCTAGAAAATCATTATAGCGAGAAAAATCTCGGAAAGATGCTTTTACCATTTCCGAAAGCCCATTTAGTAAAGGAGGAGGTTATCTATTATTTAGGTCATGGAATTTCTGACTGTTTAGTTCCAAAAGTCATTAAAAGTGACTGTATTAGAGCAGGAGGTCCATTTTTAGAAATTTTAGAGGAAAGATTATATTATATGTTACAGATGCAGGCAGCAGGAAATTTATTTGAGTTAGAATTTGCTAATTTAATTCTTCCTATGCTTCGCAAAAAAGAGCAAACAGCACAACTATGGATGATTGATACTGAGTGTAATCAAAATGTAAGTTCTAAAATTCTTTTAAATGAGGCAGAACTTATTGTAGTTACTCTTCGAAGAGAACTTCAAAGTATTGTAAATTTTATTAAAAATTTTTCAGAAATAAAAGAAAAATCTATCTTTTTAATCACAGACTTTAAACATTATAAACAGGATAGTGAATTAGATTCTCTTTTTAAAGAAGAATTTAAAAAGGAACAACTTATTTTTGTTCCTGATTGCCCAGAATTTAAGGAGGCTTTAAATCAGGGAAGATGTGTAGAATTTATTTCTTCTCATATAGGATGCACCTCAGAAGAATCTTGTTATATATGGATTCGTACAATAGAATCTGCCGCGGATCTGATTTTAATGAAGTGTCGAAAGAAAGTGGGGGATAGTAACGGGGAAGAAATGGAGTAGTTACAGAATAATAAAACCGCATCAAACACGAAAAAAGATAATTATTATAAGCATGTTTTTATTATTACTAATCTTAATAGGTGGATACTATCTGAGAAGAAATTCTGAGCAAATGATCAAACAAAAGGATTTAGAGGAAGTGCAATCAGAACTGTCTAACTTAAATTTGAATAGTGAAGTAGAAGAGGGTGTTGAAACAGCTATTTCAGGAGTTGGAATATTTCCGGGGTTAAGAGAGGGTGATTATGTAGATATTCGAATTACTTATCCAAATGGAGAAAATTATGTTGTTTTGAATAGAAAACGACTGTGTGAAATCCGAGAAGAACGAGGAGAAAGTATTTATTTATTTCAAATGACAGCAAAAGAGCAACTTTGGTATTCTTCTGCACAATCTGATTTAAAAACATATGATGGTTCTAGTTTAACAGCAGTTCGGTATATTTCACCAAAACAACAGGCATCTACTGTAACTTATTTGCCAAATCGTTCTGTACTTATACTTTATTCAAAAGATGGAAATATTATCGAAAATGAAGATTCTAAACAGTTAACAAAACAAAGAGAGGAATTAGAGCAAAGATTAAAGGAACAAAAAACAAAAGAAACCGATTTTGAAGGTTAGGCAATGAAAGATTAAAAGGGAAAACCAGACAGAATAAAGGGAAAAGCGAATTTAGGCTGTACCAAAAAACAAGCAAAATTAAGAAATACATAAAATCAGGAGAAGAAAAAGATTGGGGGATAACAGCCATAAGTTTGTACCGGCATTGAGATCTCAGACAGACTTTTTGCAAATACAAAATGTTAATAAAAATAAAAAAATAGAAGATATATTAAAAAAAACAAAAAAAGAGATATTAATTGGATTTTTAGGAATTGAAAAGTATGAAATAATTTTATATTTATCTCGTATTTTAAGGCAGCTTAATAAAAGGGTATTAGTGTTAGACTGTTCTGAAAATGGTGCATTGGATGCAGGAGTTTGTTATTTTAGAGAACAGCCTACAGTCTATGGAAAAATTCAGGATTATCGAGGAATTGATTACGTTAATTATACATTACAAGATTATATAGACACAGAAGAATATTATGTGTTTGAAGAAAAAAGAAAAGAGTATGATTTTATTCTAATAGATTTTGGATTTCTTAGAATACATCCATTAATGTCAGCATGTAATCGATACTTTTTTGTTTCTGATCAGCAAAGACATAATATTCTTAGGATAAAAGAAGCTGTAAAGAAGTGTAGTGTGCCATTTATTGTTGTATTAAGAGATGTACTTGCCTGTAAGGTTTCGCTCAGTTATTTTACTGATTTTATAGAGGAAAATAAATGTGCGGAAGAAATTCAGATTCTATATCGAAACGAGACTGATACAAGAGAACAGATTCAATGTCAATATGGACAGGCAGTTAATTTTCAAAAATTATCAAAAGATACAAAAGAGTTTCTAAAAAGCATAGTAAAAACACTATTACCGAATTGTACAAAAGAGGAAATTATAAAAGCACTTAAGCGGGCGGAAAGAGGGAAATAAATGAAAATTATATTTTCGAGTAATGTGCATGGTCAGACTGGTACAACGACGAATATGTTAGCAATAGCAGTTATGAGTGATATTTTATATCAAAGAAAAAGTATTTTATTACAAACTCAGTTTTGTTTAAATCAGTTGGAAGTACCATTACTGCCGCCTTCAAAGCGAAAGGAAGTAAATTCTTATGAGTTAGGAATGGATGCTCTTTTAAAAGGAATTCAATCAGGAAAAAGTACAAAGGAACTTTTAAAAGCTTGTTGTATCTGCATTTCCGAAAATAGAATGGATTTTCTTCCCGGAACAAATGCTAGAAACCGAGAAGTTTATGAAGAAGAAATAGCAAAAGGATTACATGAAATACTAAAATTAGCGAATGAGTTTTATGAATATGTATTTATTGATATAGGACCAGTACAAAATGAGTTTGCACAACAAGTTTGGAAAGAGGCAGATCTTTTGGTGATCAATCTCTGTCAAAATATTCGTGTATTAGATCACTTTTTTTCAGAATATGAACAGCCTAAAAATATCATTTATTTATTAGGATATTATGACTGCCATTCCACTGTTAATAAAAAGACTTTAACCCGTCTGTATAAATCATTAAAAGGAGAGAATACATTTGTAATTCCATATAATACAGAGTTAAGAGATTCTGTATCTGAGGCAAAACTAATTCAGTTTTTTCTCCAAAATATGTACTGTGAGCCACAAGATGAGAATTATTACTTTGTAGAAGAAGTAAAAAAAGTATCAGGATATATAATGAATTTAGAAAAAATGGGGAATTTAGAACAAACACAGAAAGTTTTAGAAAATCCACATAGTAGGTAATGTACAAAAGGTGCAGAAATGGGGATTGAAATGTCCGAAAATTATTTATGGATTATTATTTTTATTTTACTTTTAGTAATAGGTCTTCCATGTAGAATAAAAATAGGAAAAAAGAGAAATGTCCAAAAGGAACTTGGAATTAGAAAAGGAGAGGATATCGATAATTATATTGAGGAATTGAGAGAATATTTTGATTTTTTATTGAGTAAAAGAGTAGCAGTAATGTTTAAAGAAGATGTAAATGGTGGACAAGAACTTTTAAGAAAGGAGTTAAAACTTACACTTGGACAGTGTTCACAGGGAGATCTACATGCAAAGTTATATGTAAAAGGGCATATTAAACAATGGATTTTAGATAAAAAACATATAAATGAAGCACAGTTGGAACAAATTATTCCATTTGGACAACCAGAGAAATTAAGTAATAAGGATAAATTTGATATTCTTTTATACGACTATAAAAAGAAATTCGGAACTTCTGGATTTCAGAAATTAATGATAGAACTACCAAAAGAATTAGAACATTCGGCTAGAATTACAAAAAATGAATTGGATTATTTATATTTTGACAGACAACCTGTTTTACGGTTTCCTGATAAAGTAGAACTTGTCGTACAAAGAGTCTATGAGCAATTTTTAGGGCTTGGAGTAATAGATGAATTAAGAGATATGGAAATAGATGGTTTGTCCTGTGGAGTATCAGGAGGAGATTTTTTTAATCTATTAAAAAACGAAAAAGCAAGTAAAGAAGGTTCAGAGGTTTGGATTTTTTATAAAGGAGTTATGACTGCATTAGAATTTCTTAGAATTCCAACACAAAAAGAATTAGAACGAATTTCCAGAAAGGTTTATCGATATGGACATCCCGGACAATTATCTGCTAAAAAGGGATATATGGTAAGTCAGATGCAGGATGGTTCAAGAGTTGTTGTAGTTCGTCCACCATTTGCAGAAGGTTGGTCTTTCTTTATCCGAAAATTTCTTCCTGAAAAAGCTTATACATTAAAAGAACTATTTGGAAGTTCTGGAAGACAAGTACAATTATTATTTGATTTATTAGAATGTATTATTGTAGGAGAACAAGTTTGTGCAGTGACTGGAGAGCAAGGAGCAGGAAAGACAACTCTTTTAAAAACTTTGATTTCATTCATTCCACAACAATATACATTAAGAACACAAGAGTTAGTATTTGAACTACATTTACGTGAGTTATATCCAGAACGAAATATTGTAAGTTTTTGTGAAACAGATGAGGCTAGTGGAAGAGAAGGATTGGATTTACAAAAAAAGACAGATGGTTCAGTTCTTATTATTGGAGAAGTAGCAAGTGCACCCGTAGCTGGCTGGTTGGTCATGGCAGCACAAACTGCAAGTCGTTTTACTTTATTTACACACCATGCAAAAACAGCAAAAGGATTAATTAAAGCAATGAGAAATGATCTTTTAACAGCAGGAGGTTTTCAAAATGAAATGGCAGCAGAACTTCAAGTAAGAGAGGCAGTAAGATTTGATATTCATTTATCAAAGGGAAGAAAAGGAGAACGATATGTAGAACGAATAACAGAGATTTTAAAAAAAGAAACAGAGGGAGAATCAGAACGGGAATTGATTTATTGGGATGGAACAGGTTATCAAAAATTAGTTACAATCAGCTCTGACACTTCAAAGGAAATTAAAAAAAGATTAACAAGATCTCAACAAAACAGATTTGAACAATGGCTTTTTAAGGAAGTATAACTACTTATAGAAGATAGTCACAATATGGAGGTTGGGAATGGAACAAATAAAACAGATCAATCTAAATTATATATTTTTATGGATAGTTATAGGATTAGTTCTTTCTATACTCTATACTATTTTAGACCTGCCATTTTCTCTCTATACATTTTTTTGTATTGTTTTTGCAGCTATCATATTTAGACAGGAACAAAAAATTCGAAAGATAACTAAGAATGGAGGGAAAGAATGTAATGAATTGATGGAATTTTTAGCAGAACTTAGACATTGGTACTATGTATATTCTGATGTAGAAGAAGCAGTACAGACAGCTATAGATACTTTAGAAGAAACAAGTATTATTAGAAAATTAAAAGAATTATTTCAAGCACTGATACAAAAAGAGGATAAACCATTTCTGACTCAAAATCGTATACTTTATCTTATATATATAAACTGTAAGATTACAATGGAATATGGAGATTGTTTAGAACAAGGAAAATCAGTATTTGTAAAAAATCTTGGAGAATTACAGGAAGAACTTCAAGTACAAAAGAAACATTTTATGCTTCGACGTCATGCCTATCTAGGAATTATTCCAGTAGCAGTTATTCCGATCTATACATTACCTCTGATTCGTAAGTGGTGCTGCGAAAATCTCCCCGAGTTAGAGCAGCTTTATGATGGAAGATATGGTATTTTAGCAGTCTTTGGACTCGGATTTTTGTCCTGTTTTATCTATATCATACTCTGTTTTTTTCGATATCCAGAAGGATTGTCTGTCATGCGTCATCCAACTGCAGAAAGGTTGGTTCAATTAGAACAATGGACAAAATGGTTAGATATTTATAAGGAAAAATATAAAGAAGAGATGAAGTTATTAAAAAAAAAGTTAGCGTCAGCAGGAGATTTATTTGAATTAAATATCTATCTTACATTACAAATAATTTATGCGATATTTGGTGCTGTCATGATAATAATGATATGGATTTTAGTAGGTGGTTTTTTTGGAATATGGCTTACAGCCGCTTTATTAGCAACATCTATTGGGATTCGAATTCCGAAAGTGCTGTTAGGGATACAAGAATTTTTATACAAAAAAAACAGAGAACAAGAAGCAGCACAATTTCAGGGAATTGCTGGAATGATGATGGGAATGTCAAGAGTTTCTGTCTATGAATTATTAGAGGCAATGGAGGAAACAGCTATTTGTTATAAAGCACTATTACGCCGCTGTTTACTTGCTCTGCCATATGATGAAGTAGAAGCATTAAAACAGGCAGCAAAAGAAGCAGAAGAATGTAAATGTATGAAACGTTTGTTAGAAAATCTGATGATGTGTGATAAATTAGGACCTATACTTGCATTAGAAGAAGCTTCAAAGGAACGAAAATTTTATATAGAACTATTTATAGAAGAAGAAAAACAAAAGTTAGAAGATCAGGCGGCGATTGCTGGACTAATCGCTTTTATTCCATTTTCAGCCGTTGTGGTATTTTATCTAATTGTCCCATTTGTCTATGAAAGTCTAAAAGAGCTAGGTGAAATTTCATCAGAATTTTATACTTAATATTGTATAAAGAATAAAACCCAAAATATAAAAGTTGTACAGAGATGAGGAAAGATATGGATAACGCATTGAAAGGATTAGTACTAGCGGCTGGAGTTGTGTTGACTTGTATGATTCTTGGGCTTGGATTTTATATTGCAAGAGAAGCGAAAGCGACAGCATCTGTTTCTGCAAATCGACTTACACAATATAGAGCACAGCTAGAAGAAGGTAGTTTATTAAATTATGATGGTCTTACAGTCAGTGGAAATGAAGTAGTAAATTTGACAAAACGTTTGGTTGGAAGCTATAGCGAAGGAAAGGAAGCGCCAATTATAGTAACAATACGAATGAAAAAAAGTTCATGGATCTATAAAAATCGTACTAATACATCAAAACTTCGAGATAGCACTTCGGATCGGTATATTCCCCCTCAGTCAGAGTTTGTCGTTCATATTAGACAAGACGATAATGATGTAATTACTTCTATTACATTAGAAGAAAACTAAAAATTTACAGCGTATAGACGCAGAAAGAGAGAAGAATATGGATAATTCATTAAAAGGATTGATTTTAGCAGCAGGTGTTATTATTACATGTTTGGTTGTAGGACTTGGATTTTATATTTCCAGAGAGGCAAAGAATACAAGTAGTAATGGAATCAGCCAAATTACGAGTATGAACAGCGAATATCAAGACGTCAATAAGACAATGTATGATGGCGTTACTGTTTCTGGAAGAGAGGTTCTTAAAGTTATTGAAAAATATGGAACAGAATTATCAAAAGGAGATTTTACAATTATAGTATATACAGGAAAAAAAGGTGTAGAAAGAGGAGGAGTTATATTTAATACACAAAATTATTCCACTAATGAAGCAAGAAAAGTAAAAAGTGAAAGTTATATCAATCCAGATGGTAGTTTTTTAGGAGAATTATCACAAGATGAAAATGGTGCATATTCAAAACTTTCTTTTGCTCAACAATAAATATAGATGGAAAAGGTAAGAGAATTTTTATTTCAGGCATTTGCAGTATTACTTTTTTTATTAGCACTTTCTTTGCTACTCTATCAAACAGATGAGTTGACACAACTATTAGAAGAAATAATGTTACAACTTCAATATAAAATTATTTTTTCTTAAAATTAGTATAATAAGTTTAGGAGGAAGTATAAAGAAATGGAGTTATTCGGAAGAATATCACTTATTTTATTTGTAATCTATGTCGGTATTCTTCTTCCAGTACAACGACAGTTACAAATACAAAACAAAAGAGCAGAAAGAGCAGCAATAGATAAGCTTTATTTATGGGCAGAAAAAATTGAAACGACAGGAAAAATAGAATATTTAGATTATCTTGCAGTAAATGATCTATTTTTTCTTACTGATAGGAAAGAGAAAATGGAGCTTAGATTGGCTTTTCCAACAGATTGGTTAGAAAAAGACTTAGAACAACATCTTATTATAGAAACTCTACAGCCAGAAGAGATAAAACTTGGATGGAAGAGAGAAAAAAATTTTTGGTTTACAATAAAAATGGGACATACATCTATTGGAGGAGAGACAGTAGGAAATGAATAGTTTCCAAAAGATTATAGATTTGTTTATAACAATTATTACTTTGTTTTTAATTCCTATTCTTTATAGTAACTTAATGCTACAGGATATAAAAGAGATTACAAACAGAGAGTATGTAAGAAATTTTGTTTCTCTTGTTCAAGCACAAGGGATGCTTACAAAAAAGACATATGAAGAATTAGAAACAAAGCTCTTTGATTCTAAAGCACAAGGAGAAGTTTCTATTATAATTGAAAGAAATGTCGTAGCTTTAGGAAAAGAAAATCAGATAGAACAGTATCGAGAAGAAATCGTTTCACAGGAAGTTTTAACTTTACTAGAGCGATATGGAATGATTCGAATGCAAAAGGGAGATTGTATTAAGGTAATAGTAAATTTAAAAGAAAGTGATTGTTTGGTTACAGCAGCAGGATATATTAGAAATGAAAATTGGAGAATGGTTCAGGAATGAAATTGTTATAAAACTTCATTCTGGAAAAGAGGTTAAAAATGAAATTATACCATATATCGCTGCTCTTTTTAATAATATGTATTCCTGTCTTTATAATTTTAGAGTTTAAAATAGAAGAATTACAAGAAACTGCTTTAGAAAGGGCTGAATTAGAAGAAAAATTACAACATGCTGTTGATAATGGAATTTTTTCTTTGACTAATAATAAAGAAGGACTTTTTGGAATAGATAAAGATATAGCAATAGAACATTTTTTTTTAACATTATATGCCTCTTTTGGGGTATTAGAGGATAGTAAAAAACAAGAAATGTTACAAATGTATGTTCCAGTAATTGCAGTTATAGTTCCAGAAGGATTTTATTTTTCTATCTGTTCCTTTCATAAAAATCAAAAACAAAAAGAAGTAGTACGAATATGGAGTGAATTATATCCCTATCCAATCTATAAAGAACAAAAACAAATAGAACAATTTGTTACATTATTAGAAAAAACAGTTTCTGAACATAATCAAATTGCAAAACAACTTGGTTTTACATATCAATTTTATCTACCACAATTAGATACTTCACAATGGCAGCGAGCGATTACAGGACCAGCTATACTTGTGTTATTTCAAGGATATCCTCTTTCATGCGGAGAAGTTTATAATCGTATTAGTATTGCAGGAGCACAATTATATCATAAGAAAGAATTTATTGTGATACAAGAAGGTGATAGACGAACATTTCATTTATCTGGATGTAAAAAATTAAAAGATAATACAGGAGAAGAAATGCAGTTACAATGGATGTGTTATGAAATAAAGGAATGTGCAGAACTTCAAGCAATAGCCTGTAAAAAATGTCTTCCAGAATTTGTTGTGCCAATATTAGAAGAATAATGTTGATTAAAATTTAAAGAACAAAAAACAAATCAAAGATAAAGAAACAGAACAGAAACAAAAAGCCAATCAGAAGAGATAAAAACAGATAGAGAAAGGATAAAATCAATACAAAGACAAATCATTAAGATAAAGACTATATATTCAGAAGTAAATTTTACAAAAATATGTTTTACTTCTGGTATAACCAAGATTAAGAAGGGAGAAGCTTTTGAACAACATAAAGCAACATTTCAGCCATTTTTTAATTTTATTAATTCTTTTTATAAGTATGATTATAGGCAGTAATAAAGGGGTCATACTAAGAGCAGCAGATATAATTTCCCGTGAAGAATTTCTTGAAATGATTATTGAAGCACTTGGAATACAAGTAGATCTAAAAAGTGAACATCCATATTATATGGCAGCACTGAAACAAAAAATTATAACAAAAGAAACATTTGGAGAAAATTATCAAAAGCCTCTATCAAAAAGCGACGCCGCTGTAGTTCTTGTACGTGCAGATGAATATTTATATGGAAAAACAGTAACAGATAAGCAAATAGAACAAATTATTAACTTTCGTATTTCAGATATAGATAAAGTAAGTAAAGCAAGAAGATCTTATATTGCTAGATGTTATCAACTTGGATATTTGATTGGACATTCAGATGGTACTTATATGAAAACAAGAACATTTCAGCCATCTCAAAAGATCAGTATGTCAACAGCTAAATTATTGGTAGAACGTTTACTCGATATTTCAAAAAGAGAGCGTATGTCAGAAGACGGGCAATTAATTCGGACTACGAATCTTCCGAGATATGCAAATAAATATGAATACATACTAGAAAGTTTTCCAAATGAGTATTATGACTGGGATTTTTATTTTATGGGATTAGAAAATCATGAAGGAGAAAAAGCATATCTTACAGAAAATTTTAAGGAGTTTGTAGAGTGGTGTTATCCCAAAAATATAAAACAATATTCTAGCAGTACCAAAAGAAATTACTTTAATATTGATAAAAATGAAATAGTATATGATAAAGAATTATATGAAAATTGTAAAGAACAATGGGTTAAAAACGTAGAAAGGTATCTGCAATTAGCCTTTAATGTAGATTATCGTACCTTGAAAACAGATAAAAAGTGGTTTGAAGAAATGGAACGTGTTGTGATACCTGATAAAACCTATATAAAAAAATTGAATAAATATATTGATGCAGCAATAAAGAATAAAACAATAATAGAGTGTGATAAAGTGGCAGCAGATGTATCAGGTATTTATTATTATATGGGACAATATGTTGTAAGATGTTATGTTCATTATCGCATTAATTCAGCACTTTCGATTGAACGATCCGAAGATTTTATTTCACCTATTTTATATGGCGGACATTTAGGAACAGCAATTTTAGAGAATTATAAAGAAGGAGAATGGAGAGATGGATATTTTGATGTAGAGGTATCAAAGTTTGCAGAAAACTTAGGAGTTGAATATTGTAATTTTTTTGATTTACTTTATGTATGTACAGAAGAGTAAAGATAGCAGGTGATCGTGAATTATAAAATGATAAAAAAAATAATATTATTTATACAATTAACTATATTAGTAATCAGTGTAATACAACCCATTTGTCTATTTGCACAGTCCGAAGAATCAGGGTATGAGGTTATTGTTGATTCTAAGGGAAATGAAGTGATTCAATTAGCGTTAAATGCAGATGCAGGTATTATTAGGATTAAGGGAACTCATAATTATAGTGGTTCAAAGATAGCATATCTCACTGTAGGCTATACATTAGCCTTAAACAAAAATATTGCCAATAGTAAAAACAGTATTCAAAGAAATGGAACCAAAAATAAAGATTTTATTGAAGTAGAAAGAGAAGATTCAGGAATTGATGATAAAATATCGAACAATACTGTTACATCTTATTATCAGATTACTATTGATAATAACTTTATTCAAAATATGTTTTCTGTGTGGAAAAATACAAATGGAAAAAATTCAGAAGACAAAGTTGGATCAAAGTCATGGTATGAATATAGACAGGATTTAAAAAATGGTATTAAAGTATATATGTCTTATATCTTTGCTGTAATTCATAGAGATTCTGCTGGTAAAATTCTAAGTCAAAGTGGTTGGTTTTCAAATACAACAGGAGCGAAAGGAACATTATATTATACATATAAGGCAATTCGGGATGCCGTAGATTGGTCAGATCGCACTAAATATGAGATCTTACCAGAATATTATGATTTGTCTTTTACTATTAAGTTAAATACTTATACACCAAAAATTGAATTTGTGGATACACAGGGAAACTTATTAGTTGCAAGTGAGGAGATTTATGCAAAGTATCCGGGAAAGGGGGAAGGATATTGTCTATATGGTGGAAGTTTTATTTATTACCTACCAAAAGACGCTCAAAATATTATAATTGATGGGAAAAAGTATTTTGCTACAAAAGAGGCAAGATATTATCATGGAAGTAAAATGGATGAATCAAAATTAGCATTAAATATAAAGGGGGATCTTACAGGACATTTGCCTTATTACAGATATGCTGCAAAACATGATTTTAATGATGATGCCTTACTTCAAATTGTATTTGTTCCTGAAGATACCCCTATAGAAGTAACAGCTATTGATATAGATTCTAAAAAAGTTATTGAAAAGATTCCATGCGAAAAAGTTTATAAAGAGTTAGAAACAGAGGTATTATTAGAAGATTTGCCAGAACAGATATATGACAATTTAGGGCAGGAATATCAATTAATATGGGAAGATGCGTCAAATAATAATCCAACTTGGACTATGAGTTATTATCGAAAGGGAAGTAATCCACAATATTATACTCCAAATAATAAATATGGAATAGGAGTAAAAAGACAGATGGCAGTGTATATTATAAATTCTTCCTTTGATCGTACAAAACCAATTAAAATGACAGCATATTATAAAAAGACGAAAGAAGAAATAAAACAAGAGGAAGATAAAAATACAATAGAAGTCAACTATACGGATCCTAAAATAGATGTTTATATAGGAGCAGACAAAAGAAGAGAAGAAAAGTTTGATATTTCTTTAGGAATTCCTGCTTCAGAAGGATTATATACTTGGATTAAGGCAAAAGAGTATCTTTTAAAGGCAGTATTCGTTCAGGTAAAAGGTAAAAAGGAGATCCCAGTAACAGTGAAACGAACATATAGATTAAATTGGCAGGAAGCTGCACCAACACCTCTGCCAGATGAAGAAGATTCTATACAAAAACCTCCTATTTATCATTCAGAAACAGTTGTAGTCAATAAAACAATAACTTTAACAAGAGAATATAGTTTTACCTATATTGATAAAATTGCTTATTATAAAATACATTCTGGAATTGTAGAAAATGCAGTGTTCTCAGATGATATAGTAACATTGATTCCGAAAAACTATACACTGCCTTCTATAGATTATCAGTCTTTGGGCAATAGCTTAGATGCTCATATTATACTTCCAAATGAAGTAAAAAATGGTTCTTTAGATCTTGGAGTAAAAGTGTTAGATGGAGGATACTCAGGTCGACCAAGTATTACAGAAAGTGAATCTGTATTAAAAAGTCTGGCAGATTCTAAAGTTGGAGAGTTGAAATGCAGAAATGATTCTTTGACTTTTGATGGAAAAACAGTTTTAGATGCCACTTTAAAAGAAAAAGAAGCACCTGAACCAATCATTTCTGCGCTTACAAAGCCAGAAATGATTACAGAGGATGTTTTATTTCAGGAAAATTTGATTATACCAAAAGAAACAAAAAATCAATCCTATCCTACTACAGCAACACTTCGATATACTCCTATAGTTACTTTTGGAGATGAACAAATTTCTGAGATTTATGAAATAAAAGAATTAAAGCCTGTCATTGTTCATACTCCTGTCTATTGTAAGGGAGTAATAGAAGCAGATAATGAACCATATGTTCAACTTTTAAGCCCAGAACTTTCTTCAACTGCATTAGTGTTAGACGAAAATTCCCTTTTAAATGACTTTTGGGTATCTATTAGTAATAGTGGATTTCATTCTGACTATTTAGGTTATCAAACGAGAGATTACAAAAAATATGTAGCTTTGGATTCGGAGGGAAACAGACAAAATCAGGTTAGATTTCCATTTGATATCGTTTTAGATATTGGAAATGATTTTGAGCAAAACAACGATCAAATATTATCTGCAGGAACATGGTTTACTTTAGGTGATAAACGACAAAGGATGTATCTTCCGATGTATATAAAAGAAGGAAATTACACATGTGAATTTCGTTCTCTGGCTAGTAATACTGGCAGTCAGATAGAAGCTACAGAGGAAAATAAAAATACACAAAGAAAAAATTATGTAGCTACTGATTTTAAAACATTTCAAGTTTCAGGAAGATTATATGGATTAAACCTTTATGATATTGATGATATTCCACGTTGGTCAGATATTTTCCGCGATTTAAAAACTTCTGTATTAAAAAGAAATTTAGAGCTTTCTTCTGGAGTTACAGATGAACAACATTTTAAACCAGAAAGTTTTTATGATTATACAGTTGGGATAAAGGATAGTTATGGAAATTTAACAAACAGAGTAAAAAAATTTACTTTACCTCTCTGTGAAGGAAGCCATCCACTTTATCAAAATCAGGGATTTTACCGAAATGGATATCTTTTACGATTTTTACTTCATACAACAGGAGAAGTAATGTCAAATCCAAACTCGTATGTTCAAATCTTACCAAAATTTTTCTGGGTAGATGCTAAAGGAAAAAATAGAGAATGTGTAGATGTTTATTATAAAGAAAAACTCGGTAAGGAAATAAAATTAATTAAAATTGGATCACAAGAAGATAGAGAAAATCAAAAAATTCAGATGGTAGGAGGAGTAGGTCTTGGAATTCCTAAAAAGGAGTTACAAACAACAGCACAAATATTAGAAAGTCCAATAAAAGAATTAGAAGATAAAAAAGTGGAACAATATAGTTATGGACTGATACAGGCAGGATTACCATTTCGGACTTATTCTAATTTAGAATATTTTAATAGCTTAAAACCTCTTATACAAAAAGAAGGATTGCAAATTCCAAAGGAACAACAAATATGGAAGTTAAAACAGACATATTATATTACCTATAATCTTCCATCTGAAATCTATATTGCTGCTACAGGAATCGATTTAACAGAAGAGGCAAAAGAAAAGGGAATCAGCTATCAGGAAGATTTTTGGAAAAGAGATGGTTATTTGATAATTAACTTTCAGATTACTGCAATAGATCAAAATAAAAAAGAATATCTTGACTATGGAAACTTTACTAATAAAAAAGCTTATTCTCACTGTTGTATGTGGGAGATGGAAGGTGGGTTAAAAGAAAAAGAACTTTATAAAAATCAAAAAATCTCATTAGAGTATGGAGATGTATTAATTCTTAAAGTAAAAGAAGGAAATGCTTTATCAGATTATCAAACAGGTGGAATATACTAAAATAGTGTTTTGGTATTCTTTCTTGTAAACTGAATGAAAATATGCTAAAATGTCAGATAGAAAAGGTAAAGGTTGGTTTACATATGGCAAAAAGCTTATTTATTTCCGAGAAACCAAGTGTAGCACAGGAATTTGCAAAAGCTTTAAAACGAAACTTTAAAAGGAAAGATGGATATTTAGAAGCTGAGGACTGTGTGGTAACTTGGTGTTATGGACATTTAGTTATGATGAGTTATCCAGAAACTTATGATCCTACATTAAAACGGTGGACATTTGATGCACTGCCATTTATTCCAAAAGAATTTAAATATGAAGTAATTCCTTCTGTAGAAAAGCAATATAATATAGTAAAACAACTATTAAATCGGAAAGATGTAGAAAAAATTTATGTTTGTACGGACTCTGGAAGAGAGGGAGAATATATTTATCGTCTAGTTGATCAGATGGCAGGAGTACCAGCAGAAAAAGATAAAAGAAGAGTATGGATTGATTCACAAACAGAAGAGGAAATTTTACGTGGAATTCAAAATGCCAAACCATTATCGGCATATGATCATCTATCTGATGCTGCATATCTTCGAGCTATGGAAGATTATTTGATGGGAATTAACTTTTCCAGAGTTCTTACTTTAAAATATGGCTCTTATGTAAGTCGCTTTTTAAAAACTGAAAAACGGCAGGCAATTTCAGTAGGTCGTGTTATGACCTGTGTTTTAGGAATGGTAGTACGAAGAGAAAGAGAGATTCGGACATTTGTAAAGACACCTTTTTATAGAGTTTTAATAGGTTTGACAACTGAAAAAAGAAAGTTTGAAGGTGAATTTAAGGCAATAGAAGGTTCAAAATATTATGCTTCTTTAAAGCTTTATAAAGAGAATGGATTTAAAGAAAAAAAAGATGCACAAGAGTTGATAACAATGCTTTCTGAACAGGAATTAAACTATAAAACAGTTACCGAAAACGGCAAAAATAGTCATATTGCTGCATTAAATCAGACAGAAAATACACCACTTTTAGCTGAAATTATAAATATTGAAAAAAAGAAGGAAAATAAAAATCCTCCTTTACTTTATAATTTGGCAGAAATTCAAAATGATTGTTCTCGAATGTTTAAAATAAGTCCTGATGCAACACTAAAGATTGTACAAGAACTTTATGAAAAAAAATTAGTTACTTATCCAAGAACAGATGCTAGAGTACTTTCTACTGCTGTATCAAAGGAAATTCAAAAAAATTTAGGCGGTTTAAAAAATTTACAGTTATTTAATTCGGATGTAAAATGGATCTTCGATAAAAAAAGTTATCAAACAATCGCAAAGACTAGATATGTAAATGATAAACAGATTACAGATCACTATGCCATTATACCAACAGGACAGGGCTTACAAAACCTAAATGGTCTTCCAGATTTATCAAAAAAAGTATATTATTTGATAGTCAGAAGGTTTTTAAGCATTTTCTATCCTCCTGCTGTTTATCAAAAGATTACAGTAGTTACAAAATTAAAAACAGAATGTTTTTTTTCTAATTTTAAAGTTTTAATTGAAGAGGGATTTTTAAAGATTGCAGAACAAAAAGATATAAGTTCTGAAAAAGGAAGGTTAAAGACAGAAGCTTTAAAAGAGAAACAAAAAGAAGAGGAAATGGAAATAGAGGGAGAAGCAGGTCTGCAACTTTTAGCGGATATTAATAAGCTAAAAAAAGGAATGAAACTTCCAATCTATGCGTTTATTATTAAAGAGGGAGAAACGGCACCTCCAAAACGCTATAATTCAGGTTCAATGATTCTTGCTATGGAAAATGCGGGACAGTTAATTGAAGATGAAGAATTACGAACACAGATTAAGGGAAGTGGAATTGGAACAAGTGCAACAAGAGCAGAAATTTTAAATAAACTGGTAAAGATAGAATATCTTAATCTAAATAAAAAGACACAGGTAATTACACCTACACTAAATGGAGAATTAATCTATGAAATAGTTAATTCTTCTATTCGTTCTCTTTTAAATGCAGAATTAACTGCTAGTTGGGAAAAAGGACTTACCTATGTTGCGGAAGGAACAATAACGAAAGAAGAATATTTACAGAAATTAGAAAGTTTTATTAAAAAACTTACTTTAGGGATAAAGCATTTATATAATCAAAATAGTCTTGAACAAAAGTTTCAAAGTGCAGAAATAAATTATAAAAAGAAATAAGTCAACTACCCATCCCCTAAAAGGGAATGGGCTTGTAAAATTAGTCGAAAAGACAAAAGGATATCTGACAGAGATAAGAAAACAGGCTATGTGGGAGTTGATTTATTAGGAAAAAAATAAAAGAAATGTTATATAAGGGGATAATTTTATGGAAGCATTAAAATGTAAAAATTTATTCGATTTTTCTCAGACTATTGCTAAAGAGTTATTAGAAGAGAAGGAGTATCCTTGGGAAATATTATCTGAAATAAGTTCTTTTATATTAAAATTAGGAAATCAGCTTTCAGATGAAGATTATATAAAACAGGGAGAGGATATTTGGATTGCAAAATCTGCTATAGTTGCACCAACAGCATATATTCATGGACCTGCAATCATTGGGAAAGATGCAGAAATTCGACACTGTGCTTTTATCAGAGGAAATGCTATTGTAGGAGAAGGAGCAGTTGTTGGAAATTCCACAGAATTAAAAAATGTAATCTTGTTTAATAAAGTACAGGTACCACACTATAATTATGTGGGAGATTCTATTTTGGGATATCGTTCTCATATGGGAGCAGGTGCAATTACTTCTAATGTAAAATCAGATAAAACGCTAATAGTAATTAAGTTTGGAGAAGAAAGAGTGGAAACAAAAAGAAAGAAGATGGGGGCTATTTTGGGAGATTTTGTTGAAGTAGGATGTGGATCTGTATTAAATCCGGGTACAATTATCGGATCAAATACAAATATCTACCCATTATCAATGGTTCGTGGTTATATACCAGCTAGAAGCATCTATAAAAAGGCTGGAGAAATTGCAGAAAAAAGATTAGAAAGTGTGGAATGATGGAAGAACTTTATCAAGAAATTGAGAATCGAATTCTTGCAGCAGGATATCTTAAAAAAGTAGATGGACTTGAAATTTATGAACAGATCAGTGACCAGATAGAAGGCAAAGAGAATGGTAGTTATATTTTTCTGTCAAAAAGAAGCGAAGATTTATATTTTGAGTATAAAGTCGATGTAATGGACGAAGAATTTAACTTATCCTATATTGATATTTATGAAGGAGAACATTGTTATCACGTAAATTTCGATGATTGACAATTTATTTTATCTATGTTATAATAAATTCACTCTTTATAAGGTTAATAAGACTATATAAGATAAAAACGCGAAGAAGAGAAGTAGTACGAATCGTCTGGAGTTCAGAGAGCCACTGGAAGCTGTGAAGTGGTGGAAGGAAGATTGGGAACTCATCTTGGAGCGGCTGTTCGAAATTCATAGAAGAGTAGAAGCAGACGAATACCCATCGTTATCAGGGCAGGATATAAGGTTATAAAACCCGTATCTGATGAGAGCGCAGTGTTTACTGCGAAGAAGAGTGGTATCGCGTAAGATTTTATCTTTCGTCTCTGACTGTGAAAACAGATAGAGCGAAGGATTTTTTTTTACCTAAAATAAGGAAGGAGATCTATTTATGGAAAATGTTCAAAAATATCGGAGATGTTATTTTATGCCTCCAGAACCTTGTTATGACTGGGCGAAAAAGGAATATATTGAAAAACCACCAATTTGGTGTAGTGTAGATTTAAGAGATGGAAATCAGGCCTTAGTAGAACCAATGGGATTAGAAGAAAAATTAGAGTTTTTTCAACTTTTAGTAAAGATAGGATTTAAAGAAATTGAAGTTGGTTTTCCAGCAGCCTCAGAAACGGAATATCATTTTTTACGTGCATTGATCGAACGCAATCTGATTCCAGAGGATGTTACGATTCAGGTATTAACTCAGGCAAGAGAACATATTATCCAAAAAACATTTGAAGCATTAAAGGGAGCACCAAAGGCAATTGTACATCTGTATAATTCTACTTCTGTAGCTCAAAGAGAGCAAGTATTTCAAAAGTCAAAGGAAGAAATTTTAGAAATTGCAGTAGATGGAGCAAAGCTTTTAAAAAGATTAGCACAAGAAACAGAAGGGAATTTCTTATTTGAGTATAGTCCTGAAAGTTTTACTGGAACAGAAATGGAATATGCCTTAGACGTTTGTAATGGAGTTTTAGACGTTTGGCAGCCAGATAAAGAACATAAAGTAGTCATTAATCTTCCAGCAACTGTAGAACATTCTCTTCCACATGTTTTTGCAAGTCAGATTGAATATATGAGTAAACATTTAAATTATAGAGATAATGTGATACTTTCTTTGCATCCACATAATGATAGAGGTTGTGGAGTAAGTGATGCAGAATTGGGACTGCTTGCTGGTGCAGATCGAATTGAGGGAACCTTGTTTGGAAATGGTGAAAGAACTGGAAATGTAGATATTGTGACATTAGCATTAAATATGTATTCACAAGGTGTTGATCCGAATTTAGATTTTTCCGATATGCCTTATATCTGTGAATGTTATAAAAAATATACTGGAATGAAGATTTATGAGAGACAACCATATTGTGGAAGTTTAGTATTTGCAGCATTTTCTGGTTCTCATCAGGATGCGATTGCAAAGGGATTAGCATATCGAAAAGAACATGACTGTAAGTATTGGACAGTACCATATCTTCCAATTGATCCAAAAGATGTAGGAAGAGAGTATGATGCAGATGTGATTCGAATTAACAGCCAGTCTGGAAAAGGTGGAGTTGGATATATTCTGCAAAATAATTATGGAATCAATCTTCCAAAGAAGATGAAAGAAGATATGAGCTATGCGGCAAAACATGTTTCTGATAAAAACCATAAAGAGTTAACGCCAGAGTGGATCTATGATATCTTTAATCAGAGATATCTTAATAATCATACTAAGTTTGAAGTAACAGAATGTCACTTTAAACAGATCAATGGAATTACCACTAATATGGAAGTTATGTATAATGGAGTATTACACATGACACAGGGAGTTGGAAACGGTCGTTTAGATGCGGTTAGTAACGCATTACAGGAATTAATAGGAATTCATTCTGTTATTAGTTGCTATGAAGAACATTCTTTAGCAGTTGGCTCTAATTCGAAGGCGATCACCTATGTTGGTATTACTGATCCAGATGGAAAATGTTTCTGGGGTGCAGGAATAGATGAGGATATTATTCGTTCTTCTATCCATGCTTTAGTATCTGCAATGAATGCACAATTAGACTTAAAGGTGACAGGAAATGAAACGTGAAATGGAATTTCGAAAAGTACAGACAGAAGAACTTCTAATTGGTACACAAGTAGAAATCTATGAGTCTGAACTTCGTACACTGTCGGGTGTAATGTATTATTATACAATTGAGCCTGCTATTGCCATGTCGAATAATACACCAAAACGATTAAAAAGCCGAACTGGAAAAGTTACTGCCATCAAAGAAGATGGCAGTGAGTGGATTGTAACGGTTGAATTTGAAGAGTTAGATTAAGTCTTTTGTGATAGTAAAAGGATTTTTATTATTCACTAAATCCATTTGTTTTGCAATACGTTCTTTTATTTGATTTAAAAATGAAGTAGGACTAAGAACACGAATAACAGGACCAAAAGAGAGGACACGGATAAGTAATTCCGTTTCCTCTTCTTTATTATAAAAAATTTTACAGTGGTAAACTCCCGGTTTTATCTGAGTAGTCTGTTTTTCATAATTTGCAAAATGAAGCATACATCGTTCTAAGGCATTACGTTCATTATATATTTCAATCATTACAAAGTCTTTGGAATTTTGTTGATGTTTCATTTTTTCTAAAACTATTTCCAATGGATAGTCATAAAGAGAATAAGATACATCTAAAATTCTTGCCAGATTGATAGTAGAAGGTTGGGTAGCTATTTGTTGTTTGATTTGAATACAAAATAGCCGAAAACAGTCATTTTTTTGAGAGTATTGTAGTCTATAAGGTGCAAAGATTCCTGTGATTTTTCTTCCATATTTAGATTGATAATAAATTTGTAGTACCCGATGTTGTTTTAACGCTTGAAAAACAATTTGGAAATTTCTTTGATATTGTTCTGAGCTATAAGGATCTCCTTCGGTAAAACGGTCAAAATAATAAAAATCCTTCCATGAAAACAAAGGTTCAATTCCTTCTAAGGCTGTTTTTAAATCAGAATATTGTTCTTTTGTAAGAAAAAGAAATATTCTTGGATCATCAAGTAGAGCTCTAAGAAAGGATTTTTGTAAATTACTAAGAGGATATCCTACAGAGTAGGTAACTTTTGAAAAAAAATGGGTTCCCTTTTGTTCCAATAGTTTATATTCTTCATCTAAAAGCTTGGATAATAAAAATAAATTACTCTCTCCAAATCCATAAGCAGTGATTAGTTGATTTATTTTTTTCTCTGTAAGACCTTTATCACCCGCTGCTTCTAGTATAAGTTCTGCTACTTTATAATAACGACTATAAATTTTGGAAAATAATTCCATAATTTTATTTTTCCTCATTTTCTTGATTTAAATACATCTGTCCCATACGAATAAAATCACTGTAAAGCTGAATTACTACTTGTCGATTACTACATTGAAAAGAAATAATTCTCCCAGTGAATGTTTTTATCCAAGTAAGCATTTCTCTAGCATCAAAAAATTCACCTGTATATTCAAATTTATTTTCTGAAAGTTGGGTTATTGTTCCACCACGTCCTTCTCGTTTTAATCGGTTTAAAATATAGATTTCTTCTGGAAGATGAATAAAAAGTATCATATGAACAGTTTCATTTCTTGTATGATTACCAAAGGTAACTCCCCAGCATTTAGGGCGGTTGCGAGCGAGAGCCTCTTGAATTTGTTCGTAATTTTTGGCAGGTTCTAGTATTTTTATATTTATAATATAGTCTAAACGCTGGCAGCTAAAACGAAAACTTTTATCCTTATAAAGACATAAATAACGCCTTCCAGTTTGTGTACTTACAAAGATCTGTAAAGGGATTCCATAATAATAATACTCCTTATTTCTAAAACGATTTTTTATAGTAATTTCAATTCTTTGTTTAAAATGAATAGAAGAAATACAATCATATAAAATTTGATCCTCAAGAGTATGTACTAAAAAAGCATGTTTAAATCGAAAGAATTGATTTGACTCATTGTATTTTTCTAAAATGGTACTTCCAAGAAAACCAAAAGGCGCTGCCTCCTGATAAAATTTTATCATATCAACAACTACTTTACTAGATAAAATATCGGATTGCTCGGTTAAAAAATAAAAAAGCTGTCTACCATTTTTTTTAGAAGAAAGAAGTCCTAGTTCTTTATATTCTTTTAACTTATTTCGTACTGTTTGAAGTTCGAAGATAATTCCATATTCTTCAGATAGTTTATCACAAAGAGTAGAGGCATCTGTCTGCGAATGTTTAAGTAGATAATCTAATATAAAAAAGTGAAGTGTAATATCATTTGAGGTAAATGTTTTCGCTTTCCAGATACAGTAAAGAGGATTTTGTTCTATTTCAGAGGGATTAATAATAATTGCAGTCTGTTTTTCGTGCGATTGATAAGTACTTTCGATATAATCCTTGAGATAGCTTTCAATTCTACGACGTTCATTATCATAGGTTCTAGCACTTTTAGAGGAAAGAGTGGAAGCATAATCATTCCTAGAACAAAAACCATAGACAAAAAAGTCCCTTAAATAGGAACGAAGATTATTAAAATTTTTTATAAGTTCCTTATATTCTGCCATAATAATTTCCATTTCTATAAAAATAATACAAGTTAAAAAGTATATCTTTAATATTACATATCTTATTATTATTTGCAAGTTCTTTTTACACCATCCAAGGACTTTTCTAAGTCCCAAAAATATGATAAAATAAAAAAGAATTCACATACTACAGAGAATTCATGGAAAAGGAACATTGGAGGATAAGTTATGGAAGAAATTGAAAAGGATATGGAAAAAAAATTTGCAGTATTAATTGATGCAGATAATATTGCAGATAAGTACATTAAAATTATTTTAGATGAAACTGCAAATAGTGGAATCGCTACATATAAAAGAATTTATGGCGATTGGACTTCACCAAGTTTAAGTTCTTGGAAGCAGGTTCTTTTAAATAATTCCATTATTCCAATTCAGCAGTATAGTTACACTTTTGGCAAAAATTCAACAGATTCTGCAATGATTATTGATGCTATGGATATTTTGTATTCAGGTACAGTAGATGGATTTTGTATTGCTTCGTCAGACAGTGATTTTACCAGACTTGCAGCACGTTTGAGGGAATCTGGAATGTATGTAATAGGAATGGGAGAAAGCAAAACTCCCAAACCATTTATTTCAGCCTGTAACCAGTTTAAATATTTAGATATATTATTTTCAAATAATATACAAAAAGAAGAGCCAGAAGAAGAAAAAAGACAGACAACGAAAAGGTTACGTCAGTCTGAGGAAATAGAAAAGATAACGGAGAAAGAAAAAGGGATAAAAGGTAGTTCACGTTTAGGAAAGAAAACAAGTCTTCAACCGCAGACCAGTCTAAAAATGATTCAAAAAGCAATCTGCAATATTATTGAAGAGTCAACAGACGAATCAGAATGGATGTTTTCAGCAGAATTAAAGAATAAACTCGACAAGAGATATCCCGATTTTGATGTCAGAAATTTTGGTTTTTCTAAGTTTACACCTTTTATTGCTTCTTTAGATAATATTGAAGTAAGAAAAGAAAAGACAAACAGTTATAATAATGCACAACTGGTTTATTTTAAATTAAAATAACAAAGATCGCAGCTTTTTTTTTGTGATTCTTATAAAATAGTGTGTTATCATAAAGATACCATAAAAAAAGAGAAGAAAAGCAGAAGGGAGGAAACATATGTTTGTGATCTGTGAACAAAACTTAAAAAAACCAATAAAAATTTGGCTTCCATCAAAGGAGACGATAGAGGAGAGTTGTTTAGAGCAAGCATATCATCTTGCCAGTCTGCCATTTTTGCATAAATGGGTTTGTCTGATGCCAGATACTCATACTGGAATGGGAATGCCAATTGGTGGTGTAATTGCAACAGAGGATGTAATCATTCCTAATGCGGTCGGAGTAGATATTGGCTGTGGTATGATTTATACAGGAACGAATATTAAATTAGAACAAATAGAAGAAATTATTACAGGAAATGGAACACTGATTCAAGGGATGGTAGGAGATATTCTTCGTTCTATTCCAGTAGGATTTTCTCATCACTCTACACCAAATTTTTGTAAAACATTAGATAGGGCAAAAGAAGAGATTTGTTTATATGAGTCAGAAAAAGAGTTAATGCCACAGATAGAAGATGGTTATTATCAAGTTGGAACACTAGGAGGCGGAAATCATTTTATTGAATTACAGGCAGATAAGAATGGATATCTTGGAATTATGATTCATTCTGGAAGTCGTAATTTTGGTAAGCAGGTATGTGATTATTTCCACAAGCAGGCAAGAGAACTCAATACAAAATGGTATAGTCAAGTTCCAGATGAATATCGTCTTGCTTTTCTGCCTGTTGATTCAATACAGGGGAAACAATATATCCGCTGGATGAATTTATGTTTGGATTTTGCCTACGAAAATCGTGCTAAAATGATGGCTGTAGTAAAGGAAATCTTTGAAAAGTGGATATCTAAGTATGTAGGAGTAACAGTTGAATTTGAAACAGAAATTAATTGTCATCACAATTATGCTTCCCTAGAAAACCACTTTGGAAAAAATGTTTGGGTACACCGTAAAGGAGCTACTAGGGCGAGAGAAGGAGAACTTGCAGTTATTCCCGGTGCAATGGGATCCTATAGTTATGTAGTGAAAGGACTTGGAAACCCAGAAAGTTTTTGTTCCTCTTCCCATGGAGCAGGAAGAAAATATTCCCGTCGTGGTGCAATGGAAGCATTTACTTGTGAGCAAGTAATAGTAGATTTAAAGAATCAGGGAATTGTTTTAGGAAAGCGAAAAAAAGAAGATGTAGCAGAAGAAAGTAGATTTGCTTATAAAGATATTGATGAAGTAATGAAAAATCAGAAAGATTTGGTAGAACCAATAAAACAACTGAGAACACTTGGTGTAATAAAGGGATAAAAAAATTAGGTCAGGCTATGATAACACTTCCTTCTAACCTATTCAAGTGATAATTGAAAATTAGTGTATCGATTTCCTGACCTAACAATTTTTTGATAACATTCAGAAAGGAGTTTTCCATGATAAATAATGAAATTTATCTTAGAAGAAAAAGAAAAATATGGATAGAGCGGCATGACTGTAAAAGAAATTCCAATGCTACCTATATTGGTGCTTTACTAAAAAATTTAGAATCTCTTGGATACTGCCTTTCTGAAGAACTAATAGAAATTCTTTATACGTTTTCTGGAAAAGAACTTGACATATTTTTAAATGATTTAATTTCCAATCTTAAAAATATGTTGGGTGCATCCGTTTCCTATCATCCAATGTATCCGAATTTTCCAGAACAAGTGATGGAACTTTCAGATGCAGAATTATACTTAAATGCAATAATACATTATCTTACAGATGGGAAAATATTACCTTCTTATGAAACAGAGGAAAGAGAAACAGAAAATTTATGGCAAAAGCA
The DNA here is from genome assembly GCA_910586015.1 of uncultured Lachnospiraceae bacterium. Lineage (GTDB taxonomy): Bacteria > Bacillota > Clostridia > Lachnospirales > Lachnospiraceae > MGBC140009. Next base: position 110,154 of record CAJUGJ010000003.1, read on the forward strand.
AAAGGTAATCTCTTATGGTACAAAAGAAGAGTTTGCTCAAATGATGACAGATTTAATACTTGCAAAATCTTCAATCTCTGAAACAGATCAGAAGGATTTGGAATGGTACTTGTTACACGAACCAAATTTATTAGAACAAATTCCAAGAGAAATTCCATTTCATGAAATTAAGGCATTTGTATGTAATGTGTTATTAAAGCGATTAAAAATAGCAAAACAAGAGGAGCAGGAGCGAGAAACTGCATTAGTTTCAGAAATCTTGTTTTGTTATCTTACTACAGCGACAGATGTACTACGTCTTGCCACAGTAAGTTCAGGAGGAGATAGTTCTTTGGCTGTACCAGTAAAGTTTCGACAGTTTAACCGAAGAGAAAGGAGAATGTTACTTTTTCTTTTGGAGAACTGCAAAAACTTAACAGAAGATATGAAACGATATAGAGAACGTTTTATAAAACTTGGAGAGCGGTTGCACCCGGGAGAGTATTATGACCGTTATCCAAAGACAGAAAATGCTTTTTTCCAGCTTAGAAATGGAATAAAGATTTCAACTTTTGCAGGAAAAATAGAAGAATATTTTACGACTTATCAACTAGAGCCTCTTTTGCAATCTCTAAAAAAGCGACCGGGCGAATTTGCCAGAAGACTAGATCGACTAATGCGAACATTTGAGAAAGAATGGGATATCATTTTAAAAGAATTTGAAGTAATAGCAGATAAAATAGCAACTCCTTTGCTGCTTCAAATACGAACTCACTTTTTAAAACGATTTAAAAAGGATACCATAAAAGAACGAATCTTTTTTCCAAAGGGAAATCTAGCAAAAGCACATATAGAAGAAAGTGTATTGCCAGAATTAGAAGAAGAGTGTTGTAGACAGATAGTTCAGATTTTAGAAGAAACGCTTATTAAAATTTACTCTAAAAGAGAACCAATGGGAAAAGTCTATGTTGCACCTGAATTTTGCGACTATTTAGTTCCCTTTTCTCAAAGAAGTAGCTCAAGAGCATTTCGGACAGTTGTACGTGGATCTAAACTTTCTATTTCAGAAGAAACAGATTTTCTTAGAGTATTTCTATATTGGCATGATGGAACAGAGCGGACAGATATCGATTTGGCAGCAGTAGTATTAGATGAAAAATTTGTATGGATGGATCATATTTCCTATACCAATTTAAAAAGTCGAAAGATTAGTGCCTGTCATAGTGGAGATATTGTCGCCGCACCAAAAGGAGCAAGTGAATTTATTGATATTGGATTACAATCTGCACAAAAGGCAGGAGCAAGATATATTATATTTACGGTCAATGCCTATACACAAGAACCATTTTGTAATCTGCCAGAATGTTTTATGGGTTATATGGAGCGTCATAGCGAATGGAACGAGAAATACATAGGACAGAGGGGAAAACTCTATGAACCACGTACCGTAAAAAACAAAATTGATTTAACTGCAAATACTAGAATCTGTGTTCCTATGACAATCGATCTCTTGGAAAGAAAATTGGTCTGGATGGATATGGCATTAAAGCATATGCCTTCTTTTAACTGTGTAGAAAATAATGCACATGGTATTATTGCCACTTGCAAGGCATTGCTTCACTGTGAAAGACCAAATTTAAAAGAATTATTAACTCTTCATATTAAGGCAAGAGGAGAGGAAGTAACAGAAAAGACAGAGGCAGATCTCTGTTTTGATTTAGAAGATGGAATTACACCATTTGATACAGAAATATTTTTATCAGAATATTTATAAAGATAATCAGGATGGCTATTGATGTTCTTCCTTCTTATGGGCTTAGAGGGTCGGTGGTTCGAATCCACCACAGAAACTGTAGTTTCTGTTAGCTCAGTTGGTAGAGCACCTAAATTTAGAACATCAGATTTCCATCCTGTTTTTCTAAATATTATATAGACATTAAAATGATATTATTGATTCCAGTAATAGTTAGTATTATAATAGCAATCATTCTAATAAAGTTAGAAAACGTACTATCTGCTTTAAATAAATTTAAACATACTCCACCTTTCATTGGCCAAAATAGTTGAACTTTTCTTTTATTGAAAAGATCAGCCAAATCATGGCTGAGCATAGATATTCCAAAAGCTGCTGTCAAATATCCAATACCAGTAATTTCATAGATTAAAAAAGTTAAGACTGCACAGTATAAAATACTATGTGTCATATGTCTGTGTCTTGATTTTGTACCAGCAAAGAGTAAAGCACACAATACGAAAAGTGCCCAAAAACGACTGATAGTATCTTTTATTGTTTCTAAATTCCATAGATCGATCTTATGGTAAATACTATATCCTAATCCTGCTATTAATCCAATTATAATAAGTTTCACTAATTTATTCATAACTTCTCGAGGTTTACTCTTATCAATATCAATATCTGGAAGTACAGAAGCACTTACACTAACTGCTAAAGAAACGCAAAACTCTAAAGGAGTTAAAAGTTTTGTACCTGCCATTTGTATAATAAGTACAGATGTACTTACAGAAGCAAGACCAATTGCTAAATGTGTTTTATATGTCATATAATGTCCTCATTTCGTACTTTCTTTTCTTTTTCTTTTGCGAAAGTGTTATTAAAATTATACACATTAAGTATTCTTTCAGCTTTCTTTTCACATTTTGGTCTATCATATGAATTTTCTTTCGCAAACTTTCCTATTTTTTTGTTTTAATTCTATATATCTATTATACACATAATAAAAAGAAAGATCAATCCTGTTCTAAAAATTTTTTGATATTATGAATAAATTTGTATTTTTCTGCGTTTCATTTTAGACTTTTTTTATAATTACTATATTGCATTATATAATACTATGTGCTATTATATATTCATCAAAACAATAAAAGAAAATCGGCTGTGCTAAAAGAGAGGAGGATTTTTATGAACCCACAATTTAAAAAAGGTGCATTAGAGCTTTGTGTATTATCAAAGTTAGTATCTACTGATTGTTATGGATATGAATTGACAGAAGCGATTTCCAAGGAGATGTCTATTGCTACAGGAACATTATATTTAGTATTAAAACGTATGAAAGATGAGGAATATGTTGATACCTATTTGGTAGAATCAGAAGAAGGTCCAGCAAGAAAATATTATCATCTGACAGAACAAGGGAAACAATATCAAGAAAGTTTGAAAGCAGAGTGGCAGGAATTTGTGGATGCAGTCGGCAGATTGATTGGATAATTTTATGTAAAGGAGGATGCAGGATATGACAAAACAGGAATATATGGATCAATTAAAAGAAAAATTGAAAATTTTTGATGATGAACTGGCAAAAGAAATTGTAGATGATTATGAAAGCCACTTTCATGATGGAAATGCAAATGGCAGAAGTGAAGAGGAAATTTGTGAAGAACTAGGTAGTATTGATGAATTGGTAGAGGAATTAAAACAACTTTATCAGCCAAAACAAAAACAAGAAAGTGGAAATAAGAATAAGAGCAGTTTTAGTTTTAATGTAGGCGATATTATTAATGATACTTTAAATAAAGCGGGAAATTTTGCAGATACTATTATAAAAGAAATAAAGAGTGGAGATGCTCTAAATAAAGCGGGAAATTTTGCAGACAGTATTGCTAAAGGAATTAAGGATGGTATTAATAAAACAGTATACGCAACACATCCAAAAGATGATGAAGTAGAAGTAGAACGTATGAAAGAAAATACAGAAACATGTAAGAGGGCTGTTATTGATGCTGGCTGTGCAGATGTAACGGTAGACTATTCAGAAAATCAGGAATTTCATATAGAATACTTTAATCATGGAAACATGAAGGAACAGATGTTATATCATTTTTATGGAGAACAAAAAGGAGATACTTTTCATGGAAGAATTGTAAAAGAAGAAGGAAAAAGTGGATTCTTTCAGAAAATGTCAAGTCCTGATATTGAGATTAATATTAAAGTTCCAAAAGGATTTGAATTTATTGAAATTCAAACAAGTAGTGGAGAGGTTCGTGCAGAACATCTGAATATAGGAGAAATGAGAGTAGTAACAGCAAGTGGTGATATTATACAAGAAGAAATTGAAATTACTCGCTGCCAATTAGAAAGTGCAAGTGGTGAAGTAAAGATAAAAGGAATGAAAGCAAAGATACTACAATTTAATACAAAGAGCGGAGATATTATTTTAGAAAATTGTGTATCAGAAAATGGCGATTTTAGAAGCCTTAGCGGAGAAGTTCAGGGAAAAGAGATTCATATTCTGAATTTTGAAGCTAGTACAGCAAGTGGCGATAACAGATTCGAAAAAGTAATAGCAGATACCGTTCATTTAAGTTCTAAAAGCGGAGATGTTTTCTTAGAAAACAGTACAGTAAAAGAGGTTCGTGCAAATTCTGTTAGTGGAGATGCAGAAATTGAAAATGTGATAGCAGAAAAATTGTATATTACTTCTGTCAGCGGGGATACAGAAATTCGTGCGAAATCCAATAGTATTCAGGCACAAAGTACAAGTGGTGATATTGGAGTAGTTGCAGAAGGAAATATTGTAGGCAGTTTTCAAGTTGTCAGCGGCAATATTGACTTAGAAATTGATAATAATGGTGAAGGATATGTTGCAGAAATGAATGTTATGAGTGGGGATACCAGCTTAAAATGTAAAGAAGAAAAGAGATACGGCTGTAATCGTGGAACATTTACAATAGGAGAAGGTAAGAGTAAAGTTAGCATCAACAGTATGTCTGGAGATGTTACGATTCGTTCTGAATAATATAGAATAAATTTAATAAAAAGTGAGCTAAAGGGTAGATTTTTATTTAGCTCACTTTTTTATTGGAAATATATCATAAATTTAAAAAATTTTTTAGAAAAAGGTATGGACTATTTTATGGTTTTATGAGAAAATATGAAAGAGGCGGATGTCGAATCTGAAAGACGGGAACATTGCCCGTTCCTTCTACATAGGTCGTTTGACCAAGCAGGAAGACAGATGCAAATTTTGAATGATGAATCGAAAGGAGTATCAACATGATTTATTCACATGAAGTAGAAGAGATGTGTCCAGTGGCACAGGGAGTACATCACGGAGCTGCACCGATCCCAGAGGAAGCAAAATGGGTAAAATCCAAAGAAGTTAAGGATATTTCCGGTTTGACACACGGAATTGGCTGGTGTGCTCCACAACAGGGGGCTTGTAAGCTGACTTTGAATGTGAAAGAGGGAATTATTCAAGAAGCATTAGTAGAAACGATTGGATGTTCCGGAATGACCCATTCTGCAGCAATGGCAGCAGAAATTCTTCCTGGTTTAACTGTTTTAGAAGCATTAAATACAGATCTTGTATGTGATGCTATCAATACAGCAATGAGAGAATTGTTCTTACAAATTGCATACGGCAGAACTCAAAGTGCATTTTCAGAAGAAGGACTTCCAATTGGTGCAGGTTTAGAAGACTTAGGAAAAGGATTAAGAAGTCAAGTTGGTACAATGTACGGAACTTTAAAGAAAGGTCCTCGTTATCTTGAAATGGCAGAAGGATATGTAACAGGAATCGCTTTGGATGAAGAAGATCAGATCATTGGTTATCAGTTTGTCAGCCTTGGAAAGATGACTGATTTCATCAAAAAGGGAGATGATCCAAATACAGCATATGAGAAAGCAAAAGGACAATATGGTCGTGTTGCAGATGCCGTTAAAATCATCGATCCTAGAAAAGAATAATTGTCCAAGAGATCTCAAAGAAGGATTACAGTCTTTGATGGATTCTGTTTTTTGCAAATAACAAGGAGGATAGGAAACAATGGCTTTATTTGAATCATATGAGAGAAGAATTGATAAAATTAATACTGTATTAAACAGCTATGGAATTGCTTCCATTGAAGAAGCAGAAAAGATTACAAAAGATGCTGGTTTAAATGTCTATGACATGATCAAAGGAATTCAGCCAATCTGTTTTGAAAATGCTTGTTGGGCTTATATTGTTGGTGCAGCAATTGCAATTAAGAAAAACTGTAAAAGAGCAGCAGATGCTGCTGCAGCAATTGGAGAAGGTCTTCAGTCTTTTTGTATTCCAGGCTCTGTTGCCGATAACCGTAAAGTTGGATTAGGACATGGTAATCTTGCAAAGATGCTTTTGGAAGAGGAAACAGACTGTTTTGCATTTTTAGCAGGTCATGAATCTTTTGCCGCAGCAGAAGGTGCAATCGGAATTGCAATGTCTGCAAATAAGGTTCGTAAGAAACCACTTCGTGTTATCTTAAATGGTCTTGGAAAAGATGCTGCTCAGATTATTTCCAGAATTAATGGTTTTACTTATGTAGAAACAGAATATGATCCTTATAAGAATGAGGTAAAAGAAGTATTCCGTAAAGCATACTCCAATGGTCCTCGTGCCAAGGTAAATTGTTATGGTGCAAATGATGTCTGTGAAGGTGTTGCGATCATGCACAAAGAAGGAGTAGATGTATCCATTACTGGAAACTCCACAAATCCAACCAGATTCCAACATCCAGTTGCAGGAACTTATAAGAAAGAATGTATGGAACAGGGAAAGAAATATTTCTCCGTTGCATCTGGTGGTGGTACAGGAAGAACACTTCATCCAGATAACATGGCAGCAGGTCCAGCATCCTATGGTATGACAGATACCCTTGGAAGAATGCACTCTGATGCACAATTTGCAGGATCTTCTTCTGTTCCAGCACATGTAGAAATGATGGGATTGATCGGTGCAGGAAATAACCCTATGGTTGGAATGACAGTAGCAGTAGCAGTAGCCATTCAGGAAGCTGCCGATGCTGGAAAGTTCTAAAGAATATTGATTTTTTCAGGGTTTTCATTGATATGAATTGTCAACGAAAACCCTGAATTTTGCCACATAGCACAAATGATCTTTTTGTATTCTAACAACTCCACTGACATTTTTTCATGTTTACATGAAAATGATCTTTAAATTCTATACCTTCCTCAAGTAGCAAATTTTTCTGTTCATAGAAATAAGGGGCTAATCTTCCTGAATAATTTACAACACGATGGCATGGAAATTTGCCATAGTACTCTGATATACTCAAAACTTTTCCTACAAGTCTTGCATTTTTATCTCTGCCGATCAGTTTTGCAATTTGTCCATAGGAGGCTACTTTTCCTTTTGGTATTTCTTCTACAACAGAAAGGATTTCGTAAATTAAATCCTCTGTAAGAATGGTAGACATTTTATAATTTCCTTTCCATTTTTATATCTGCTTTTTCTAGTATAAGAAGCTTTAATTTTTTATCAATACCGCCTGCATATCCTGTCAGATTTCCAGTTGTTCCAATCACTCTATGACATGGTATAATGAGAGAAATAGGGTTATGACCAACTGCACCACCAACAGCTTGTGCAGACATTTTTTCAAGTCCCTTCTGCTTTGCTATTCTTTGTGCAATTTCTTTGTAAGTCATGGTCTGTCCAAATGGAATGGTAAGAAGAATTTTCCATACAGTTTCACGAAAAGATGTAGTTTTCATAGATAGTTGTGGAGTGAAATTAGGCTCTTTTCCACTAAAATAAATATCCAACCATTTATCAGTCTGTCTAAAAATAGAAAGGTCTTTCTGTTCATGATTTTTTGTAAGTGTAATACCAAAGTATTTCTGACCATCAAACCATAAACCTATTAAGGCTTTTCCGTCACTTGCAAGTGTAATTTTCCCAAGAGGTGAATTATAATAGTGTATATATTCCATTTTTATCCTCATTTCTGTTTTATTGAACTACATCAAAGTATTATTTTCTTTTACTTCATTTGTTTTATACCATAACCTTTATAGGAAAATAATTTTAAGGAATTTGTATATTTTCAGATTGTTGAAGAAGTGGTAGATAGAAATAAAGCAATTCATTCAAACTAGATAAAAGATATTAGGATATGTTAGTCTAAATCATTAAAAATGTATTTCATAATTAAAAGCAGATAACGGGAATCGAACCCGCCTATCCAGCTTGGGAAGCTGGCATTCTACCAATGAACTATATCTGCCTGCAAAGAATTTATCCTTATTATATCATAAATTCAAAAATTTGCAATAAAAATTCTTAACTAAATATTTTCATTTTTGAGTACATCGACAGTATTTTCCTTGTTTAATTTTCCGACTGAATACCACATTGTAAAAAATATAATAAAGGTAATTCCGATAATTGCAATTAAGGTTGGTAGGATAGGAAGCAGCATTTTAATTTCTACACCAATAGAAATTTCATGATAAATTAAATAATCCATTAAAATCGATAGCGGAAGTCCATATAAAATCGAACGACTAATACAAAATAAACATTCATATCTTGTCACTTGTTTTAAGTCTTTTGATGTCATTCCAACAGAATGTAGCATTGCAAATTCTCTTTTACGAAGAGAAATATTAGTTGAAATAGTATGAAATACATTAACTATAGCAATTAGTGTGATTAAAATAATAAAACCATAAGATAGAACATGAATTGCCATTAGTGTACTGCGATCTCCCTGTGTTTCCTGAGCAACATCATATAAATTTCCATCTCTGCCATTTATAATGCCATTCTCCAAAAGATAACCCTGAATTTCTTGATAAGCTTTTATATGATCTTTTGCCTGAAATACAAGACGAGTAAACATAGAATATTCAGAAAATTCATACGGTTCTAAAAATGTTTCAAATTGTACTTTAGGTAAAAGGATAATTAAAGAATCTAAATTATTATTAAAATCAGCACCTATTGGCAGTGAAGAAACAACATCAGATAATAAAATATCTTGAGTAGTATGAATATTTTCTATTGTTTGAAATTGTATTAATTTTGGAAGTTCCTGTTTTGCAAAAGTGTCTGTAAAAGAAAGAGCTAAATTGGTATGAGTATTTAATATTTTTCCCTGTTGATATCGACCATTTTTGATATACTTTTTTTGATCAAATAGGACACCTCTGTTTTGTTTTGCTGTCAGATATGGTTTGGGATCTAAATTCTGTGACTGCATAAATTCTTCAAAGTCTTGATTCTCCATAATATAAAGAAGAACAGTAGTGGTCGATTCTTTTGCTGCCTGTTCGGGATCTTCAAAAAATTCAAAAGGAACAGTAACATCTAAAATACTCTTTTGCATGATTTTTCCGTCTTGTGCGATATTTTTCTGCAAAATGTTATTAAGACATTCTTTTAATTTCGAATAAGATACTTCTTCATTATATAAATGAAAATAAATATCTCCCTTATATACTGCATCTTGTAATACAAAAGAGCTGCTATTATCTAAATAGGATACGAAAGAAGATGCACTGATAAATAGTACCATACTAAGAACTAAGGAAATAATGATACTTTTATATTTCTTTTTGCTTCTTCTATAATTTTTTAAAGATAATACCCATTTAAAACCAAATAACTTATAAAGCCATTTTGAAGTTTTGACTATTTTTTTTGGAATTTTAATATCTTTTGTCTGGTGAATGGCTTCCATTGGACTGACTTTTCCAGAACGAATAGCAGGAATCCATGCGGAAATAAATATAGTAAAGGCGGATAGTAAAACAGATGTTAAAATAGAAATCCAAGAAATACTTAATCCCATTCCACGTTTGCTGTCTCCTACAAGCTGTACTAATCCATTTCCAATAAATTTAAGAGTTATTCCAATGCCTATAATCCCTGATAATATCCCAAGAGGAATTCCAATCAGACCTACTATAGCAGCTTCTGTTCGAATCATTTTATGAAGCTGCCGTTTTGTTGCCCCAACAGAAGTCAGAAGTCCAAACTGTTTGGTACGTTCACTGACTGAGATAGAAAAAGCATTATAGATTAAAATAACAGAACCACCTGTAATTAAAATAAAAATTAAAAATGCAAGTCCTTCAATTACACGATAAAATCGGGAATTATCAACTGCTCCTTGATATCTTAATAAAATGGTATGAAGGATAGGTTTTTTTTCAAGATCGATTGTATCAGCAAAAGAAAAGATATTTTTAGGTTGCTTTACAGTTAAATATAAATCTTGTATCATTTGCGAGTCTTGTTTTGGTATAGTAATCATAGTATAACCAACTGTATTAAAAGTTTCTATTCCTAAGGATTCATAAATTCCTACAATGGTAAAGGACTGTTTTGAGGTATCAATCAGTTCTTCTGTTTCTGAGTAATAATCTAGCTGTCCTAACAATTTTTCTCCATCTATACGTTTTCCAATTAAAAAACTGAGTGTCTGACCAATATTGTATTCTTGAGTGCTATCATCATATAAAAGCATTTCATATGGTATAGCAATTTCTCCTTCCTGTTGTGGGAAACGCCCTCCTATTAATTTGGGATTTAACATTTCGTATGCTTCTTTAGAAAAGCCTGCAAAACAAAAGTATGATTTTTGAAAGGGCTGCTCGTTTCTTTTAGCATATCCTTGTATTTGTACTATAGCAGCAGTTTGAATCTGGTCTTTTTCAATAATATTTTGAATCTCTGTTGGTGTCAGTGAACCATATCCCATATGCCAACTTCCTTCTTGTTCTATAACACTTTCTTTTAAATAGGTTTGGATACTAGATAAAATTGTCGCTACAGCAGTAAACATTGCAGTAGAAAGAATTACACCAATAATTGTGATTAAAGTTCGAATTTTGTTTTGTTTTAAATTTTTTATAGTTAGTTTCGAAAATATATTCATTATTTTCTTATCCTTTCGTCACGTATTATTTTTCCGTCTTCAATAGCAAGAACTCGATCTGCTTGGAGTGCAATCGATTCGTCATGCGTAATTACAATCAGGGTTTGATTATATTTTCGATTAGAGTATTTTAAAAGGGATATAATTTCTTGACTATTTTTAGAATCCAAATTTCCAGTCGGCTCGTCTGCAAGAACAACAGCAGGACCATTCATTAAAGCTCTTCCAATCGAAACTCTTTGCTGTTGACCACCAGAAAGCTGATTGGGAAGATGACTCTTTCGATTTTGCAATTTTAAAATGTCTAATAGTTCATTTAACCATTCTTCATTGACTTTTCTTCCGTCCATCAATACCGGAAGAGTAATATTTTCCCATACATTTAATACAGGAATTAAGTTAAAAAACTGATAGATCAATCCAACTTGTCTTCTTCGAAAAATAGCAAGTTCTTCTTCGTTTTGTTGATAAACATCTCTTCCATCAACATAAACTTTGCCAGATGTAGGGCGATCTACACCTCCTATAATATGCAGTAATGTTGATTTTCCAGAGCCAGAAGAACCGATAATTGCTACAAATTCTCCTCTTTCCACACTAAAAGAAACACCATTTAAAGCTTTTACCTCATTTTCATTTGGATTATAGATCTTAGTGAGATTCTCAACTCTTAAAATTTCCATATCTATCCTCATTTCTGCTATACAATATCTTGCACTAGCAATTTTTATGTTTCTATTATAACGAAGCCAAATGACATCTGCGTGACTTTTAAGTGACAAAATTGTCATTTTGGAATTACAAACGTAAAAAAAGTGTATGGAATAGTGATGTAAACCATACACTTTTATGATTTTTCAAAAAATTATATTTAGTGATAGGATATGTATTTCTCTAAATCTCGCCTATCTCAATGTTCTTTTGAAGGCTCTGAATCTAAAAATCTATACACAATATAACACTATACAATACTTTTATAAAATCTAAGAATAAAAGACATTCCGCCATCTGTTTTGTTTTTGGCAATAATACTTCCATTTTGAGATACAATAATCGCTTTAGCAAGTGCAAGTCCGATTCCTGCACTTCCTATAGCTGCATTTTTTCCACGATAAAAACGTTCAAATAAATGAGACAATTCTTCTTCTGGTACACCTTCTCCACTATCCTCTATACGAAGTTCTAAATAAAGAGACGTTTCTTTTGAAGAAATCTCAATTTTTCCACCATAAGGGGTATGTTCCATACAATTTTTTAATATATTTCCTAACGCTTCTGTCATCCATGCAAGATCTCCTAAAAATCGTTCTCCTTCTGAATGAATTTCAACAGTTTGTGCCTTTAATTCAATAGGGATCAACAAAGGCTCTAATGCAGTATCAATTAGGGATTCTACAAAGAAATATTCTCTCCGAAAGGAAACTGTTTTGGCGTCCAGTCTGGATAATTTTAAAAGAACAGTGATCAGCCATTCGATTCGTTTTAATTGTTCCTGCATTTCTTTTAAAAACCGTCTTCCATTTCCAGCATCAGTGATACATCCTCTCATACGTTCTGTCAATAAATTTAAAGCAGTAAGTGGTGTTTTTAACTGATGGGAGATATCTGCTAAAGAATCCGCTAAAAATTGTTTATCCAAGGTAAGTTGTTGTGCCTGCCCTTTAAGTCTAAGTGTCATTTTATAAATTTCATCTCGTAAAATAGCTAATTCTCCTTCTTTAAATTCGGCAAAGTCGAATTGTTCTTCACCATGTAAAGTTCGATCAATCAAAAGAACAATCTCTTGAATTTTTTTTGCTCTTTGTTTCATCAGATAGAAGTACAAGATTGAAAATCCAAGACAGACAACTGCTATATATCCACCAAAAGCTGGTTGTAGTCTAAAACCTCCTAAAGTTACTAAGATACTAAAAATAAAAAAGAATATTGCCGACTGTTTCATATCTGAATTTCGAAATAGTTCCATTTATTCTTCTCCTGCCTTATAACCAATTCCCCGTACTGTTTTAATCAGTACAGGATTTTGTGGATCATCTTCAATTTTTTCACGAAGTCGTTTAATATATACAGTAAGAGTATTATCATTGACAAAGTCTCCAGCGATATCCCACAGTTCTTCTAATAATTTATTTCTAGTCAAAACAACACCTTTATGATTTAGAAAAATAAGTAGTAAGCGATATTCTAAAGCAGAAAGAATTAATTCAGAACCATTTTTTTCTACTGTACCACGAATTGTATCTAATCGGATCAAACCAAGGGACAGAATTTTTTCTTTTTTTCCACATCGGCGTAAGACACTTCGAATTCTAGAAACTAATTCTTTTGGACGAAATGGTTTTGCAATATAATCATCTGCTCCTATGTCCAAACCAGCAACGACACTATATTCATCATCTGAGGCTGTCAGAAAAATTACTGGAATATCTCCAGATGCTTTAATCGCTGTACAAAGAGAATAACCGTTGCCATCCTTTAAAGAAATATCTAATAATGCTAATTCTATCTTTTCTTTTTCTAATAGTTCAAGTGCTAATTTTTGTCCAGATGCTTGTACAATTTGGAATCCTTCTTCTTTTAAAAGAGCAGTCAAATTTTCTACAATGACAGGATCATCTTCTACTAATAAAAGTTTCATCTGTTGTTTCCTTTCACTTATTTGTCTTTCTGATTATAACACTTCCTGTCCATATTTACCATCATAAAATATAGGGCATAGCAACTGCCACGCCCACTTGATATTTTGAATGTTTTGTTCTTTATTATATCCCTAATTTTAACTTTCCGATTCGATTTCTCCACAGGCGATCTTTTCTCCTGAGTTTCCTGAAGGTTGAGAAGTAAAGTCATCTGGCTGATCGTGAATAATGACTGTTCTTCCTACAACGTCTTGTGGTTGAAAGCGATCTGTAAATACCATCATCCATGCAATCCCATGATTTCCAAAAAGAGGTGGAAGATCTCCAGCATGATAAGGATGTTTACAATTTTGTGGATTATAGTGCATACCTACATCCGCAAATGGATCTTCGTCAGTTCCATCACAATCATCTCCTTCATGAATATGAAATCCAAACACATTTTCCATGCAGTTTCCCGTTGAAGTTGGAAGTCCCATAATATCTGCGAGTATTAAAGTTCCACCAAGAACAGAATAAAATAATACATTTCCATAAATTCCGGGATAGTGTTTACTACCTGATATTTCTGCATATGCCTCTGGTTTTCCATTCATGATAACGTGAAGAAATTCATTTTTTTCGGATTCTCTCATAAACTAACCTCGGTTTTTTGTTTTATTTATATTATGAAATAGCAGTTCGTTTTGGCTCTCTTTTATAAAAAATTTCAGACTATATCATAAAAAAATTCATAGTGTAAAATCTGATTTATTAAAAAATGATATACAATATACATAAATTAATTAAGAAAAAACAAAAAAAATTGACTGATTGATTAAAAAAATATTGACAGAAGTTATGTTTTTGTAGTAGAATATATACATGAAATCGGTTACACACTGCGGAAAGTTCCGCATATTTTTTAATTCCATATGTAATCGGTTACATATAGAAACAGAATAAAAAATGGAGGGATGATTATGATGAGAGCGAAAACAAAAAAAATAACTGGAATGATGATGGCAGCAGTTATGGTAACCGCATCACTCACTGGATGTTCTAGTGCTGACAATGACGATGATAAGCAGACAAATACAACTCCGAAGCCAACTCCAACTACTGCAGCATCACCAACGACTTCTGCAAATGACCAAAATAATACGGATGATGAAAATAAGACAAATGATACAACACCGACACCTGCTCAACAAGCAGAGGCAAAGACAATTCGCTGGGGAACTCACTGGGTTGCAGGTCTTGATCCATATTATACTGATCCAACTACAGGAGAATATACACTTGGTGAGGCAGAACGTCAGGCTTCTATTGCAGCATTAAATAAAGCAAAAGAATTATTAAATGTAGATGTTGAGTTTGTACAATATGCACAGGATACCAAAAGTGAATTAATTACAAGTGTATTGGCAGGAAATCCAGTATGCGATATTGCAATGATCTGGGGTGGTGCAGAAGCTACGATTTTAGCTCAGAATATTTTACAGGAATTAGATGATTATAAGGAGCTATTTAAAGAAGAAGAATATTCTTGGATGTTCTATAACAGTCTGTATGGCCATGATTATTTTGTTTCTGGAAAACAGGCATTTGTTCCAAGATGGCCTTTGTTATTTAATATTTCGATGATTGAAAAGGTAGATTCCTTAAAAGATGAAAGTGGAAAAACCATTTATCCAATGGATTTATTTGAACAAGGTAAGTGGACATTTAGTACATTTAAAGATTATTTATCAAAGATCAATGCGTATTATACAAATGTAGCAGCTCCAGATTCTTGCTACTATGATACAGTACAGGCATATGAAACAGATCTTCGTTTTGCAGGACTTTCTGCGATGTATGCAGCAGGTGGCGGTATTTACAGAGAGGGAAAACTCATGGTAGATTCCGCAGAATCTTTAAAGGGATTAAATTTCATCACTGAATTAAGAGAAGCAAAACTTTTGACAGATCCGGGATTTTATGATGATGGTTTTACTCCACAGTGGTTAAAGGGATGTGACGATTTTAGACTTGGAGGAACTGTATTTACAGATTGTGCAGACTGGACAATTGGTTCAGCTGCCTCTGCTGCTTCTGATCGTGGTGAGGCAATTGGAATTGTTCCATATCCAAGACCAGATGATATAGCAATCGATGATCCAAACTATCAACAAGTATTAACAGTTGGTGATAGTTTAGGTATTTTAAAGGGAGTAGATGAGGAAACAACAAAACTTTGTCTGGAATTTTTAAAGATTTATTATAAGACTTATTATGAAGAGTACGGCGGAGTAGACAGTATATTAGAATATAAAGAAAAAGTATCGGCTGCTCAGGCAACCAGTTATGGATTTGATATCTTTAATGAAACTTATGGAGAATCTTTGCTAAACTGCTTTAATTATATAGCAGAAAAGACAGTTGCAAACGATTATGCAGATGTATTGGGATTCCGTGTAAGATGGGATGAAATTTTTGGTAAATCTTTAACTGGAATAGATGGATTTGCAGCTTATGATGTTGCAATTAAAGCAAATATGGATGTATTTACAAAGACGATCAATGAAATGGAGGCAATTTTAGCAGGTTCTGAAATTAAGGATAATATTGCACCAGAAATTAGCGTAGAAGGTAAGTTTGTATTTGCAAAGGGGACTGATCCAGCTTCTATCGCTTGGTCAGATCAGATTACAGCAACCGACGCAGTAGATGGAACTTTAGATGCTACGACAGCAAATTACGATTATAGTAAAGTAGATTTTGCTACGGTTGGTGAATATGATAATGGAATTAATATTAAGATTTCTGATAAATCTGGAAATGAAGCTTCAAAGAGCGAAAAGGTAATTATCTATAATCCAGATAACAAACAAGCTCCAGAGATTACAGCAGCAGAAGAATTGCCAGTAATTGCTCTTGATACAGATACTTCTACTATTACATGGAAGGGAAATTATATTTCAAAAGCAACCGATGCAGATGGATTTGATGTTTCAGACAATATCCGTGCAGATTTATCAGAACTAGATACAACAACTCCAGGTAATTATGATGTTGTGATCACTGTAACAGACTATGCTGGAAATAGTGCAGAGATCACATTGAATGTGACAGTGGCAGCAGAATAGTTAAGATAGAAATAAAAGTCAAAATAAGCCGCTGCGAAATTATTTTTTGCAGCGGCTTATAAAATATAAAGAGAGGATGGGCATACTGCCGATGGTATGAGGTATGAAAAAAAAGAAAATATGGATCAGCCTTGCGGCAATACTTTTGGTGCTTGTCATTGTTATGGTTGTGTCAGGACTTTTTAAAGAAAGCAGCTCTTATGCGTTTCCAGCACAGGCAGTCAGTTATTTTGAAGAAGACTACCAAGCCTATTTAGATGCACATGGATACAACGGAAGTGTTTCTGATGCCCAAATAGCTGCAGATCTAACAAAATATGATACAGCAGACGGACTTGTAGCAGAACAGGCAGAACAAGGAATTATTACAGGAGATACTGGAAGTATTACATTTTATGTAACAGCAGAACAAGCAGGATTCTATAATTTAGAAGTTGGTTATATTACTCAGCCGGGCACAACTTCTGATATTCAAAGAAAACTATATATTAATGGAGAAATACCTTATAGTGGATTAGATCAACTTGTATTTAAACGATATTTTCAAGATGAGGAAATAAAAGAAAAAAATGGTAATGAAATTCGACCAAATTCTAATGAAGTCTATAAAGAAACAAAAGTATATTTAGAGGATTATAACCGCAGAAGCGGTGAACCATATCTAATTTATCTAAATCAAGGCGTAAATAGTGTTACATTTGAAGTAATCAAAGAACCTATTGAATTCACCAGTCTGATATTTCAAAAAGCACCACAGCCAAAGCCATATATAGAAGTCATAGAAGACTTAAAACAGCAGTATAAAGAATATTCTGGAGATGCGATTGTATTTCAGGCAGAACGTTGTAAAGATGGCGTGACAATGGTTGAGAAGAACTCTTCCTCCATTAATATTCAAAAAAATTATTCAGATTCTAAGTTAGTTCCATATCATCCATATTTAATTAAATATAATACGATTGGAGCAGACAGTTGGAAACAGCCGGGCAATGCGGTTAGTTGGGAGATAACTGTTCCACAAGAAGGGCTTTATGAACTGACCTTTAAAGGAAGACAGAGTGTAAAAAGGGGAGTAACTGCCTATAGAAGACTTTATATAAATGGGGTTGTACCTTATGCAGAAATGAATGCAGTTGGATTTTCCTATCAGGGAGATATGACAAATTATACAATTTCTAATCAAGATAATGAGCCATATTTATTCTACTTTAAAGAGGGTTCTAATACGATCACCTTAGAATGTGTGATGGGAGATATGGGAGAAATTATTAGTGAAGTAGAAAATAGTATGTATAACTTAAATAAAATCTATTTGGAAGTTGTAAAAATTACAGGACAAGCACCAGATCGATTTATTGACTATGAAATTTCAAAAAAGATTCCAGAATTTGCAGTTGTAATGAAACAAGAGAGTGAACGTCTTTACTCTATGGTAGATCATTTAGTAAAAATCACTGGTGAAAAAGGAGAGAATACAACCTTACTTGAAAAGATGGCAATTCAGGCAGAAGGACTTTCTAAAAAGCCTGATACTGTACCAGAAGAAATTTCTCAGTTTAAAGATAATATTTCAGCACTTGGTACTTGGCTTGTAAATATTTCAGAGATGCCATTAGAATTAGATAGTTTTATATTAAGTGCAAATAAAGCAAGTTTGCCAAAGGCTTCTCAAAATATATTACAGAGTGCTTATTATGGGACAATTCGATTTTTTTCCACTTTCTTTGTAGATACAAGTCAGATAAGTGGAGATAATTCTTCTAATAAAGGAAATGAAATAAAAGTCTGGATGGTTGCAAATGCAGCAGCGACAGGAACAAGTTCTTCAGGAAGGGAACAAGCACAAATTATTCAAAATCTAATCGATGAAGTATTTACACCAGAAAATAGTATTTCCGTAAACTTACAATTAATACCAGTAGATGTTGTACTACGTGCAGCATTAGCAGGAAATAGTCCAGATGTTGTTATTGGATTAAATCAGGCGACTTTGCAGGATTTTGCAATGCGTAATGCTGTTGTAGATCTCAAACAGATGGATGGATTTGAGGAAACAATAAAACGCTTTTATCCGAGCACTATTACAGCAGCTTCCTATTTAGATGGTGTATATGGAATTCCAGAACAGGCAACATTTATGATGCTGTTTTGCAGGAATGATATTTTAGAACAACTTGGAGTTACAGCACCAAAAACATGGGAAGAAGTAAAAGAGATTCTTCCAGTACTTCAAAAAAATAATTATAGCTTTTATCTTCCAACAATAAAAAGTGGTGCAAATGTATTCCCTTCGATTTTATTTCAAAACGGCGGAAATCTATATCAGGGAGAAGGCAGAAATTATGGAATTGCAAGTGCACTAACCAGTGATATAGCAATGCAAGTATTTAAAGATTATACAGATTTATTTAATAGCTATGGGTTGGAAGTTTCGGTAGACTTTTCAAATCGATTCCGTACAGGTGAAATTCCAATTGGTATTACAAATTATACTACTTATAACCAATTAGAAATTTTTGCTCCTGAATTAAAAGGTCTTTGGTCATTTTATGAATTGCCGGGAGTAGAAAAAGAGGATGGAACAATCGATCATACTTATGTAGTAGATACTGTACAAAGTATAATTATGCAGTCTTCCAAAAATAAAGAAGATTCTTGGAAGTTTATTCAGTGGTGGACAAAAACCCAAACACAGTTAGATTATGCGAATACAATTGAGTCTATTATGGGAACAGCGGCAAGATATTCTACAGCTGATCCAGAAGTAATGAAACAACTTCCTTGGAGTAATAAAGAATTAACAAAATTATTAGCACAGTTTGAAGAAACGATAGGTATTCCGGCTGTACCGGGAAGTTATATGAACCAGAGAATGGTACAGTACGCATTTGATAAAGTAGTGGCAGAGTTAGCAAACCCAAGAGAAACACTTTATCTAAACGTGAAAGCGATTGATAAAGAACTTTTGAAAAAGCGAAAGGAATTTCATTTAGAATAAGCAGGAGGATTTCCATGAAAAAACAGAAAGAACCATTTGCCGTGGTCTGGAAACGCCATAAATATAAATATTTAATGATTCTGCCATTCTTCCTTGTATTTACTATATTTACGCTGATTCCGATTTTGGTTTCCGTAGTACTTAGTTTTACTTCGTTTAATATGGTGGAAGCACCGAGCTTTGAAGGACTCGCCAATTATATTAATCTTATAGTAGAAGATGATATTTTTTTAATTGCTATTAAAAATACCATGTTGTTTGCTCTAGTTACAGGACCTATCAGTTATATTATGTGTTTTTTGTTCGCATGGCTTATCAACGAACTGCCACGAATTCCACGTGCTATTATGACATTGGTATTTTACGCACCATCTATTTCCGGAAATGCCTATTTGGTATGGAAATTAATCTTTTCTTCTGATACTTATGGCTGGGCAAATGCTTGGCTAGTAAAGTTAGGACTTGTACAAGAACGAGTTCTTTGGTTTGAAACTGCCAAGTATGTCATGCCAATTTTGATTGTTGTACAGCTTTGGTTAAGTCTTGGTGTCAGTTTCTTATCCTTTATTGCAGGACTTCAAAATGTAGATAAGTCCCTTTATGAAGCTGCAAGTGTAGAAGGAATTCGTAACCGCTGGCAGGAACTTTGGTATATTACATTACCTTCGATGAAGCCACAACTTATGTTTGGTGCAGTAATGCAGATTACAAATTCTCTTTCTGTATCCCAGATTTCGATTGATTTAGTCGGCTTCCCATCGATTGATTATGCAGGTCATACAATTTTAACCCATCTACATGACTTTGGAAATCTTAGATATGAACTTGGCTATGCTTGTACAATAGCAGTAGTATTATTCTTTATTATGGTGTTATGTAACATTCTAGTACAGAAATTATTGCGAAAACTAGGTTAAGGGAGGTGTAAAAATGATACGTTTTTACCGGTTTATTGTTCATAAACTAAGAGCGAGAAAGTTAAAACGGAGAAACCGAAGCCTTGGCGGAGATATCGGTCTTACAATTTTGCTTGGTTTATTTGGGCTATTTAGTTTGTTTCCTCTGGTTTATACCGTTGTCAGTGCATTTAAACCACTCAGTGAAATTTTTATCTTCCCACCAAAACTGACAGTTGATAATCCGACGCTGAACAATTTCTTTGACCTAGGAACAATTATTGAGGGATTTGATATTCCTCTTAGCAGATATATTTTTAATACCTTAATTATTACAGGACTTGGAACATTTGGAACAGTGTTGCTTGGATCTATGGCAGCATTTCCATTAGCAAAATATCAGTTTCCCGGTTCAAAAGTAATGAGTAATGCCATTGTTTATGCTTTGATGTTTAACTCTACTGTAACAGCAATTCCGAATTATTTGATTATGAGTAGTCTGGGTTTAATTGATACATATTGGGCAGTTATTTTTCCAGCAGTTGGTTCAACACTAGGACTTTATTTGATGAAGAACTTTATGGTGCAGATTCCAGACGCAATGTTAGAGGCTGCAAAAATAGATGGAGCAGGTGAGTTTAAAATCTATTGGAGAGTAGTGATGCCATTATGTAAGCCAGCATGGATTACTTTAGTTATTTTATCTTTTCAACAGATGTGGGGAACAACAGGTGGTGTATTTATTTATTCAGAAGAATTAAAACCAGTCAGCTATGTGCTTTCACAGCTAGTTAGTGGTGGTATTGCAAGAACAGGTGTATCGTCAGCAATTTCTTTGATCATGCTTATTGTACCAGTTTTTGTATTTGTTATTTCCCAGAGTAATGTCTTAGAAACAATGGCAACTTCCGGTGTGAAGGGTTAGGAGGCAGATATGAAGATAAAATCGGCAATATTGATCTTAATAATCCTTGTACTTGCTATAGAACCGGCAGTGATTTTAGCTTCAGATGGAAAAAGTTATATCTATGACGGGTATATTTATGATTACTGGGGAGATGCACTAGAAAGTCCAGCAGCTTTTCAACTGGAATGTGTCATTGATGAAAATAGCTTTGGCGGTATGAAGGTACAGGGAATTAATGATGTATGTACCAGTAAAGATGGACGTATTTTTTTAGTAGATACCCTAGAATCCAGAATTCATGTTATGAATGAAGATGGTGAAATGATAAAGTCGATCAAAGTAATTAGAGATGAGAATAATAAAATTGTATTAGATCCGATTACTGGAAGTCAGCTTGTATTAACTCAGCCACAGGGAGTATTTGTTCATGAAAAACAGCATGAACTCTATATAGCAGATACAGGAGCAAACAGAGTAATTGTACTAAATTCAGATACTTATGTACACAAACGTACAATTGAAAAGCCAGAAAATATGAGCGGAGTTTCGGAGTTTAAACCTTCCAAAATTGCAGTAGATACTTCGGATCGTATTTATATTGTAGTGCAGTCTAGTTACGAAGGAATCATTGAATTAAATGAAGATGGTACGTTTTCTAGATATTTCGGAGTCAATTCTCCAACAGTCAATTTAATTGATTACTTCTGGAAGTCCATTGCAAGCGATGAACAAAAGGAAAAAATGAAAAAGAATTTTGCACCAGCATTTAATAATGTAGCACTTGATGGAGAGGGATTTATTTTTGCTGTTACCTATGACAGTGCTTCTCAAGATTCTGTCTTTCGTTTAAATTCTCAGGGAAAAAATGTACTTCGTGAAATGGGAAATACCTTTGTAGTCGGAGATATATGGTCTATGGGGTCAAAAAAAGAAAACAGTCAGTTTGTAGATGTTGCAGTGACGGATTATGGCACCTATGCAGTAATTGACAGGCTAAAGGGAAGAATCTTTTTATATAACTTTGACGGTGAATTATTAAATGTTTTTGGAAGTATTGGAAAACTGAAAGGAGAATTTCAAATTCCTTCAGCAATTTCATGGTTAAATGATAAGTTAGTTGTTTCTGACAGTACATTAAAATGTGCCTATATTTTAGCACCAACTCAGTTTGGAGAAGCAATTCTTCGTGCCAATGAGTATTATTATTATGGGAAGTGGGACGAGGCTTTAGGATGGTTTGAAAAAGCAGTTGAGTTAAATGCAAATTATGAGATTGGCTATACTGGAATCGGCAAAAACTATTTAATGAAAGACGACTATAAAAAAGCAATGTATTATTTTAAGCTCGGCAATGCAAAAACGTATTATTCTCAGGCATATAACGGCAGACGTGCAGAGGTATTAAAAGAAAATTTCTGGATTGTTGCAGTTTTATTTGTTATTTTAATAGGAGTGATTGTCGGATCGGAAATTCGATATTTTAAAAAGAAAGGAGGAAATACATAATGGGAGCAGTATCGAAAAAAGAAAAGCTTTATTATTTAAAACGGGCACTGTTTCATCCGTTTGATGGATTTTATGAAATTCGTTTTCGGAATAAAGGAAGTGTTGGAATTGCTGCAATCTTACTGGTGCTGTATGGAATCCTTCAATGTATTTCCTATCAGTATACAGGTTTTATTGTAAATGAAAAGCCACTTCATGAAATGGATAGTATTTCTATTTTTATCTCTTCTATTACTATCCTTTTACTACTTGTTGTAAGTAATTGGACAGTAACCACTTTATTTAATGGAAAGGGAAAGTTAAAGGATATTTTTATTGTAGTATGTTATTCTCTGATTCCTTTAATAGTAGTAGAAAGTATTTATACATTTGCAAGCAATTTTATTATTGAAGAAGAGGCAATGATTTTATCAGCAATTCGGTGGTTAGGGATTGCGTGGATGGTATTTCTAATTTTGGGAGGGCTTTGCGTAATTCATGAATATTCCTTTGGATTAAACTTAGTCACTCTTGTGATTACTGCCGTTGCTGCTGTGATTTTAGTATTTTTAGGCGTGTTGTTCTTTACTTTGATGGAACGTATGATTTCCTTCTTTAGTTCTGTGCTAGAAGAATTTATGAGAAGAATGTAAGAGTGTCAAGAACACAGATAGGAGCGGATATGAAGAAATTTACCTGGTATAAAAAATTAGCAACATTCTACCGGACACATACGTTTCTAAAGCTGTTAGGGACTGTTGCGGTGATTGTGGCACTTCTACTTCTGATTTGGTATATTCCAGTGGCAGGAGTAAAGAAGAGTAAACTTCCTACTATACAGCAAACAGATGCAGAATTGTCAGGAGAAGAAATTAGTAAAGATGCAGGAGAAGTTTTAGTAGCAGAAACGGAAGAAAAAGCATTATATATTGATACTAAAACAATGAATCTACGTGTAGTAGATAAAAAGACAAAAAAGGAATGGAATTCTTTGTACTCAAAGTCTTCACAGTCTACAGAACAATCACTTTTAACTTTAATTGCTCTTGGAGATGACAATAACTTATATGAATATAATTCTTTTGAGTATTGTACTTCTTTAGGAACTTATCAAATAAACCGAATTACAAATGGAGTTCGGATTGTGATGCAGTTTGGAGAGGGAGAATCCACAAGTTTTTATGAGTATTTTCCATCTAAAATGCCAATAGAACGATTTGAGGGATTCTTTTTAGATGGAGCAGATCGTCTAGTAGAGGAAGGAACCCTTACAAAAGAAACAGCAGAAAAATATAAACAGACTATTCAATTAATTTATCGAAAAAATCAGGCAGAAAATAGTTATGCAGTGGCAAATAATGCGACACCTCCTACCAGTGCAACAAAACAGTTAATTGAATTTGCAAAACTACTTGGATATACAACAGAAATGTTAGTAGAAGATAGTGAAGCGTTTGGACTAAGTGTAACATTTCGAGAACCTGCTTCATTTGAGTTAGAGTTAGAAGCTGTATTAGATGGTAAAGATTTTCTTGTTCGAATACCTACTGATCGGATGAGTACAGGAAATTCATTTTATACCATTCAAAATATTCGAGTTCTTCCAAATTTTGGTGCAACAACTTCAACAGATATAGAAGATGGATATATTTTAGTGCCAGATGGTGCAGGGGCACTATTTAAATTTAATTCCTATAGTTCGACTGTACCAGAGTACATTCGCCCAGTTTATGATAATGATTATTATAGCGATTATTACTTTATGCCAGAATATGGAGAAGAACTGCGGATGCCAATTTATGGAATGACCTATGGAATTGATGAATCTGCAACTCATGGTTTTTTAGCAATTATCGAAGATGGAGCAGAAACATCATATATCAATGTAAAATTAGCAGGAATAGGAAATGAGAGCGGTTCCCTTTATAATAAGGTATATGCTTCTTTTGATACAGTACAATATAACAGAGTAAAAGTTTATGGTCCTTACAGTGATGAAAGTGCAACCTATCTTACAAAGACCGATCCAATTAGTATGAACTATACTGTACGCTATCAGCTTTTCCCAGAACAAGTAGACTATTTTGATATGGCGGTATCTTATCGTAATTATTTAACAGATCGCTGGGGAAAACAAGAACTGATCTATCCAGATAAACAGGGGTTATATTTTGATTTTATCGGTACATTGTCTTTAACAAAACGTTTTTTAGGAATTCCTTATGATTCAGAATACTCTATGACAACCTATCAAGAACTTTCTGAAATTTTACAGGCAGAGGCAGAGAAAAATTTGATTTTAGAGTATTCGGGATTTTTTAACGGAGGACTTGCAAATGAATTATATAGACATACAGATTTAACAAGTGCAAATGGAAAGAAAAAAGATTTAAAAGCACTTAGAGATCTGGCGGAACAGCAGAATAAACCAATCTATTTTGAAGCTTCGATTTCTACAGTATATGAAGAAGGAAATGGTTTCTATGCTTCTTCCCATGCCGTACATAACTATTCTGACAGTCCAGCACAGATATATCGTTATTTTGCACCACTTGGCATTATGGACGGGTATGCTTATAACTATACAAAATATTATTACTTACTTTCTCCGTATTATTTGCCAGGGATTGCAAATAACTTTTTAAAAGATTCGAAAGATTATGAAAAAATCTCCATTCCAGATTTAGCACAGTATGTTTATTCTGATTATAAATATAATCGAGGAGTAACTCCAGCACAGGCTTTTGATGTAGTCGATCAGACATTAGATAAGATGGCACAACAAAAAGAACTTTCTCTTACAAACCCAAATATGGAATCTGTCAAATATGCAAAAGTGGCAACAGATATTTCAAGAGAGAGCAGCGATTATAAGACATTTGATACAACAATACCATTTCGTCAACTTGTATTAAATGGACTTGCTATTGAAACAACTGAAAATGTAAATATGTCAACTAAAAGTCCAGATTATTATGTTTTACAGGCAGTGGAGTTAGCAATGTATCCAAAATTTACACTGACTGCAAAGAATGTAGATGTATTAAAGAATGGAGCATATTCTTATTTGTACTCTACAGAGTATTCAAAATTAAAACAGACAATCGATCAGGTATATCAGAAAGTGACAGAAGCATTTGCACAGATTGGTTCGTCAAAGATTGTAAATCACTATCGTTTGGCAGATCAGGTTTTTTGTACAGAATATGAAAGTGGAGTATCTGTGATAACAAATTATAATCTAAAAGATGTTACGGTAAATGGTCAGACCTTAGAGGCACTTTCCTACCGTTTAGAGAAGTGAGGTGATGGATATGAAAAAGAAAACACGGCTCAAATACAGTACAAAGCGGAAAATTAATGGATTTATTTTTGTATTGCCGTTTTTAATTGGTTTTCTGCTCTGTTTTGCCATACCGATTTTTAATACCTTTTACTACTCTTTTCAGGAAGTAAGTGTTAATAAAACGGGTGGTATGAAGTTTGATTTTAATGGAATCAAGAATTATGTCAGTTTATTTAAAGATGAGGTGACAACAGATTCTCAACCGATGGCAAGGTTATTTGCCGATCAAAATGTTTCCATCTTAACAAATACTCCTTTAATTGTTGTGTTCAGTCTGTTTTTAGCACTACTTGCGAACATGAAATTTAAAGGGCGTGGATTGGTTCGTGTGATTTTCTTCCTGCCGATTGTGCTTGGACTTGATGTGGTGGTTGATATGCTTGCCATTACCACAGGAGGAGAGTGGACACAGACAGGCTCAGGATTATTTTCTCAAAGTTATATTGCTGTTATGTTATCGAGATATTTAAACCTTCCACTTTCTATTCGAACCTCTCTCATTAGTTATGTAGACAATATTTTTACAGTACTTTCTCAGGCAGGTGTACAGACCTTGATTTATTTAGCTGCTTTACAGTCTATTAGTCCAAGTCTTTATGAAGTGGCTCAGATAGAGGGTGCTACAAAATATGAAACATTCTGGAAAGTTACGATACCATCGATTATCAATATTATTTTATTTGTGTCAGTATATACAGTTGTAGATCTATTTTTAGCATCGCCGATTGCACAAGAAGCCTATAGTTTTGCTTTTGAACAAAGTAAAATCGGTACTGGATCGGCGCTTTCCGTGGTGTATATTGGAAACGTCCTATTAGCACTCGGACTGGTACTTCTCATCATGGGAAAGGCGGTAAAAAAATATGAAAGGTAAAACGAAGACGGAAGTGGGCACAATGTCCATGTATCTTTTTAAGAAAAAAATTACGAAAATAACCCTCGGAATTTTTTTGGCAGGACTCATTGCAGGACTATGTTTTACCATTTTATATCCGGTGATTCAGTTAGTTCCAACTATTTTTTCAGATATTGAGGATCTTGGAAATCCAAATATTATCTGGTTGCCATTAAATTTTTCAGCGGTCAGTTTTAAAGCAGCAGTCCGGTTTATTTTACCAGATGGATGGATGACGATGGTAAAATCTATTTTGTATGCTTCTTCTATCATCGTAATCCAAATTTTCTTTGCTGCAATGGCAGGATATTCTTTAGCAAGAGTAAAATTTCCCGGAAGTAAGCTGGTATTTTTTCTAGTAATTTTAGTATTCTTAGTACCACAACAATCTCTTTTGCTATCACAATATATTTATTTTAACCATTTTAATGCGTTTGGATTATTAAAATTATTTACAAAAGCAGGAGAAATTAATTTAATTAACAAGCCAATTACATTATACCTATTTGCAATTTTAGGATTTGGTGTAAAACACAGTCTATTTATTTTTATCTTCAGTAAATTTTTCTTAAATATACCAAAGGAATTAGAGGAAGCAGCACAGATTGACGGATGTGGATTTTATCGCACTTATTTTAAGATTATGCTTCCAAATGCTGTTCCAGCAATTTCAACAGTAGCAGTATTAAGCTTTGTTTGGAACTATGGAGATACCTATTATACAAATTATTTTAATCCAGATGGTCCATATTTAAGTACCATTTTATCGACTACTTTTAATTCTGCAAATAAAGACTTTGTTGTAAATGCAGTTAAAACTTGGTTTGGTCTTCCGCTCGCAACTGATTTTGCTTTTGATGCAGTAAAACAGGCAGGAGTTTTAATCTTTTTAATTCCTCTGTTAATTATCTATTTTATCGCTCAAAAATGGCTGGTTGAAAATTTAGAAAATTCCGGTTTGGTAGGATAAATCAGACTAGAGGAGGCGATAAAAGAAAATGAAATTAAAAAGAAAGAAGAGATGGATTCTTTTAGTGATGGTATTATCAGTTTTTATGATCGGATGTAATAGGCAAAAGAATGATTTAGAAGAAACAACGATTACATTAGAACCTACAAAAACTCCTGAAAAAGAAGAAATAATAGAAGATGAAAGTATTCGAATGGTAATTCATCCAGAGCAGACCTATCAAATTTTAGAAAGTTTTGGAACAAGTGGATGCTGGTGGGCACAGTATGTAGGTGGATGGAATAATGACTATAAGGATACTGGAATAGAAGTAAGAGAAGCAATAGCAAAACTTCTCTTTGATAAAGAAGAGGGAATTGGACTTACTTGTTATCGCTACAATGTTGGAGCTGGTTCAAAAGAAAGCAAAAAGGGAGTATACTGGGATGAAAACCGCAGAGCTTCCAGCTTTGAAACTGCCCCTTTTATCTATGACTGGAATCGTGATAAAAATGCAGTTTGGTTTTTAAAAAGAGCTGTAGAACTTGGGGTAGAGGAAGTGGTATTTTTTTGTAACAGTCCACTAGAACGTCTGACTATAAATGGGATGGCACAGGTAACAAAAGGAGAAAAATCAAACTTAGATCCAAAACAATATACAGACTTTGCTACTTATGTTTTAGATGTAACAGAACATTTTGTAGAAGAGGGAATTCCAGTACGTTTTGTATCCCCAATTAATGAACCACAGTGGGATTGGTATGAGGGACAAGAAGGATGCCATTATGAGCCGGGAAAGATTGCGGGAGTTTATCGTGCCTTTTTAACAGAACTATCTTCTCGACCAACTCTAAAAGATATAGAGTTATCTGGACCAGAAAGCGGAGAATGGGGTGGAAATACGATTTCTTATGTCAGTGCTCTTTTAAATGACAGTGTTCTTAGTGAACATTTTACAACAATAGATAATCATTCTTATTGGTCAGATAAAGCCTCCAAAGAATCATTTAAACGTTGGATGAACGCAAATCATCCAGAAGTGAAACTACGGTCAAGTGAATGGTGTGAAATGGTCAATGGATCCGATGTCACAATGGATTCTGCAATTCATTTAGCACAAGTTCTTGCAGAAGATCTCACTGTTTTAGATGTTGTTTCATGGCAAAACTGGGTAGCTGTTGCTCCGGGGGGATATCGTGATGGATTAATTTATGTAAATACAGAAAAAAAACTATTTAATCCAACGAAACGTCTTTGGGGATATGGCAATTACAGCCGTTATATAAAACCGGGTTATCAAAGAATTGGAGTAGAAACAACAAAAGAGGGAGAAACTTTTTCTCCAGTTGTATTTACTGGAACAAATTCAGATAATGTACAAGAAATAGTAGCCGTTTTTATTAATGAAACAAAAGAAAAAAAGCAGATAGGACTTGATATTTTTGATGGATTCCAATATACTGATATTGATATTTATGAAACATCAAAGGATAATAATTTGGCATGTATAAGAACTGAATCTCTAGACTCAAGGGATTTTGTAAAGATAGAATTAACAGCAGAATCAATTACAACTGTGGTTTTATCACACAGATAGTTGATATAAAAATGCTGGCTTAAAAAGCCTAAAAAGTTAGGTAAATGGAGGTTGTTGTGCAGCAGATTACGATTTACGATATTGCACAAGAAGCTGGTGTATCGAGTGCAACGGTTTCCAGAGCAATTTCAGGTAAGGGTTATGTGTCAGCCGAAAAGAGAGCTGTAATCTTACAGATTGTAGAAAAATATAATTTTCGTCCGAATACCTTTGCTCAAAGTCTAAAAGCTGGTTATACAAAAACGATTGGATTTATCGTACCAAATATAGGAAATATGTACTTTGCAAATGTGTACTATGAGTTTGAAAAGAAAGCTTCCGAACATGGATATTTGACAATGCTGTTAAATTCGAACGGCGATTATGAAACAGAATCCAGATTATTTCACAGTCTTTTGCTCAAAAATGTAGATGGTATTGTTATGATGGGCGGTAGACTGGATGCAGTTGAATTAGAAGAGAAATGGATTCAAGAGGTACGTGAACTCAGTGTCAGAATTCCAATCGTAATGTGTGGAGGACTGGCGGCTCGCTTTGAATGTCCCGGCATTTATACAGATGATAGTAAGGGAGTAGAGTTATTATTAAATTTATTAAAAGAACAAGGATGTCAAAGTGTCTGTTTCATTGGTGGCAGTGATCGTTTTTTTCCTTCTTATAGTAAAAGAGAAAGTGCAATGCGGTATGGAAAAAAGTTAGGAATGAAAGTGGATGTAATCTGGAAAGAAGAAGGGCCAATGTTTAATTATGAGGCTGGAATCTTAGATATGCAGAAACTTCTTGCACAAAAAAGATGTCCTGATGCAGTCTGTGGTGCAAATGATTATGTGGCAGCAGGAGCTATGAAAGTAGCTGTTCAGGCAGGGTTAAGAGTTCCCGAAGATATTTTGATTGCAGGTTTTGATAATGTAGATATTTGTACAATTCAAACTCCTTTGCTAACTTCTGTCAGTCCTAGATATGAAAGTTTTGGAAGAAAGACATTTAAGATTCTGGAAAAATTGATTCAAGGTAAAGAGATCAGTCAAACAGCAGCTATTTTAGTACATCCAGAGGTAATTGCCAGAGAAAGTACAAGGCGTAATGTAGTTGAAAATTAAAGAGCCGCCGCCCTGCGGTATATCGTATGGCGGCGGTTTTTGTAAACAGATATGTAACCGATTACATTTCAAAAATATTGAAAGCCGTATCAAAATAGAGAAGCAGAAAGAGAGGAATCGAATGACAGGAAAATTTGAGATTAAGGACAAATTTTATGTAAATGGAGAGCCAGTACAACTAATATCAGGAGGAATTCATTATTTTAGAGTAGTTCCAGAGTATTGGAGAGATCGACTGGAAAAACTGAAGAATATGGGATGTAATACGGTAGAAACCTATGTACCGTGGAATCTACATGAACCCCAAAAAGGAAACTTTTGTTTTAGTGGAATTGCAGATATTAAGACATTTATTGAGCTTGCAAAAGAACTTGAACTTTTTGTAATTGTACGTCCCTCTCCTTATATTTGTGCAGAATGGGAATTTGGGGGACTTCCAGCATGGCTTTTAGCAGAAGATGGAATGAAACTTCGCTGTAGTTATCCACCTTTTTTAAAACATGTAGAGGAATATTATAAGGAATTGTTTCGTATTTTATCTCCGCTACAAATCGATCAAGGTGGTCCAATCGTTTTGATGCAGTTAGAAAATGAATATGGTTCATATGGAGAAGACAAAGAGTATTTAAAAGCACTAAAAGAAATGATGATAGAGAACGGATTGACTGTTCCATTAGTGACATCAGATGGTCCGTGGGATGATTATTTAAAATGTGGGACACTAAAAGGAGTACATCCAACAGCAAATTTTGGTTCTGGAGCAGAACGTCAGCTTAAAATTTTAGAAGACTATACAGATGGACCTAGAATGTGTATGGAATTTTGGGTAGGATGGTTTGATTCATGGGGAAGCGGCAAACATGCAACTTCAGAACTAGAAAAAAATATAGAAGATTTTCGCTATTTTGTTCAAAATGACAATGTAAATATTTATATGTTTGAAGGTGGTACTAATTTTGGGTTTATGAATGGTTCTAACTATTACGATCATTTAACGCCAGATGTTACCTCTTATGATTATGATGCTGTATTAACAGAGAGTGGCGGATTGACAAAGAAATATGAAGAGTTTCAAAAAATTTTAGCAGAAAAGAAACCACTTCCTAATTTAAAACTTTCTACACAGATTAAGTCAAAAGCATATGGAGTATTAAAAGTAGAAGCAAAAACAGGTCTGTTTGAAAACTTAGATAATTTACATACTTTTGTTTCTTCGGTTACTCCTATCTGTATGGAAAAGTTGGGACAAAATTATGGATATGTGTTATATGAGTCAGAACTAGACAGCGAACAGGTCATTCAAAAAATCCAGTTAGCAGATGCAAATGATCGTGCACAGATATTTTTAGAAGAAGAGAAGATTATTACATTATATGATAGAGAGTTGTTAAAAGCACATGAAGTAGAAGTCAAAAATGTCAATCAAAAGAAACTGCGAATCTTAGTAGAAAATATGGGGCGGGTCAACTATGGTTTTCTATTAGAAAAGCAGAGAAAAGGAATTGATGGAGGGGTTTGGCTCAACGGACATTTTCATTTTCACTGGAAAAATTATTCTCTACCAATGGAACATTTAGAGCAACTGGATTTTACAAAAGGATATACAAAAGGACTTCCAGCTTTTTATCGGTTTACATTAGATGCAGAAGAATCTTGTGATACTTATATTGATTTTACCGGATGGGGTAAGGGCTGTGTTTTGATTAATGGATTTATACTTGGACGGTTCTGGGAAATTGGGCCACAAAAACGCCTATATCTGCCCGGACCATTGATTCGAAAGGGAAAAAATGAAATTTTGGTATTTGAAACAGAGGGAAAGGCATCCGAAACAATTACATTAGAACAAGAACCAAAATTGTCTTAAATGAAAAAATGCTATAGGTGGAGGATAAAAATGGATTTGAATTCGGATTGGAAATTTATTCGTGAAGATGTACCAGACGGCGGTTATGGTGGATTAGAGGATTCTTCATGGAGAACGGTCAATTTGCCACATGACTGGTCAGTAGAAGAACCTTTTGATAAAAAATGGGCGAGCGGAACAGGATATCTTCCGGGGGGTATCGGATGGTACCGAAAACATATTTTTTTAGCAGAGGAAAGTATAAAGGAATACTGTAGTTTGGAATTTAATGGGGTTTATAACAATAGTCAGGTTTGGTGTAATAGCAACTATCTTGGAAAACGTCCTTATGGATATAGTTCCTTTGCCTATGATATCAGTGAGTTTCTTGTACCGGGAGAAAATGTGATTGCTGTTCGTGTCAATCATAAGGATATTGCAGATTCTAGATGGTTTACTGGTTCTGGAATTTATAGAGATGTTACTTTGCGTATGACAGGAAGAGTTCATTTTATAAGACATGGAGTATTTGTATCAACAAAAGAAGTAAATAAAGAGTATGCCAGATTAAAGATCTGCTGGAAAACAGAAGGAGCAAAAGAAAATGAAAAAGTAACCATTCGATTTTCTTACCAAAACCACGATGTAATACAGGCTGAGGGCATAGAAGGAGAAACTTTTTTAACAGTAAAAAATCCAAAACTTTGGTCGCCTGACGATCCTATACTTTCTGAAGTTTTAGCAGAGGTATTTGTAGAGGGAAAAAAGCAGGATGAGATAAGATTTTTCTATGGAATTCGAACAATAGAGTTTGATGCAGAGCGTGGATTTTTCCTAAATGGAGTTTCTACAAAATTAAAAGGAGTCTGTGCACATCATGATGCAGGTGTTTTAGGTGCTGCTGTTCCAAAACAAGTTTGGGCAAGAAGACTTAGAAAATGGAAGGAAATGGGATGCAATGCGATTCGAATGAGCCATAATCCACCAGATCCAAAACTATTAGATCTATGTGATGAAATGGGATTTTTAGTAATGGATGAAGCATTTGACGAGTGGGAAGGCTGTAAAAATAAATGGTGGCAAGGGCATAATGTATACCCTCCAAAACATTATGGATATTCTGAAGATTTTCCACAGTGGCATGAAGCAGATTTAAAGGAACTGATCGAAAGAGATCGTAATCATCCAAGTGTAATTCTTTGGAGTATTGGCAATGAAATCGATTATCCAAACGATCCATATTGCCATCCTTCTTTTCAGACAATGACTGGAAATAATGATGCAAATAAACCCGAACAAGAAAGACGCTATGATCACTTTAAACCCAATGCGAAACGCTTGGAAACACTTGCAAAAAAATTAGTAAAGATCGTGAAACAATATGATACAACAAGACCTGTAACAGCGGCATTAGCATATCCAGAATTGTCAAATCAAACAGGTCTATCCGATGCTTTAGATATTGTAGGATATAATTATAAAGAACATCTCTATGCTAATGATCATAAGACATATCCAAAAAGAGTAATCTATGGAAGTGAAAATTCCAATGATCCAATATGTTGGAAGGCAGTTTCTGAGAAAGAATTTATCAGTGGACAATTTCTATGGACAGGTGTAGACTTTTTAGGAGAGGCTCATGGCTGGCCAATACGAATTTCTCAGGCAGGAATTTTAACATTGGCAGGATTTGAAAAACCGATGTATTATCAGAGAAAAGCTCTATGGACAGATAAACCTTTTGTATACCTTTCAACAAAAAAAATAGATTCAAGATGGCAACCAGAACAAGCACACTGGAATTTTGAAAATGGACAGGAAATCGAAGTAAATTGTTATACAAATTGCGAAAAAGCAGAACTTTTTTTAAATGGGAAATCGTTTGGAGTAAAGTCACAAGAACTTGGAAAAATTGTGTGGTTAGTTCCATATAAGACAGGAGAACTTTCGGTAACTGCAAATACCAATGATCAAGAAGTCAGATATACCCTTGAAACAACAAAAGAACCTGTAACAATTCTTTTACATCCGATTGAAGAAAAAAGGGATATGGATCGACAGGATATTGTACAAGTAGAACTCTTTTTAGCAGATGAAAAAAAGCGTTTGGTTAGACATCGAGATCTTTTAATAAATGCAAGTCTTTGTGGAGATGGTGTATTACTTGGAATGGAAAGTGGAAGTCCAACGGATCTGACACCTTATTGTGAACATACACATCGTACTTTTAATGGACAAATGATTTTATATTTAAGAAGAAATCGAATAGGAGGAATAAAATTAAGAGTATTTTCTCCAGAACAAAAAGAATTGATGGCAGAATTAGAAATATAGATAGGAAAGGAGCTGTTACACTAAGTAGAAATGATTTCTTAGTGTAACAGCCCCTTTTTAGCTTACATAATAAAAAATAAGAGAACAAAAGAGATAAAAGCTTGAAGAATAACAAAACGAAACACCGTTTGCGTATCTGACCATCCAAGATTTTTACGAACATGATCATGAATAGGAGTTCTTATATTTGTTAAAATCTTGATTTTTAAAAATCTTTTTAAAGCAACTTTTAATAGACCAAGTCCCCCATCTACAATAAAAACTAAAGCGGCTGGAATATAAACCAAAGGACTTCCTGTTTTTAATGCTAAAATAGCAATAAAAAATCCAATCGCTCTTGAACCCGCATCACCCATTAATAGTTTACTCGGTGAAGCATTAAACCAGAGATATCCCAAAATACATACTACCATTAATAGTGTTAATTGACTGTAGGCGGCATGGTGAAGTTTGGAACTAAAGATAATATAAAAGGTAATTAAAGTAGCAATAGAGATACTTCCGCTTAATCCATCCACTCCATCTGAACAGTTCGTAACATTGATTGAAACCCAAATTAAAATCATAGCAAGAAAAATAAAAACTGCCTTTGGAAGAGTAATAGAGGTTCCTGTAAGTAAAATAGTAAAAGTCGATGAATTAAAATTTACATAGGTAAAGGCACAAATAAAGGCAATGACCAGATCAATCAGTCCCTTTTTATATTCTCCCCACGGAGTTTTCGAGCTATCATCAAGATAACCACTTAACATAGCTGCCACAAGCATAATCAAATAAATAAAAAGTTCTCTAAAGTTATTGTCTTCACTAATTGGAACAAAAAAAAGAGCTAAAAAGGAAAAAACAAGAATAAAAACGATACCCGCTCCTCGTGGCTTTCCCTGAGATAAAACACCGTTGACTGCAAATGCCCGTCCGCCATCTCTTGGAAGAACTGTCTGAAGAACTTTAAGTAACATACAGGTTAATAAAAATCCAAGCAAAAGACCGGTAAAGGCAATTCCTTTTGTAAAAGAACTGTCAAAAAGTGAATAAAGCATGATTGATCTCCTCCAAAAGACTTGATGATATTTACAAAATAGAAATGTACCTGTTTATTGTACTATAAAAATTTTAGATTGTACAGATACTTTTTCCTAGAACGGAGAAAATTTCCTGATGATTTGTTTTCTCTTGCGAATATATCATAAAACGTTTATAATAAAAGAAAGATTCACGAAAGGAAAAAAATAATGAAATCGAAATTAAATGAACAAATGTTACCTTGTTGGTTAGAATATCGCTGGATTAGTCCATCTTCCATTGGATGGCGGATGGGGGTAGGAGAATCGTATCGTTTAAAATGGTTAAAATGGTTGAAAAGTTTACCTTTAGAGGAACAACAAGATTATATAAAACAATTTCCAGAACCAAAGATGTGGAAGTGGGGAGGACTTTGGGAAGAATCCGAAGAAGAGCCTGAAGAAGATTTTGGATATGTTAATGAATTTCATTCCGTTACTTTTTGGAATAAAGATGGTATTCCATCTTATTCCTATTCTGATTTGCTAAAGGATGTAGGAAATGGTATGTCAAAAAGATATCTCCATTTTTGGGGAGCAACTCCAGATAAAAATGGAAGAATTACAAAGAGTTGTCTAAGTCAGTGGTGGATGGAAGATTTCCAAGTAGATACTATAACATATTGTTGTATGGAACAATATATGATGGCAGAAAAGGCAAGATTATTTGGTGATAAAAAGATAGAAGAAAAAATTTTACATTGTAATGTTCCTGGAAAAATAAAAGCATTAGGTCGTAAAGTAGAAGGATTTGAAGAAGACGTTTGGCAAGCTTGTCGCTATTCGATTGTATTAAATGGAAATTATTATAAATTTTCACAAAATAAGAGACTGTGGAATTTTTTGAATAAAACAAAAGATACGATTTTGGTAGAAGCAAGTCCTTATGATAGGATTTGGGGTATTGGACTTGCAGAGGATAAGAAAGAAGCAGTTCAACCAGAACATTGGAAGGGAATCAATTTATTAGGCTTTGCTTTAATGGAAGTTCGAGAGGAGTTAAGACGAGTTCTAAAAGGACTAGAAAGTTTTGATAGGCAGAAAAGAGGAGAGAATGAATGAAACAGATCTACAACAAAAGAAAAATTGAGGGAGTCAGTACAGTTGGAATTATCCGAAATGGAGGATACCATGTTTTTGAAATGCCAGTTTATGAAGATGGAAGTTTTGATTGTTGGCATAGAATTGATTTTACAGGACTTCGCAAAGATTTAGAACGCCGTTGGCTGGTTTGCCAAGTTCCAGAAGGAGAAAAAATCAGTATCTTTGGGCTTGCAACTATCTTAGTAGAGAAATCAGAATTTTCATTTAATGAAAAAGAGTATTATAAATATTTAGAACATTTAGTTCATATGATGAACCACAAATTAGAAGGTCTTTATGTAGAAACAGAGGAACAAAAACAAAAGTGGGAAAGGCATCGTGTAGGCTGGAATGCAAAAGGGAAACCATTTAAAGTACAACATTCGATAGGA
This sequence comes from uncultured Lachnospiraceae bacterium, assembly GCA_910586015.1. Classification (GTDB taxonomy): domain Bacteria; phylum Bacillota; class Clostridia; order Lachnospirales; family Lachnospiraceae; genus MGBC140009. The sequence goes on from CAJUGJ010000003.1 coordinate 147,433, forward strand.
TACTTTACATTGGATGGAAAAAGTACATGGGTTTTTTATTCTTCTGATAAAACACAAAATATTGAACTTGCACAGATAACAGCATATGAAGATGGAACTTTCGAATTGGATAAGGAAGAAGGAGAATATAAAACCTTAGAAGAAATTCAAAAGATGTTTGCAGAAGGGAAATTATTTGCAGAACAAAAAGATTCTGCATGGTTTAATTTGGGGGATTTAGGAAGGGTTTATGGAAAATTAATCCATGCAGTTAATTCAAAGGAAAAGATAAAAGAGATTGAACAGATTGGACTAGAGTTGACAAAACAGCCAATAGCCTATGATATCTGTGAGAGTTATTATTATCAGTATTTAAGAAATCCCTGTGAAAGAAATCGCCAGTTATTAAAAGATGCCTATGAAAAAGTGCCAGAACATGAACGCTGTTATTTAGGGGATATGGATACATTAGATAGTGATTTTCGACGGATTATCTATCATCCTGAAGTCAAAAGAGAAGTTTGAGTTAGCTACTATTTTTTCATTTTTTTCTTTTGTAAACTATGTTATAATGAGGGCTAAAGTGATTTGTGTCTTTGTGCTGCTTGCCACAAAATCGCTAAGTAAAAATACATAATAGATAAAGCAGCACAGAAATGGGGATTAGTATGGCTGATGTAAAAAGAATCTATGTGGAAAAAAAGCCTCCTTATGCAGTTCGAGCAAAGGAACTGAAAGAAGAACTAAAAAATTATTTGGGACTGAAAAATTTGTCTGGTGTTCGTGTGTTAATTCGCTATGATGTAGAAAATATCAGTGAAGAAACCTATCAAAAGGCATTGGGAACAATCTTTTCTGAACCTCCAGTAGACTTTTTATATGAAGAAAATTTTCCAATATCAGAAAAAGAACATATTTTTTCTGTAGAATATCTTCCGGGACAGTTTGATCAGAGGGCAGATTCTGCCGAGCAGTGTGTAAAATTATTAAAAGAGAGTGAAGAACCTTTAATTCGCTCGGCAGTTACTTATGTCTTAGAAGGAGAATTATCGGAAGAAGATTTTGAACGTGTAAAGTCATATTGTATTAATCCAGTTGATTCCAGACAGACAGGAGAAAAAAAGCTAGAAACTTTGGCAACCGTTTTTGAAAGTCCTGCTGATGTTGCAATCTTAGAAGGATTTTTAGATATGAAGGAAGATGAATTGAAAAAGTTATATGATTCTTTAGGACTTGCTATGACTTTTCAGGATTTTTTACATATTCAAAACTATTTTAAGACAGAAAAACACACCGATCCTTCTATGACAGAAATAAGAGTATTGGATACATATTGGTCAGATCACTGTCGTCATACAACATTTTTAACAGAATTAACCGACGTTTCTTTTGAAGAAGGTACCTATCAAAAACCGATAAAAGATGCGTATGATAAATATGTTTCCGATCGGAAAGAATTATATCAAAAAAGAAGTGATAAATATGTTTCCCTAATGGATATTGCACTGATGGGAATGAAAAAACTTCGGGCAGAGGGCAAGTTGGAAGATATGGAAGTTTCAGACGAAATCAATGCCTGTTCCATCATTGTTCCAGTAGAGATAGAAGGAGTAACAGAAGAATGGCTAGTTTTCTTTAAAAATGAAACCCATAACCATCCAACAGAAATTGAACCATTTGGAGGAGCAGCTACTTGCTTAGGTGGAGCAATTCGAGATCCACTTTCAGGAAGAGGTTATGTCTATCAAGCAATGCGTGTTACAGGAGCAGCAGATCCTACTGTTCCATTAAAAGATACATTAAAAGGAAAACTTCCACAACGTAAAATTGTTACAGGAGCAGCAAAAGGATATAGTTCTTATGGAAATCAGATTGGACTTGCAACTGGATTAGTAGATGAAATTTATCATCCGAATTATGTAGCAAAGCGAATGGAGATTGGTGCAGTTATGGGAGCTGCTCCAAGAAAGAATGTTATTAGAGAAAATTCCGATCCGGGAGATATTATTTTACTTTTAGGAGGAAGAACCGGAAGAGATGGTTGTGGTGGAGCCACAGGATCCTCAAAAGTACATACTACAGAATCCATTCATACATGTGGGGCAGAAGTACAAAAGGGAAATCCACCAACCGAACGTAAACTTCAAAGATTATTCCGTCGTAAAGAAGTCAGTAGACTGATCAAAAAATGTAATGATTTTGGAGCAGGCGGGGTGTCCGTTGCGATTGGAGAATTAGCACCGGGACTTAAAATCGATCTGGATAAAGTACCAAAAAAATATGCAGGATTAGATGGAACAGAACTTGCTATTTCAGAATCCCAAGAGAGAATGGCTATTGTTGTTGCTCCAAAAGATGTAGATCAGATGTTACTTTTTGCAGAAGAGGAAAATTTAGAGGCAGTTGCTGTTGCAGAAGTAACAAAAGAACCAAGACTTGTTATGCAGTGGAGAGGAAAAGTAATCGTCGATATTTCGAGAGCTTTTTTAGATACCAATGGAGCACATCAAGAAGCAAAAGCAGTTGTTACAATACCAAATAAAGAAGAAAGTTATTTTAAAAGTGGAGCTTCTTATCCAACTTATGAAGAATCGAAACAAAAGTCTTCGAATGATTTGAAGGAACAATGGCTTACCATGTTATCAGACTTAAATGTCTGTTCTAAAAAAGGGTTGGTAGAAATGTTCGACTCTTCCATTGGTGCTTCTACTGTGACAATGCCATATGGGGGGCAGTATCAGCTTACTCCAATTCAAACTATGGCTGCAAAATTACCAGTGCTACATGGTTCTTGTGATATAGTAACAATGATGAGCTATGGATATGATCCATATCTATCTAGTTGGAGTCCATTTCACGGAGCTGTTTATGCAGTTCTTGCCTCTGTGGCAAAAATTGTTGCAGCAGGTGGAGATTTTACAAAGATCCGTTTTACTTTCCAAGAATATTTCCGCCGTCTTGGAACAGATCCAAAACGCTGGGGTGAACCACTTGCAGCATTACTTGGAGCGTATGATGCACAAATTAAGTTAGGGCTTCCATCTATTGGTGGAAAAGACAGTATGTCAGGTAGCTTTAATGAAATCGACGTACCACCAACTTTAGTATCCTTCGCTGTAGATATTGCAAAAACAGAGGAGGTAATCACTCCAGAGTTAAAACAGGCAGGAAATATTCTTGTTCATTTTGAAGTAAAAAAAGACTCCTATGAACTTCCTGACTATGAAAAAGTAAAAACTCTATACACCAATATTACTACTTTAATGCGTCGTAAGATAATATGTTCTGCCTATGTCATTGGAGCAAAAGGAATTGCGGAAGCGATTAGCAAGATGGCATTTGGAAATAAATTAGGTGTCAAACTGCATAATGATCGAGAAAATAGTATATGGTTTTTGCCAGATCCAGGTTCAATTATTGTAGAAATGACAAAACAAGATCTTGCCGTTTTAGATGAAATGGGGCTGGATTATGATTATTTTGGAGAAGTAATATCAGAACCAATCATTTGTTGTGGAGAAACAAGTTTGACATTAAAAGAGGCATTAGACGCATGGACAAAGCCATTAGAATCGGTATTCCCAACGAGTTCTGGAGCAGATAAGGAAGAAAAAACTGCTCACAAAAAAACAGCTTTTTATGATGCAAAGACTGTTTATACTGCTAAAAATAAAATAGCAAGACCAAATGTTTTTATTCCTGTTTTTCCGGGAACAAATTGTGAATACGATACATTAAGGGCATTTGAACGTGCAGGAGCAAATGTAACTACAGTTGTTTTTAAAAATTTGGATGAAAGAAACATAAAAGAATCCGTAAGAGCATTTGAACAAGCTATCCAACAGGCTCAAATTTTAATGTTTCCGGGAGGTTTTTCTGCAGGAGATGAACCAGACGGTTCAGGCAAATTTATTGCAACAGCTTTTCGAAATATTAAAATCAGTGATGCAGTCAATGATCTATTAAAGAAAAAAGATGGACTAATTCTTGGAATCTGTAATGGATTTCAGGCAATTATTAAATTGGGCTTAGTTCCTTATGGAGAAATCAGACCACAGACAGAAGATTCCCCAACTTTGACTACAAATCATATTGGTCGTCATATTTCTAAGTCAGTCTATACAAAAGTGGTAACGAATCAGTCACCTTGGTTGATGAGAGCAAAATTAGGTGGAATTTATGCTATTCCAGCTTCTCATGGAGAAGGGCGTTTTGTAGCAAGTGAGCAGTGGTTAAAAAAATTAAAAGAAAGTGGACAAATTGCAACACAATATGTTGACCTCAATGGGAATCCAACAATGAACGAAGACTTTAATCCAAATGGTTCTTATTTTGCAATCGAAGGAATTACCAGTCCAGACGGTCGAGTTCTAGGTAAAATGGCACATTCGGAACGAATTGGCGATCATGTAGCAATCAATATTATAGGAGAACAAAATCAATATATTTTTGAAAGTGGAGTAGATTACTTTCGTTAAATAAAGACAAAATGGTAAAGTTATAACTCAAGAGAAATGCAAGAATATATTTTTTATTCTTGCGTTTCTCATAGTTTATTAAATTTTTAACTTGACAATTTATTTGCAATTTGATACAATACACTACATATTCATGATATGGGATCTTAGCTCAGCTGGGAGAGCATCTGCCTTACAAGCAGAGGGTCATAGGTTCGAGCCCTATAGGTCCCATACTAATATTTTGGCGAAGTAGCTCAGTTGGCTAGAGCATACGGTTCATACCCGTAGTGTCGAGG